>JAITSS010000046.1 GCA_031287565.1 Desulfobulbaceae bacterium
TATGCCAGACCTGGAATTAGTACCACATTGTAGGATGTCTTGGAAACTGCGCGTTCTGTGCGACAGGCAACGGGACATACTACAAAGTGGCAGTTGCCAAGCCGCGCCGTTGTTGGCTATGATGCGGCCCAGTCCCAGAGATGGGAACGGAACCGGTTCCGATTGTGACTATTCGGAAATTATAAATACTTTCCGTACCCCAGAGATGGGAACGGAACCGGTTCCGATTGTGACAAACAACAGGAGTGTATACGTCGGGCTTATCCCCAGAGATGGGAACGGAACCGGTTCCGATTGTGACTAAACATTACTTTGAAAAAAATGTCTGCCTTGCCCAGAGATGGGAACGGAACCGGTTCAGATTGTGACGGAACCCGGCGGGAGTCATATCCCGTCAATGAATGCCCAGAGATGGGAACGGAACCGGTTCCGATTGTGACTTTCCATCATGTTCTACAGGAACATGATACCCAGAGATGGGAACGGACCGGTTCCGATTGTGACACAACAAAACAACTCATGATTCCCACACATCCCAGAGATGGGAACGGAACCGGTTCCGATTGTGACTGCTGTTCTCCCCTCTCCCGCTTGCGGGAGAGGGGCGGGGGTGAGGGCGCTGAACAAAACCCCTCACCCGTCGCTTCGCGCCACCCTCTCCCACAAGTGGCAGAGGGAATAATATGTGCCAAGTCCGTGATTGTGACAGCTGTTCTCCCCTCACCCGTCGCTTCGCGCCACCCTCTCCCACAAGTGGGAGGGGGAATAATATGTGCCAAGTATCAAAATCCTTCCTACTGTTTTCAAATCTCCCACAAGTGGGAGGGGGAATAATATGTGCCCAGTCCGTGATTGTGACTGCTGTTCTCCCCTCACCCGCTTGCGGGAGAGGGGCGGGGGTGAGGGCGCTTTATAACAAAAGCCCTCACCCGTCGCTTCGCGCCGCCCTCTCCCACAAGTGGCAGAAGGAATAATATGTGCCAAGTCCGTGATTGTGACACGCTGTTCTCCCCTCTCCCGCTTGCGGGAGAGGGGCGGGGGTGAGGGTGCTTTATAACAAAAGCCCTCACCCGTCGCTTCGCGCCGCCCTCTCCCACAAGTGGCAGAAGGAATAATATGTGCCAAGTCCGTGATTGTGACAGCTGTTCTCCCCTCACCCGCAAGTGGGAGAGGGAAGACATGCCAACGCCAATTGTGACTTGTCATCCTCCACTCATGTATGGGAGTGGAACAACAAATTCGGAAAAGCCGCTCGGTCGAGCATGGCGGCCAAACCGCCCTTTTCCTCCGGCGAAAATCCCATCACCTCGCGCCAGATTTCATCACTTTCCATACAAAAATAAATGCAGGTGGCCGGGTCGGCGAAGCGGCGCAATTCCTGGTAAACAAATTGATATAATTCGACGCGGCGCGGGCGGAAATAGCGGCGCTTGCCGTCGAGTCCGTCGATGAATTCGTGGCGATAGATTTCCGTTTGCGGGAAGCGGGCGACGGCGATTTGTTTCAGGGGCGGCAGAAAACGCAAAGCGCCCAGGGAAATCCAGGCGATGGCTTCAGGCGGCACAGCCGCAAACAGGGCGGTGATGGTCTGGCGGTAGCCTTGGCGCCAGTTGTTATGCAGAATCAGCGGGTCAAAATGAAAGGCCAGGCGATAGCCCCAAGCGGCGCAGCGACGAGCCGCCTCGAGGCGTTCGTCAAGGCTCGCTGAACGCGCTTCCTGTCGCCGCATGATTTCCGGGCTGTTCAGCGACCAGGCGACGATGGTGTGCCCGTTGTGGTCGAGGCCCTCCAGGTTTTCCACCACCGCGCTCTTGGTTTTCAGTTCGAGGACGGCGTTGTCGCGCCGGGCGAAAAAGGGCACGAGTATCTGGCTTAGGCCCGTGATGCGGTCAAGCGCCAGTGAATCGGTGAATTCACCGCTGCCGATGCGACGCGGCTGGCCGTCGGTTAGCGCCAGCGCCAGTTCGTCGCATAAATCAGAAATATTGATGAAAACACTGGTCCATGGGCGGTTCAGATAGGCTTGCAGAATGCAGTAGACGCAATCCATCGGGCAATTGAAACCGGTGGTCAGCACCTGATAGCCGCAGCAGCGATATTCCCTGGTACCGGGACAGGGTTTGAAAAATCGGCCCTGATAACGATGCAGCATCAGGGTTTTTTTCGCGGCTCGCCAGGATGAAGCATCGGCTTGCCACTGGGCGGCGTTTGCTCCATCATCGGTAACAATTTGCCACGGTAGGGCCGCGCGACGGAGAATATCCTGACAATACTCATCTGAAAGACAGGACGCTTCGACCAGGATTCGTTCGAGATAACGGGACGGGTCAGCCCACGACATGCGCGCTCCTTTTTGGGCCGCGCCTGGAAGAGAATGGTAATTTTTTCATTATTCTGGCGCGGCTTTTTTCACATACTGTATAATACTCCGTTCATCTGTTCATCAATTCTTCCTATAGCAATCCGCCCGGACCCAACCATGTCGGTTGATATCCTCATCAACGCCCGCAACTATGAAACCCGCCTGGCCCTGGTCGAACACGGCGTGTTGAGCGAATTCCATATCCAGCGCCCGACCGAAAAAGGGATGACCGGCAATCTCTACAAGGGGAAAATTGTCCGGGTTCTGCCGGGAATGCAGGCCGCTTTTGTCGATATTGGTCTGGAGCGCACCGGTTTTCTCTACGTCGATGATGTCTATGTCGCCGACGCCGGGCAATTTCCCGATCCGTCGGATGAATCGCCGCCGGTGCACACCAGTGATCCGGAACAGGAAAGCGATACGCCGCCCAAACGCGGCCCGCAATTCCGCATCGAACAGTTGCTGACCGAGGGACAAACCGTTCTGGCGCAGATCAACAAGGAGCCAATCGGCACCAAAGGGGCGCGTCTGACCTGCCACATCACCTTGCCGTGCCGTAATCTGGTCTTTCTGCCCTTAACCGATCATGTCGGCATCTCGCGCAAGATTGAGGATGAGGCCATCCGCGAACAGTTGCGGGAAAAGATTATGGCCATCCGACCGCAGGGCAGCGGCTTCATTGTGCGCACTGTCGCCGAAAGCGCCAGTCTCGAAGAGCTGGAAGCCGACATGGAATTTCTCCTCAACCTGTGGGAGGACGTGCGGCAGCGCGTCGAAACCGTAGCGGCGCCGTCTCTGATCTACGAAGACCTCGATATCACCCTGCGCTCGGTGCGCGATTTATTCACCCCCGATGTTGACCGCTTGATCGTCGATTCGCCGCAGGCGCACGCGAAAATCGTCGCCTTCGCCCGCACCTTCGCCCCGGCTTTGCTCAAACGCCTGGCTTTGTACCAGGGCGAAACGCCTCTTTTTGAGGCGCACGGTATCGAGTCCGAAATCAGTCGCGCCATTGAAAAGAAAGTCTGGTTGCGCTCCGGCGGCTACATCATCATTGAAAGCACCGAAGCCTTGTCGGTCATTGATGTCAACACCGGGCGTTATGTCGGTAAATGCAACCTCAGCGAAACCATCTTCAAGACCAATATGGAAGCGGCGGTGGAGATCGCCTACCAACTGCGACTGCGCAACATTGGCGGCATCATCATCATCGACTTCATCGACATGGAAGAGGAGGAGCAGCGCGAGACGCTGTACGCCGCCTTCAAAGAGGCGATGAAACGCGACAAGAGCCGCATCAATATCCTGAAACTTTCCGAATTCGGCCTGGTGCAGATGACGAGAAAGCGCAACAGCGAGAGCCTCTATCAGTTGATGTGCGAGCCGTGTCTGTATTGCCGCGGCGAGGGGATGCTGAAATCGCGGCGCACCATCTGCTATGAAATCTTCCGGAAAATTGACCGTAATGCCAAAAGCGTCGGCGGCAACACCGTGACGGTGCGGGCGCATCCCGATATTGCTGAAATGCTGTCGGGTGAGGCGGAAGCGCCGCTTTTGCAACTGGGGCGCGACATCGGCAAACGCATCATCGTCGCGGCGGCCAAAGACCTGCACATCGAAAAATACGAAATCATCTGGCAACGCTGACCCGCCAGTCGCGGCGCCAACTATCTTTTTCCCCTCACTCTCAAATCAAGGCGACGCATATGGCCTTTCCTTCGATGCAAAAAAACCAGAAACCCCAGGCGAAACGCGGCCTTTCGTCGTCGTCGGCCGTCGCTGCGGCGGTCTTGGTCCTCGTTGTCCTCGGCCTCTTTTTCCTCTTCTTCGAGTTGGAAAAACCCAGCCTTGTCGTGGAAAACGGCGACGGCATCGCCCGCAATGACACCATCGTCGTCGCGGTGAAAGATGAAAAAAGCGGTATCCGTCGCGTGAAAATCGAAGCCATCCAGGGCAGTCTGAAGAAAGAACTGCTGGTCAAAGAATATCCGCGTGACGGCTACACCGGTCGGATCGGCCCGGCCTCCGACCGGCTGGAAGCCCTGTTCAGCGCCGAAAATTTCGGCTTTAAGGAAGGCGACATCGAGCTTGTTGTCACCGCGAACGATTATTCGCTGGGCGGTTTGCTTGGCGGCAACAGCGCGGCGACGCGAAAGACCGTGCGCCTCGACAGCAAACCGCCGGTCATCACCCAACTGTTCAACAAACCCTTCATCACGCCCGGCGGCAGCGCCTTGGCGGCGTATAGCCTGAACGAACCGGTGAAAGAACAAGGCGTGCTCCTGGGCGACCGGTTTTTCCCCGGCGCGCCTCTGCAAGGGAGCAAAAACACTTATGTCTGCTATTTCGCCCTGCCGTATGACGCGGAAAAGCTGGAGCAGGCTGTGGTGCGGGCGACCGATTTGGCGGGCAACGTCGCCAATTCCGGTTTGGCCATGCGTTTCAAAGCGGTGAAATGGAAAGAGGATAAGATTCCCGTAAGCGACAATTTTCTGGCCATGAAACTGCCGGAGTTCGAGCAGCATTATCCAGAGATGCGCGGCGAGCCGCTGGAGAAATACAAATACATCAACGGCGAGGTGCGGCGGGCCAACGAGAAACAAATCGACGAACTCTGCGCGAACAGCGATGAACAGCGTTTGTGGCGCGGCGCCTTTCTCCGAATGCCGGGCAGCGCTCGCGCTGGGTTCGCCGACCATCGCGGCTATGTCTATAACGGCGAAGAATTTGACCGGCAGGTGCATCTGGGCATGGACATCGCCTCGCTTGCCCACGCCCAGGTGCGGGCCGCCAACGCAGGGAAGGTTGTTTTCGCTGATTATTTAGGAATTTACGGCAATATGGTCTTGATTGACCACGGTCAGGGCCTGTTCAGCCTCTATTCACACATGAGCCAGATAAACGTCGCGGCGGGCGATGCGGTGACGCCGCAAACCGCGCTGGGGCTGACCGGCGCGACCGGCATGGCTGGCGGCGACCACCTGCATTTTTCCATGCTGGTGCGCGGTGTTTTCGTCACGCCGATTGAGTGGTGGGACCCGCATTGGATCAAGGTAAATATCGACGAACCGCTGGCGGGCGTTGGCGGCGCGGGCGGCGCACGTTGATCTGACCGATATTGCGGTTGGATAAACCTGGCGCGCTTCGGCATTCGGGCGAGTCCCGAATATTTTGGTCTCATCCTTTTCCTCTGGTCAACACGCTATGAAGACGCAAACCGCGATTCAAGACCGTTACCCCGACCGGCACGCCAACTGCTTCGGCTGTGGCCGCAACAACCCGCATGGCCTGCATCTGAAAAGCTTCGTATCGGGCGATGAAGTCGTCTGCCGCTACACGCCGCCGCCCGCCTGCACCGGCGGCGTGCCGGATTTCCTGTATGGCGGTCTCATGGCCTGTCTCTTTGATTGCCACAGCGCCGCCACGGCCACCGCCGCTGTTTTGGTGGATGACGGCGAGCCGCCGCGTTTTGTCACCGCCTCGTTGCAGGTGGATTTCAAAAAACCGACGCCGATGGGCGTTGAGCTGGAACTGTTCGCGAAGGCGGTCGAAGTGGGGGAACGGAAAGTTATCGTCGAAGCGCGTCTGGTGGCGGCGGGTGAAATTCGCGCCACGGCGCGGGTGGTGATGGTGCGCTTCGCGGCGAAGAAATAGCGCTGTCGCTGGTTTTCCCTCGCCGGAAGACACAAAAAAACCGCCGCCCGGCATGAATCCAGGCGGCGGCGAAAAAAGCGGATTGAAGGTGGCGGCTTACCAGTTGATGCCCAGCAGCTCAAAATAGGCTTGGGCATGGGCGCAGGCCGGACATTTGTCCGGGGCGGAATCGCCTTCGTGAATGTAGCCGCAGTTGCGACAGCGCCAAGTGGTGGCGGCTTGGCGTTTGAAGACCCGACCTTCTTTGATGTTCTTGACAAAATCGAGAAAACGTCGCTCATGGAATTTCTCGGCGACGGCGATGGCGCGCATCACCTGGGCGACTTCGCCGAAGCCTTCTTTGGCGGCGATGTCGGCGTACTGCGGATACATAATGGTGTATTCGTGGTGCTCGCCGGCGGCGGCGGCAATCAGGTTGGCGCTGGTATCACCGATGATGCCCGCCGGAAAAACGCCGACAATCTCGACATCGCCGCCCTCCAGAAATTTGAACAGCCGTTCGGCGTGTTCCTTCTCCTGGCTGGCGGTCTCGGTAAAGACGTCAGAAATCTGCACAAATCCATCTTTTTTCGCCTTGCTGGCGAAGAAGGTGTAGCGGTTGCGGGCCTGTGATTCGCCAGAAAAAGCGGTGAGGATGTTCTTCTCGGTCTGGGTGCCTTTTAGTGAGGCCATGGATATCTCCTTATTGGAATATGTTGGGGATTGGCTGCCCAAACTATCGTCGGGCGCGGCCCTCTATGAAGGAAGCAGGATAGGTTTTTTCGCCGGAGAAGTAAAGTAAATAATATTGATAATCATTCTCATTTGGAGCAGTTCTGTTTATCTTCCTTCCAAGCGTTTCTCGCTGTCGAGAAGAAGCGTCACCGGGCCGTCATTGATCAGCGACACCTGCATATCAGCCTGGAAAATCCCTTCGGCCACGACCAGGCCGTTGCCACGCAGGCGGGCGATGAAGGCCAGATACAGCTCTTTGGCCCGCGTCGGCGGCGCGGCCTCGGAAAAACCGGGGCGTCGTCCCTTGCGGCAATCGCCGTACAGGGTGAATTGCGAGACGACCAGCGCCTCGCCTTTGACATCGACCACAGAACGATTCATCTTGCCGGCGGCATCGGCGAAGATGCGCAACGAGGCGACTTTATCGACCATCCAGGCGACATCTGTTTCGTCGTCGCCTATGCCGACAGCCAAAAAAACCAGCAAACCCGCGCCGATAGTGGCAATCCGCTCACCATCGACCGCGACTTCCGCCTGACGAACACGCTGGAGAACGGCGCGCATGAAAAACTCCTGGACAAAGGTGTGGTCTTTTCCTTCATAAACCGTCTTTTGAGTGTTATAAAGCTCGTCACGATTTCAAAACCGCGTGTCAACGCCATTTCCCCGCAGGGTTATTTCAGCATGACCATACAATATCTACAAAAGCAGTTGGAGAGGATGACCGGCGAATTATCCGGCCTTCTGGCCGCCGGGTTGGTTTCCGTCGATGACGGCCTGACTATCGTTAGCCACAGCATCGATCCGGCGGTTGATGCCGCTGTGCCCGCCGCTTATCTTTCGGCCCTGGTCAAAACCAACCTGCGCGCCATGGCGGTTCTGGCCGAAGGCGAGCCGCTGGATGATATTGTCGTCTCCACCGGCTCGGCGCGCTTTCTCGCCCGTTACCGAATCGGCCAGCCGTTTTTTGTCTTTCTCATGACGAAAAACAGCACCTGGCTTGGTAAATCGCGCGCCCTGCTCGACCGCTACCACGCCCATTTCACTGACATGATTAACGCCTATCTGGATTGACGGCGACGGCCGGGTGTCTTGCGTTTTCATGCCCGGCCGATTTCATGTCTCAGAGGCGTCCCGGCCTCGCCGTCTGCCACAATAACGCCATCCTGACATCAAAAATATCGCCGCGCCGTGGTTTTACCGTGAACGATTCCAGCGGCAAGGCGTCCGGTTGACAAGCTGCCGCGAGCCTTGTCGCTTCGGCTTCGATTTCCGTCGCCAGCCCGGCCAGTTCCTGTCGCAGTTGGGCGATTGATTCCTCAGCCACCTGCACATCACTGCGTTCTTTTATCAGGCGTCCGGCGCTTTTGAAGCCGGTAGCCGCCCGCGATACATTCGATGCCGAAAAGGTTTTGCGTCCCAGAAACGCGCTGACCACCGCGACGCCGAACGAAATCAGAGTGTCGGTGGTTTTCGCGGTGACATCGCTTTGTTCCCGCTCAAGTTTGTCTTGCGCCGCCGCCAGTTTTTGTTCGATGGCCCTTTGGCGGGCGGCGTATTTCTTTTTGATTTCCTCCAGCGCCAAGTCTTTTTTGCCGCGCAGGGCGTCGGTTATCCGCACTTTGAAATCACCGAAGGGTTCGCCGGGCCGCGATTCCAATTGTAAGTCGCTGACACGAAACAGCTCAAGTCGCTCTGATTGATAGAGGAAATCAGAAAATGTTTTTTGCAGCGATTTCAAATCCTTCAGTGTTGAAATCGCGGTGGGCGGCTCAGAAAAGCGGCTGCCGCCGGGCGGCTGGCGCAGGCAATCGTCTTCGCTGAAGGGGATCGTTTCCGCCTTAGCCCAATCGGGACGCATAAAATGTTCATCCAGAGAAACGCCAAGGGCGATTTGCCGCGTTTCATCAATGTTTTTTGCGGCGTTATAAAAACGCACGCTGGCGCGACCCGCCAACCACGGCTCAAAAACCGGCGCATCATTGCTTGTCGGTCGCGCATAAAACTGCTGCTCGACGCCAGCGGCGATAAGCGGCCTGCCTGAGCAAACCGGCGGCGCGGCGTTTGTTGTCGCGTCTATCCGCGCGCCATGCGGCTGTTGTGGCGACGCGGCTTGGGGAATGGTGTCGGATGGGCCGCCCGCCGGGGTCATCAAGCGACGGATGTCATCACCGGCGATTGGTCCCTTCAGGTACGACATGGTCCAGCGGGTTTCAAATACGATTGGCTCTTCGAGATGCGCCGAGGTGAGGAGAAACTGCCTGCCCTTTAAGCGCGACAGCAGGCTTTTCACCTCGGCGCGGTCGAGTTTGCCCTCGCTGGCACCGCTGATGCCGCCGACCACCCGCTCTTGATCCTGGCTGGTTTGCAGCCGCCCGACGAACCAGGCGCCGATATTGGCCAGACCCCTGTAGTCGAGATCGACCGGGTTTTGCGTGGCCAGAATCACGCCCAGACCGTAGGCCCTGGCTTGCTTCAGCAAGAGGAGCATCGGTTTTTTCGATGGCGGATTGGCGGTTGGCGGGAAATAGCCGAATATCTCATCCATGTAGAGCAGCGCCTTCAGCGAACTGGTGCCTTCCTGCCGCCGCATCCAGGCAATGACCTGGTTGAGCAGCAGGGTGACGAAAAACATCCGCTCGCCATCGCTTAGATGGGCGATTGAGAAAATCGCCGTCTGCGGGCCGCCGTTCTCATCATACAGAATGCGCTGAATGTCCAAAGGGGCGCCTTGACTCCAGGCGGAGAATGACGGGCTGGCGATAATGTTGTTCAGGCTCATGGCCAGGGCCAGCCGGTCTTTCGGCGGGAAAAAGGTATCCATGGCGAAGACGCCGATTTTGGCGAACGGCGGCGAGACAATGCCGGAAATCAGGCTTTCCAATGTCAGGTTTTCGCCCTTGCCCCAGTGATGTGACAGCAACGAACTGACCAGGATATGTTCGCGGCTTTGCAGCGGATCGCCCTCAATATCGACCAGGCTGAGCAGACTGGTCGCGGTTGAGCCGACCAGGGCGTTCAAAGTGTCGCGTTCCCGCAAAACATCCGGTGGCGGCGCGGCGAAATCGGCCAAAGCCGACACCGGCGCGCCCAGGCTTGAGCCTGGCGTATAAATGGTGAAATTTGCCTTGCGCCGCAGCGTGGCGATGCGCTCTTGATCCTGGTCATGGCTTTGCAGACCGGCTTGCCAGTCTTTGGCGATTTTGACCGCATAGGCTTCCGGCGTCATCTCCTTGCGGGCGGCCTCGGCCGGGTCGATCCATGGCAGAAAATCAGCGGCGTCAAGGCGCGGAAACGTCAGTAGCAGGTTCGCCATATCGCCCTTCGGGTCGATGATGATCGAGGGAATGTTGTCCATGATCGCTTCTTCGATCAGGCCGATGCCCAAGCCGGTCTTGCCGCTGCCGGTCATGCCGATGATCGCGGCATGGGTGGTGAAATCCTTGCTCTTGAGTAACAGTGGCATGGCCGCCTTGCCGTCGCCGACCATATCCAGCTCCCGCCCCAGATAAAAAAGCCCCAGTTGCTCGTATCCCTTGCCGTCCGTCATGGTTTCCCCATTGGTTGATGAAAACGAAAAACGGAAAATGCCGCGCCACCAAACACAACCATCAAGAAATGGCCGCAAAGGCTGTTTTGTGTCAAGAAAAGAAACGGGCGGTTGGATGTGGCGCGGCGCTATGCGCGAAAAAATCGGAAAACACTTAGGTGGCGCGGTATTCTTCCAGCCTGATGCGTTGGCGAAAAAATGGGCGGTACTCGTCTTCGCGGTGGCTGACGTAGAGGATGGTCGAGCCGCCGTCTTGTTCGGCGAGGCGGGTGAGGAAATCGAGCAACGCCGCGCGCTCGGCCTGGTCCAGTCCCTGGGTCGGTTCGTCGAGCGCTAGAAGTTTCGGTGATTTGATCAGCGACCTGGCGATTAAAACCAGCCGTTGCTCGCCGTAATGCAGGCGGCGGAAGGGCTGCGCGGCCTTATCCGCCAAACCGATTCGCGCGAGCCAACGCCTGGCGCGGCGTAGATCCTGGTCGCTGGGTTTGCTGTACAGGCCAATGCTGTCGTAGAGGCCGGATACAACCACCTGCAAGGCCGACCCCGGCGCGCGATAGGCGCGATGCAGTTCGGTCGAGACGATGCCCATTTCTTTTTTCAGTTGCCAGATTGATTCGCCGCTGCCGCGTCGGTGGCCGAAGATGGTCAAATCGTTGGCGTAGCATTTGGGATGATCACCGGTGATGATCTGCATCAGGGTCGATTTGCCGCAGCCGTTCGGCCCGGTGATCAGGGTGTGATCGCCGGTCTTGACGGTCAGGTTCAGGCCCGTGAACAGCGGTTTGTCCTCGTAAGCGGCAAAGCCGTTTTTCAGGCCGATCAGTTCCTCGCCAGGTCGGGCCGCCGCCTGCTCCAAGGGATCGGCGAACAGCGCCGGCGCGGCGCTCATCTCCGGCAGTCGAGCCAAGGCATTGGGCGTTTTCGCGTGTGAAATCAGTTCACCGCCGCGAAAAATCGCCAGATAATCGGCCCAGCGGCGAATATCCTGGCTGTTTCGCACCAACAAAAAGAGCAGACGATCCGCTGCCGCCACGGTCGCCAGCGCCGCATCCAACTCCTGACAACTTTTTGCATCAAGTCCGTCGAACGGGCTATCAACAACCAGGAAACGCGAGCCGGAAAGCAGCGCTTCAAGCAGCAGCAGTTTGCGGTTCTGGCCGGAGCTGAGCTGGCGAAAGCCGCGTCCCAGCGCCTCGCGGAAGGCGAAACGGTCAATCAGCGGGTTGTCCAGTTTATCTTCGGGCAGAAAATCGGCGGCCAGGGTGCCGGGATCGGGATGGTCGAGGAAGTCGCTGTCGTCTTTCGCCAACTCCTCTTCATAGATGGCCTGCTGGGCGGCGAACGAGATAATGCGCGGTGGTTCCGGCGGCGCGAAGGAAGCGCCCAGGGGCGGCGTAGTGATTTCTCCGGCGAGAAAGCGTAAGAATTCATCAATGCCGGAGCGATTATCGCCGTAGAAACACCAGGATTCACCGCAACGCGCCGTGAAATTCGCGTCCCTCATCGGACTTTTCGCACCACGATGCTACCGATTGAGTATCCGGCGCCGAACGAACAAATCAGTCCCAGATCGCCCGGCTGTAAATCGTCGCGATATTTATGGAAGGCGATGATTGAACCGGCCGAGACGGCGTTGGCGTATTCGTCGAGCGCCACCGGCGCTTCCTCGCGGCTGGCCTCGCGGCCCAAAAGCTGGCGGGCGACGTAGTTATTCATGTTGATGTTGGCCTGATGCAACCACAGGCGCTTGATGTCGGCGATGTTGATATGCTGGTCGTGCAACTGTCCTTCGACCGTCTCACAAATCATCGGCAAAAGTTCGCGGAAGACCTTGCGACCGCGTTGGACGAAAAACTGGTCGGCCGCGAAAAAACGCTCGAAGGTCAGGTTCGGCTCGGCCATGGTCGTAAAGCTGCAATGCGAATGGATATTGTAGGAAAACGAGGTCTTTAAGCGACGGTTGAGAATGCGGTAGAGCGGACTGGCCGTGGCCTCTTCCTCGCGCTCCAGCAGGCAGGCGGTGGCCGCGTCGCCGAAGATGAAGTGGCTGTCACGGTCGCGGTAATTGATTTGCGGCGACATCAGTTCGGGATTTATCACCAAGGCTTTCCGCGCCATGCCGGACAAAATGGCGTCGCAGGCGGTCGAGAGGGCGAAGGTGGCGGTGGCGCAGGCGACGGTCATATCGAAGGCGAAACCGACGCAACCCAACTCTTTCTGGATTTCGATGGCCACCGCCGGCCACGGTCGTTCGGAGGTCGAAGCGCCGCAGAGAACAAAATCAATTTCTTCCGCCCGCCGACCGGCCTGGGCCAAAGCTTGGCGGGCGGCCGCGACCGCCATTTCCGCCGAATAACACAGCTCGCCTTCGCCGCGTTTGGGCAAAAGCGGCATCATGCGGTCAATGGCCAGAAGGCCATCTTTCACCACCACATGGCGCTGTTTGATGCCGGAGGCTTTCTCGATGAATTCGCAACTTGAAGGCTTAAGCGCCGTCAGCTCGCCGCGCTCGATCGCCGCCTGGTTTTCCTGGTTGTGGCGCAGGACATAGGCGTTGAACGAGGCGACCAGCTCTTCATTGGTGATGATCGACGGCGGCGCATACAGGCCGGTGCCGCTGATGACAACGGATGACATGGGGACAGCTCCTTCGGCAAGCGGGAGAAAACGGCGGTGTTCGGGAATTCAGCGGTCAACGGGATGGGGACGCCCGGCCTCGTCGATGGCGACGAAGGTGAAGGCCGAGCTGGCGACCAGAGACGATTCATCCTCGCCGGATGGCGGTGGCAAGGCCGGGGAAACGTAGACTTCCAGATGGATGGTCATCGATGTTTTACCGACGCGGACGATTTCGCCGTAGCAGCAGACAATATCGCCGACGTGGATGGGGCGGATGAAATTGATTGTCTCAACCGAAACGGTGACGATGCGCGAGCGGGCGCGCTTGCGGGCCAGAATGCCGCCGGCCACGTCCATCTGCGACATGACCCAGCCGCCGAAAATATCACCGTTCGGGTTGGCGTCGGCGGGCATTGGCACCACGCGCAGCAACAGATTGCCGGTAGGTTTGGTCTCGGCGCTATTCTCAGGTTTCATCATGGCGGCAACAAATGCTGTTTGTTTGATATGGGCGGAACGACACCCACGCGGCGTGGCCACGTGGGCGATTCATCGGTTTCTCTTGAAATTATTTCACCGGTGGCGCGATGCCCGCCGCTTCGTACAATGAAGCAGGCACGGCGATGCCAGCGGATTGCAAGGCCGTTAACGCCTCACGCGCCGAATCCCGCGCCGCCGCCAGTTGGGCGCGAGCGGCGGCGACATCAGGATTGACGCCGCCACGGCGGGTTCCCGGCGGCGCCAGCGGCACATCAGCGGGCCAATTGGCCAGGTTTTCACCCAGCGCCCGCGTCAAGGCATACAGCAAACCGGCCGAAAGCCGGGATTTCGGGCCGCCGGCCCGCCGCATCGTGGCGATATTCAGCGAGATACTTTGCTCGCCGCACAAATCCGCCAGGCTGCTTGATGAGGCGGAGTCCAGCAGGGCCATGACCGCGTCATGACCGACAAACGTGTCGAACTTCCATTCTGATTTCATTTTTTTCCCTCAATTGGTTTTGTCCAAGGCGTTCAATACGCCGATAAAGCATCAAAAATGATGCGCCAACACTATGTTTAAGGCCCGTCGCACTGGTTCAGCCGCGCCCCACAAAAGCTGATCGCCCACCGTGAAGGCGGTCAGGTATTCGCCACCAAGATTCATCTTGCGCAGACGACCGATCGGCACGGTCAGGGTGCCGGAGGTCTTCACCGGCGTTAATTCTCGGATGCTTGCCTCCTTGTTGTTGGCGATGATTTTGACCCATGGGTTGTGCGCCGCGATGATTCGCTCGATTTCCGCCAGCGGCACATCTTGTTTCAGTTTGATGGTGAAGGCTTGGCTGTGGCAGCGCATGGCCCCGACACGCACGCACTGACCGTCGATTGGAATGATCGCCGCGCCGCTTCTGCCAAGAATTTTGTTGGTTTCAGCGATACCTTTCCATTCTTCCCTGGTCTGGCCGTTCTCCATGGCCCGGTCGATCCAGGGGATGAGGCTGGCGGCGAGCGGCACGGCCCAGTTGGTTGTGGTCATTGAGCCGTCGTTCAGTTTGGCGGTGACGCGTCGGTCGAGGTCGAGGATCGCCGAGGCCGGGTCGGCTAAAGCGTCATGCGCCGCGCTCTCGACTTCGCCCATTTGAGTGATGAGTTCGCGCATGTTTTTCGCGCCGGCGCCGCTGGCGGCCTGGTAGGTCATCGAGGTTAGCCATTCGATGAGATCGTGTTCAAAGAGGCCGCCCAGGGCCATCAGCATCAACGAAACCGTGCAGTTGCCGCCAATGTAATTTTTTACGCCGCCTTCTAAGGCCGCATCAATGATCTGGCGGTTGACTGGATCAAGGACGATCACCGCGTCGTCGTTCATGCGCAGCGTCGAGGCGGCGTCGATCCAGTAACCGTTCCAGCGCTCGCGCAGCTTGGGATAAATTTCCGTCGTGTAATCGCCGCCTTGGCAGGAGACGAGAATATCCATTTTTTGCAACGCTTCGATATCGTTGGCGTCGGCCAAAGGCGTTTGCCCAGCCATTTCCGGGCCTTTGCCGCCGACCTGTGAGGTGGTGAAAAAAACCGCCTGAAAACGAAGATCGGAAAAATCGCCTTCCGCCAGCATCCGCTCCATGAGAACCGAGCCGACCATGCCGCGCCAACCAATAAAACCCACTTTTTTCATATGCCGTTCATCCATCGTAAAAGTCTGTCGCTTTATGCCGAATCAGCGCCGACATCAAATACAATCCAATAATAATACATGAAAGAATGGTTTTGCCGATAGTTTTTTTATCCGGTAGATAATTAAATTCGGACGACATGATTTTCGCTTGAACACAGGACCATTTCCCCTGTAGACTCTCCACCGCTATGCGCCGCATCCGCGCAATCCCATCCCTTTCACCAGAGGAGAATAGACAACATGAAAACAACAAGATGGCAATATGCCGGATTTTTGGCGCTGGCTTTGACGCTTGGCCTTGTCGCGCCAGCCGGAGCCGAGTTTGTCGGCCCCGGCTCTTCAACCTCAACAGCGCGCGAGGCATTGAACATGCGCGACGATACGCCGGTGTCCCTGGTTGGGAATATCGTCCAGCGTATTGGTGGTGATACCTATCTGTTTCGTGACCAAACCGGTTCGATCAATGTTGATATCGACGCGGTAAAATGGGACGGACAAAAGATAGGTCCTGACGATAAAGTACGGATTGATGGAGAAGTTGATCGTGATTGGATGAGCGTGGAAATTGATGTGGATAGAATCACCAAAGACTGGAAACGTGAATAGGAGACAAGCATGAACGGAACATTGCTTGGAAGACTGAGCGCTTCGTTGTTTGCCCTTTGCCTGACTGCGACCTTGGCCGGGGCCGCTGATGACGCCACCTGGCGGGAGGCCGGAGAGAAGGTGAAAGACGCAGCCAGCGCCGTCGGCGCGGCCAGCAAAGACAGCGCCGTCACCACCTGGGACAAAACCAAAAGCGGCGCGACCGGCGCCTACGAAAAATCGAAAGAAACCGGTGCGTCGCTGTGGGACAAGAGCAAAGAATCCTCGAAGGAGATTGGCGAAAAGGTCGCCGACAAGTCGAAGGAAGCTTGGCGCGACACCAAGGAGGAATCAAAGGAACTGTGGCAGGAGGGCAAGCAAAAACTCCATGAGGCGACCGCGCCGGAAGGCGCGGAGAAAGCTGGGCAATAATTTTTGCTCTGACGAAGGCCCATGGTGGCGACCGTTCATGTCCTGACAATTTTCTGAACGGCCGCCCGTGGTCGATTTGACCGCGCCGATCAATTATTCCGGATGCTCTTTTTTCATTTCTTCGTATTCGCGAATGGCCTCAAGAACCGACTCGTCCTGGCGCTGTTTGATTTCCGCCACCTTGGCCCGGACTTTTTCCTCTTTGATGCGCAATCCCTGGGCGCCGAACAGAGTCGAAGCCAGATACAAAAAAGAAAATTTCATCAGCTCGATGTCGTCGGTTTTCATCTTCTCGATGACTTGCGGATCGATTTCGTAGACTTCGAGGAAGGAACTTTCGAAAATAAAGCGGCGGAACGACGGCAGATCGGTCGAGGCCATGAAGAACATTCGCTGCGCCTGCTCCGATAAACTGGCCTGATGGCCGTGCGACTTGCGCCGCATGATCAGCCGTAGCCATTCTTTATTCATCTCGTCGCGCACATCGACGCCCTGGTCGGCGCGCCATTCGGCGATGGTCCATTCTTTATCTTCCAGATGCCCCTTGCAGTGGTCTTCCATCACCTTGAAATAAAATTTATCGTAGCCGCCCAGCACCTCTTTGCCGCCTTCTTCTTTGCGTCCGCCCTCATGAAAATCGGCCATGCCAATCGGATAGTAGCGGCAAGCGGTCGGGCGGTCGCTATAGACGGTGCATCCCTCCGGCGTGACGAAGGGGCAACGATTGTCGTCTTCACGCATTTTGATGCGCACGCCAGGCATGTCAGTCTGTTCTAAAAAGGTTGGCTCGGCGTATTGATTGATGAATTCATGCGACGGCATCTCCAGGCGACGGGCGAGTTGCAGAATGTCGTAGGGAGTGAGGGTGATTTTGATGTTGCCGCAGCAGGCGGTGAAACATGACACGCCGGGGTGGCAGCGGAACTTGATTTTGCTGTCGAGCGACAGTTTGATCGGCAGAATATTCGAGGGATTGTTGCCCTTGCCGAATTGCAACGGCTCGTTATCGGGATGCTCCATGGCGAATGCTCTTTTTGAATGGGAGGGAGAAAAAACGGCATTGAAAAGCGCGGAGATACTAAACGGAAGCCCTCACGCTGTCAAATAGCCGTCGGAGAATCGGCGCTTGCGCTTTCAAACGATTTCCCGTATATGTCGGCGGCAATCCGCAACTGAAACAGCCGCGCCCGATTTTTTTCTGATTTTTACCGATACAATAATGAGACCACTGGCACCACCGCTCGACATTTCCAACGCTGAAACAATCATTTATCATATCCCGGATGGGCCGTCCCTGGCGGTCAGCGCCGATGTGGTGGTCGAACATTTCGATATGGATCTGACCAACGGATACATCTGCGACACCTCGGCCATTGACGGCAATATCCACGTTTTTCCCCGCGGCAACGCCTGATTTCTCCGGCTTTTTTCCATGATTGATATTTCTTCCGACGGCCACGTCCACACCCGGCTCTGCCACCACGCCGAGGGTGAGATGGAGGAGTACGCGCTGGCGGCGATTGCTCGTGGTCTTACGGAAATCGTGTTCCTGGAACACCTGGAGGAAGGCGTCAGTTACCGCCAGATCAACTGGCTGACCGAGGAAGATTTTGATTATTACCTGGCCGAGGGCGGGCGTTTGCAGACGCTGTACGGCGACCGCCTCCGCATCAAGCTGGGCGTTGAAGTCGGCTACAATCCACGGGCGGTTGAAAAAATTAAAGCGCGGCTGGCGGCGAGAAACTGGGACAGAATCGGAATTTCTTACCACTACATGCCGCTTGACGACAGCGACGAGGATTTGAATATGCTGACCAAAACCGCCGATGTGGTGGCGCGCGCCGAACGCTACGGCCACGAGCGGATTCTGGAGGCGTATTTCGCGGGCTTGATTGAAGCGGCGCGGTGTTTGCCGGGCACGGTTCTCTGCCACCTCGACGCGGCCTTGCGCCACATTGACGGCCTTCGCCTGACCGAAAAGAACCTGGTCGCGATTGACTCGCTGTTGCGCTTAGTGAAAGAAAAGGGCATGGCGCTGGAAATCAATACCTCCGGCATGGTCATTCGCGGCGAAAACTTCCCCCGCCTGGCGATTGTTCAGAAAGCGCTTGCCCTGGGCATTCCGCTGGTCGCCGCTTCTGACGCGCACAGCCCAGGGCAGGTTGGCCGCTTTTTTACCGATTTGCCCGCGTTAACCCGGCAAGCGTCTCGCTTATAGCCGCGCCGAGGCTCTCTTTGTTGAAGGGTTTTTGCAGGATGCGATTCACTCCGGCGGCCTGGGCCGCTTCGTTGTCCGTGGCTTCGTTCTGGGTCGTCACCATGATCACCGGCAATTGCTCCGCCGGGTATATCTCGCGGACTTTTTCGGTCAGCCGCACGCCGGTCATCTCCGGCATGTTCAGGTCGGTCAGCACCATCAGCGCTTGTTCCGCGCGCAGCCAATTCAGCGCCGACACCGGAAATTCAAACAACACCGGCTCATAGCCGAGTTCATACAGCGTCGATTTGTAAATATTCAGAATCATTCTTGAATCATCGACAGCCACCACTTTGGGCCGCGCCGCCTGATCGTTTCCGCCAACGATTCGCCGCGCCAGATCGGCCTGACCCGCCTGGTTGAGAAGAGCCGCATGCCAATCGCGGACATCACGGTGCGCCCGCAGCAGATAATGCAAGGCCAGGCGGCGGAAGGTTTCGTCAGTGATTAAGCCGAGAAAGAGGCGCCGGGCCTGGGCGTCGATGATGGTCTTGCTGATCTGCAAGGCCTCGCCCCCCTGGCCAGCTAACAGATTTTTTATGCCGACTAAGAGTCCGGGGGAAAAATTGCGCTCCGCCGCCCTGGCCGCCGCGATGCAGACATGCTCCTCGCTATCGGTTAAACCAGCGGTCAGGGTATAAGCGCCTTTGCGCACCGGCAACAGGGCCAGCGCCTCGTAGGCGGCGAAGCGGACATTCGGGTTCGTCGGCAGGCCATCAAGAAGACGGCGGATGGGGTCAATCGCCTGCGCATCGCCGATATCGCCCAACACGTTCAAGGTATGAATCAGCAGGTCGTCGTGCTGTTCGCGAAGATTGGGCAACAGAAATGGCAAGGCGCTACCGCCAATCCGCGTCAGTTGTTGTTTGGCGAAGACACGGGTGTCGGCGAAAGGCGAACGTAGCGCTTCGTTCAGTTGGGCCAGGGATGTATCGTCCTGTATCCTGGCGAAAATCTTGAGAATCAGTAGATCGAGTTCGTGGTCAGTGCCCATTCGCCTGGCTAATTGCTGGATAGCTGATGGCGTCGCGATGCGGCCCAGCGCTTCAACCGCTTTTAGAATCATCGGGCGATTGGCGGCGTACAGAAAATCAGTCAGGGTATTCAAGGCCGACTCGTCGCCGATTTCGCCCAAGGCCGCAAGAATAGCCAAAATTTCTTCGTCATCCGGCGAATGGGCGAGGGCGTCAAGGAGAATCGGCGCGGCTTTTTTCGCCCGCAATTCCCCGGTCAGGCTGATCAGAGAGCGTCGGCCTTCCAGTTTGGGCAGGGTGAGAAAATGGGAAAATTGTTCCGGCCAGGACGAAAAAATCGCGGCCAGCATTTCCCGTGTCGGCAAGGCGGCGGCAAGTTCCGGCTGCTCCTTCAGCAGGATAAGCAATTGCGGGACGACGAATTCCGGCTGGCCTTTTGACAGGGCGTAGAGGATTTTCCGTTGCCAGCCGTCATCGACCGCCGCCAGTTCCGACAACACCAGCCGCGCCTTCAGCGCGTCGCCGGTGACGATATTATTGTTGATTTCCTCAAGCATATGCTGAGGATTCGGATCGGCCATGTTTCGTTCCTGTCGGCGAATTGTTCATCGGTAACGGCGACTAATTTGTCTATGATAGCAGGCCGCCCCGGCCTTTTCAATTTGGCCGCAAAAAGATATTTTATGATAGGCTTTTGCTACGGGACGGCGGCGCTTGACACCAGCCAACCGATGGATGCAATATCGCCGCGCTGTTCACCTAGCCGTCGAAACCGCGCGCCGCCGCCTCGCCGCTTTCAGCGTAGCGTCTGATGATGGATTCGCCGTCTTTGAAGATGTTCGTGAGCAAGCGGGCGGCTTTTGGGGTAAAATGCCCGCGAAAATAATCAGGAGGAAGACGATGGATGAAACGGTGGCAAAGAAGGCGGCGCGACAGGCTTTTCCGTACACCTGCAACGATTACCGTGAAGAGATGATTTTGCTTTCAATGCGGCGGAAATTGCAGGATGGCGGCCTGAATGAGGATGAGCGCCGCCATCTGCGCGAGGAAATCGCCCGCTTGGAAGAGCGGATGGGCATGGTTTGATGCGACGTTGATTCAGTCGCGAATGTTTTCGACGTTCTGCCCGAATGGCGCGGCCCCCGCCGTTTCCTGGTCGGCGCAGAGCAATTCAGCGGCGACGCCAGCCGCTTCACCGATAATATTGCGACAGTTTATGGCATGGTCGCGGCACAGCCATTGTCCGTCGCGCCATTTAGTAGTCAGATCGCGGCACAGGGTGTGGCCGTATTGTTCCTGAATGCGATTGGGTATCTGGTTGAACAGGCGATACAGGCCCGGTCTGCCGTACAGTTGTCGTCCAGCCGCCTTCATCGCTTCTTTTCGGTCTTCGTTTTGTGGCAATCGTGTCCGCCCGTGGATAGCGCCGACGGCCATAACCGCGCCGGAAATCGCGCCGCAGGTATCGCCGAAAAGACCGATGCCACCGCCAAAACCAGTGGCCATTTTCAGGCTTTCCGGCGGCAGGCCGACGTCCACCGTGGCCAGCACCGCTTCGAGCACGCATTCGGCGCAGTTATAGCCTTTGGAAAAATTGCCCTTAGCCCGCTCGCGAATCGCTTCGATTGTTTGTTCTTTTTCCATGGTTTTCTTTTTCACCCGGTTCAATTGAAAGGAGAGATTTCCGCGCATTGTAGCGGATGCGGCCATGAAGCCAAGCTTTATTTGAAACGCGGTTTCTTTTACCGTGGGCCTGCCGCCGCCTCTTCGGCGTCAGCCCTTGTCATCGCGGTTTCTTCTTTTTGCCGCCGCCTTTTTTCCCGACATTCTTTTTGCCGGAGACGGCTTTTGTCGGCGGCTTTTTCGTCCGCGTGACTGCGGTGGGCGCGGTATGCGGCGGCGCGAACAGGGTGTTTAGCACTTCCTTGCGGCGGTTGCGTTCCTGATTCAGTAAGATGGCGAAGCGGGCCAGACCGCGCGGCGTGTCTTTGTAACCAATCAAACAATACACCCCGGTCATGGTGCCGGTTTTGACCAGCGCGCCGAATTTTTCCGGCAGCAATTCCTTCCACGGCGCAAAGGCGCGCAGGATGGTCAGCATCGCTTTTGGACTGGCGCAGGTGCGCCGCGACAGCCCAGAGCCTTCCTGGATTTGCAGATCGGCGGGGGTAAGACCGAGATATTGATAGGCGGTTGATTCCAGCAGCATTTTGGCTTTGAACCAATTGGCGGGTCGGCCAAAACGCTCTCCGGCGGCGGCCAGAACCAGTTGATTGGTGACGAAGTTGGTCGAATGTAGGAGAAACGAGCGCACCATTTCGCGCGAGGTCAGCTCGGAATCGACGGTTAAAATCAGCCTGGAAGTGGCGGCGACCCGACCGCGCCGCGCCGAATTCGCGCATTCGATGCCCGCCTGGCGCAAGAGCGTGATCAGCAATTCGGCGCTGTGCCGCAGGGCTGGCGAAACCGTGACCACGCCGCCACTGTAGACATTTACGCGCTGCGAACCGCCCGGAGCGCTGGCGGCGAGTTCTCTGGTTATTGGCAGAAGCGGTGTGTTGGGATCATCCTGAAAAATCTGTCCCTGGGCGTCTTTACGAAAGGCCACGGTGTTGAAATTCACCGCCAAAGCGCCGTTGCCGGTATCGTAGGGTTGACGCGAATTTTCCGAGCCGTCGGGCAGTTCCCGCGCCAGGGCGAAGGCCGAATCGTCGAGAACCAGTTTCGTGACACGGCGCAATCCCTTTTCCCGCAGCCGCGCCGCCGCCTTGGCTAAAACCTCGGAGGTAAGAAAAGGGTCTCCGCTTCCTTTTATTGTTAATACGCTGGTGTCGGCATTGTAGTAAAATTGGGTGGCGAAGCGAAAATTTTCGCCGAGCGTGCGCAAAATGGTCAGAGCCGACAACACCTTGATGGTCGAAGCCGGAACAAAACATTCGTTCGCGCGAAGCGAGGCCACAGTGTGCCCGTTCAGCTCAACCGCATAACCGCCGTAATCAATCAATTTGCCGGGATCGGCGGCAAGGCCGGTTTGCGTCGCGACAAATAAAAATAAGAAGAAAAACGCCAGGATAATATGCTGGATGCGCATGGGCGGAACCCCGTCGCGCCGCCGAAACGGGCGACGGGGTCAGGATGGGAGGCAATCAGATTTTCGGCAGTTCAGCCAAAGAACGAATCAGGTCCGCTTCCGGATAATCGAAATCGTGCAGCTCGCCCGCGAAATATTTGTCGTAGGCGGTCATATCCAGCAGACCGTGTCCGGAAAAATTAAAGAGAATGGTCTGTTCTTTTTTCGGGTCGCGGGTCGCTTCGATGATGGCGGCGCGGATGGCGTGGCAGGTTTCCGGCGCCGGGATGATGCCTTCGGTTCTTGCGAAGAGCACGCCCGCTTCAAAGCATTCGAGTTGCCGCACTTTGAGCGGCTCGACAATTCGTTCGCGCACCATCGCCGAAACCATCGGGGCCATGCCGTGGTAACGGAGACCGCCGGCGTGGATACCCGGCGGAATGAAGCCGTGGCCTAGCGTATACATATAAAGAAGTGGCGTTGTTTGCGCCACATCGCCGAAATCGTAAGCCAGTTTGCCCATGGTCAGAGACGGGCAGGAAGCCGGTTCAACGCCGACGAAGCGAATTTTTTTACCATCGAGATAATCGGGAATGAAAGGCGCGGCCAGCCCGGCGAAGTTTGAGCCGCCGCCGCAGCAGCCGATAACCACGTCCGCCGATTCCCCGGCGAGCGCCAATTGCTTTTTCGCCTCCAGGCCAATAATCGACTGGTGCACGCAGACGTGGTTCAGAACCGAACCCAGGGCATATTTGGTGTCCTGGCGGGAGAAGGCGTCTTCCACCGCTTCTGAAATGGCGATGCCCAAAGAACCG
Source organism: Desulfobulbaceae bacterium (assembly GCA_031287565.1). Classification (GTDB taxonomy): domain Bacteria; phylum Desulfobacterota; class Desulfobulbia; order Desulfobulbales; family Desulfocapsaceae; genus UBA8130. The sequence goes on from JAITSS010000046.1 coordinate 23,185, forward strand.
GGTGTATCGGGAAATGCGGCGAGAATATCGCGCCCGGCTTTGGTGTCGGAGCTGGGGCTAGGCACAACCGATGCGCCAAAGGTTTGAATCATCGATTTACGGTAGGGTTTCTGATCGAACGAAACCCGCACCATGTAGACCTTGCATTCGAGGTTGAATTTGCCGGTGGCAAACGACAGGGCGCAACCCCACTGACCAGCGCCGGTTTCGGTCGAGAGGCGCTTCACCCCTTCTTTCATGTTGAAAAACGCCTGCGGCACGGCGCTGTTGGCTTTGTGCGAACCCACTGGCGAAACACTTTCGTTTTTGAAAAATATTTTCGCTTTGCTGCCTAAAGCCTTTTCAAGATTGGTCGCCCGCGTCAGCGGCGTCGCCCGCCAGATGGCATAAATATCGAGAACTTCCTGGGGAATGTCTATGAAGCGCTTATCGGACATTTCCTGTTCGAGCAAGCCCATGGGGAATATCGGCGCCAGCTTTTCCGGCCCCATTGGCTGTTTGCTGACGGGATCCAGCGGTGGATTGATGCCGCCTGGAATATCCACGGCGGCGTTATACCATTGACGCGGAATATCCTCGTCAGCAAGGAGGATTTTTTTGGTCATTTTGTCTACCTCGGATAAGAAAAGAACAGACCGAAAACGGCCGGTGCGATACGACGCGCCCGTTCTACCATAGCCGCCTTTTAAGGGCAACGGCCATTGGCCACGGCTGCGGCGCGGCCAGATTCCCTCTTGACAGAAGGCGCCGCGAACGGTAAACAGGCCGCCACAAAACGGGCCGTTAACTCAATCGGTAGAGTGTCTGCCTCTTAAGCAGAGAGTCGTTGGTTCGATCCCAACACGGCCCACCAAATCAGCTCCGGCCGCCTGGATTTTTCCGATTTGGGGCGTGGACTGAAACGGCAAGCGGGTTCCGGCCAGTAAAGATTTGTGCTTGACAGAGACGCCCGCAAAGAGTAGAAAACAAGGTTCCGCTCGACGGGTCGTTAACTCAGTCGGTAGAGTATCTGCCTTTTAAGCAGAGAGTCGCGCGTTCAAGTCGCGCACGACCCACCATGCAGTCCTCATCGTCTAGTCAGGTCCAGGACACCGGCCTTTCACGCCGGCAACACCGGTTCAAATCCGGTTGGGGACGCCAGTAAAATCAAGCACTTACATGAAAATGTGAGTGCTTTTTTCGTTGTGGGGCAAATCTGCCCCCACACTCTATGGGCAAAGTGCGACAGGGAAACTCCGTTTTGATGGATGTGTAGCGCAAACTGTCTGCCAAGTTAGCTGTTAGCTTATATAGATATGGCTTCGCCTGTACCAATTTTGCTGTTGGCCTGTGTTTTACTGTTTCTGACAACCAGCGGCGTACCTGTCATCTCTGCCAATTTACGCGCCTCCTGACCAGATTTGATTAAAGCCGTAGTGATCTCCTCTATAACTTTGCGCATTTCAGCACTTTGTTCAGGAGTTTCCTGTTGCTTATTCATAATTTCCTCCAGATTGCAAATAAACCGGCTGCGTGTCCGCATTATCAAATAAAAACCAGCCAGTTACTATATTCTTGTATAACTTATTAAAGTTTTCCAGTCCCGCGTCAAATCTCCGGCGGATTACGTCCTCTGGGATCACGTGACCGCCTTGCGCAACTCTGGCAGCGACACGAGCAATGGCGGTTTCCACATCCGGCAATAGCAGAAAGATCAATCTCACACAGTAACCGGCTTTCCGCCAAGAGATAATTTTTTTGACGTAGGAGCGCCCGGACAAGGTTGTTTCCAGGCAAAAACTTTCGCCTTGTCCCACCAGCTTGTCAATTTGGCGGATCATCAGTTTTCCCGCCTGAACAGCCTCCCTCTCCGGGGCAAAAGGGGAAAGGCCATAGGCAATCATGTCCGCGTTGACATACTGTGTAATATTAACAGTACCAGGGATGAAGCTCTTGGCGAAGGTGGTTTTGCCCGCGCCATTTGGCCCGGCTATGATGTAGATGTATTTTTTTGGCATAGGTTCTTCAATCTATTATTCATCGGTTAAGGTGTTTCCATTTTAACACCGGAACTTGCCAATGCCTGTACTTTAGCCACGCATTTTTCTGGATCACTTTCAATTTCGTAATGCCAAAAACGGCATACACGCCAGCCTGCTGATTGAATTTGAAGATCGCGGTAAGTGTCATCAGCTTTGCGACTGCCATCGGGGTTGAGATGATATGCCATGCCATCAACTTCAATATCGATTTTTTCATTTTTTAACGCCAAATCCAAATACCGTCCGGCTAAAGGATATTGCGGTATTGGATTTAAGCCTGCCGCCAGTAACGCTCGATACAGCGTTGCTTCTCCCGGGCAAGGCAAAGATCTTTTATAGTAAACGGCATAAATAATTGTGCTTGAAATATATTTGATGGTATTGCTCCACCAATTAAATCTCGAAAATGGCACAATTCACAATGTCGTTTACTATAGCTTCACTCATTGTCGCTCATCCTTATGTCTGAGCACAGCTTAAACTGGTGTCTGGAAAATGGGGACCACTTTATTCAGCCGCCCAGTTGATATTCGGCGGCTGGTTCGCCGTCTTCGATGCCGTCCAGGATGGCGTCGATGATGTCTTTGGAATTGACGCCTTTGAACCACCAGTTGTCCGGTTGTACTACCATCACCGGCCCGGATTCGCACTGTTTCAGGCAGCCGGTGGCCGTCACCTGGATATCCAGGCCGCGATCAAGAATTTCCTCCTCCAGATACTGCAAAAATCCGTCAGTCTGTTTGTGGCAGATGCCTTTCGGATCGCCTTTGACGCGAAAACTCTGGCAGACCAGAATCTGCCGTTCAGGAATGGCCATTTTCATCACCTTGAGCTGTGGGCTTTGTCGTCGCCCTTTCTTTTGGAAACGCTGATTATTTTTTCCACCGCCTGCCTGGCTTGCCCGCCGCGCCCCCACTTCCTTAGGGCGAACGGGTTACGTCAGTGTTTTTTCTTTTTTTTATCGCCGCCGTAGACGGCATCGACCAGGCCGCTGATTTCCTCGTCGCTCACCACAACCTGGATGCCTTGCGCCGCCAGTTCGTGTCGTGGTCGCTGGCCCGCCGCTGAAACCAAAACCAGAAAACAGTCGCGCAGGGTGGTTGCTAAACGCCGCCAGCGGTCATCGCCGCCGCCCGCTTGCGGCGCTTGCCGACGACCCAACAGGCAAATCAGGCCATCTTCGCGCGGGCCGTAGATGAGAAATTCCTGAGCCTGACCGAGGTGCGTATCGACAGACATGCCGTCGCCGCTGGCCACCGCCACTTTGTCGCGCTCCGATGAGCGTCCGGCCGCCCATGGCGAAGTCGAGGTGGCGCTCACCGCGTTTGGGCAGGGGAAAGAATTGACGATTTCCATGGCGATGCGTCCCTCACAGGCGGCTTTGGCGCGGGCAATCACAGCCGAGCCGACACCCGATACCGCATCGCGCAAGTCCGGCTCGACATACAGGCGGGCTAGGCCCAGTTCCGCCGCCCGCGCGGCGATTTCTGGCATGTTCTCATCATTTGTCCCCGGAAAAATCCGGCAATAGCCCGCGACCGCCACCCCAGCCGCTCGGAAGGCGGCGACCGCCTCCGCTTGGGCCGCAAAGGCCAATTGCGCCGCTTTGGCGAGAGCCATGGTCTTTTTGCCGGGACGAATCCAGCGGTAGACCGTGGCCATGTTGTCGGCATCCGGCGCGGAAATTTCCTGGAGAAATCCATCAAGTCCGGCTTGGGCCAGCGGCCCGGCGAACTCCGTTGCCGCGAAGCCCATGCTCGTCAGCGCCAGCCGCGCCTGGGGAAATTCCTGGCCGAGCGCCGCCACCGCCGCCACCGTCCGCTCGCCGTCGGCTAAGGGGTCGCCCGGCCCGCGTAGTTGGATAGTTATGGCTGCCCGCCCTTCGACGAAACGGCGCAATGCGGCCATGGTCTCGGTCAGACCGGCGGCCGTTTCCATCGCGCTTTCGCCCAAAGCGGCGTAGCGGGCAAAGTATGCGCCGGAAATGGCGGCAATAATTTCGGCGCCGGATTGGCTTTCAGCATCGTTTGTCGCATTCATGGGACACATCCGAAAAGTATCAGGTTGATGCGCCGGGGGCGGCCCCGCCCGCCTTTATAAAAAAAGCGAGTGGGGTGTTCCAGCTTTCCGCCGCCGCCAATCAATAGACTAGCTCGAATTTCTCTTCCGGCGCGTCGCGATCCTGGCGGTCGAGTAGCGCGGTCAGGATTTTTTCCAGGAGCCGCAGGCCGCCGCGATAGCCGACGGTTGGGAAATACTGGTGCCCCTGGCGGTCGAGAATCGGAAATCCCCAACGGACTAAAGGAATATCTTCGTCGCGGGCGATGTACTTCATATAGCTGTTGCCAATCAGCAGATCGACCGGATCGTTTTTAATCCATTGATGCAAGAGGAACATATCGCCAGCCGCCTTGATGTTGACCGGGTAGGGCGAATCCTTGGTGATTTCCTTCATCCGCTTTTCAAACTTCTTGCCCGGCGTGCCGGTGACGATGTGCACTGGACACATGTCGATTGCGGTTAAAAACTCGGTCATGGCGATTAGTTGATCCGGGTCGCCGGCCAGCGCCACTTTTTTATGATAGAAATACTGGTGCATGTCGGCGATCATATCCACTAATTGGCCACGCTCAACTTCGATCTGCTCCGGTACCACCGCCCCGGCGATGGTGCGCAGCGCGTCGATGAAACGGTCGGTGGCGGCCAGGCCAAAGGGCATGTCGAGGATGCGGCAAGGCACTTTGTGTTTGGTGTCCAGGAGCCTCGCCGCCTCGCCGGAGCACCATTCGCCCAAAGCCAGGGTGCCGGTGGCGGCGCTGGTTTGGCGCAACTCCGCCAAGGTCACGCCGCCTTTCGGGAACATCACGTATTCGCCCTGGAGCGGCCCGTTCAGAACGCCGCTGGTGTCGGGAAACATGGTGATTTTCACGCCTATCACCTGGGCCAGGCGTTTTATTTCTTCCATGTCGCAGGGTTCGACCCAGCCGGGGATGATGTTGATCTTGCCGTTTTTGTGCGTGGTTGGTTGGGCCAGCTCGGCCATCGCTTTGGTCATCGCCGAAAACCCGGTGACGTGCGAGCCGACATAGCTGGGCGTTTGCGCGCCGATCACGATTTTGCCTTCAGGCGTGTTGCCCTCATCAATGGATTTTTTAATGATCTGCGGCAGGTCGTCGCCGATGGTTTCCGACAGGCAGGTGGTGTGCACCGCCACCAGTTCCGGGTTGTAGACGGAAAAGATGGTGCCTATCGCCTGCAACAGGTTGGCCTGGCCGCCGAAGACCGACGAGCCTTCGGTGAACGAGCTGGTCGCCGCCACGATCGGTTCTTTGTAGTGGCGGGTTAAGGTGCTGCGATGATAGGCGCAACAGCCCTGCGAACCGTGGCTGTGCGGCAGGCAGCCGTGGATGCCCAAGGCCGCGTACATAGCGCCGATTGGTTGACAGGTCTTCGCCGGATTGATGGTTAAGGCTGATCGCTCGAAGACTTCTTTGGGTGTATGTCTCAGTAGCATGATATTTCCCTCATTCCCACACGTAGGTTGCCGACAATTCAGGGTTTTTCTTCCAGGGCGCCTGCATATAGCCGAAGACCTTGCTGTTCACCAGGCGGTCGATTTCATAATAAAAATTCACCGCCCCCTTGAATCCGGCATACGGCCCGCCAGAGTCGTAGCTGTGCAACTGCTTCATCGGGATGCCCTGTTTAATCATCGAGAATTTCTCTTTAATCCCGGCGCAAAAGAGGTCAGGCTTGTAGATTTCCACCAGCTTTTCCGCCTCATACTGGTTGAGGTCATCAATGATCAGCGTATTTTTGTCCATATCGGGGATCAGTCCCTGGTAGTCTTTGAACTCAAATCCCTGCGATTCGAGCGCCTGTTTCTCGGCTGCTGACTTGCGTGGGCGGAAGAGTTTCGGATCGGCTTCGACTTCAATCTCTTCGATATTGCGCGAATCGGCGTCGGGTTTCAGCGTCGGGATGACGTGGCGGCCCTCGTAGTCGTCGCGATGGGCGAACTCGTAGCCCGCCGAAATCACCTTCATCCCCAGTTCTTTGAACAACTCCTGATAATGGTGCGCTCTGGAGCCGCCGACAAAGAGCATGGTGGTTTTACCCTCGGTGCGCGGATGCACATCCTTCAGCGCCTCCTGAACCGCCGGCATTTCCTCGGCGATGACTTCTTCCACCCGGTCGATCAGGGCTTTATCGCCGAAATATTGGGCGATTTTACGCAGTGACTTGGCGGTGGCGTTCGCGCCGATGAAGTTCACCTTGATCCACGGAATGCCGTATTTCACCTCCAGCATGTCGGCGACATAGTTGATTGAGCGGTGGCACATGACGCAGCTTAAGTCCGCCTGGTTGGCCGAAGCGAACTGGTCGTAGGTCGAGTTGCCGGAGAAGGTGGCGATATTGGTGATGCCGCATTTTTTCAGCACCCGGTCTATTTCGAAGCCGTCGCCGCCGATGTTGTATTCGCCCAACAGGTTGATTTTGTATTGTTCGCTTCGCTCTTTGGTCGGCTGGCCGACCACGTGCGTGAAGACCTGGTTGTTGGCGATATGATGCCCAGCCGACTGCGACACCCCTTTGTAGCCCTCACAGGAAAAGGCGAAGACGTTGCAATCGCCCAGTTTCTCCTTCATCTTGCGGGCGACGGCGTGAATATCGTCGCCAATCAGACCAACCGGGCAGGTGGCGAAGATGGCGATAGATTTCGGGTGAAACAGGTCGTAGGCCTCCTGCACCGCCGCCGTCAGCTTCTTTTCGCCGCCGAAGATGATGTCGGAATCCTGCATGTCGGTGGACAGGCAGTAGGTCATGAAATTCTCATGATTTTCGCTGCTTGCATTAGTTTGGTTACGCCGGGTCAGCCAGGCGTAAAAGCTACAGCCGATTGGCCCGTGCACCAGGTTGACGATATCCGAGGTTGGCCCCATGATGACGCCCTTGCAACCGGCGTAGGTGCAGCCGCGCATGGTGATGACGCCGGGAATGGTGCGGACGTTGGCGACGATTTCCGGCGTGGCGCTGCTCTCTTCCGCCTCGTTGATGAGAATCTGCTTGGCGCGTTTTCTCGCGACCTTTGGTGGATATACCTTCAAAAGCTCCTGCTTGACATCCGCCGGTTGCCACTCGGCCTTATTCTTGGTGATGGTCATGGTCGCTCCTATGCAATTGACTTTTCGCCGGTTTCGCCGGTACGAACACGGTAGGCGTCGTCAATCGGCAGGATAAAGATTTTGCCGTCGCCCGGTTTTCCGGTCTGGTTGGCGGAGATGATTGCGGCGACAATTTCATCGACATCGCCGTCCGAAGCGACGATGGTCAGCATCCGTTTCGGATAGAGTTTCCCTTTTTCTCCCAGAATCGCCGCCGCTTCCTCGTAGCCCTGGCTCGCGCCCTCCAGCACCTGCGGGTTGACGAAACCTTTGCCGCGTCCCTGGGCTTCATGGGCGAAGAAGGCATCGACGCCCGCCTCGGTCAGGGCTTTTTTCGTGCGATTCATCATGTTCATGCGCACGACCGCGATAATTTCTTTCATTTGGCGCCCCCTTCGGAAATGGCGGTATCGCGGACGCCGGAGCTGACGGTGTAGACATCCTCGACCGGCGAGATGAAGATTTTGCCGTCGCCGAACGCCCCTTTGCCGACGCTACGGGCGGTTTTCATAATGGTTTCGATGACGAAATCCTTGTCAGCGGCGTTGACCACCATCATCAGCATGGTCTTGGGGATTTCATCGTAGGTGACTTCGCCGATTTTGATGCCGCGCTGCTTGCCGCGCCCGGCCACCGCGTATTTGGTGACGGCTGGGAAACCGGCGTCCATCAGGGCGGCCAGAACGGCGTCGGATTTTTCGGGACGGACAATGGCTCTGATCATGATCATCATGGTGTGACTCTCCTTTTGGTAAGGAAAAGATATTTTGTTTGTTGTCAGGCTGTTTCCAGCAGGCCGAATTCCATCAACAGCGACTCCAGCTCCTCGATGACCAGCGGTTTCGGGATAACGAACATGTCGTTGCCGTCGATGGCCCTGGCCAAACCGCGATACTCGTCGGCCTGACCGCACTGCGGGTTCCACTCGATCACGGTTTTGCGGTTGATTTCCGCCCGCTGCACGTCGTTGTTGCGCGGCACGAAATAGATCATCTGCGTGCCTATTTTTTTCGCCAGCTCCTGGATCATCTCCTTTTCGTTATCGACATTTCGCGAATTGCAGATGAGGCCGCCCAGGCGCACGCCGCCCGATTGGGCGTATTTCATGATGCCTTTGCAGATATTGTTGGCGGCGTACATGGCCATCATCTCGCCGGAGCAGACGATATAAATTTCCTCGGCCTTGCCGTCGCGAATCGGCATGGCGAAACCGCCGCACACCACGTCGCCTAAAACGTCGTAAAAGGCGTAATCCAAACCTTCCGATGCCTCATAGGCCCCCAGCGATTCCAGCATGTTGATCGAAGTGATGATGCCGCGTCCGGCGCAACCGACGCCCGGTTCCGGGCCACCCGATTCGACGCACCAGGTATTGCCGAAGCCCTGTTTACGGATGTCGGCCAAATCAACGTCTTCGCCTTCTTCACGCAGGGTGTCGAGCACCGATTTCTGGGCCAGGCCGCCCAGCAGCAGGCGGGTGGAATCGGCCTTGGGGTCGCAGCCGACCACCATCACTTTGCGGCCCATCTCGGCCAGACCGGCCACCGTGTTCTGGGTTGTCGTCGATTTGCCGATGCCGCCTTTGCCGTAGATCGCTACCTTCCTCATGGTTTTCTCCTTAGAGCGTTTCGTTTTGTTCACGCCAATCGTGGCGCGCCACCGGGCGAATCAGCGCCCGTTTTTTTCCGCTCTGGCCGCTTGCGCCGCCGCGAACGTGGTTCTTGGCTTGTCTTAGGCAAGAGGCGTGCCATGTCGGGATTATTTTTCTTTTTTTCTTTTTATTCAGCGATGTTACGTGATATTTTTCTTTTCATTAGACATATTATAAATATCAGGCAAATGGGCGGTCCGCTGACATAAAGCGACTAAATTGTAGATATGCGACAATTATGTCGCGCCCGTGTCGCATTGCGGCCCTCCCGGCCTGGCCAGAAAGAAATACGGCACCGGGCGACCATGGCCTACAATTATGTAAGTAAAAGAAGAGCATATGGCACAATATTGTTTGCTAGCCTCCGGCGGCCTGCCGGATGTTTTGCAGGTAACTATTGTATTTTATTAAATAAAGAAGAAAACGAGCAGACTGGACTGTAATTTGCTTACATAAGATAAGCGTCGCCCGTTTCATGCGTCGGACGACGGATTTTCGCACCGAGGAGGAACCCGCCATGAATATGACGACGCCCACGACGCCCAAGGTTGGCATTGATGACGAAAGCAACCCCGGCACCAAGGGCATGGAGCTGGCCGCTCTGCAACGCATCACCCAGCTTATCGGCAACGCCGCCGATCTCGACACCACACTGACCCGTGTCCTGGAGGTGTTGCGCGACACTTTGAATATGCAGCGAGCCACCTTGTTGCTGATTCATGAAAACAGCCAGAAGCTGACCATCCGCGCTTCCTGCGGCCTGTCAAACGAGGAGGAATTGCGCGGCGTATATAACCTCGACGAGGGCATTTGCGGCCAAATCTTCCAAACCCGCCTGCCCTTTGTCGTGCCGGATATTCACAGCGAGCCGCTTTTTCTCAACCGCACCGGGGCCAGGCCGAAGATCAGCAAGATGACCATTTCTTTTCTGGGGGTGCCGGTTTTGGTTGGCGGCCAACCGGTGGGCGTTTTAAGCGTTGACCGCCTCTTCGGCCCGGAGGTTTCCTTTGAAGAGGATGTGCGTTTTCTCGGGATGCTGGCGGTGTTGATCGCCCAGTTTTTGCAGTTGCACAACGAAATCCGCCGTAAGGAAGAGCGGCTTCAGGCCGAAAACAAATCGCTGAAGTCCAAACTGCACGGCCTGCACGACGGACATTTCATCATCGGTCACTCGAAGCCGATGCAAGATGTATTTAGTATTATTGATAAAATTTCGCAAAGCAAGGCCACCGCTCTGCTCTTGGGCGAATCGGGCACCGGTAAGGAACTGGTGGCCCGCGCCATTCACGACGCCGGGCCGCGCAAAGACCAGGCCTTTGTCAAGGTCAACTGCGCCGCTTTGCCGGAAACGCTGCTTGAAAGTGAACTCTTCGGCCACGAGAGGGGTTCGTTCACCGGCGCTTTCGCCGCCCGCCAGGGACGCTTTGAGCTGGCCGATAACGGCACGATTTTTTTAGATGAAATCGGCGAGATGCCGGTATCGCTTCAGGCGAAAATGCTGCGGGTTTTGCAGGAAAAGCAATTCGAGCGCATCGGCGGCGTGCGCACCTACACGGTCAATGTTCGCATCATCGCCGCGACCAATGTCTCGCTGGAGCGGGCGGTGGCCGAGGGGCATTTCCGCGCCGACCTGTATTATCGGCTGAACGTGGTGCCGGTCGTGTTGCCGCCCCTGCGTGAACGCCGCGAGGATATTCCGCTGCTCTTCAACCATTTTTTATTAAAGAGCAACCAACGCAACGGCAAAGATGTCAAGCTGACTTCGGAACTGCTTGATTTTCTTATGGAGTATCAATGGCCGGGCAATGTTCGCGAAATGCAGAACATGGTGGAGAGAATGGTGATCCTGGCGGAAAACGAGCGTCTGACCTTAAACGATCTGCCGTCCGAAGTCCGTTTGCCCTATCGCCCGGCCGAACGGAAAGTGGTCGCGCCGCCCTGGCCGAAGCATGAGCGGGACGAGGGCCGCGACGAGCGCTTGTCGCTGCACGATATTGAAAAGGCTGAAGTTGAATCGGCGTTGAAACGCCACGGTTGGGTGCAGGCCAGGGCCGCGAAAGAGTTGGGCATCACCCAGCGACAGATGGGGTATCGCATCAAAAAATACGGTTTGTCGCGTTACACGGCTTATTAGCGGTTCAGCCTAGGCGGCCGTCTTGCAGGGTGTAGCGGCAGTCCATCCGCGCCGCCAATTCCAGATTGTGCGTGACCATGAGCGCGGCCAGGCCGCGTTCGCGGCAGAGCGTCCGCAGCAGTTCAAAGACCCGCCGCCCGGAACGGGTATCGAGGTTGCCGGTGGGTTCGTCGGCGAGGAGCACCGCCGGTTTCATGATTAAGGCGCGGGCCAGGGCTGTCCGCTGCTGTTCGCCGCCGGACATCTCGTTGACCCGATGGCCAGCGCGGTGGCCAAGTTCCACCGTGTCGAGCAAAGCCAGGGCCTCGGCGCGTTTGGCCTGGCCGTTTTTGCCGGCGATCAGCGCGGGCATCAACACGTTTTCCAGGGCGGAAAACTCCGGCAGCAGGTGATGAAACTGAAACATGAAGCCCAGAGACAGGTTGCGAAAGCGCGCCGCCGCCGTTTCATCCAATTGGTCCAGACGGCGGTCGCGAAAATACAAAGCGCCGGAATCGGGCCGCGCCAGCGTGCCGAGGATTTGCAAAAGCGTCGTTTTGCCGGAACCGGACGCGCCGACAATCGCCGCCATTTCACCTTCGGCCAGCGTCAGATCGACGCCATCTAAAATGGTCAGGCTCTGGTCGCCGATGCGGTATGATTTGCGGAGCGCCTCCGCCCTCAGCATGGTCATGACAGCATTTCCGCAGGAGCCACCCGCGAGGCTTTCCACGAGGGATACAGGGTAGCGCTTAAGGTGATGATGATTGAGGCGACGGCGATTATCGTCACGTCCCAGGGTAGAATCTTAATCGGCAGCGTGGTCATCGGATACACGCCGACCGGCAATTCGATGAAATGGTAGCGCGACAGCAGCTCGCACAGGCCGAGGCCGCCCGCGACGCCTAAGATGGTGCCGGTCATGGCGATGACCATTCCTTGCAGGAAAAATATCTTCATGATCGAAGCGCTGGTCGCGCCCATAGATTTTAATATGGCGATGTCGCGGGTTTTTTCCATGACCACCATGACCAGGGCGCTGATGATGTTCAAAGCGGCGACGAGAATAATCATGGTCAGGGCGATGAACATGCCGATCTTTTCCAGCTTGAAGGCGGCGAAGAGATTCTGGTTCATGCTCATCCAATCTTTGGCGACAAAACCGGGGCCGAGTTTTTGCGCGATCGCCGCGCCGATGGCGTCGGCCCTGGTCAGGTCGCTTGTCGGCACCGCGACTTCAATGCCGTGCGCCACATCGCCAAGGCCCAGGAAATGCTGGGTATCAGTCAGTGACATATAGGCCAGCGAACTGTCGTATTCTGACATGCCGGTGGAGAAAATTCCGACGACGCGGCAGGTCTTGATTTTCGGAATCACGCCCATCGGCGTCAGCGGCCCGGACGGCGAAATCAGCCGCAAGCCGTCGCCAGGCTCAACTCGCATTTGTTGCGCCAACTGTTGCCCTAAAATGATCGGCGCGGCCCCGCCTTCCCGGTTGTTCAGGTCGGGCAATGCGCCGCTTTTCATCTGCTTGGCCAAAGATAAAACGCCGGATGCGGTCTCCGGCTCGATGCCGCGCAGCACGATGCCGCTGCCGCCGTCAGGCCCAGTCAACAAGGTTTGCGTGTACAGGTATGGGGTCGCGCCGACCACCGGGGCGACGTCTAAAATTTCCTCGCGAATCTGGCGATAATCGGCGATTGGGCCGCCGAAATGTTGCACGACGATGTGCGAGTTGACGCCGACAATCTGGTCGCGCAGGCCGTTGGTAAACCCGGCGTAGACCGCCAAGACGACAATCAGGGCGATGACGCCGACCGCGACGCCGATCACGGAAATGAAAGAAATCAGGGAAATGAAGCCGTGCCGGTGCTTGGCGCGCAGGTAGCGGCGGCTGATGAACCACTCATACATCAGGAACGCTCCGTGGCCGCTTTGTCGCGCCCTTGCCCTTCGGGTTTTAAGTGCGGAAAGAGAATGACATCACGGATCGAGGGCGCGTCAGTCAACAGCATGACCAGGCGGTCGATGCCGATGCCTTCGCCGGCCGCTGCGGGCATTCCGTATTCCAGCGCCCGCAGATAATCCTCATCGACTTCCGGGTGGATTTCTTCATCGTCGCCGCGATTTTTTATCTGCTCCTCAAAACGTCGGCGCTGGTCGTCCGGGTCGTTCAGTTCGCTGAAGGCGTTGGCCAGTTCGCGCCCGGTGATGAACAGTTCGAAGCGGTCGGTGATCTCCGGGTTGTCGTCGTTGCGCCGCGCCAACGGCGAAACTTCGGTGGGATAGGCGGTGATGAAGGTCGGGTCGATCAGCCGCTCTTCAACCAGCAGTTCAAAGAGTTCGGTCTTCAGCTTGCCGAGGCCCGCCTCCGCCGCCGGTTTGACGCCGTTTTTCAGACAGAGGTTCCGCATGGCGCTGGCGTCGGCGAGTGTTGCCGCGTCGAGTCCGGCCACTTCGAGCAGGGCCTGGTCCATGGTCATTTTACGCCATGGCGGCGTCAGGTTGACGGCCTGTCCCTGGTAGACGATTTCCATTGAGCCATTGACCTTCAGGCAGAGTTTGGAAATCATCTCCTCGGTCAGGCCCATCAAGTCATGGTAGGTGGCGTAGGCTTGGTACAGCTCCAGCATGGTGAATTCCGGATTGTGCCGCGTCGAAAGCCCCTCGTTTCTGAAATTGCGGTTGATTTCAAAGACCCGCTCCAGGCCGCCGACCAGAAGCCGTTTCAGATACAGTTCTGGGGCGATGCGCAGATACAGCTCCATGCCGAGGGCGTTGTGGTAGGTGCGGAAGGGTTTGGCCGTCGCGCCGCCGGGTAGCGGCTGCATCATCGGCGTTTCCACTTCCATAAAGTCGCGGGCGCACAGATAATCACGAATAAAACTAATGATTTCGCCGCGTTTGCGGAAGGTCTCGCGGCTTTCCGGCGTGACGATCAAATCGACATAGCGTTGCCGGTAACGGGTTTCAACATCGGTCAGGCCGTGGAATTTTTCCGGTAGCTGCCGGATCGATTTGGAAATCATCTGAATTTCCCGCGCCTGCAACGACAATTCGCCGACTTTGGTTTTGAAGAGCACACCTTTCACGCCGACGATATCGCCGATATCCCATTTTTTGAATGCGCCGTAGGGGCCGTCGCCCAGGACTTCTTTTTTGCAATAAATCTGAATGCGGCCACTGCGGTCGGCGATGTGGGCAAAGGCCGCCTTGCCGAAGCGGCGTAGCGACATAATTCGCCCGGCGATGGCGTACACGCTTTCATCCTCGGCGAACTGCTCGGCCTCTAAGGTCGCGCCCGCTGGTAAAATCTGGGCGATGGTATGGGTTGGGCAAAAGGAATTGCTGTACAGGCGCACGCCCATGTCGGCAAGTTCCTGGGCCTTGTCCCGCCGTTGCTGCGCAATCTGACTTTCCTGACTCATGGCGTTTCGTTGGGGCGATGTGTGGCGAAGGAAAAAAGAAAAAGCGGCAGACGACAAACAAGCGGGCCGCGACTGAAAACAAAAAAACAAAAAACAAAAAACGAAAAAACAGCGAGCGGGAAACGGGAATATACCCGCCACCCGCCCGCAACTTGCGGGAATTACCGGTATTGCCGGTTCGTGTCAATTCTTTTCCAAAACGGCCGACGCGCTGTGATTCGAGCGGCCGCTACGGCTGTTTTTCCCACAGCAGCCGCGCGCCGAGGCCAAAGAAAATCGCGCCGGTCAGGAAGTCGAAGCAGGCGGCGACGCGCCGTTTGCGCAGAAAGCGTCTGGCTTTTTCGACCGTGGCCGACAGAATAGCCAGATAGATCATTGCCACTGTGAAGTGCATGGCGGCGACCAAAAGCGATTGCGGCACGGCGGCGCGGGTCGGGTCGATGAACTGCGGCAGGAAGGCCAGATAAAACACCACCGCCTTGGGATTTAAGACGTTGGATAAAAAACCTTCGCGCAACGAGCGGCGCGGGTGAAAGACCTCCGACTGGTTCGGCGGAAGATCGGCCCAAAGGCCGCTTGCGCCGCTTGCGGCTTTGCGGCAACTGGCCAGGCCCAACCACATCAGATACAGGGCGCCGACCAGCTTAAACAGGCTGAAGGCCCAGGCGGTATGCAGAAGAATCATCGACACGCCCAAAGCCGACACCGCGGCATGGACGAACAGGCCGCAACAGATGCCGAAGGCGCTTGCCAGGCCATCCTTCAGCCCACCCCGCGCCGCGTTGCGGATCACCAGAAAGGTATCCATGCCTGGCGTCAGCGTGACCAGGGTGACGGCGATAAAGCAGGTCAGGGCGGTATTGGCGTCCATCGCGGCGCGGCCAATTGGTCTCAGCCGCAGGAACAGCCGCAACCGGCCATCGGCAACGGCCCGGACGGTTTGCCGGGCGGCAGGCGCAATTCTACGGCTTTCACCACATTGGCGAAGGCTTGGGCCGCCGGGCTGTCAGCGTTTTCACTTAAATATGGCAGGCCGTCGTCACCGGCCATCACCACCTTCGGGTCCATCGGGATGCGGCCCAGAAAGGGGAGATCGAATTCCCTGGCTATGCTTTCGCCGCCGCCGCTTTTGAAGACTTCGACCACTTCGCCGCAGTGCGGGCAGATCAGACCAGACATGTTTTCGACGACGCCGACGATCTCCATCTTGACCGCTTTGCAGAAGTTGATCGATTTTCGCACATCGGCCAAAGCCACTTTTTGCGGCGTGGTGACGACGACGGCTTTGACCAGTGGAATGGTTTGCGCCACGGTCAACGGCTCGTCGCCGGTGCCAGGCGGCGCGTCGATGACCAGATAATCAAGCTCGCCCCAATCCATATCGCCGACAAACTGGCGAATCGCCTGCATTTTCAAAGGGCCGCGCCAGATGATCGCCTCATCGCGGTCTTTCATCATGTATTCGAGCGACACCACTTTTACGTTCTCATTGTATTGCAGCGGCGCGATCAGGCCGTCCGGCGTCGCGGGCGGTTGCAACGTTCCTTGCAGATTCAGCATCCGCACCACATCCGGCCCATGAATATCGACATCCATCAGACCGACGCGGTGGCCGTTTTTGGCCAGGGCCAGGGCCAGATTGACTGAGACCGTCGATTTGCCGACGCCGCCCTTGCCGCTCATGACCAGGATTTTGTGTTTGATTTTACCAAGCGATCTGCTGATGGCGTTTTCCTGCTGGGCGGCCTGCGCTTGCTGCGATTCTTTGCTGGCGCACGAGCTGGCCGACGAACAGGAGCTGGAACACGATGAACCCGACATATTTCCCTCCGATTTCTTTGGCGTGATGGGTTGTGAAGATTGGTCGCGACGGCCCCGCCGCCGCCCGCGCACAGTAGCGAGGCCAACCGGAATTGCAATTGAAAAGTGGCTTATGGCAATGGAGACGCGCCGCTACCGTTCCGCCCGGCCTTTGAAGAATGTTACCAGGGCGTGCAGTGTGCTCATCGGATGCGGCGGGCAACCAGGGATGTACAGATCGACGGGAATCAGCGAGTTGAGGTCGCCGATGATTTCTTCCGAGCCGTAAAACGGCCCGCCGGAGATGGCGCAGCAACCGGCGGCGATCACCGCCTTCGGTTCCGGCATGGCGGCATAGGTGTCGAGCAAAGCGCTTTTCATGTTTTTGCTGATTGGCCCGGTGACATGCAGGGCGTCGGCATGGCGCGGCGATGCGACGAAATCAATACCGAAACGCGACAGGTCGAAAAAGGGGGTGCCGAGCACGTTGGTGTCGGCCTCGCAGGCGTTGCAGCCGCCCGCTGAAACCTGGCGAATTTGCAGCGAGCGGCCAAAGAGTTTCCGCCACTGCTCCTTGGCGCGACTGGCCAGGTCGGGCAGGTCGCCAGCGGTGATTAAATCGCTTCTCGCGGCGCAGCCCAGGCGAAAATCGTTGGTGAAGCGGACGAAATCACCGGCGCAATCGCCGCAAAACACGCAACGACCCAGGTCGATGGTTTTCGCCGCCGCATCAATGGCCTGTTGCGGACACTGTTCGGCGCATTGGCCGATGATCGCCGCGTCGCACTGGTCGTTCAGCCGTGGCAAACCGCGATAGCTGGCGGCGAGCGTCACCGGCTTTTTTGGCCAGGGAGTGGTTCTCATGCCCTGGTTGAGCCGGGTTCCGATGATTTTCAGCATGGTTGTATCCTGATGATTGCGAAATGGATTTTTCCCTTACAAATCAAAACCGCAATAGCTGAGGTTGAAGCTCTTGTTGCACAGCGGAAAATCGGAAATGCCCTGGCCGCGCAGGGCCATGGCCAGGCCCATCCAGTTGTGGAACGACGGATCTTTGATTTTATAGCGGGCGATGCGCCCGGCGGCGTCGGTGATCAGGCAGTGCGAAATCTCGCCGCGCCAACCTTCGTTGACGGTGACAACCAAGTGTTCCGGCGCGGGTGAACAGGCGCGCCAATCGGCGGCGGCCTGGCAATCAGCCGCAGCTTGCGCCAGGGTTTCAACCAGATTGAGGCTGTGGAAAATCTCGTCGCGCCTGACCAATGCCCGGCTTAATACATCGCCCTGGGTCAGGCCCAGGACGTTGCCTGGCAAAGTGGCATAGCATTCGCTGGGGAAAAATTCGCGCGCGTCGTATTCCAGGCCGGAAGCCCTGGCGCAGGGACCGACCAGGCCCAGGCGCTCGGCGATTTCGCGGTTGACCAGACCGGCCCGCTCGAAACGCGCCGTCACCGTGTGCGCGGTGAACAACAGGTCGCAGACCTGTTTCAGTTGCGGGCGCAGTTCGGCGATTTTTTCCAGGATGGCGTCGAATTGCATCGGTCCAAGCGCCTGGCCGACGCCGCCCGGTCTGACCAGGCTTTTGCCGAAGCGATTCCCTGACATGAGTAGCAGCAAATTCAGAAATTCACCACGGATGCGGCCAAAATAGGCGGCGGGCGGCGCGAAGGCGACATCGCCGCTCAAGGCGCCCAAGTCGCCGACATGGTTAGCCAAACGCTCCAGCTCCAGGGCGATGACACGCGCGGACGAGGCGGCGGCATCGACTTCAATCCCGGCCATGGCTTCAATTGCCTGGCAAAAACACAGACTGTGGCCGATGGCCGTGTCCCCGGCGATTGATTCGGCGATGATCGGCAAACGCCCGCGCGGCGCTGTGGTGAACAGGCGTTCAAGGCCACGGTGCTGATAACCGAGCCTGATTTCTAAGTGCAGCACTTCTTCGCCGGCGCACTGGAAGCGGAAGTGGCCGGGTTCGATGATGCCGGCGTGCACCGGGCCAACGCCGACTTCGTGGACGCCCTCGCCTTTGACCGTGAAATACTCATAGTCGCGATCATGGCGGCGCAGCGGCTTCAACCAGGGATGTCCAGTCGGTTTGATGCCGTACTGCTCGGCGATTTCCCGCTCGAACATGGCGAATTTGGCCCCGGCGGCCAGGGTCAGCGAGGGAAAATCACCGTCCACTTCGGTGGCGAGCGCAAATAACCCGCTGCCTCGCGTCACCGCGTAGAGGCGGTGGCAGTTTGGCCGCGCCTGTTCTTGATGGGCGAAAAATTGGACAATCGCGCCGCCGGATTGCGTGAAATCACGGATCAGCCGGGCGAAACGGGCCAAGCCGATGGTGGGGACAGCCGCAAGCGGCAGTGCCTGGCCATTTTCTATTTGCAAAAAATCAGCCATGGATGACGCCTCCCAAAAGCGTCACCGCCTGGATGATGACCTCGCGCAACGGCGGCGGCAACCAGATACAGAGGGCGACGGAAGCGAGCAGCAGAATCGCGGGCGGCAGGATGCGCGGCATTTCTTCGGCGACTAGCGGTTGTTGCCGCGTCGGTGGCGCGAACGACAGCGCCAGAACATTTCTGGTCAGGCCGGTGATGACCAAGGCTAATCCGGCGACGAGCAGGACGGCGGCGACGATGTGGCGCTCGCGGAAAGCGGCCAGCATGATCAAAAGCTCGCTGATGAAAAGGCCGAAGGGCGGCAGGCCGGTCAGCGCCAGGAAGCCGGCGAAAAAAGTGACGAAGGTTTTCGGCAAAAGGCGGCTCATGCCATTGCTTTGGGCGATCAATTTGCTGGCGAAGCCCAGATACATGTTGCCCGATGATAAAAAGAGCGAGGATTTAATCAGTGAGTGGTGCAGGAGATGCAGCATCGCGCCATAGACGCCCAAACCGCCGATGCCGACGCCTAAGGCGATGACGCCCATGTTTTCGACGCTCGAATAGGCGAGCATTCGTTTGTAATCCGGCTGATTGAGCAGAAAAATCCCGGCGACAAAGATCGAAAACAGCCCGAAAATAATCAAGAGCGAGCCGGAAAAATCGCCCATGCCGGCCAGGCGCATCAGGTGGTGCAAGTGATAAATGGCCAGAAACGCGCAGTTCAGCAGAGCGCCCGATAACAGGGCCGAAGCCGGGCTGGGCGCTTCGCTATGCGCGTCCGGCAACCAGGTGTGCATCGGCGCCAAACCCATCTTCGTGCCCATGCCGATCAAAACGAAGAGAAAGGCGGCCTTCAGCCACAGCGGGTCAAGCAGCGGCGCGACGGTCGCCAGGGTTGAAAAGCTGAGGGGCAAGGCCAGGTCGGCGCGTTCCAAAGACAGGCTGAGGAAGAAAAAACCGAGCAATGCCAGGGCGATGCCAACCGAGCAGATCAGCACATATTTCCAGGTCGCCTCCAGCGCCTCTTTGGATCGATGCAGAAAAATCAGCGGCGCGCTGGCCAGGGTGGTGGCCTCGATGGCGATCCACAGGACAATCGGATGATCGGCCAGGGCGGCCATGGTCATCAGTCCCAGAAAAATCAGGGCGCAGCCGTGGAAGATTGGTTCATCCGCCTCTTTGGCGGCCCGCATAGAAAAAACCGCGTAGCAGGAGATGAAGAAAAAGATGAAGACGATGACCAGTAAAACCAGCATCCCGGCGGGCGCGGGCGCGAAAAAACCGCGCATGGTCAGGTCTTTTCCGCCTGGCCAGACCAAAAGGGTCAGCGCTAATTGCGCCGCGCCGCCAGAAACCAGAAGGATGCGCCCGGAGTGCGGCGACACGCCGAAGGCGCACAGGCCGAGAGCCAACGGCAAAAGCAGGAGCAGGCTTAAAAACATGGCGTCAGTCCTTGAGGCTTTCCAAGCGTGAAGTATCCACGTCGTCGAAGGCGCGGTTGATGTTGTTGACGATGATGCCCATCAGCATCACCGCGACTAAAAGATCGAGCAGGATGCCAAACTCGACGATGTAGTGGCTGTGACTGTGCCGGGTTAAGGTCGCGCCAGTCAGGTAAATGCCGTTTTCCAGGATCAGATAGCCGATGACCTGGGTGATCGCCTTGGTGCGGCTCATCATGAGAAAGAGGCCGCTGGCCATGGTCGTGAAGGCGGCGGCCAAAGCCAGGCCGCGTCCGTCGCTTAAAGGCAGGCCCAATTTGCCGGTGAGATGCGTGGCGACAAGCATGAAGATCAGGCCGACGGCCAACGAAGCGTGGTAGCCGATGATCGGCTCAACCTCGTTTTTAATGGCGACTTTCGTGAGGGCCAGCGCCAGAAGCCAGGGGATCAGCGCCGCTTTCACCGCCAGCATGATGAGGCAGAACAGCGCCACGCCGCCATCGGTCGCATCAGCCGCCATCATCGGCGGCGTGAGCGACACCAAGGCGCCTTGCAGGGCCATCAGCTTGACCAGCGCGACAATGCGGCTTGAGGCCAGCGACAACAGGGAAATCAGCAGAATCGCGACTAATATGGCGTCGGCGAAGCTATTCATGGGAAAAACTCCACGGTGAGGATAAGGGCGAAGAAGGCCACGGCAAATGAGGTCAGGATGTAGCGAGGCGCCAAGTCCATACGCAGCCGGGCGGTGCTTGATTCAATCACGCCGACGACCAGATAGACCAGAACAACGAGGGCGTAAAAAAGCGCCAGGGCCGGTATCGGCGCGAGCGGCCAGGGCGGCAGGAACAAGGCGGCGACGAAGGCGGCGTAGAAGAACAGTTTGCAGAAAGCGCCCAATTCGATCAGCGCCAAATCCGGGCCGCTGTGGTCAAGGATCATCGCCTCGTGGATCATCGTCAGTTCAAGATGGGTGGCCGGGTCATCGACCGGCACCCGCGAATTTTCGGCCAGAAGCAGCATGAAGAGGGAAACAATCACCAAAAGCAGCAGCGCGCCCTGTGCCCCGGCGAACGATACCGGATGCGCGCCGGTGAACCAACCGGCCAGACTCAGGCCGCCGCTGACCCGCCAGAAAAAAATGATCAGCACAAACAGGGCGACTTCGGCCAGCGTCGAAAAAAACGCCTCCCGCGCCGCGCCCATGCCCTCAAAGGGCGAAGCGGTGTCAAGCGCCGCCAGCATGGTAAAAAAACGGCCGGTTGCCAGGATATAGGCCAGAACGATGATGTCGCCGTCGAAGGCGATGAGCGGCTGTATCCCGGCGAAGGGGAAGAAAGCCAAAGCCATCACGGCGGCGGCGCAGGAGATGAGCGGCCCCAGGCGAAAGACGAAACCGGCGCTGTCGCTATAGACCGCGCCTTTGCGCAGCAGCTTGACCAGGGAGTAGTAGCGGATCAACAGCGGCGGCCCTTTTTTGCCGACGAACCAGGCTTTGACTTTTAAAATCAGCCCCGGCAACAACGGCGCGGCGGCCAGCGCGATGAAAAATGATACGAGCGATTCCATAATGGCTTCCATGAGCGCGACTAAAGGGCGAACAGTAAGGCGACGATGGCGGCGACGATATAGGCGATATAGAGCTGAATGCGTCCCTGCTGGATAAAACGCAGCCAAGCCGCGCCCTTGAATACCGCCGGGGCCAGCACATGCCTGAGGCTGGTTTCCGCCGGGTCGTCGATGCGGCTGGCGTAGCGGGCCGTCCAGACCGGGAACATGTTCTTGTCGCCAAGGCCGGAATAGTCCCGCCGCTCTTGGATTATCGGGTGGAAAAAAGTAGTCAGGCTTCGGACGAACGAGGCGCCAGTATACTGAATGCGCGCGGTCGGCTGGTTGAAACCGCAAGCCCAGGTCGGGCCGTGGGCGACAATTTTTTTGCGATAGGCGAAACGCCGCGCCAGGGCGGTGACGAGAAACAGCGTGAAGAAGATTCGCGTCGCCCAACCGAGGCGGGCGATCATCGTCTGGGCGGCGGCGTCCGGGCCGGGCAACAGGCCGGATATGGCGGTAAAGGCCAGGCCGATGAAGGGTTCCGGCCACAGACCAATCACCAGACAGGCCAGGGCAAAGGCGATCATCACCAGGCGCATGGACCATCCGACCTCGCCGGCTGGTGGTTGCAATGGTTTTCGCGCCTGGCCCAAAAAGACTATGGCCGCCACCTTGGTGAAGCAGGCCGCGGCTAGGCCGCCGATGAAGGCCAGGGCCAGAATCGCCGCCACCGCGAAAAGCGCGTCAATGCCAGTAAGCCGCGCTCCCAGAAAGGCCGCGTAGTAAATCAGAAATTCGCTGATGAAGCCGTTAAAGGGCGGCAATCCGGCAATGGCCGTCGAGCCGACGACAACGCTCCGGCCGGTTATCGGCATGGTTTTCATCAGGCCGCCCATGCGATCAATGTGGCGCAGCCCGGTTTGCTGAATGACCGCGCCCGCGCCCATGAAGAGCAGCGATTTGAACAGGGCGTGATTCAGCGTATGCAAAAGCCCGCCCGCGAAGGCGAAGGCGGCCATCGTCTTGTCGCCAGCGGCAAGGCCAATCATGCCGAGGCCGAGGCCGATCAGGATAACGCCGATATTTTCGATGCTTGAATAGGCGAGTAGCCGCTTCAGTTCGTGTTTGCCCAGGGCCATCACCACCCCGAAAATGCCGGAGACGATGCCCAGAGCCAGGACGACCTGGCCGCAAAATGGCGCGGTGTAGGCCAGCGAAAAGAACAGGCGCAGGATGCCGTAAACGCCCATTTTGATCATCAGGCCCGACATCAAAGCCGACACATGGCTGGGCGCGGCGGGATGGGCGCGCGGCAGCCAGATGTGCAGCGGCGCGACACCGGCCTTTGAACCGAAGCCGACCAAGGCCACGAGAAAGGCGGCGGTTTTCATGGCCGGGGCGGCCCCGGCGAAGGCGGCGAAATCCAGCGAGCCGCAGGCGGCGTAGACAATGCCGAAAGCGGCAAAGATGCACAAAGCGCCCGCCTGGGTGAACAGAAAATACAAACCGGCTGCCGAGCGCGTTTCGTCTTTGTCGTACTCGTGCAGAATCAAAAGGAATGAAGAAAGCGACATGCACTCCCAGGCCAACGCGAAGGAAACGACGTCGCTGGCCATCGTCACCAGGGCCATTGAGACGACCAGGAGATTAAAAAGAAACAGGTTGACGGCGTTGCGCCGATGTTCCTGCCCGTGGCCGAGATATTGGCCGCCATACAGGGCGATGAGCGGCGATACCATGAGGATCAGCGCCAGGAAAAAGAGCGAAAGCGGGTCAATGGCGAAGTTGAGCTGAAAGCTGCCCAGCCAGGAAAGACTGAAGGAAGAGGGCGTCTCCGGTCGGCTGTGCAAATCGACGAGGGCCGTAAGCGCGACAAGCATCGCCGCGAGATTGGCGGTGGCGTACAGCGACCGCATCAGACGCGGAACATGGTAGCTTAACAGGGCGAGTCCGCCCGATACGATGAACAAGGCGAGCGCGTTCAGGAGTAGACGCATGGTGGATACCTTTTCGCCGGACCGTCTCCGGCGTGTATGTCGCGGTTTTTGCCGACCATGCTTGCTGATGCGGCGGCGCCACGGTGGAATCGTCCCGGCGCTGATGCGACCCGCCTCTGCCCGCTGTCGGCGGGTGTCGCAGACAGGCGAAAACGAAGCGGGCGGGCCGGGAGGCGTTCCGATAGATGGAATTGATAAAATTATTTAGGAAATTCAATAACATCAGAAAAAAACAATGACGGGGCGGGAAAATACCAGACAGACCGGGGCGCGACAAGGGAAGAAAAAATCCGCCGCCGCATGGTATGATGGCGGCATCGGAGGCATCCCATCACACAGAGGAGGAACACCATGAAAAAGAACAATCTTTCCAGACGCGCCTTTATCAAAACCGGAACAATGGCGGCGGGGATGCTGACGCTCGGCGCTTTTCCCGGCGGCGCGTTGGCGCAACCAGATAATCAGGCAACCGTCTATTTCAGCAAAGAAATCAGCGGCGCCAATCTCATCAAAGCCTATGAGCGTGTCGGCGGCAAGCTGAGCGGCAAAATCGCCGTCAAACTGCATACCGGCGAACCGGGCGGGCCGAATATCCTGCCGCGCCAAATGGTGCGCGAGCTTATTGCCCGCATTCCCAGCGCGACCATCGTCGAATGCAATGTCCTCTACAACAGCCCTCGGCGGGAAACGGCGAGCCACCGGCAAACCATTCTGGAAAACGGTTGGACATTCTGTCCCGTGGACATCATGGACGAAGACGGCGACGTCACGCTGCCGATTCCCGGCGGCAAACAACTGACGGAAGTCGCGGTCGGCAAACATCTGCTCAACTACGATTCGCTGTTGGCGCTCACCCATTTCAAGGGGCACGCCATCGGCGGCTTCGGCGGTTCACTGAAAAATATCGCCATCGGCTGCGCTTCCGGCAAAACCGGCAAGGCTCAGATTCACCAGGGCAACCAGGCCCCGTGGCTCAGCGGCCCGGTTTTCATGGAACGCATGGTCGAAGGCGGTAAGGCGATTACCAATCACTTCGGGCCGCGCATCGTCTATATCAATGTGCTACGGAACATGTCCGTGGACTGTGACTGCGCCGGAAAACGCGCCGCCGCGCCCACGGCTCCGGACTTGGGCATCCTCGCCTCGACCGATATTCTCGCTGTCGATAAGGCGTCGGTTGATATGATCTACGCCCTGCCGGTGAGCGCGCGCCACGATCTGGTGGAACGCATCGAAAGCCGCGGTGGCCTGCGCCAGCTTGAATACATGAAAATTATGGGGATGGGCAACGAGCGTTACCGGCTGGTGGAAATATAAGACGCTGATTGAGAATCTGTTGGTCTTGTCGGGGCGGTTTGTATCGGCTCAAGTCCGGTACAGGTTGGCCGCCCCGACGGTGGCTTGACCAACTTACCGCGCCCCTACAGTCCGAACGGTTGAAGCGTTGATCAGCGTTTCTTTCATGCCGCTTTTTTATTCCTGAATCTTCGATAAATCGCCAATCTGAAGCGCCAGCTCGCCAATCGCGGTGAGCAGATTCAGGCGGTTGCGGCGCGTGGCTTCATCTTCGGCCATAACCATCACCTGGGTGAAAAACTGATCCAGCGGTTCCTTCAAACGCAGCATGACCAGGAGCGCCTCGGCGTAGCAACCGGCGGCCACAAGCGGCGCCATGCCGTCGCGGGCCGCGAGGAAGGCTTCGCGTAGCGCCTTTTCCGCCGGTTCCACGAGTAGTCCGGCGTTCACAGTGGTGTCATGGTTGTCTTTGCAGATATTGCGGATGCGTTTGCAGGCGGCGGCCAACGGCGCGAAGGTCGGTTGCTGGCGAATATCGGTCAGCGCTCGCAGCCGCGCCGCCACTTCTGTCAGGTCGTCAAAGGCGACGGCGGTCACAGCCTGGATAATGCCCGTGTCGTACCCTTTGGCCGCCATATCGTTTTCAAAGCGGCCCTGAATGAAGCGCATCAGGCGGTGGGTGGTTTCGGCCGAGGCATCGACCTTATCGCCATACAAGGCCAGGGCCTTCTGGATGAGTTCACGCAGGGAAAAGCGATCGTGCCGATCCAGGACGATATGGATGATCGCCACGGCTAGGCGGCGCAGGCCGAACGGATCGGCGGTTCCGGTCGGCGCTTGGCCGATGCCGAAGCAACCGGCCAGGCTATCGAGGCGGTCGGCCAAACCGAGAATCGCCGCCGCCTCGTTTTTTGGCAATTCGTCATCGGCGCGGCGTGGCAGATAATGCCCTTCAATCGCCTGCGCCACCGCCTCCGGTTCGCCGGCCAGACGGGCGTAGACCGCGCCCATCGTCCCTTGCAGGCTGGGAAATTCCCCGACCATGTTGGTCATCAAGTCGGCCTTGCAGAGTGACGCCGCCCGGCCGGTTATGGCCGCCGCTTCCGGTGCCAGTTTTTCGGCGAGTAAGCGGGAAAGCTTTTCCAGCCGCGCCGTCTTTTCCAGCATCGTGCCCAGTTTGGCTTGAAAAACAATGCCGGATAGACGAGCGTGGCAATCATCCAGAGAAATTTTCCTGTCTTCGTTATAGAAGAACAGCGCATCGGAAAGCCTGGCTCGCAGAACACGTTGATGACCGCAGCAGGTGACGGCGGCTTCGCGCACTTTGGTATTGTTGATAGCGACAAAAGCCGCGAGCAGTTTGCCGTCCGCGCCTCGCACCGGAAAACATTTCTGATGCTCACGCATCGAGGTGATCAGCACTTCCGGCGGCAACTGCAAAAATTTTTCATCGAAGCGACCGCAGACGCCGAACGGCATTTCCACCAGATTGGTATCGAGATCAATAAGTTCCTGGTCGGACGCCACCTGGCCCGCCAGCCCGGAGGCCGCGACCGCCGTCTCAAGCTCACGCACGACCGCCTGGCGGCGCTCGCAAATGTCGGCAAGCACAAAATGGTGGCGCAACATGTCCTGGTATTCGGCGGGATCGGTCAGCGTCAGCTCGCCGTCGGCGAGAAAACGATGTCCGTAGCTGACGCGGCCAGCGGTGATATGCTCAAAATGCACCGGCAGGATTTCTGCGCCAAAAAGGGCGACCAACCACTGAATCGGTCGGGCAAAGGCCAGCCGTCCCGCGCCCCAGCGCATTGATTTGGGAAAAGACAGGCCGAGCATGATCTTTTCCAGAGCGGCGGGCAAAAGCGCCTTGCTTTCCTCGCCTTTCACTTCACGGGCCAGTTGCAGGTATTCGCCCTTGGCGGTGACGACCACCTTCAGATCGTTAACATCGGCGTTTTTTGCGCGGGCGAAGCCAACCGCCGCTTTCGTGAACTGGCCGCTGGCGTCGAGGCCCGCCGCTTTGGCCGGGCCAAGCAGCTCTTCGCGTGTATCGGCCTGGCGCGCCCCGACATCTTTGACCAGAAGGGTGAGCCGACGCGGCGTGCCCAAGGCTTTGACCTCGCCTGCGGCGATGCGCAATTCGGCGATGTCGGCCATGAACGCCGCTTTGAGCTGGTCTAGGGCCGGTTTGATATAACCGGCGGGGATTTCCTCGCATCCGATTTCAAACAGCAGGTCAGGCATGGCGACTTCCGAGAGTGAAAATGAAAGGGGGGGAACAAGCGAGGCGTTGAGGCGCGGTCGCTCAGTTTGATTCCAAGGTGGCGAAGGTCGAATAATCGGCGCCG
The DNA here is from genome assembly GCA_031287565.1 of Desulfobulbaceae bacterium. Classification (GTDB taxonomy): domain Bacteria; phylum Desulfobacterota; class Desulfobulbia; order Desulfobulbales; family Desulfocapsaceae; genus UBA8130. The sequence goes on from JAITSS010000046.1 coordinate 50,384, forward strand.
AGATTTTCCACAAGAATTGAATAATGCGCCACTTCGGGCAGGGACGACAGGCGCTCGCCGACGCGAGTCACCAGGGCCTCCACCGACAGGGTTTTATGGTCGCCCGGCGCAAGCATCGCCAACTCCGATTCGATGCCCTGTTCGATATACGAAAGCAAATCCTCAAGCCAGATAAAGGCTTTAAACCGCACCGTCGCTTCAAGTCGGCCCCAGTGCCCGGCCAGGCGCGGCAGGTTGCCGCCGGGGTGGGCCGAACGCGGCGGGATGATCGGCAAGACCAGTTTGAACTGGATGTCGCTGGTTTCGGTCAGAGAGCCTATCATCGTCACCGTGCATTGCCGCACGGCCAGCGAGCCGTCCGCGCCGTCGGAAGTGAAAAAATACGGGAATTCCATCTCCAGGTGCGAAGCTTCGGCGTCGAGCCGCTCCTTCATCTTCTCCAAAATCAGATGAAAGCTACGGATGTCGATTTTGCCATGAAATTCGTTCAGGATTTCGATGAACCGGCTCATGTGCGTGCCTTTGAAGCGATGCGGCAGGTTCACGTACATGTTCAGGGTGGCGATGGTGTTCTGCTCTTTTTTCGCCTTGTCGCGCAGGGTAATCGGATAGGAAACGGTTTTGACCCCGACCTTTCGTATATCGACGCGGCGATGGTCAAGCTGATTCTGGATGTCTTTCATGGGTGGATGTTGGGAGACGTTTCCGCGCTTCGCCCGCGACGTTTTTTAGCACGTCGCATATTTTTCAAATAGGGTCAATCGCGCTGGTTTGGCTTTGGGGCGACGCGAAAAAATCACGTTTCACGTTCGTTTCGGGTCATCCTTCAGATCAATTCAGCCCTTCTTTCAGAGCGGCGATACATTTAGCCAGCGTCGCCGGCAATTTTTCTCTTGTCCACAAAGCCGCCACTCGACTACTCCCCCAAATATTTGCTCGCCGCCGCTTTCAGGGTGGTCAGGTTGCCGGATTTGATGATGTAGTCATCGGAGGCCCAGCAGGAAATGTCTTCCATGTAGTTCGGATAGGCGGTGCAGAGAATGACTGGCACCGCCGCGTCAATGGTTTTCATCTGTCGTAGCACTTCCAGGCCATTCATGCCGGGCATCTGAATGTCGAGAATCACCAGGTCGGGCTTGTCGTCCCAGAAGAACCGGATGGCCTTCTCGCCGTTTTCAGCCAGTAGCACGCGATAGCCGTCGTCTTCAAATTCAGCCTGATAGAGAACGCGGATGCTTTCCTCGTCATCGACGATCAATATGGTTTTCATCGACTTATCCTCCTGGTCACGACGCGGCGGCCTCTTTCATGTGCCGGGTGGCTTCTTCCGGCGGCATCGGGTTGATGTAAAATCCCGACCCCCATTCAAAACCGGCAATTGAGGTCAGTTTCGGCACAATCTCCAGATGCCAATGGTAATGGTCAAGACCGCTGGAGCGCAGCGGGTTGGTGTGCAATACGAAATTATAGGGGACGCCGGGGATAACCTTGTCCAACTGGCGCAGGGTTTGTGAGAACATGCGGGCCAACGAGGCCAGGCTGTTGTTGTTTTGTTGGCTATAGTCGGAATCGTGCGCCTTGGGCATCACCCACATTTCAAAGGGGGTACGCGGCGCGTAGGGTGAAATGACGATGAAATCCTCGTTTTGGTCGATGACGCGAATATTCTGATGAATTTCCTGCGCGATCACGTCGCAGTACACGCAACGTTCCTTGAAGTGGTAGTAGGACGCCGCGCCCTCCATCTCGGAAACGATCATCTGCGGAATGATTGGCAGGGCGATCAACTGTGAATGCGAATGTTCCAAGGACGCCCCGGCGGCGCGGCCATGATTTTTGAAAATCATGACATAGCGGAAACGCGGGTCTTTTTTCAGGTCGAGTATCCGCTCGCGGTAAGCCAGAAGGACGTAAAACAATTTTTCCGGCGCCATATAGGCGAACTGCTCATCGTGGTTTGGGCTTTCGATGACTAATTCGTGGGCGCCGATGCCGTTCATGTGGTCATACATGCCCTCGCCGGCTTTGTTGAGAGAGCCTTCGATACGCAGGGCCGGATATTTGTTGGGAACAACTCGCACCAGCCAATTGGGGGCATTGGGCGTCTGGTCGCCGTTCGGGCGATAGGCCCAGACTTCGGGTGGCGTGGTGTATTCGTGGCCGGAGCAAAGCGGGCAAAAGCCATCGTTTTTCGTCGTCGGCGGCTCGATGACGAAATCGGTGGGCCGTTGTCGGCGCTCGGTGGCGATGATGATCCAACGTCCGAGCACCGGATCCCTGCGCAACTCAGGCATGAACGCCCTCCTATTGTCCCATGGATTTTTCTTTGTTTTCCTGCAAGGTCTTGCAGTCGATGCAGAGATTAGTCACTGGCCGGGCTTCCAAACGTTTGACGCCGATTTCCTCGCCGCAATTGGCGCAGACGCCATACACCCCGTCGTCGATCCGGATCAGGGCTTCCTTGATTTTCTTCAGCAGCTTTTTTTCGCGATCACGGATGCGCAACTCAAAACCGCGATCTGATTCGATGGTGGCGCGGTCGTTGGGGTCGGGAATATTGGTGTTCTGGTCGGTCATTCCTTCGAGCGTTTTCTCCATCGCTTGCTCGAGTTCGGCCTGTTTGGCCAGGAGTTGACCGCGAAATTGCTCCAGTATTTCTTTTTCCATCGCACGCTCCAGTTAGGGTGATTCCAGCTCGGCCATGGGCGTTTTCACTTCCGTAAAGCGAAAATGACCGCTTTTGCCGCCGCTTTTTTCCAAAAGGTGAATGCCGTCGATGGCGATGGTTTTATCCACCGCCTTGCACATGTCGTAAATCGTCAGCGCCGCCACCGAGACCGCCGTCAGCGCCTCCATCTCAACGCCGGTTTGCCCGGTGACGCCGACGGTGGCGATAATGTCCACCGCCTGGTCTTCTTCGCAGAGTGAAAATTCGATGTCGGCGCGGCTTATCGCCAAAGGGTGCGCGAGTGGAATGAGTTGATCGACCTTTTTCGCGGCCATGATGCCGGCGATTCGGGCCACGCCCAGCACGTCGCCTTTGGCTGTCGCGCCTTCCCGCACTTTGGCGAAGGCCACCGCGCCCAGACGCACGCGCCCAGTGGCGCGGGCCAGGCGCGCGGTCGCCGTTTTGCCGCCGACATCAACCATGACGGCCTGGCCGGACGCATTAAAATGGGTCAAACGGGGCGCGTCGGTCATGGCTTTTCCTGTTATTTTTTCTCAGTCTGTTGCGGCTGTTCTTCTTTGCCGCTTTTTTTGCGGCCCAGCACTTCGCGCAGGATGCGGGAGAAAAAGCCTTCCTCGGCCTCGCCGGATTCCTGGCGCTTACATGCTTCGTCAAAGTCGCGCAGCAACTTTTTCTGCTCTTCGCACAGGCCGCTCGGCGTCTGCACCCGCAACTCGACCAGCATGTCGCCCTGGCCGCGTCCGTTTACGCGGGGCACGCCCTGGCCGCGTAGCGTGAACATCTGCCCGGATTGACTGCCTTCCGGGACGGCCAGTTTGCTCGCGCCGTGGATTGTCGGCACTTCCAAAACGCAACCCAACGCCGCCTTGACCATGGAAATCGGGATTTGGGCGTAGATGGTTTCACCGTCGCGTTTGAAAAACTCGTGCTCATCGACATGAAAAACCACGTATAAATCGCCGGATGGCCCGCCTTCGCGGCTACCTTCGCCTTTACCTGGCACCCGCATCCGCGCGCCGTTATCGACACCGGCAGGAATATGAATCGGCAATTTGATGTTTTTCTTTACCAGCCCCTGGCCGCCGCAATCCTGGCATGGCTCGGTGATGATCCGACCTTCGCCGCGACACTGCGGGCAGGGCGTTGAGACCTGAAAAAATCCCTGCGAACGAATGACCTGGCCACGTCCCTGACAGGTCGGGCAGGTTTTTTTGCCGTGACCGGGCCGACAGCCGCTACCTTCACAGGTCAGACAGGTTTCGCGGCGTTGGATTTCCTCTTCCAGAGTGACGCCGTGCGCCGCGTCAAGGAAGGACAAATGAACATCCAACCGCAGGTCGTTGCCGGGCGTGGGGCCTTGTTGCCTGCCGCGTCTGCCGCCCAATCCGAAGAGTTCGCCGAACATGTCGCCGAAGCTGGAGAAGACATCTTCGGCGCTGGTGCGATGGAAGCCGTGGCTCTTTAGTCCTTCGTGGCCGTAGGCGTCGTAAATGCGGCGTTTATGGTCGTCGGAGAGCACCTCGTAGGCTTCGGTGCATTTCTTGAACTTGTCTTCCGCGTCCTTGTCGCCGGGATTGCGATCCGGATGATACTGCATGGCCAGGCGGCGATAAGATTTTTTGATTTCGGCGCCGCTGGCGGAGCGGCTGACCGACAGGGTTTCATAGTAATCGACATTCATGCGAAAACTCCCGCCACGGCTCAGACCGGTTGATCTTCCAGCGTGATCGCGTCTTGAATGGACGGCGCATCCTCGCCGACTGAAGAGATGGAATCAATGTTTTCCATAGTCACCTGGCCGCTGGCGATTTCGCGCAGGGTCATCACCACTTCTTTGTTCTTCCCTTCGACCAGATAGGGTTCGCCCTGTCGATGCTGTTTGATGCGCTGCACCGCCAGATGGATGAGGTTGAAGCGATTACTGTCGCCGACGACTTCGAGACAATCTTCCACTGTAATTCTTGCCATGTATCTTCCCCGTGATTGCTGCGTGTGTGACAGGAAACAGCGTCCGGCGCTCGTCCGAACGCCATCTTTTCCTAGATAGGAAATGAATTTATTCGTTGAATGGGTTGTTGAGTATGATGGTCTGCGCCCGGTCCGGCCCCAACGAAACGATTTGCACCGGCGCTTCGGCGGAATCCTCAATTTTTTTGATATAATCTCTGGCTGCTTGCGGTAGCGCCGAAAGCTCCTGGATGCCGCTCAGGTCATTCGGCCAGCCAGGCATGGATTCGTAATTTGGTCGCAACGCCTCGGCCTGGCGGATGTTGCTGGGCATGGCGGAAAGCGTTTGATTTCCTAACTGGTATGATGTGGCCATATGCAAGGTTGGCTGGCCGCTCAGCACATCGAGCTTGGTTAAGGCCAGGCCGGTTAAGCCGTTTAAGCGCACGGCATCGCGCAACACTACGCCATCAAGCCAGCCGCAACGTCGGCGCCGTCCGGTGGTCGCCCCGAATTCATGGCCCCGTTCCTGGAGTGTATCACCCACCGTGTCGGTTAATTCGGTGGGAAACGGTCCGGCCCCGACCCGCGTGGTGTAGGCTTTGACGATGCCGACGACGGCCTTGATATGCGTCGGGCCGATGCCAGCGCCGTTGCAGGCGTTGCCGGCGATGGTGTTTGACGAGGTGACGTAGGGATAGGTGCCGTGGTCGATGTCGAGTTGCGTGCCCTGCGCCCCTTCAAACAAAATATTCTCGCCGCGCCGCCGCGCCGCGTCGAGCGCCAGCGAAACGTTGCCAATAAACGGCGTGAGTCGCTCGGCGAACCCGGCAAATTGTTCAGCGATTTCTGACATATCCAGGGCGGCAAGCTGATATTTTTTCGTGAAGAGGAAATTTTTCTCTTCGAGGTTGGCCCGTAATTTATCCTGAAACAGAGAGGGATCGAGCAGATCGCCGACTTTTATGCCGCAGCGGCCGATTTTATCCATATAGCATGGGCCGATGCCCCGTCCGGTGGTGCCGATTTTCTGCCCGGAGGCGAGCGCCGCCTCTTTGGCCTTATCGAGTCGCGCATGGTAGGGCATGATTAGGTGCGCGTTTTCACTGATCAACAGTTGCTGCGGAAACACCGTCAGGCCCTGTGCAGCCAGGCTATCCATTTCTTGTAGCAGAACCGCCGGGTCGATGATGACGCCATTGCCGATCATGCAAGTTTTATTCTGGTACAGGATGCCCGATGGGATGATATGAAAGATAAATGTGCGTCCTTCGACAACCAAGGTATGACCGGCGTTGTTGCCGCCCTGAAAGCGAACCACGCAGTCGGCGTGCCTGGTCAGTAGATCGACTATTTTTCCTTTCCCTTCATCTCCCCATTGGGAGCCAACGACAACGACGATAGACATCGGGATTCTCCTGGTTGTATCGTCAGCGAAACGGCGGGATACAGCCAAAAGCCCCGCCCGTAATCGACAAAAAGCCGACCATTGTATTTCCTGAAGCCGAATGTGTCAATGCGCAATGCCTGGCGAAGCGGGTGGATTGGTGGGAAAAACCGCGAATTTTCAAATTGATGAACATGCGCGGCGGCGGAAGAAAAGACCCGCGCCGATACATGAGCGTGAATGTGGAAAAGGCCGGGCCGTTTTGCCCGCGTCAGCGTTTCGGTATGCTTTTGGCCGTTTCTTCCGATAAGGGAATCATGCGAGTGATATTTTCTATCGTTATGATGTAGTCCGGGCCAAATCCATATTTTTGTCTGGCGATTTCCAGGGGCGTATAGATTGCCTCAGTTCTCCAGTAGACATTTTTCAGTTCGAGCTAGCCCGATTCTCGGCGCCCGCTGACAAAATGGTATTGTTGGCGTTGTCGGTGTCTTCGGGCATTGTGGTGGTTCAGACTTGAACTGGCAGTCGGGTCTGTTTTGGTTCATGCGCGCTTCCATCAAAACGGAGTATTCCCTCTTTTTTAAGGGAATACTGTTCGATTAAATCGCAACGACAACACCTATAAAGAAGACAAGCTCACGCTCAAGACGATCAGACTTCTGGCCGAAGGAGGCGCAAAAAATTATGCGGCAGAATAAAATTATCAGGAAAAAAGCGAGGAATGCGCCGTTTTCTTCGGGGAAAAGAGAATTGAGGGGATGAGAATCGCCGTCGCGGCCAGGACAATGGCGGCTCCGGATGGCCAGCCCAAGAGCCAGGAAATCCATATGCCCAGCCAGGCGGATGCGGCTCCAAACAGGGCGGCCAGGATAAACATCGTCTTCAGACGGTAGGTCAGTTGATAGGCCGCCGCCGCCGGTGTGATGATAAGAGAGTAAATCAGCAGACCGCCGACAGCTTTCATGCCACAGGCGATGACCGCGCCGAGGAAAAGCAGCGCAGCCTGGCTTATCGCATCTGCCGCAATTCCGCAGGCGGCGGCGCTTTCTTTGTCGCAGAGCACCGCCTGAATCTCTTTGAACAGCAGGACGAGAAAGAGCGTAAACAAGATGGCGACCAGGGCGAGAAAAAGGATGTCCGGCGCGGTTACGGTCATGATATTGCCCCAGATCAACCCCAAGCCATCAGAACGCGCCCCCGGCAACAAACCCAGAGCCAGCATCGAGATGCTGAGCATCACGGAAAAGACGACGCCGGTGGCTGTATCCGGTGAGATGCCGCCTTTTCCGGCCAGAGGCGAAATGGCTGCCGCCGAAGCGAGGCTGAAGGCCATTGCTCCGGGGAGAGGCGGGAATCCTAAAAAAACTCCGACCAAAGCGCCGGCCAGCGCGGCGTGCGACACGCAAACGCCGACAAAGGAAATGCGCAGCAAAACGACGAAAACCCCAGCCAGCCCGCAGAGCGCCCCGGCGATGCCGCCAGCGACAATGGCGCGTTGGATGAAGGCATACGACAAAAAATCTTCCATGGTTTCACATCAGAATAACCGGTCGTCCGTGGTGGTGGATGACGGTGACAGGCGTATCGTACATGGCCGATAAGCGTTCCTGCCGTAAACCCTCGGCGACCTGGCCGCTCCAGACCAACTCGCCGTTTTTCAGAAATATGATCCGGTCGGATAAATCGATCAGGGCGTTCAGCTCGTGGGTAATCATGACAATAGTCAGAGAAAATTTTTGCCGCAGCTGACCGATGAGCTGGAGGATTTCCGCCTTGGCCCGCCAGTCGAGCGAAGCGGTCGGTTCGTCCAGCAGTAGAATGTCCGGTTCCTGCGTCAAAGCCCTGGCAATCGCCGCTCGCTGCGCCTCGCCGCCAGAGAGATGGCCTAAAGGGCGTCCGGCGAGGTGGCTGGACGAAACGGCTTCCAGGGATTGTTCGGCCAATTGCCGCTCGCGTCGCCCTGGACGACGCAATAGGCCCAGCTTGCCGAAGCAGCCAGTCAGGACTGATTCAAAAACGGTGATAGGCTGTCTTTTATCCATGCCGCGAAATTGTGAAACGAAGGCGATGCGGCGGCGGATTTTCCGGGCGGTGGCGCTATTGATGCGCTCATCAAAACAAAACATGTTGCCGGACGACGGGATAGTCAGGCCGTTGCACAGGCGGAGAAGGGTTGTTTTGCCCGCGCCATTCGGCCCCAAAATGGCGACGCAGCTGCCTTGTTCAATGGCAAACGAGCAATCACGCAGGATGTCGCGACCACGGGCGGCCCGTAGCCACAGATGTTCGCCGCGCAGAGCGATTGCGGCGGTTGGCTTGTCGGCCATCCCCGTCATTTTCGGACCAGCGCCTGGGCCAGCGCCTCGCAGTTGTGGCGTAGCAGCGCGGCATAGCTGGCCGTTTCGCTGTCCGGCAGGGGAAAATTGCTGAAAACGACGTGCTTTGCTCCCATCTCGCCTGCCAGAGGCGCTCCGGCCTCGCCGCCGCTCTGCATGTTGTCGATGACCACCTGGACGTCAGCTTTTTTCCCCTCTTCGGCGAGGCGCATCAGTGTCGCGGGCGACATGTCCTCGGCGCGGCCATAGTCGGCGACCACGTTCATCCCCAGGCGTTTCACAAAATCAGCCTGCATGGTCGCGGCCATCACCGGAGTGTCGGCGTATGGCCAAAGGGCCTTGTCGCAGGCGTCAGTGACGGCGACGATATGTTCCAGCCGCCGATGCAGGCGTTTTTCCATGGCGGTCGCATCGACGCCGGGCAAGGGCGCGATTATCCGGAAAATCTCTTTACTCGCGGCAATCTGGTTTTCCGGCATCAGCCACGAGGCGGCGGGCGTGATGAAAACAGCCTGCTCACTTTTATCCGCCGCCGTGATGGCGTCAAGAATCGGCTTTTGTTTTTGTTGCCAGACGTGCAACAAAATGGCGTCGGCGTGGCTGATGAAGGCGATGTCGGTCGCCCGTGCGTCGTGATGCCCAGGGCAAGAGGCGGCGGGAATTAAGGTTAGGATGTCGGCCTGATCGGCCAACAGGTCGCGGACAATGTCGGCGATCAGTTCGGTGCCGACGACAACGGCCAGCGGCTTTGAGGCGGCTCTCTCCACCGCCAAGCAAGGCATAACGGCCAGCGCCCAAACCAGAATCACGCCGCCAACAACAAGGATGCTTTTCATCATTCCTCTCGTGTGGCTTTGGCCAGATAACGTCCGGGAATATCGACGATTTCCGGATCCGGAAAACCGGCCTGACGAAACAGTCGCGTCATGCCTGTATGGCCAGGCAGTTTGTCTTCGGCCACCGAGCTGTGGCCGCCGTGGTGCCGCGCCAATTCCTCGCGGCTCATCAGATGGGCGATGGCCAGGCTACCGCCGGGTTTCAGCACGCGAAACATCTCGGCCAAGGCCCCGCCCTTATCACCAAAATGCGGGAAGGCGGCAAAGCAGATCACCGTATCGACACCGGCGGCGGCAAACGGCAGCCGCATGGCGTCGCCCTGGACGAGGCCGCCTTTTTGGTAGCAACTTTTTTTGCTTGCCGCCTGGCGCATCATCTGAAAGCTGACGTCCATGGAGATGAGAACGCCTTTATCAGTTAGTATTTGCCGCAGATACGGCGCGAGCACGCCGGTTCCCGCCCCAATATCAAGCGTCGTCGCGCGCGGACGCAACGGCAACAGCGCAATCAATTCGGTCAGCCGCGCCCGCGTCGCTGGCGGGTAGCATTTTTCTTCCCAGTGGGCGGCGCGTTCGTCAAAAAAAGCCGATTGCGGGTTGGCGTTCATGGTGGTTTTTCGTTCAGAAAGAAAAGGAAAATCCGGCCATGACGGTAAAGCCAGCCATATCGTAGCCGGGCGCGTATTCATAGCTGGTGTCGGTGAGGTTTTCGAAGGCGAGAAAGGCTTCTCCCTTTTCAACATGCAAGGTCGGCGCGGCAAACAAATAGGCGATTTTGGCGTTCATGATAAAGGCGTCATCGACCGATTCCGGCTGACTAGCAGGCGCGGCGACGGCTCTGGAATAGCTGTCGGTATACATGTCATCGCGCCACAGAGCATCGATAGACAGTTGAAAGTGTTCGAGAAAACGCCAGTTGCCGCCCGCCGAAAATGTCCACTCCGGGGCGAAAGGCATGGTGTCCGGGTCCGTGTGCAGATAGGCCAGGCCGACAAAGAGACTTACGTCGTCCATCGGCGTTATGGTCAAAGCGCTTTCAAAACCATCTTTGTCGTATTCACCGATATTGGCGAAGCCGCCGGGTCTGCCGGTAGCCGGATTGACATACATTTGGTAGCGATCGCGACCGTCATCGTGGAAGACGGTGAAATTGGCTTTGACCAGCTTGTTGAAACGTCTGCTGACGCCCGCCTCATAATGATCCATCACTTCGGCGGAGAGATTTCTCCAGCCTTGCGGATTGGCGGCGGCGATCGGCGGGCTGATCACCTCGGAGAAAACGGCGACGTTCAGTCCCGGATAGACGACGCCTCTGGCATAGCCGATATGCAATGCGCTGTCGCCGCGACTAATGACCAGACCGGCCTGCGGCGCGGTTTCGGCGTCAAACTCATTGTGAAAATACTGACGCGCCCCGACCGACGGCGTCAATGTCCAGCCCGCGATGTCAATATCGTGGCTGACGGCCAGATACGGCGAAGTCAGGGTGAGTTTTTCGTCGCTAAAGGTTGACGCGCCGCTTTGGTAGTCGCCTTCCACCAGATCAAGATCAATGCCGACGATGATTTCACCGCCGCGCCAGGGCCGAATCGTTTCTTTGGCGCGGACGCCGTACAATTCCCAATCCATGGCCGTGTCGATTTTACCGCCGGACGACGAGGTTTCGCCGTACCATCGCGCCGCCCCTTTCACGTAATAGGGTTTGATGAAGCCGTCGGCCTCTGAATAGCTGTTTGAAAAAGTCAGGGTATTGAAGACGTCGCGGGTTTCGTAGCGGCCATCGTTATCATGGGTTGGCGAACGACGGTCGCCGGGGTCGAGGGCGTAGTTATCGGTGGCGTTGCCGAACCAGGCAAGATGCCAGTGGTCGCTAGTCTGAAATCCCAACCGACTGTAATAACTCTGCAATTCGCCATTGGAATGGTCGCGGTGGCCATCAGAATGCTTGTAGCTCTCACCCAGATAGTAGTCGAGACGACCCGTCTTGCCGCCGTGTTCCACAGACTGAATAAATGTGTTATTCGAGCCGTACTGGGCCGCCAGTTTTGTGGCGAAACCATCCCTGGTCATGCGTTTCGTTTCGACATCGACGGCGGCGTTGCCATTGCCGTAGACTTCCGGTTGGACTCCTTTGTACACGCGCACCGCGCCCGCCGGGTCGGTGGAGATGAAATCAAGCAAAGGATGGTTGAAGAGTGGATTGGCGCGGGGCACGCCGTCGTAGAGCATTTGCAATTCGCCGCCGGGACGACTGGCGCCGCCGCCGCGCACGAAAACGCCGCCGCCTTGGGCGCCGCCAAATGAGCCGACCTGATCGAAGCGGGAAATGGTGACGCCGGGAACGCGCCGCAAAGCCGAGGTTATATCCTGGGCGTTCATGTCATCCATCTGGGCGCGGGAAACGCTGGTCGATTCCATGCCATAGCGTGAGGTCGCGTTGCTGTCAATGATCGGGGTTTCGATAACCGTCAGGTCTGTGAGGCGCGTCGTCGTCAGAGGCGTTTCCGTGGCGTCTGCGGGCGAAACGAAGAACAGGCCGATGCTAAGGAATGCCGGAATCGCTGACGAAATGCATTTTTTTATGACGAATGTTTTGCTATATAATTGCTTTAACATTGTTTTTTCTTTACCTCGTGTCTTTTCCCGTTTTTTTCTGATTGCGATTCGTTGTTGCCGCCATGTCCTTTCGCCCGGCGGCAAGCGTTATTTTTTTGAAAATGTGTTACCGCTAATACCGGAAAAGCCCCAGGGTGTCAAGGAGAACAATGCTACCTTTAATCGAGAAGTATTACGCATCCCGCATCGAGAACGCCCGTATCATGAACGTGTATCGCAACTCCGCATTGGTTGAGGCGCGCGTTCGCCGCTTCATGCAACAAAAAAAGGCCGCTCCCGAAAAAAGAGCGGCCCTGGTTTAGTTTCTTGGTTTTTCAGGGTATCAGCGGATGAACAGCATTTCCTGATACGAGGGCAACGGCCACAGATCGTCGGCGACGACCATTTCCAGGGCGTCGGCGTATTTGCGGACTTTGTCCATCGCTGGCAACACCTTCTCGCACATGTATTTGGCGTGCTTCAAGGCATCGCCGTCTTCGTGCTGCATCAGTTTTTCCAGCTTGTCCACCTCTTCCTGCATCGAGCGCAGTTTGGCGGTGACATCTTCCAGCGCTCCCATCTTGACATCGTGGCCAATGGCCTTGAGGCTGGCGCAGGTCGCGGCCAGTTTGCCCTGATAATTGACCGCCGCCGGGAAGATCACTGTCCGCGCCATACGGATGACCAGATGCGCTTCGGTATTGATGGTTTTCACGTACTGTTCCAGATAGATTTCCTGACGCGCTTTCAGCTCGGCTTCGCTCAGAATGTCGTATTTGGCGTATAGCTCGACCACCTCTTTCGAGGTGAGAACCGGCAGGGCATCGGGCGTGGTTTTCAGGTTGGGCAGACCGCGCTTTTCGGCCTCTTTGTGCCATTCGTCGGAATAGCCGTTGCCGTTGAAGATAACCGCGTCGTGCTCTTTCAGGATGGTCTGCAACAGATCCTGCACGCCTTTGTTGAACTCGCCTTTGTTGACCCGGCCCAGTTTCTCCAACTCGGTCGCGACATAATCAAGCGATTCGGTCATCATCACGTTCAAAGCCACCTGGGCGTCGGCGATTGAGTGCGACGAGCCGACGGCGCGGAACTCAAAGCGATTGCCGGTGAAGGCAAAGGGGCTGGTGCGGTTGCGGTCGCCCGGATCAATCGGCAAAGGCGGCAGGGTATCGACGCCGATATTCATCACGCCTTTTTGCTTCGAGCTTTCGACTTTGCCTTTTTTGATCTGGTCAAACACGTCGGAGAGCTGCTCGCCGAGATAGGCGCTCATGATGGCCGGCGGCGCTTCATTGGCGCCCAGACGATGGTCGTTTGAGGCCGAAGCGACAGTGGCCCGCAACAGCGAGCCGTATTTGTGCAGGGCGCGGATGGCGGCGGCGCAGATAACCAGAAATTGGGCGTTTTCATGCGGCGTGTCGCCCGGATCGAACAGACTGCCCAGCTCGGCGTTGCCGATGGAATAATTCAGATGTTTGCCGCTGCCGTTGATGCCGGCGAAGGGTTTTTCATGCAGAAGGCAGATCATGCCGTAGCGTTTGGCCACGGAACGCAGCGTGGTCATGACCAGTTGATTGTGGTCGGTGGCCAGGTTGCCCTGCTCGAAAATTGGCGCGATCTCAAACTGGCTGGGCGCGACTTCGTTGTGGCGGGTCTTCACCGGCACGCCCAATTTATAGAGTTCGCGCTCGACTTCCATCATGTAAGCCAAAACCCGGCGCGGGATGACGCCAAAATACTGATCCTCAAATTCCTGGCCTTTGGCGGATGGCGCGCCGAAGAGCGAGCGTCCGGCTAAGAGCAGGTCGGGACGGGAAAAAACGAAGTTGCGGTCAACGAGAAAATATTCCTGCTCCGGCCCGGCGAAGCTGGTGACGGGCATGGTGGTGCTGGCGCCGAACAGTTTCAGCACCCGTTTGGCCTGTTTGTTCAGAGCCTGCAACGAGCGCAGAAGCGGCGTTTTTTTGTCGAGGGCTTCGCCAGTCCAGGAAACGAAGGCGGTCGGGATGCACAGAAAGGTGCCGTTCGGATTTTCAAGGATATAGGCCGGGCTGGTGACATCCCAAGCGGTATAACCGCGGGCCTCGAAGGTGGCGCGCAGACCGCCGGACGGGAACGACGAGGCGTCCGGTTCGCCCTGAATCAGCATTTTGCCGGAAAACTCGGCCACCGCGCCGCCATTGCCGTCAGGCACCAGAAAAGAATCGTGTTTTTCGGCGGTCAGGCCGGTCAGCGGATAGAAAACATGGGTGAAATGGGTGGCGCCTTTTTCGATCGCCCAATCTTTCATGGCGTTGGCCACCACGTCGGCGACGCTCGGATCCAGCTTCTCTCCGAAGGCGATGGTTTTTTTCAGGGATTTGTAGGCATGTTTTGGCAGACGTTCCTGCATCACTTTGTCGTTGAAGACATGGCAACCGAAGACATCTGTTGGTTTGGTTTCGCTGAAATTCAGCGGCGCGCTGGATGGTTTGTAGTTGATGATTGCCGAAATGGCGTTTGACCGGGCCTGAATCCCACTCATAGCGTTTCTCCGTTGGTGTAGTTGGTTAAGAGGTGCGACAAATCCGTGCACCGAGATTCCTTCTTTAAGACAAAAATGTAATCAGCATGATGCGCGAAAACGCCGGAAGAAAAGTCGCGCCGCCGATGTTCTGACGGGTACAAGGTGTTTTCAACCGACGCCGGGCGCTGCCAGTGGCGTATTTCACGCCGAAAAATTGGTTCGGAAGGGGAAAAGACAGTGCTTTAAGGCCAATTTTCCCCAAAAAACCTGCGCGAGTGTAAAATAGGGCGCTCTAAATGTAAAGGCGGAAAAAAGTCGTCGGCGCGACATTTCCCGGCTGGGCGACGCCCTGTGCTTTTTCACTGGCGGAAGCGGGAAATTTTCGTATTATCGGCCCACTTTATTCAACCTGATTGGTCGCCATGCTGCTTTATACCGTAAAACGCCTTGCTTTGATGATTCCCACCCTTTTGGGTGTGATGGTTGTCACCTTCGTTGTCACGCAGTTTGTGCCCGGCGGCCCAGTCGAGCAATTGATCGCTGAAATGGAAGGCAAAGGCGCGGGTGGCGAAGTGGCCGCTGGCGCTTCGCTGTATCGCGGCGATTCCGGTCTCGACCCGGAGCGGCTCTCGCAATTGCGCGCCCTGTATGGCTTCGACCAGCCGCCGCTTCAGCGGTTTTTCGTCATGATGAACAATTATCTGCGTTTCGATTTCGGCGAATCCTATTATCACCACACCGGCGTGGCCGCCCTGGTCGTCTCGCGGATGCCGGTTTCCATGTCGTTGGGATTATGGACGTTTCTGCTCGTATACGGCCTGTGCGTGCCGCTCGGCATCGCCAAGGCGGTGCGGCACGGCTCTCAGTTTGATCTCTTTACTTCCAGCGTTTTACTGCTTGGCTACGCCATACCCGGTTTTGTTTTGGGGATTGTGTTGGTCGTGCTGTTTGGCGGCGGCAGTTTTTGGTCGGTGTTTCCGATTCGCGGCCTGGTTTCCGACAATTGGCGTGAATTGGGCTTTGCGGCGAAAATTCTCGACTATCTCTGGCACTGCGTTTTGCCGGTGACGGCCAGCGCCGTCGGGAGCCTGGCGGTCATGACCATGCTGACGAAAAACTCGTTTTTGGAAGAAATCCGCAAAAAATATGTCCTGACCGCCCGCGCCAAGGGTTTGGGCGAGGGCGCGGTTCTCTATCGCCACGTTTTCCGCAACGCGATTATCCCGATTATCACCGGTTTTCCCGGTTATTTCCTCGCTTCGTTTTTCACCGGAAGTTTACTCATCGAAACGATTTTTTCCCTCGACGGCATGGGGCTGCTGGCCTACCAATCGGTGATGAATCGCGATTATCCGGTGGTGCTCGGCACCCTGTATTTTTTCACCTTGCTGGGTCTTTTCGGTCGTCTGCTCACCGATCTGAGCTATGTCTGGGCCGACCCGCGCATCAGTTTTCGGCGTCTTGATGAATAATTCAGGCAAACCCGCGTTGCAAACACCGGCCGCCAGGCGCTGGCGTCGTTTTCGCCGCGACCGTCGCGGCATGATCAGCCTGGTGATTTTTCTGCTCCTGTTCGGCTTAAGTTTGGGCGCGGAAATTCTCAGTAACGACAAACCTTTTTTGGCGCGCTACCAGGATCGTTTCTTTTTCCCGATGTTCTTCACCTATCCAGAGACGGATTTTGGCGGCGATTTCGCCACCGAGACTGATTATCGCGATCCGTTTTTCCTGGAGCAAATGCGAAAACCTGGCAATTTCGCCATCTATCCGCCGAACCCGCATGATTATCAAAGTATCGACCAGGAGCTTTCCGGGCCGTTTCCGTCGCCGCCCAGCCGTGAGAACTGGCTTGGCACCGATGATCGCGGCCGCGACGTGCTGGCGCGGCTGCTCTACGGCTTCAGGCTTTCCGTTTTGTTTGGTTTGGCGTTGACGGTGGTCGGTACTCTGTTCGGCATGTTCATGGGCGCGACGCAGGGCTATTTCGGCGGCAGGCTTGACCTGCTTTTGCAGCGGGCTTCGGAAATTTGGGGATCGATGCCCGAATTGTATCTGCTGATCATTTTTTCTTCGATTTTTCAGCCCGGCGCGTTGCTGCTTCTGTTGGTGCTATCGCTGTTCAGTTGGATGGGCTTGGCCGATTATGTTCGCGCCGAATTCCTGCGTGGCAGAAATCTGGAATATGTCACCGCCGCCAAGGCTTTGGGCGTTGGCAACTGGACCATTATGTATCGGCATCTGCTGCCCAACGGACTGACGCCGGTCATCACTTTTTTGCCCTTTCGCATTTCATCGTCGATTCTCGCCTTGACCAGCCTTGACTTTTTAGGTCTCGGCGTGCCGCCCACCGCCCCCAGTTTGGGTGAATTGCTGGCCCAGGGCAAGGCCAATCTTGACGCCTGGTGGCTGTCGCTTTCTTCTTTTCTGGTGGTCACGGTCACGTTGATTCTGTTGATTTTCATCGGCGAGGCCCTGCGCGAAGCCTTTGACCCGCGTTTGGATTGAGGGCTGCGCGTTGCTGTCCGGGGCTTTCTTGACAGATTTTCAGGTGGGATGTAGGGTGCCGCCTCGGCGTTTGGCTGGTCGGCGAACCTGAAGAGAGAAACGTAAAGCGGGTCGATATGCTGCTTGAAAAAGTAAGAATCCTCGGAAACACCGCCATATATCTGCTGCGCGATCTCGGCGGCATGGGCGTTTATCTGTTGCATATTCTTGGCGGCTGCGGCAAGCGTCCCTTCCGGTTTCGCGAGACCTTGCGCCAGACCTCGTTCATCGGTTTTGGCTCTCTTTTCGTCATTTGCTGCACCGCCCTGACCACTGGCATGGTGCTGGGTTTGCAGGGGTATTATTCGTTGCATAAATTCGGCGCCGAAGGGATGCTGGGTTCGGCGGTGGCTCTGTCGCTGATTCTCGAACTCGGCCCGGTGCTCACCGCTTTGATGGTCACGGGCCGCGCCGGTTCGTCGATGTGCGCCGAGCTGGGCATCATGCGCAACACCGAGCAAATCGACGCCCTTGAGTGCATGGCCGTCGATCCCTTTCGCTATCTGATCAGCCCCAAATTCATCGCCACCCTTATTTCCGTGCCACTTTTGACCGCGATTTTCGATGTGGTCGGCATCTTCGGCGGCTATCTGGCCGGTGTCGTCTTAATGGGCGTCGATCCGGGCAGTTATGTCGAAGGAATGCGCAATAGCGTCACCAATCACGATGTCAATCTGGGTATCATCAAATCCTTTGTCTTCGCGGTTCTCGTGGTGTGGATTTGCACCGGGCGCGGCTATTTCGTCCAGCAGATTCGCGGTGCCGGTTTTGGAGCCGAAAGCGTCAGCCGCATGACCACCCAGGCCGTGGTTTTATCCTCAATTTCGGTCTTGGTTTTTGATTATCTTCTGACGGCGGTGCTGTTGTGAATGAAGCTCTGATCGAATTTAACGATGTCGTAAAAATTTTCCCGAAAAAAGACGGCGGCGAACAGCGGGTGCTCGACCGGGTGAATTTCGCTATTCCGGAGGGAAAAACCACGGTGATCGCCGGGCGTTCCGGCCAGGGGAAAAGCGTCACCTTAAAGCTCATTTTAGGATTGATGCGCGCCGATGGCGGCCAGGTTGTGGTCGGCGGCGAAAATGTCGCCGCTTTGGGTAAACAGGGTTTGAACGCCATGCGCACCCGTTTCGGCGTTTTGTTCCAGGGGTCGGCGCTTTTTGATTCGCTGACCGTCTACGAAAACGTCGCTCTGCCGCTGCGCGAGCGCACCGGCAAGAAAGAGGATGAAATTCGCGCCATTGTCGAGGCGACGCTGGCTGAGCTTGAGCTTTCCGGCCACGAAAGCAAATTCCCGGCGCAATTGAGCGGCGGGATGCGCCGCCGCGTTGGCTTGGCCCGCGCCCTGCAACTCAATCCGGAAATCCTGCTTTTCGACGAGCCGACCACTGGCCTTGACCCGGTGATGACCCAGGAAATTTACCAGCTTTTCGCCCGCACCCAGGCGAAGTCCGGTTTTACCTCAATCATCGTCAGCCACGACATTCCCAGGGTGTTTAGCCTGGCCGATCAGATTATCGTCCTCGATCGCGGCGTGATGGATGTTTTTCCCTCGACTGAGGCGATTCAGCGCTCGGAAAAGGCGCATATACAGGAATTTGTCAGCACGACGATGGGCGCTCTCTATCAAAGCTGGTTGGTTGAATAATTTGGTGAAACCATGAAACAGTCAAATATCGAACTCTGGGTTGGCCTGTTCATCCTGGCCGGTTGTTTCGCCTTCTGCTATCTGGCCTTCAATTTGGGCGAAGTCAATATTCTTAATAATTCCAAGATGATGACGATAAAGGCCGAATTTGATAACATCTCCGGCGTCAAAAAAGGCTCATCGGTGCAGATCGCCGGCGTACCGGTGGGAACGGTGACGCGGGTAATTCTCGATGCGTCGAATCTGGCCGAGGTGTCGATGGAGATTGATAAAACTCTGAAAATCCCCACTGATTCCGTGGCTTCGGTCAAGTCGCAGGGCATTATCGGCGACAAATACATCAAAATCACCCTGGGCGGCGAGACTGAATTGCTCCAGGAGGGCGGCGAACTGGTCGAAACCGAATCGGCGGTTGATATTGAGTCTCTGATCAGTAAATTCGCCTTCGGCAGTGTTCAGAAGGAGGGAAAGTGAGATGCGACTCCCGGCATTCTTACTGTTGTGTTTGTTGGCGTCGCCCGCCGTTGTCTGGGGTGTCGATGTTGATGTCGATTCCTTAAAAGACAGTTTTCACGACAATTACGGCGGCGTGGTCATTCCGAATGATCGCTTTGGCTCGTCCGGAAAATCGACTGTCCCCGATTTGCTGGATGACGAGGATTTTGATGACGGCGCCGACGCTCCACGCGCCGAGGTCGCCGACCCGTTGGAAGGTTGGAACCGCCTGATGTTTCGCCTGAACGATAAGCTGTATGTCTGGGCGCTGCGCCCGACGGCCGATTTTTATGCTGAAATCCTGCCCGGCGATATTCGTGGCTGCATCGACAATTTCTTCACCAATTTGGGCGCGCCGGTGCGTTTGCTTAATTCGTTCCTTCAGGGGCGTTTCAAAGACGCC
Source organism: Desulfobulbaceae bacterium (assembly GCA_031287565.1). GTDB lineage: Bacteria > Desulfobacterota > Desulfobulbia > Desulfobulbales > Desulfocapsaceae > UBA8130. Next base: position 69,773 of record JAITSS010000046.1, read on the forward strand.
GGAACGGAATTGTCACGTTTCGCCATCAATTCGACGATAGGCGTCGCTGGTTTGGCCGATGTCGCCGCCGCCGATTTCGGCATCAGCCGTCGTCGCGCCGATTTCGGTCAGACGCTGGGACGTTATGGCCTGGGCAATGGTTTTTTTATCTGCTGGCCGATTCTGGGGCCATCGACCCTGCGTGAGACGGTTGGCACGGTGGTGGACTCGCTGGTCAATCCGACCACCTATATCGAGAAAAGCGCCAGTGAAACCATCACGGTGAACGCCGTCCAGATAGTCAATAAACTTTCAGTATCGCCGGATATTTACACCGAGCTGAAGAAAAATTCCCTCGACCCTTACGTCGCTATGCGCCAGGGTTATGTCGATTATCGCCGCGCTTTGATTCAGGGCGGCAAACAAAATGCGGAGAAAAAAACGCCATGAAAAATCTTTTTCTGTCGCTTTTCATGCTGGCTTGTCTGATGTCGGCCCCGGTTTTGGCCGCCCTTAGCCCGACCGACACCCTGAAACCGACGCTGAATCATCTGACCAGCGTATTAAGCGATACCGCTCTGAAAGGTGATGCCCACAAGACCGAGCGGCGGGCGAAAATCATGGACACGATTAAAGAAGTATTCAATTTTCGCGAGATGAGCCACCGCGTTCTGGGGCCAACCTGGAACGAAATCGACGCGGCGGAGCAGGATAATTTCACCAGCCAGATGACCAAATTACTCGAAAATATTTATATCGGGCGTTTGGAGGAATATTCCGGCGAAGAAATTCACTTTGTTGGCGAGCGAATCAAGGGCAATATCGCCCAGGTTTCAACCGAGATCGCCTATCAGGGCAAACCGATTTCTTTGAGTTACATCATGGATCAATCCAGCGGCCACTGGATGGTCTACGACATCAGCATCGAAGGCGTTCGTTTGGTGCGCAACTACATGGAGCAGTTCCGTTCGATTTTGCACAAGGATAAATATCCCGGCCTTATCAAAATGATAGAAGAGAAAAACCGCGAGTACGCCGCTGGAGATGGGACGAAATGACCAGGGACGGCGAAAATAAGGGCGCCTCCGCTGATTTCGCCGCTCTGCCGGAAAGCGATTGGCGGGCGCTGGCCGCCTATGTCGAGCCAGTTGAATGCCGGGCGGGCGAACCGCTGTTTTCTGAGGGTGAGGCGGCAAGTGGCCTGTATTTTTTCCTCGATGGCCGCTTCGCTGTGCAAAAAAAAGGCGAATTACCTGGCAAAATGCAAACGGTGGCTTTGCTGGCCGGTGGTTCGGTGGCGGGCGAAGGCGCGTTGGTCGGCATTGCCCGCCACCGCGCCTCGTTGCTCTGTCTTGAATCCGGACGAGCGCTATGCTTAACGACTGCGGCCCATGTCCGCCTGCGTGAAGAAAACCCGCGTCTTTGTCTGACCCTTCTGCACTATCTTCTACGCATCAGCGCCCTGCGGCTTAGCGGCGCTTCTGAGCGTTTGGCTGTGCTGCTGTGATGGCCGGACCTCACTCGCCTCATCGGTTTTTTCCATTTGCTTTTCTTTGCTGATAGCTGCGGCTGGTCGCGCTTCCTTTTTATTGCCGGTACCGCTCGGTCGCGCCGTTGTCGCGTAGAGCGCCACCACCGATAGCGGCGCGACCGAAACCGCCTCTGGCCGTAGCAATACCGGCGGCATTTCCCGGAAGTCGTTTGGCGCGGGCGACGATGTATCGATCAGCAATCGCCAATTTTGCCCGGCCAGCGGCTGCGGCGTGGTGAAGACCTGAAAATTTTTGCTATCGCCGTTGATCGCCAGGAAAAAAAACATCTCGCCGGATGTGGTTTTCCCCCTGAGGGTCACGCCGAGGACGCGGCAATCTTCGTCCCAGTTTTCCTCACCGGGGCGCAGTGATTGCCACTCAATTTCCGACGTTGCGCCGACGTTTGGCGGCGGGAAGAAATCGGGGCGCGAGAAAATACCGAATTTGCGCCGCAGGGCCAGACACAATCTGAAAAAACGTCGTAGTTCCTCATGGCGTCGCAAAAGACTCCAGTCGAGCCAGCCGATGGCGTTATCCTGACACCAGGCGTTGTTGTTGCCCTTCTGGCTGCGGCCGAATTCGTCACCAGCGGCCAGCATCGGCACGCCCTGCGACAAGAGCAACAAGCAGATCATGCTTTTGATGCGCCTGACCCGCAACGCCGATATCGCCTCCGGACAGGGGTCGCCCTCAATGCCGCTGTTCCAGCTGAGATTGTTATTGTCGCCGTCACGGTTATCCTCGCCGTTTTCCACGTTATGTTTCTGGTTGTAGCTGACCAAATCGTAGAGAGTGAACCCGTCGTGGCAGGTCAGGAAATTGATCGAATTCAGCGGCCCGCGTCGGCTTGACTGATACAGATCCGAACTACCGGCCAGGCGTGTGGCAAGGCTGGCCACCGAGCCGCCGCCGCTGAAGAAACGGCGCAGGTCGTCGCGGTAGCGACCGTTCCATTCCGACCAGCGTCGGTCGGAAGAAAAATTTCCCACCTGATACAGGCCGGTGGCGTCCCAGGCTTCGGCGATCAGGGCGCTACCGCGCACCACCGGGTCTTCGGCGATGCGTTCGACCAAGGGAGGGTTGGGCACCACTCGTCCCTGGGCGTCGCGCCCGAATACCGAGGCCAGGTCGAAGCGGAATCCGTCGATGTGCATCGCCACCACAAAATAGCGCAAAGCCTCGCGCACCAAATCGCGCATCACCACGTGATTGCAATTCAGGGTATTGCCGCAGCCGGAATGATTGAGGTAGGCGCCGTTTTTCGGGTCGAGCAGGTAATACACCTGGTTGTCGAGACCGCGAAAACTTGTGGTGCGGCCATTGTAACCGCCTTCGCCGGAGTGGTTGAAGACCATGTCGAGGAAAACCTCGATGCCCGCCAGGTGCAGTTGTCGCACCATCTCTTTGAATTCGTTCAGATGATTCTCTGGCTGAAAGGCATAGCCCGATTTCAGCGCGAAAAAGGATAAGGGGTTGTAACCCCAGAAATTTTTCAGCGGCGCGCCGCTTTCCGGATGGATGAACGGACAGTCATTTTCATCAAATTCCGTGACCGGCATCAGTTCGACGGCGGTGACGCCCAAATCTTTCAGATAGGGGATTTTTTCGATGATGCCGCGATAGGTTCCAGGCGCGCTGACGCCGGAGGTGGCGCTGGCCGTGAATCCCCTTGGATGCAGTTCATAGATGACGCGCTTTTCGCCAGACGGGCGCAATGGCTGGTCGCCCCGCCAGTCAAAATCATGGCGGGCGACGCGGCAGCAAGTTGTTTGGCCGTAGACGGCTTTTTCGCCCCAGCGGCGCGGCGACAATTCCTGACAATAGGGATCGATGAGGATGATGTCCGGATCGAAGGCGGCGCCATTGGCCGGGTCATGGTCGCCGTCCATGCGAAATCCGTAGCTGAGGTTTTCCGCCTGCAATTCGCCTATCATCACATGCCAGATGTCGCCGGTGCGGTTTTCCGGACGATTCAGCGGAATTTCGTGGCGTTGTACATCGCCCGCTTCAGAAACATCCAGAACCAGCCAAACCGCCTTGGCGTGGCGGGAAAAGACGGAAAAATTGATTCCCTGCGGGCGAAGACGCGGCCCCAGCGGCAGCGGCGTGCCAGCCAGGATGGGCAAATGAGCGGTGGACATGGGGGCATTCCTTTTTATAGTGTGTGGATTTAAGGCGCGGGCGACCGCCGCATGACTATACACCAACAGGAGAGGGGAACATGGACGAATTTCATTCGATTCAGGTGGGTGACCAACACATCGGCGCGATTGATTGGGAGATGACTCCAGACCTGACGTTTGGCACATTTGAGTCGTGGGGCGGGCGCGAGCGGGTGCGCAACAATAACGAGCGTTTGTATTATTTTTTCGTCGATGGCTGGGACGAGACGCCGAAACTTTGCTTGATGGAGCGCGGCGTCAAACACGCGAAAGTCGTGGCCGAAATCGCCGCGCCCGTCGAGATGCTGGCCCGTTGCGTCGCCAGTGGTGGCAAGGTGGCCCGTTTTGAGCAGAGCTTTGCCATCAGCGACGAAATCTGCGACTGGCTGGTCGCAAACATTCTCGACAAAGGCGCGTCGCCTCTGGTGCGCCCGGTCTCCCCGCGCATTGAAACAGAGAACATGGGCGAACCCTTGCCCAGCCGGGATTCAGTGGTCGTGGCCGATGGCGTGCGTCTGCCCGCGACTGCGGCGATTATTCAGGAAGAGGAACTGCCGACCTTGATTCGCGCCCATGTTTTTTTTGAGGCTGAGCACAATCCGCATGGCGGGTTCGCCAAGCAATTGGCGGCGGTTGATGACGATACGGTCATCGATCTGCGTTGCGGCCTGATGTGGCAGCGCGGCGGCCTTGATATTGCCTCGCACCGGGTGATGAACCGCCGCATTGAAGAGCTGAACGCCGCCGGTTTCGCTGGCTATCACGATTGGCGTTTGCCGACGATGGAAGAGGCGCTGTCGCTTTTAGAGCCGACACGAAACGCCAAAGGTCTGCATCTGCCGCTCTGCTTTTCCAAGGAGCAGCCTTTTGTCTTCGTGGCGGCGCAGCGCAAACCCGGCGGTTACTGGTTCGTCGATTTCAAACAGGGACGCGCCTTCTGGTCGTCGGGCACCATCCCCGGCGGTTTCGCCCGGCTGACGCGCGGCGTCTGACGTGAACGAGCAGTGGGCGAGAACTTTATCCCTTTTTTTTCGTCCACAGCCCGCACAAAAAAACGCCGGTTTCGTAGAGCATGGCCAGGGGCAGGGTGAGCAGCAGCGTGGCCATCAGGTCGCCACTGGTGAGCATAAAGGCGAGAACGGCCAGCGCCAGCCAGAATTTCAGGCGGTGTCGGCGAAAATAGTCACGCTCAACCAGGCCGAAACGGGCGGCCATCACCTGTAAAAAGGGTATTTGAAAAGCCAGGCCAAAGGTGATGATGGCGCGGGCGACAAAGGTCAGGTAAAGGGCGAATTTCGGTAGCGGTTCGAGGTTTGGTTGGGCGTAGCTGAGCAGATAGGTCAGAAGCCTGGGCAAGGCAATGAAAAAGGCGAAGCTCGCTCCGGCGGCGAAGAGCAGACTGCCGACCAGCGCCACCAAGAGGGCCAGGCTTCTTTCGTGGCGGTGCAGGCCCGGCGAGATGAAAGCCCAGAACTGGTACAGCGCGAATGGGTAACTGACGCCGAGTCCGATCAGAAGCGCCAGTTTCAGATAGGTGATGAAGGCTTCTGGCAGATTGGTGTAGACCAGCGCCCGGATGTGCGGGCTGGCGACAAACAGCGGGCGGACGCACAACTGGGCTATTGGTTCGATGAACAGATAAGCGGCGATGCTCGCGACCACAATCATGACAAGAGTTGCGCCGAGTCGTCGGCGCAACTCTTTATAATGCGGGGCGAGCAGGGTGAAAAAACGCTCCAGCGCGGGAAGACCGGCGTTCATGGTCGAACGCTTGGCTCTTCAGGCGGGCTTTGAGGTTTTTCGGCGTCGGCGGTTGCCGCCATTTCCGCCTCCGCCGCCGTTTCCACTGGCGTGTTAAGCGCCGATTGTTCCGGTGGCGTTTCGACCACTTCAGGCTTGACTTCAAGAATCTCTTCCTGAAAGCGCCGCGCCGCGCCGTGTAAATCCGGCAGTTTGGGCAGTTCGGGGAGACTGGCTTTGAGACCGGCAAGGTCGGGCGAATTGGCTTTCAAGTCAGCCAGGGGGTTTTCGTCAATCAGGTCGCTTTTCACGCTTTCGGCGGTTTTCCTCAGCTCCAGGACGCCCTTGGCCAGCGACCGCGCCAGTTCAGGCAATTTGTCCGGCCCGACGACAATGAGCGCCACCGCGAGAATCACCAACATTTCCGGAAGGCCAATGCCAAACATAAAAAATACCGCCGAAAAAGAGAAAATGCCCAAGCCCGCGCCGGGCGCTGATTGTGCCGACGGTTGGCGAAATTGATCTCGGCCAGGCAATCGACGAACAGTACGGTATTCTCCGGAGGCTGTCAATTCGGCGGGCGCTTTGCGGCATTTCTCTCTTGCTGAATCGCGGCAAAGACCATAAAAAGAGCCAGCTTGCTTTGGTGGGGGGGTGGCGAAAAAATGTGTGCGATTGAAGGATATTACGGGGTGGGCGGCGATGAAACGAATTTTAGTTATTGATGATGAAGCGGGGGCGCGGCAGTTGGTGCGGCGTCTTTTGGAGAGGGAAGGCTATGGCGTCGTGGAAGCCAAAGACGGGGAAGAAGGGATCAATATGTTTCGCGCCGACCCCTGCGACATGATCATCACCGATCTGGTGATGCCGGTCAAAGATGGATTGAAGACAATTTTGGATGTGCGGGAGTTCGCGCCGACCGTGCCGGTTCTGGCCATTTCCGGCGGCGGCACCATTGCTAAAGAACGGTATTTGTCGGCGGCGGGCTTTATCGAGCGGGTGGAAACGCTGGCTAAACCGTTTACCCGTGATGAACTGGTCAATATGGTGCGACAGATGCTGAACGACGATTTCGTCACCGAATGATTTTCCCTCGTCCTTTTACGCGGAATCGCCCATGAAATTGCTTGCCGATGTCGGCATGACCCTCAACTACATCCTGGATGCCAGCGCCGACAAGTTCGCTGACCGTCCGGCGATTGGCATGGCTATGGAAACGCCGATGAGCTATGCCACGATGCGTCACCGCGTGCTACTTGTGGCTGAGCGCTTGCTGCATGATGGTGTCGAAAAGGGCGACCGGGTGGCGATTCTCGCGGAAAATTCGGAAAAGTGGGGCATCGCCTATTTGGCGATTGTCAGGATCGGCGCGGTGGCGGTGCCGATCCTGCCGGAAATGCCGGAAGGCGATGTCCATCATATCCTGTCGGAAATGCGGGTGAAGGTGTTGTTCACCAGCTCGCGACAGCTTGAAAAAATCGAAGAAGCGCGGCAGCCGTTCGCCGAGAAATTGGTCACGCTGGATGATTACCAGGGCCGGGCCGAGGCGATGCCGATTGTCACCTACGCCGATTATCTGCGTGAGGCGCGGGAGTTGCACGCCGAAGACGCGCCGCTCGTTTTCCCCGAAGTCGGCGAGGACGACTTGGCGGCCATTCTCTACACCTCCGGCTCCTCCGGCTATTCCAAGGCGGTGATGCTGACCCATAAAAATCTGACCGCCAATGCCTACGCCGCTTCTGGCTTGATGAAAATCTCGCCGGATTGGACCTTCCTGTCCATCCTGACCATGGCCCACGCCTATGAGTTCACCTGCGGTTTTGTGCTGCCGTTGCTCAACGGTTGCCGCATCGTTTACGCTGGCAAAGCCCCGACCCCGGCCATTTTGCAGCGCATCTGTCGGCATGAAAAACCGCAGGTCATCTTCGCGGTGCCCTTGGTGATGGAAAAAATTTACAAAAAACGGGTGCGGCCCAGCATTGAACAAAGCGGCGTCCTGTCTTTTTGTTGCCGTTATCGCCTGGGTCGCGCCTTGATCTATCGCAGAATCTGCGCCCGGCTGTTGGAATTTTTTGGCGGCAGACTGCAACTGATGGGGATTGGCGGCGCAGCCTTGAATCCGGAAGTCGAACAGTTCCTGGCCGAAGCTCGCTTTCCGTACCTGATCGGCTACGGCCTGACAGAAGGCGCGCCACTTTTGGCCGGCGGGCCGTTCGGCGACCAGAGCATCACTGTTGGTTCGACCGGCAAACCCATGCCCGGTGTTGAAATACGCATCGCCAACGCCAATGCCAACGGTATCGGCGAGATTCAGGCCGCCGGGCCGAATATCATGGCTGGCTACCACGGCAACCCGGAGGCCACCGCTCAAGTCCTGTCGCCGGGCGGCTGGCTATCGACCGGCGATTTGGGCCGCTTTGATGATGCGGGTAATCTTTGCGTCAGGGGACGTTTGAAAAACGTCATCGTTCTCTCCAACGGTGAAAATGTTTATATCGAACCGATAGAGCATAAAATCAACGCCTTTCCCTGGGTCGCCGAAAGTCTGGTGTTGGAAAGCGCTGGCAAACTGGAAGCCTGGGTGTACCCCGACTACGAACAGATTGACGAGCAGACCGCCGGGCAATCGCCTGGGGAGCGACATCAGCGCATGGCCCAGCTCATGGAGGAACTGCGTCAGCGAATCAACGAGCAGGTCGCGCCATCGTCGCGCCTGTCGCGGATTCTTGAGCGCCGCGAACCCTTTGTCAAGACCGCCACCCACAAAATCAAGCGCTACCTCTACGACCCGAACGCCGCCAATCTGTAGCGAACGGCGGCTCCATCACAGGAGCAGGTTATTGGCGGCCCGCACCACCGGGCCGATGACGCCGCCCAGAACTCCGGTCAGTGACAGAACCAGAATCAGCACGATGCCGAACTGCTCGTAGCGTTGTAGCGAGTAAGATAATCGGTCAGGTAAAAAACCTGCGAGAATGCGTCCGCCATCCAGCGGCGGCACCGGTATCAGATTAAAAATACAGAGCAGAAGATTGATCCACACACTGTTGACCAGCATGATTAAAAGCGGCAGTGTCACCGCGTTGGCCATGCTGTTGCCGGCTATTTGGACAGCCAAAGGCGCGAGCAGTTTAACTGCCATGGCGCTCGCCACCGCAAGCAGAAAATTGCTTAATGGCCCAGCCAGGGCGACCCACAGCATTCCCCGTTTCGGGTCGCGAAAATGTGAAGCATCGACCGGCACCGGCTTCGCCCAGCCGAATTTGATCAGGAAAAAGGCCAGAGTGCCCAGGGGATCGAGGTGGCGCAGCGGGTTCATCGACAGACGTCCCAGACGGGCCGCTGTCGGATCGCCGAGTCGCCAGGCGATGTAGCCGTGAGCGAATTCATGGAAGGTCAGCGCCAGCAACAGCGGTGGGGCCAGCAGAATCAGTTGGCTGAGCCAGGCTTGTATCGGTGGATTCATTGAGAGACCAGGTTGAACGGCGTATTCGCCGCAGTTTTTCCGACACTAAAACCCCGCGCGACGTGATTGTCACGCGGGGTCGAGGAGGAGAACACGCTACAGGTTCCGCCGGATTATCGCTCCCCAGCGGCGGAGTTTTTTCTTTTTTTACGGCATCAGTTGTTGAAACCGCCGTGGTGGCGGCCGCCATGCCCGAAACCATGCCCGCCGCCCAAGCCGCAGCCGGGGCCGAATTGGCCAAGACCGGCGGCCTGCGCCTGCGCCTGCAGACTGGCCCGCAAATCGTACAATTCACCGGCCATTCTCGCCGCCGCCACCGTGTCAGGTTGCGCGGCGTTGGTCACAGCGTCCAGTTCGGCGCGTTTCATGGCGATTTGCTTTCGTAAGTCTGAAGTATCCTTATAGAATTTGTCCATTTTTTCCCGCATGGCCGGGTCGGTCTGCGCAGTCATCTTGGGGCAGTTCATCGTCGGTTGGTCGGCTGGGGTGGCGGCCATAGCCATGCCGCCTGCGGTCAGAGCGGCGAGGACAAGCAGGGTGGTGAGTTGCTTTTTCATGCTGGATTCTCCCTGTGAAAAAAGAATTGTTCCCGTAATGGGCGTCCGGGCGTTTTCGTGTGCGCCCGCTTGTACGCTGTAACAAAGCAGAAAGCGTGCCGGATGCCGATGGCTTTTCCCTTGTTCTGTATTTTCCATATGTTACCACATTTCACGCTTGCGAGCCGTCGGACGCGCCTCGCGTCGTCTGGATATTTTTTCCCCGGCTTGCGCGGCGCGGTGGATAATTTTTACCGTGGCGGCGTCGCCTTTGGCATCAGAGCCGCCGCGTCCAGTATATACACAGTTCCCGCTTCGTTGGTCATGGGCCGCCAGATTTTGCCGTAGCGTTCATGCAGATTGCCACTGGCCTCTTTCTGGAACACGGCGAAACCGGCATCGCGCTCCAAGGATGCGCCTTGCAGGGCGTCAGCCATGATGAACACCCGCTGGCCTGCCGCCAGACGTTCGCTGATGGCGGCGAGCAGGCGCTCTGACGCCCGCTCGCGCTTCTGTTCATAAAAGGTGGTCATGCCGATATAGTCACTCTTCGTAAAATAGCCAATATACCCGTCGAAAATCCAGGTATCACGGACAATGGTAAGGTCGCCTGGTTTGGCCTGGTCGATTATCGGCGCGATTTTGACGCGGTAGTAATCGTTTTCCGGCTGGGTCAACCAGCGGATGCTACCGCCGTAGTTCACCGCCGCCAGGCAGATGGCGATGGCCAGGCTGGTTAGGGCGACGGCCCGCCGCCGCGATGCGGACTTGCCGTCGCCATGCCAGAAGATCGCCATAAGCAGCCAGAACAGCATTGCCGGGATGATCCAAAATTCAGCATCCGACGGATTCCAGATGATGGCGAAGATGACAAAGACGGTCAGAAAGATCAGTCCGCTCCGCCAGACCGGCGGATTGCGCCCCAGCGAACCGCGCCGCCGGGTCATGGCCAGAATCGAGGCCGCGAGGACGAGCGCAAAGGCGGCGGCGGTTAGGAAGACCAGCGTATATATGGTCTGAATCGGCAAATGGCGGGCGAGGAAGGCGTTGTCGATCAGTTCTTTTCCAGCCAGGTTCAGTTCAAGCACATGCTTTATCGGCGGCAGGTTGAAGAGGAAATGTCCGCCGATAAACGAGTGGGTCGCGCCGATGCAACTACTGGCCAGCGTCGCCAAGCTGAAACCTTGCCAGTATTTATCGGTTTCCGTCGCGTAGTTCAAAAGCCAGATCAGCGCTTCTTGCCACGATTGAAACGAGTGGCCGATAAGCATCACCGCCGCGTAGGGCACAATGACCAGTAGGGTCAGCGGCGTCAGATATAGGCGCAGGGCGCGTAAGTGGCTGATCTCTAATCTGTTTTTCTGTAGCAACAAAACGTCGAGCGCCACCAGCAGAAAGAAAGCGTTCATCTGGTGGAACAGGACGGCCAGCCCGTGCAGAATGCCGATTCCGAAACAGGCGGCGGCGCTTACACGCGGCGCGGTCAGCAGATACAAAGCGGTCAGCAGAAAGAAAAGTGGCGTGACGATCACTTCAAGCGTGGTGCTGTACAGCCACAGGCCATAGGAAAAAGCCGGTAAACAGGCGGCGGAGAAGGCGGCGAAAAACGACAGACCGACTCGCTTGCGGACAATCACGAAAAAGGCCGTCACGACCAGAGCGCCGACTAAGGCGTGCAGGCGCTCAATGCACCGGGCGCGGTCGGCGGCGAAACCGCACATCTGCCAAAACGCCGCCCACATGGCGTTCAGCCAGTTGTAGAGCAGATGCGCTGGGTGAAAAGAAGCCCCGGACATGCTGTCTAGAATATAGATGATGGCGTCGTGCGCTTCGCTGTAGTTGCCGCTCAGGGTCAGGAGATAGAGGGTGCTGAAAAGGGCGGCGACGCCGCCGATTTCGACGGGGAAAAAACGGGGGTTTTGCTGATTGTCCATGGCGAATGAAGAATAATTACGCTTCACCGCCATGCTTGGCGGCGCGCGATTGAAATGCAAAGCGCCGCGAAATGTGTGGCGTTCGTTTATGGCTGGCCTTCCAGGACGGCCAACTCACGGCGGGCAAAATCGAGATCAGCGTCCAAGGTCAAGGCCAAACGCAGATAATCCCGCGCCTCGTCGCCATGGCCGAGCCGGGCGTGGTTGACGCCGAGATTGGCGTAGTCGATGGCCGATGCCGGATTGAGTTCGACGGCCCGCGCGAAATGCTCAATCGCCTGCTGGAAACGCCCCAGTTTATACCATGAAACTCCCAGGCTGTTGTGAATATCCGGGCGCTCCTCGTCGGCGGTCAGACCTTTCGTCAGTATGGCGATTGCTTCCTGGTGGCGGCCCACCGCGTTCAGACAGCTTCCGGCGTAGGAACAGATGGTGGCTGTTTGCTCATCCGCCGCGTTCGCATTCAAAGCCCTGGTAAACAAGTCGATGGCCTCGTTGGTGTCGCCCGCGTTCATCGCCAGTTGCCCGCGATAAAATGGCAGATAGGCGTTTTCCGGCAAGAGGCGTTCCATCGCGCTGAGCTTTTCTTCGAGAACGGTCGTGTCGTCAAGTAAATCCATGGCAAGTTTCGCCGCGAACAGCCCAGCCGCCCCCTGGTCGGCTCGTTCGCGAAACTGCGCGCCGGGAATCACCGCGTAGACAGCGGGAATCGCCAGGACTGGATTGGTGGCGTCGATAAGATAGGCTTTGAGGTCGATTTTGGTCAACGCGGCGACAACCCGCTGTATTTCTAGCAAAATATCGTTGTCGGTCAGATTGGGCATATCGCCGACCGATGTTTTTCCCTGACCGCCAAGATAGGCGATTTCGGCAAGCCTTGCCGGTTTCGGCAGGCCGGAAGCGACATAATTGGCGCTGGTATTAAAATCTCCGGCCAACTGCGCCACCTCGGTGATGGCGCGAATCGCCGCCTTCTGCGGGTCGGGACTGGTGCCGGCGGTGTACACGATTTCACTCTTGTCTGGGAAGGTGGCGGCGTCGAAGCCGACCGCCGCCACGGTGGCGATGCCGGTATTCAGGCTGAAATCGTAGAGCTTCAAATCAACCCCGGCCACCGCGAATTTCCGCGCCAGCTCCCGCGCCACCGGATCGGTGAAGCTGTCGGCGTCGATTTCCGGCACGGCCAGACGCCCGCGACTGATCAGAGACGAAACATGGCGCTCGACCAGCTCGCAGACGGCCTGTAAGGCGGCTTCTTCCATGGTGTTGCCGGCTGAAGAACCGTTGAATTCATTGATCGCGAAAAACCAGGAAAACGGCAGCAATACCGATTCGCCACTGGATAATTCGGTCGCCCAGGCCCAGCGCATGGGAATGCCCGCCAACAGCTGTCGCAGCTCCGCGCCGTCGAGCGCCTGATCGCCGACCGATTTCAGCAATTCTTCCGGCGGCAAAAGCGGATAATCGGCCAGGCTGTCGTAATCGCCGACGAGAAAATTTCCCGGCTGATTCCGAAACGAAAACAGAGAAAAGCGTTCGGCCAATTCCATGCAGGCGGACGCCTCGGCCTGTGTCGGCGACGCGCCTTTGCCCATCTGCTTTTTGGTGCCGGTGAGGGCGCTCGCGTCTTCGCCGCACACGCTGAAATAGACTGGAATGTCGAGCCGTCGGTTGTCGATGCGGCGGACTTCGTTGACTATTTTTATCGGCAAGTCTCTGATTTGTTTATAAAAATTTTCAAGCGTCTCTTCTGGACGCCTCGCTTTGTCCTGATCGAGGGTAAAGATTTTTCGGCAGGATTTCAGGGAAATCGGCTGGCGGTTCATCGTGTTCCTTGGCGTGAAAAAAAGCCGAAAAGACGCAGGCGTCCTTCGGCTGAATAATGCGACGGCGCATATATACTACAGATTACACATTGTTCGCCATATTCACGGCGTCCATGTACAGCTCCGGCACCTTGTCCGGCGCGACGCGGACGCCGTCGAGCAGCGCATCGACCGCCGCCCATTGGCCGCGTTCGTACAACTCAACCAAATTGATATACGAAAAGAGCTGCCCCCGACGTTCGACCAGCGCGGTTTTGATCGCGTCATTGATCGGCAGGCGGCTGAGTATTCGCTCCATTGAATTGTCAAGCATGGCGTCGAGCAGGGAAAATAATCCCAAGAGAAAAGAATCTCCGCCATCTTCGCCCGCCGTTTCGGCCAGGCTTTGCAGAAAGCGGGCGCGGATGATCGACAAACGTAGCAGTTCGTCCGGTTTTCCGGCGGCCAGTTTGCTGGTGGCGATCAGCGAGACGAAGAGACGGATGCCGCGCTCGCCTAAAAATGTGATCGCCTGCTGGAGCGAGGAAATCGGCGACAGCCGGGAAAAATAGGCGGAATTGAGGTAATTCAGTAACTTATAGGAGATGGAAACATCGGAATTGATCAGCTCGACCAATCGCCCGATGTTAAATTCCATGCCGTTGACCTGCTCAATGAGTTGCAGAATTGTTATCTGCGAGGCGGCGATGTCTTTGTTTTTCAATACTTCTGGGCGGGCGAAGAAATACCCCTGAAAATAACTGAAACCCATGGCCAAAGCCTGGTTGAATTCTTCATAGGTTTCGACTTTTTCGGCGAGAAATTCGCAACCCTTGACGCCCATGTCGGCGACCATCCGCTCGATTTCCTGAATCGGCGTGGCCCGGAAATCAATTTTGATGATTCTCGCCATTTCAATCAGCGCTTCCTGCTCCTTTCCCTGATAAACAAAATCATCGAGAGCCAGCGTGTACCCGGCGTTGTACAGGGCGCGACAGGCCGAGATGAGCGGCGTTGTCACCTGAATATTTTCCAGGATTTCAATGACCGTGTTGTCCTGCGGAAACATCCGCGCCGCGCCGCTTAAGAGTAGCTCTTCGGTGAAGTTGATGAACACCGGTTTGCCGCCGGAAATCATGTCGATGCCGACGGTGAAAAAGGATGATGATAACAAGCTTGAGGTGGCGGTTTCGCCATCGACCGAGGGAAAGGCGTTGGACATGCCGGAGCGAAAAAGCAACTCATAGGCGTGGATATTTTTATTCCGATCGAAAATAGGTTGACGGGCAACAAAAACGTCCATGAATTTTTACCTGGATAGAGCGAATTTTTCAGTCAGGCTTCGCCAGCGCGCCGCCCAGCGTTGTCTATGATAGCGGCAGAAAACTTGCCGCGCTTCCGCCGCCAAAACCCGTAATTCCAAACATAAATATTCCGCCGGTAGCAGACCAGCGGCGCGTCTGGGCCATTCTATCACAGCGCATCCGGAAAGATAAAAATATTCATCCAAACCTAAACCCGACACATCGTCGGGACCAAAGAGGCGGTAGAAATCAAAATGATAGAGCGGGATACGCCCTTGATATTCCTGAAAAATCGCGAAACTTGGGCTGGTTACGGGCGGGTTGTCCGGCACCTCCAAACCTTTGGCGATGGCTTGGGTCAGCGTGGTTTTCCCGGCGCCCAGGTCGCCGTCCAGACAAATAACGTCGCCGGGCAGGGCGGTTTGGCCCAACAGCAGGCCGAATTTGGCGGTTTCGTCGGGACTTGGCAGCGTTAGCGTATCGGTTTGGTATTCATTGATCATGGCGAATCGAAATAAAAAAACCCGCGCATCGACGAACGACGCGGCGGGTGGAAGGAGAGCGGCTGAAATCGGGTTATTTGGTCAGTCTGACCACATTTTCGGCTTGAAAACCCTTGTCGCCTTTGGTGACGGTGAATTCCACCGCTTCATTTTCCTCCAGCGTCTTAAAACCGTCGCTCTGAATGGCGCTGAAATGCACGAAGACATCGGCGCCGCCGTCACCGCGTTCGAGAAAACCATAGCCCTTGCCAGCGTTGAACCATTTGACTTTTCCTTGCACCCGATCCGCCATTACCGCCTCCTGATTGAATCTTCGCCGTCGCGCCGGGCGATGCGCATGTCGCCTGGCATTGTTGCCTGATGGGAAAATTTGTAGCAGGCTTTTCCAGGAAGCGTCAAGGAAATTCCCGGAAAATCGCCCTTTCTCGCGGGGTCTTACTGGTGGATAGCGCGGACGGTAAGCGGCAGCGAGTCGAGGAATCGCCTGGCCATTTTCAGGTCTTCCCAGGCGGCTTTTTTCATCTCAGTCTGGGTCAGGAGAAAACCGGGATGGTAGCTGACTAAAACCGGTATCGGCAGGTCTTCGGTGACAAAGAAATTGTGCAGTCTGCTCCTCAAAGCCGACAGCGAGGCCTTTCGTCCCACAAGGATGCGGGCGGGCGTTGCGCCCAGGGCCAGAATCAGGCGTGGCCGCGTCGCAAGCAATTGGCGGCGTAAATGCGCGAGGCAATGGCGGGCGCAGGCGTCGTCCGGTTCGTTATGCGCATCCGTTGGCAGGCATTTGACGATGTTGGTGATCGCCGCGTCGGCCATGTCGATGGTGATTGCGGCCAGCATTTTTTGCAGCAGGTCGTCTTCTTCCCGGCCAAAGATGAAGGGGCCATCGGCGTCAGTGTCGTGGCGGTAATCGCCGATGACAAAAAGCTTGGGCGGTTTGCCGGTTTCTTCCAACCGGCCCAGGTGTCCGGCCCGCGCCGTGCGCGGTTGAATGGCGTCGCCTTGGCACAGGCGGCAGTTTTGTAGCTCGCTTGGCGCGACGGTGGCGGGCGTGGCGATTACCGACTCGGCGCGGCGCGGCGCGGCTGGCGTTTGCGGCGGCGGCGCTTGCTTGACTGCGGGTGGTCGGGATATGTCCGGCGCGGCGGCGCTTGGTTTGGCCGTGTCCAAAAACGATAATCGCGCCGCCACCGGATAACGGTCGATGCCCAAGGCTTGATGATAGCGCATCAGGCTTCGCGCCGATTGCAGAAAATACTGGGTTTCTAGCGGTGTCATGGCTTTTTGCCTCTGTCTTGCGGTCGCATCCGCCGCCAGAATTCTTCAAGCGCCGGGCGTCCGCCAAAGGGCAGAATCAAACGCAGGGCGTCGCTTTCAAAGGCTGGGCTGTGCTCGACGCGCGCGCCGACGGGTAAGGCCAGGCCGCTTTGCCATTTGGCGAACTGGCGTTCGGCCGCGCATAAATCCGGCGAGGCCAAAGCCGCCAAGGCATCAAGCAGGCGCTGCGCCTTTTGTGGCCCATTCATCGCCTGGTCAGAAACAATCGCGGCTATTTCCGGCATATCCAGGATGCGCGCCTGGCTTTGCTGTCGCAGCTCAGCCGCTGCCGCCAGCAGTTGCATAAAGCGGTTTTGTTTGTTATCTCCCATCTGTGTTTGTGTCAGGATAATGGCGATTGCCTGGCGGTCGTCCGCAGCTAAAGCGGTCATAGCGAAGGCTGTGGCTATGGAAAGGCGGCCGTTATGGGCGTCACGCAGGATTTCCGGCGGCAGTTCGAGCAGTTTTAGCAGATCCATCACCTGCCGCCCGTGCCGTGGCAGCGCCAGCCGCTGGATAAATTCGTCGGCCAGGCTTTGCGACGGCGAACAACGCGCGGCCAGGGCCAGGAAAAAGACCTTTTCCACCATGGTCAGTGGCGAATGCCATTGGTGTTCGTCGAGAAGCAGAAGAAGAATGGCGCGTTGATCGATGTCTTGGGGCGCGACTCGACATACTGTTTCCTGGCCGCCCAGAAGCCGCAAGGCCCGCAACCGCCGCGCGCCTGAAAGGACGACAAAACCAGCTTCATTCTCTGATAAAAGCAGCGGCGGATGCAGAATGCCGCGCTCGCGCACCGAAGCCATGAGGTTGGCGGCAGGTTCTTCCTGGTCAAGGAAGGGATGAAGACTCCAGGGAGATGCGGCGGCGATTCGCCTAAGAGGACAAACGTGCCAGGCGCACCGAGGGGCGCATGGCACCTCGGTGGTGGAAACGGGCGGCATTATTCTCCCTGGTTGATACGGTCGCGCAGGATGCCGGATGGTTTGAAGGTGACGACGCGGCGGGCGCCCAGATCAAGTTGTTCACCGGTTTGCGGGTTGCGGCCGCGCCGCTCTTTTTTGTCTTTGACATTGAATTTGCCGAATCCGCTCAAAAGCAGGTCGGAGCCTTCGATCAACGTGTCTTTTGAGAGGCGCAACAGCGTTTCGACCGATGCGGTCGCCTGCGACTTAGTTAAACCCTCGTGTTTTTTGTAGACCTGTTGCACCAGGTCGGCTTTGGTCAGGGTCATGACATCCTCCGCGTCAGAAGAGTGATTTTTTGTCTGGTCGCGATTCAGACGAGGGAGGCGATCTGGAAAATCGGCAGATACATGGCGATGACCACGCCGCCAATCATGCCGCCCAGCACCACCATCATCAGCGGTTCAATGGCCGATGTGATGTTTTCTACCGCCTGGTCAACCTCTTCGTCGTAAAAATCGGCGATCTTATCAAGCATGGTGTCGAGGGCGCCCACCGATTCGCCGACGCTGATCATCTGCACGACCATGTTGGGGAACACGCCGCTCTCTTCCAGTGGTTCGGCGATGGGGCGGCCCTCGGCGATGGAGTCGCCGACACGAAATACGGCGCGCTCGATGACCTTATTGTTGGCGGTGCGGGCGACGACTTGTAGGGCTTCGAGAATCGGCACGCCGCTGTGCAGCATGGTGCCCAGGGTGCGGGTGAATTTTGAGACCGCCACTTTGCGTAGCAGTTCGCCAACCAGCGGGCAAATCAAGAGGCCCCGATCGACCGCGAGCCGCCCCGTTTCGGTGCTGTAGAACTTTTTGAAGGCATAAACAAAGATGATCAGGGCGATAATGATATAGACAATATAGCCTTTAACGAAGTTGCTCAGGTTGATGACGATCTGGGTGGGCAACGGCAACGCCTTGCCGAATGATGTGAACATCTCGGCGAAAACCGGGATGACGAAGATCAAGATGACGGCCAGGATGATGATAGAGAGCGACAAACAGATGGTCGGATAGGTCATCGCGCCTTTGATCTTCTTGCTGAGCGCCATGGCCTTTTCCATGAAGACGGCCAGTCGCGACAGGATGGTGTCGAGGATACCACCGGTTTCTCCGGCTTCAATCATGTTGGTGAAGAGGTTGTCGAAAACCTTCGGGTGCTTGCGCATGGCGTCGGCCAGGGTCGCGCCGGCCTCGACATCGGTGCGAATGCTGTTCAGTACTTTTCTGAAGGTGGCGTTGGCCTGCTGTTTTTCGAGAATTTCCAGGGCCTGCACCAGCGGCAGACCGGCGTCGATCATCGTCGAGAGCTGTCGCGTGAAGATAACGACATCCTTACCGGTGACTTTCGGTTGGAAAAAGGACACGCCCGCCAGCAGGTCTTTAGGCTTCTCTTTGATGGTCGGGTCGATGATGCGCAGTCGTTTGACCTGGGCCAGCGCCGCCGCCTTATCCGGGGCCTCGACCTCGCCTTTTCTTCGTTCGCCAAGGGAGTTTTTCCCCTTCCATACATAAACCGGCATAAACGGACCTCATGGGGAGAACTGCGCCGGGACAGGCCCCGGCGGGTAAAACAATTTTGCCATGAAAAATCAATGGATTGTCATGTAGTCGGCATTGTATCGCAGTCCAAAAGCAGGAAGCAAGGCAAAAAAGCGCTCGCAGAACGAATCTGCTGGGGAGTGGCAGAAGAGGGGCTAGTCGCTCGGTTCGCATGTTCCGTCGCGCATGGACAGGGCCGGGCGAATCCGGTAGATTCGGCGGCTTGGGGCGGAGAGCGCCGCCGGGCTTTTTCTTTTTTTCAGCGTGTTCATGGCCCATTTCCCCAACTTTTCCGGATGACCTCCTTGAAACGACTGATTGCCGTTTTTTTCCTGGTCCTTTTCGCCCCGGCTTTGGCGGCGGCGCGGGCCGATGCGCCGATATTTGACGAACTTGCGGTCAACAATTCCGAGACCGAGCTATTTATATACGCCTCGTTGCGCTACACCTTCAGCGAAGAAATGGTCGGTGGTCTGCAAAGCGGCATTCCGCTGCGATTTCGCTTTCATGTCGAACTGAATGAGCGAGATTCGGGCTGGGTGGTTGGCGCCTGGGAATTTACTCATCGTTTGCGCTACGACACCTTGCAGGACAAATACCGTTTTGAAGACAGCGGCGCGCGGAATTTTCGCGAGTTTTCCGATCTCGCCCAGGCCGAGAAGGCGATGATGGCCTTAAACGGCGCGCCGCTTGTGCCGCTGAGCGCCTTAAAACCGAATATCGTCTACACCCTGCGTCTGCGCGCCGATCTCTACCAGCGCGAATTCCCCGGCGGCCTGCCTGGCGGACAGACAGGCGCGGTGGCGCGGATGGTGATGAAATTGTGGGATGTGAAAACCGACTGGCAAGACTTTTCCTTTACCCTGCGTTGACCACCATGCCGCATCCCGAAAATCCGCCGACTGACGGCGACCCTGAGCGGGAAACCGCCCACATCCGGCAAAGAAAAAGAAAGGCGCTGGCCTTGGCGTTTTCCGCCTGCTTGCTCCTGGCGCCTTTTCTTATCTGGGCGCAGGTCTGGGTTTACGACCATGATTCCGACCTGCCGGTGGGCAACGATATTGTCGTGTTCGCCCTGATTTCCCTCAATCAGGCGCTGATTCTCGCGATGCTCTATGTGGTGCTGCGGTATCTGGGCGAAATGTTCTTCGCCAGGAATACCGCTCGCTCCGGCCTGCGTTTGCAAACCCGCCTGGTCGCCTCCTTTCTCACTTTGAGTTTTCTGCCGGTTCTGGCTTTGTTTTTCGTGTCCTGGCAGTTCATTGCCACGAGTATCGACTACTGGTTCAGCGCGACCATCGACCAATCTCTGCGCCAGTCGCTGTCATTGGCCCAATCGATTCTCGACGATGGGAAAACCAAGGCGCGCCTGATGAATGAGCGCCTGCTTGGCGAAATACGCGGCCATGGCCAGGCCGCCGCCGGAGAAATCCTCAAACGCGCCTTGTCCTTGCGGGCGCTCGACGCGCCGGTGGCCGTCAGGCTGATTGCCGCCGCCGACAGCGAAATCGCCGTCACCATCAATGGCCTGAACCAGGAAGATTTGCCGGAGATTCCCTTCGAGGTGCGGCAGCGGGCCAAACGCGGCCAGGAAAACGACCTGGTTCAGGATACGCCCCTGGGCAAATTCGTGTCGAATCTGGCCGTGGCCGACCAGGGCTTGCTGGTTACGTCGTTTCTCATCAAAGGCGAGCGCCTGCGCTGGACCCAGGGCATCATCCAGGGGATAGAACGCTATCGCCAGCTCAAACATTTCAAAGAGCCGCTGAAACTGTGGCTGATCTGCGTGCTGCTGCTGATCACGCTTTTAATTTTGTTTGCCGCCATCTGGACCGGCATTTACATCGCTCGTGGCATCACGCGACCAGTCGGGCGTTTGGCCTCGGCCATTCAGCGGGTCGCGGCGGGCGACCTTGATGTGGTCATTGAAAAGGACAGCGACGATGAAATCGGCGCGTTGGTGGTCGCGTTTAACCAGATGACTGGCGATTTGAAGGCTGGCGACCGCAAACTGGCCGAGGCCCGCGCCGCTCTGGAGGAAAGCTCGAAGGAATCGGAGCGGCGCAGGCGGTATATCGAAATCATCCTGCAAAGCGTTTCCACCGGCGTCATTTCGATGGATAACGACCAGCGCATTTCCACGGTCAACCGCTCGGCGGAAAAACTTCTGAAAATCAACGGGCTTTTGCTCATCAACCGCAATTTCAAAGAGATACTGAATGAAATGCAGTCACGGGTCATTCAGGAGTTCATCGACGAACTGAATCATTCGCGGAAAGGTTCGATTGAAAAACCCCTGAAGCTGACCATCAGAGGCAAGCGGCATTCGCTCTTGGTTAACTTCATCCGTTTGCTGGATGAAACCGGCGCGCCGCTGGGCTATGTGCTGGTCTTTGACGATTTGTCAAAACTTGAGCAGATGCAGCGCATTGCCGCCTGGCGCGATGTCGCCCAGCGTATCGCCCACGAAATCAAAAATCCCTTAACGCCGATCCAACTGTCGGCGCAGCGCCTGCGCAAGCGCTACCTCGACCGACTCGACGACGAAAGCGGCGTCTTCGACCAATGCACTTCGACGATTATTCGCCAGGTTGAGGAGATGAAAGAACTGGTCGCCGAATTTTCCCGTTTCGCCCGGATGCCGAAGATGCGCAAAACCATGGGCGACCTGAAGATGCTGGTCGCCGACACGCTGTTTATGTACCGCGAGGCGCACAAACTGATTCGCTTCACCAGCCGGGCCGACGAGGAAATTCCCGTCTTTTCCTTCGATGGCGAGCAGATTCGCCGCTGTCTGATTAACCTGCTGGATAACGCCGTTGCGGTTTTGCCTTCCGGCGGTACAATTTCCGTCGCCCTGAGCTGGGAGAAGGAACACGACGCCGTATCGCTCGCGGTGGCCGACGACGGTCCCGGCGTTTCCAGGGAAGACAAGCAAAGGCTTTTTGAACCGCATTTTTCCACGAAAAAATCCGGCACCGGCTTGGGCCTGGCCATTGTTTCGACGATCATGGCTGACCACGGCGGCGGCGCGCGGGTGGAAGACAACCACCCGCGAGGGACGGTGTTGATCCTGGATTTGCCACTGCATCCCAGCGATGACGCGCCGGGCGAATAGGGGCGGATAATGGAGAAACATATTCTGATCATCGACGACGAAGCCAGCATCCGCGATACCCTGGCCGGGGTGCTCGAAGACGAGGGCCTCATCGCCGTCACCGCCGCGTCCGCCGAAGAAGGCTTGGCGCTTCTGGCCGAACGCAAGATCGACTTGGCCCTGCTCGACATTTGGCTGGGCGACGGCATGGACGGTCTGACCGCCCTGGATGAAATCCGCGCTCGTTGGCCTTTGCCGGTGATCATGATTTCCGGGCATGGCACCATCGAAACCGCGGTGCAGGCGACGCGCAAAGGGGCCTTCGATTTCATCGAAAAGCCGCTTTCCTACGACAAGCTGATTCTCTCGATCACCAACGGCCTGCGCTTTTCCCAGCTCGAACAAGAAAATCGCCTGCTGCGCGAAACCGCGCCGCCGCCGGTCGAGTTGGCCGGAACCAGCGAGGCGATCGCGCGGGTGCGGGAAGAAATCGCCAGGGTCGCGCCGACCAATTCCTGGGTCTTGATTCTTGGCGAACACGGCACCGGCAAAGAATTGGTGGCCCGTAACATCCATCGTCTGTCGCAGACCAGCCATTTGCCGTTGGTTGATGTCAACTGCGCGGCCATCCCCGATGATTTGATCGAATCCGAGCTGTTCGGCCACGAAAAAGGCTCGTTCACCGGCGCGGTATCCAGCCGCCAGGGACGCTTCGACCAGGCCGATGGCGGCATTCTCTTCCTTGACGAAATCGGCGACATGAGCCTGAAGGCGCAGGCCAAGATATTGCGTGTCTTGCAGGAGCAGAAATTTGAGCGGGTCGGCGGCGCCAAGACGATCAAAGTCAGCGTGCGCATTCTCGCCGCGACCAATAAAAACCTGGAAGAGGAAATTGAAGGCGGTCGCTTCCGCGCTGACCTCTTGCATCGCTTAAGCGTCGTGCCGATTCGCGTGCCGCCCTTGCGCGAACGGCGACAGGACATCGCCGCGCTGGTCATCTCGCTGTCGGCCAGCCTTTTTCGGCGCGGCGTCAAAGCGCCGACTTTCAGCGACGACGCCCTGCGGTTGATGGCTGAGCACGATTGGCCGGGCAATGTGCGCGAGCTACGCAATTTCATTGAGCGCATGGCTATCATGTGCCCGGTGGGACTGGTCGATGCGGCGGAGGCGCGGCGTTTTCTCGGCCCGGCCGCCGCTCGGCCGCTCGGCGAAACCGCGTCCGAATTGGAATTGTATGCGCTTGGTTACAAAGAGGCGAAGACGGTCTTCGAGCGCCAATATCTGCGGCGAAAATTGACGGAACACGACGGTAACATCACGTCCGTCGCTAAAGTCATCGGCCTTGACCGCAGCCATCTCTCGAAAAAATTGAAGGAGTTGGGCCTTTCGGGCCAGGATGAAGGCGGCGAAGAATAGCGACACGCCGTTCTTTTTCACTGGCCCGTTCAGAATCATCTTCACCATTGCAAGGAGTTCCCATGGTTTTCCCCGAATACCGTCCCCGCCGCCTGCGGCGAAATGAAGCCTTCCGCTCTTTAATCCGTGAAACCCGGCTTGACGCCAGCCAACTGATCTATCCCCTTTTTGTTATGCCTGGCAAAAACAAGCGCGATGAAATCGCTTCGATGCCGGGCGTTTTTCGGCTTTCGGTCGATCAACTGGCCAAAGAGGCCAAAGATTGCCTGGCTTTAGGCGTCAACCATCTGTTGCTCTTTGGTCTGCCGGAAAAAAAGGACGCCATGGGCACGGGCGCGCACGCCAGAGACGGCATCGTGCAGCGGGCGATCAAAGAGCTGAAGAACGCCGCGCCGGAGATGATGCTGACCACCGATGTCTGCCTGTGCGAATACACCGACCACGGCCATTGCGGCTGCATCATCGGAAATCAGGTCGATAACGACGCCACTTTGGAAATTCTGGCCAAAACCGCCTTGTCGCACGCCGAAGCCGGGGCCGATATGGTCGCGCCTTCCGACATGATGGATGGCCGGGTCGGCGAAATCCGCGCCGCTTTGGACGAAAACAATTTTGACCAGGTGCCGATCATGGCCTATTCGGTGAAATACGCTTCGGCCTTTTACGGGCCGTTTCGCGAGGCCGCCGACTGCGCGCCGAAATCCGGCGACCGCAAAGCCTATCAGATGGACCCGGCTAATGCCCGCGAGGCCCTGCGCGAGGCGACGTTGGATGTCGATGAGGGCGCCGATATTCTCATGGTCAAGCCAGCCATGGCCTATCTCGACATTATCAAATCGTTGCGGGATGAATTTGATCTGCCGATTGCCGCCTATCACGTGAGCGGCGAATACGCGATGATCAAGGCGGCGGCGGCCAACGGCTGGATCGACGAGGAGCGAGTGATGGCCGAAAGTTTACTCGCGATAAAACGGGCCGGCGCTGACATCATCATCACCTACTACGCCAAAGACATGGCGCGGCGGCTCAAGGGCTGAAGGAGGCGGCGCTATGGACGGAACGCTTCCCGGCGCAAAGCGGCCCAGCCCCGGTTTATCGCTGGGGAAAATGCTGGCGATTGTCGCCATGGCCATGCTCCTCACCATGGCCGCCACCCTGTGGCTGATTAAACTGTGGCTCTTTCCCGCGCCGATTGCGCCGGTGGCGCTTTCCCCGGTGGAAGAACAGCATCTGCAAACCAAGCTGGACCGCCTGGCCGCCTGGCAACTGGATGAGCGTGGCGGCGAAATCGCCTCGACGAGCCGTGATAAAGCAAAAGCAAAAGCAATTGCCGCGCCGACGCCCTATAGCGAAGACGCGGCGGCGCGGCGGCTTGTTTTTTCGGAAAGGGAACTGAACGCCATCATCGGGAACAATCCCAGGCTGTCCGGCAAAGCGGCGGTTGATCTGTCCCAGGATTTGGTGAGTGTGACGCTTCTGATTCCCACCAAGGCCGACGCGCCGATCATCGGCGGTCAGGCCATGCGGGTTAAGGTCGGATTGACTTTGGCCAGCCGCGATGGTCGTCCGGTGGTGGCCTTGCGCGGCGTTTCGATGTTGGGCGTGCCGATGCCGAATGCCTGGCTCGGCACGCTGAAAAAGAAAAACATCGACCTGGTGAAGGAATACGGCGCTGACGGTGGATTCTGGCGCGCTTTTGCCGACGGCGTTGAACGCATCAATATAGAAGACGGTCAGGCAGAAATCATTCTCAAGCCGTAATCACAAATCGCGCAGGGTGATCGCCGCCGCTTCTTCGTTTGCCGCATTCGCCTCGTCCGCTTCGGCGTCTGCTTGGCGGCCAGCCAGGTCGCTCGCGTCCTGGGCCGGTTCCGCGCCGCGTCGCCCGGCGAAGAATTTCTCGCGGATTTCCTGATAGGATACCATCTCTTCATCCCGCGCCGACGGCGTGAGAAACGATTCAAGCCGGGTTTTCAGAATCACCGGGTTCATCTCCGATTCGATGGCGATCACCCCTTCCATGATGATTTTCTGCATCAGCAATTCCTGGTTGGTGCGTTCGCGTAGGCGGGCGGCGAATGGCAGAAAGAAAAAGTTGGCGATGACCAGGCCGTAGAGGGTCGAGGTCAGCGCCACGGGAATCGAGCGCAGGATGACTTCGGTTTCACCGATGCCGCCGACCATGGCCACCAGACCAATCACCGAACCAATCAAACCAAAAGCCGGGGCGAATCCGGCGACGGCGCGAAAAATCCGTTCAAGCTCTTCGCGGCGCAGGCGGAAAAAGTACATTTCGGCGTTGAGAATGTCGCGCATCTGGTCGGCCTTGAAGCCGTCAACCAGGCAGCTCAAGGCGCGGCGCAGAAACAGCACCGTGGTTTCTTGCTCCTGCCGTTGCAGGGCCAGAATGCCGTCCATGCGCGAGCGAATCGACAGGTCAATGAGCAGGTTGATGATTTCCGTCTCGCGCATGGCGCGGCGGCGGTACGACGACAGCAATACCCGCGCCGCGATCAGCAATTGTCCCCAGCCAAAACTTAAAAAGGTGGCGGCGGCGGTACCGCCGACCACGACTGCGAACCCGGATAGGTTGAGGTAGAGACCGAGATTGTCATTTATGATAAAACCGGTCAGGAAAATAGCTGTAGCCAGTACGACGCCCAGAAAATTTTGTTTTTGCATGGAGTACCCTTCTCCCGTCGCGACGGGCGGCTTTTTTACTTCGGTTTACGGCCCGACGATGACTTCCAAACGGCGGTTCGCGGCCTGCGACCCGGCGTCTTTGTCACGACTGAGCGGCTGCGAATCGGCGCGACCGCCCGCCGTGATCCGGCCCGCCGCCACTCCTTGTTCTTCACTTAAAAAGCGGGCGAATGCCCCGGCCCGCGCCGCTGACAATTCCCAATTATCGGCAAACGGCCCGGCAATGAGCGGGCGGCTGTCGGTGTGGACGAAAACAGTCACCGGCGCGGGAAAGGCGCGCAGGCCGTCGAGCAATCGCCGCAACAAGTCCGGTTTGTCCGGGGTCAGAGCCGCCTGACCGGGTTGAAAGAGCCAATCAGCGGCCAGGCGCAGGCGAATCGCGCCGGTTTCCAGCCGGTCGATGGCGGCGCGATTATACAGTCGCTCGCGAAAAACCAGGTCGTGAATCAGACGATACCACAGGACTTCCGGCGGGCTGTCGGGCGCGGCCTTATCGGCGACGGCGGCGGGCGGCGGCGGCGCTGGAGCGATTGTTTTCGCCTGGCCGTCGTCGCGCTCGATTTCTCGCACCTGGCCTGCCGTCACCAGCGGCGCGCCGTCGGTGATTTTTGGAAATGCGGCTGTCGCCTGGCTTTCGGCCAGGCTGGTGTCACCGGCGATGATCTCGCCGCGCTCCGGCCCAAGAAACTGCCGTTTTTCACCCTGATGGACATACAAAACCAGGAACAGCACGAACATGGTCATCATCAGATCGGCCCAACCGACCGACCAGTGCGCGGTGGCTGGCATGGCGCTGGAGGCCAGGCTGTTTTCCACTGGGAACACGCTTTCGGCCATGCCGCGCCGGTCAACATAGGGATAACCGCTCTTCACGGCGGCGTTTTGTTCAGACATAAGGGCAAAATCCGGGGCTGAGTTTTTTTCTTTTCCAGCATATCGGCGCGGGCCGGGAAATGGAAAGGGCTTTCGCGGAAATATCGGCAAAAAAAAGCCCCTGCCGCGCGAGGCGACAGGGGGGTGAGAGAGGGGGAAGTTGTTGGGGGGATTCGTTATTTTTTCGTGTGGCGCGCTCGATAACCGGCCAAGGCGGCGATGCCGGCGCCAAACAGAATCATGGTCGCCGGTTCGGGCACCGCCGGAGCGCCGCCCTTGGTGCCGACGCTAGAGCCGTCGGCATACGCCAGCATGACATCGTTGGCGCAGTAGGGCGTGTAGCCGATGATGAAATTATCACCCAGGGCGATTTTTGTGCTCAGCGAGGTGAAGTCGTAGGTCAGGACGTAAACGCCGCTGGCGGGCGTAGTGACGACGCCGACGATTCCGGCATTGACTAGGCTCAGGTCGTTGACATCAATGCCGTTGACGTGACCGGCGCGTCCTGTTGAATGCGTGTAGTCGTAGTTGTCGCTGACCGAATACAGACCAGGGGAGGGGATGAGCGAAACGCTTTCCTGGGTGCCGTAAGCGCCGTTGCCCGTATGCACCAGGTAATCCCAACCGTCCCATGCGCCGTCGCCGCTGCCGGTGGCCGCGTAATTGGGGTTGTAATCGGTGTTGATGAATAGGCTGTCCCACTGATAATAGCTGCTGCTGGAATTCAGGACGATGCTGGTCAGATTGCCGTCGTTGTCCCAGTTTACCGTCATGCTGTTCAGACGCGGGCCGACGATGGTGTCGGTCAGGTTGTTTCCCGTGTAGTTCGGGAATACCAGGGTGGTGTCATCAAAGGTTTGAGAACCGGCCAACGCCTGCGCGGACTGAAGCAAGCAGCAACCGGCGACCAAGGCCACAACCAAACGCGAATACTCTTTCATTGCCATTCCTCCGTGAATATCTGTCGTCCTGAATTGTTGGCCACTTTGCCAGCGGCCATTTTGTCATGTGCCGTACATTAAGCAAAGGCCATGCCAGACGATGATGATGGAAGAATTTTTTGCTGTGGATTTTGAATTATATTGAATATTTACAGATGTTTATTCGATATACGGATTTCGATTGACTGGCCTTGTTTCCGGCTTGTCACGGTTTCTATCGCGTTCATTTCCGAAATATAGGAATTTTTTGCGGTGGAAAGCGGGAATATTTCGTGTTTTCGGAATAGCGTGTTCCGTAAATACGGAGACGTTTGAGCGCTGGCCTGTGGATACACCGGCGTCGTGGAAAACGCTGATGAACAT
The DNA here is from genome assembly GCA_031287565.1 of Desulfobulbaceae bacterium. GTDB lineage: Bacteria > Desulfobacterota > Desulfobulbia > Desulfobulbales > Desulfocapsaceae > UBA8130. Next base: position 97,944 of record JAITSS010000046.1, read on the forward strand.
TTCATTTGCATGTCATTTGCATGTGTCATTGCCGCGTGCGCAAGCGGCAATCCAGGCCGTCGCATTTGCCATATCCTGCCTGGATGTCCGTCTGCGCGGGCATGACGGCTGTAGACCGCATTTTCTTCTGTCATTGCCGCGCTTTCTTCCCCGTCATCCCCGCGCCAGCGGCAATCCATGCTGTTGCATTTGCAATATCCTGCCTGGATGTCCGTCTGCGCGGGCATGACGAATTTTGTGTCATTGCCGCGCAAGTAGGGACACGGCGCGGCGTGTTCCTCGTCTGTACAACCCATAGATGGAGCTGAATAAAGCGCCTGTTCATGGTGAAGTTCTGTCGAAGCGCGAAGGGTTTCACCCTTCGGCAGTTTTGGCGAACGGGAAAATAGCTTGTGTAGAGACTTCTGCGCTTGTGGGAGAGGGCGGCGCGAAGCGACGGGTGAGGGCTTTTGTTATAAAGCGCCCTCACTCCCGCCCCTCTGCCGCAAGCGGGAGAGGGGAGAACAGCGTGTCACAATCGGAACCGGTTCCGTTCCCATCTCTGGGTTTTCCACTCCATAGTTTTGCCGATGCAACAGTCACAATCGGAACCGGTTCCGTTCCCATCTCTGGGAAGTGTGTGGTTATAAACCCAGCAGTGGAAGTCACAATCGGAACCGGTTCCGTTCCCATCTCTGGGAGTACCAGAAACAGTGAAGTTGGAAAAACCAAAAGTCACAATCGGAACCGGTTCCGTTCCCATCTCTGGGAATCCAAACCCGCCACCCCAGGAGGTGACATGTCACAATCGGAACCGGTTCCGTTCCCATCTCTGGGGGAAAAAGTATGTATGGGAATCATGATGGTCACAATCGGAACCGGTTCCGTTCCCATCTCTGGGACTGGGCCGCATCATAGCCAACAACGGCGCGGCTTTGCAACTGCCACATTGTAGTATGTGTCGCTGCCTATCGCATAATATGTTTAGTTTCCAGGACATCCTACAATGTGGTAGCTATTCCAGGTCTGGCATAGTTTTTGCTTAACATAATATTTTCACGGTATTTCAATATGATATTTGGTTTCTGTTTTCTTGGTTTTCCTGTCAATTATTCGCCCTTAAATCAAGGCGGCCGCTTGGAAAACCTGGCGCATCATTTTGGTGCTCAATGTTTGAAATTTCGTAACACCGGGATAGCGCCAGACCTTGTTCCTCGCATCTGTTTTCCTCCGCCCGCCTCAATCCGTCGCTTCGCCGCGCAGATGCGTAAATATCCGCGCCGCCAGTTTCGCGCCGACGCCGGGCGCTTGTTGTAGTTCGGCAAGGCTCGCCGCCTGTAGCGCCCGGACGCTGCCGAAATGCCGCAGGAGCATAGCGCGCCGGTCGTCGCCGATGCCGTCGATGGCCGCCAGTTGCGAGCTTAGACTGCTTTTATTGCGCAGGCGACGATGAAAACTGACGCCGAAGCGGTGCGCTTCGTCGCGGATGCGCATTAAATACAAGAGCGCCGGATCGTGGCGCGGCAGGATAATCGGATTTTTCTGCCCTGGCTTATAGAGTTTTTCCCCTTCCTCGGCCCGTTCTTTGGCGATGCCCAGCCAATCGAGGCGGTCAGTCAGCCCCAGTTCCGCCGCTATCTCCATGGCGACGCCGAGTTGGCCGCGGCCGCCATCGACCATGAACAAATCGGGCAGATTGTCTTCCTGAAGGCCACGGCTCAACCTGCGCCGCAACACCTCGGCCATCATTTTGTAATCGTCTGGGCCATCGACGGTTTTGATGCGGTAGTGGCGAAAACGCCGGTTATCCGCCTCGCCCTCACGAAAGCACACCAGCGAGCCGACGGCCAACTGGCCGCTGATATTGGAAATATCCAGGCATTCGATGACGAGAGGCGGGCGGCTTAGGCGTAATTTTTGCGTTAGTGAATCGGCCAGACCGCGCCAGGATTTCAGGCGATGTTCCCGCTCGGCGAAGATTTGCCGGGCGTTGGTTTCGGCGATGCGCAGCAGCGCCTTTTTGTCGCCGACTTTGGGTTGGCTCAGCTTGACGGCGAAACCGGCCAGTTCGCCCAGGCGTTCGGCGAGAAGCGCCTCATCATCAAGCTGCATCGGCAAAAGAATTTCCTTTGGGAAACCGCCGTCTTCCTCGTAGAGCTGGATGATTCCCTGGCTTAAAATAGCCTTGTCGTCGCCATAGGGGTCGTGCAGGAAAAAATGGCGGCTGCCGCTGATTGCGCCGTCCCGGACATAGACAATCACCAAGGCCACCGCCGTCGCCTGGCGGGCCAGGCCGAAAACATCCTGGTCGTGCCGCTGTCCGCCCTGGACTACCTGCTTTTCCAGGGTGCGCGACAGGGAATTGATGGCGTCGCGCAGCGTCGCCGCCTCTTCGAACCGTAAATCCGCCGCCGCCGCCCGCATTCGGTTTTCCAGCTCCGAGGTCAAGGCGCGGCTGTGTCCTTCGAGGATCATCGTTATCGAAGTGACCATATTTTGATAGGCTTGATGGTCGGCCAGACCGGCGCAGGGCGCCAGGCATTGGCCCATTTGGTGGTTAAGGCAGGGGCGGCTGCGCGTCGGCGGCGTTTCGCCATGGCAACGCCTGAGCGGGAAGAGGCGGTGAATCAGTTTCAAAGTGGCCCACATCGCGCCGACATCGGCGTAGGGGCCGAAATATTTGGCGCCGTCTTTTTTCCGGCGGCGGGCCATGAACACGCGCGGCCATTCTTCGCCCGCAGTCAGCTTGATCAGCGGATAATTTTTATCGTCGCGCAGGATGATGTTGTAGCGCGGTCGGTGTCGTTTGATCAGCGAGGCTTCAAGAATCAGCGCCTCTTTTTCAGTGTGGGTGATGAGAATATCGACCTTTTCCACCCGCTTCAGCATGGCCGTGGTTTTGCTGTGCGCCGCCCCTTTGTCGTGGGCGTAGGAGGCCAGGCGTTTGCGCAGGTCTTTGGCCTTGCCGACGTAGATGACCGTTGATTTCTGGTCGAGCATCAGATAGACGCCCGGCGCGTGCGGCGTATTCTCTAGTTGGTCAGGCGGAAACATGGGGAAATGATTAGGGCTTAGCCATTTTCCGTTGCAGCTTGTCGATGAACTGGCCGTTCAGGTCGGCTTTGCCCGGCGTCGCCATAGCCAGATTGATTTTTTCCCAGGCGGTGGCGTAATCCCCCAGGAAATACAGGAGGATCGCCCAATTTTGCAGGTTCATCGTGTGGTTGGGCGCGCGGTCGTAAATGTAGGAAAAACGCGACAGGGCGGTGTCGATGAGTGATGTGTCCTTTTGCCGGAGACCGGCGAAGCCGACCGTTTTGGCATAGTCGGCGAGGAAATCCATGTTGTCTTCGATCAGCGGCGCGGCCTCGCCGAAGAGCTTCAGCGCCTCTTCAAATTTTCCAGCCTGACCTTCAAGAGCTGCCATTCCCCACAGGGCCGAGCCGTTTTCGTTATCCAGTAACCATGCCTGATTGAAGCGTTTCATCGCCAAAGCGTTGTCGCCGCGATGCATCAGATACCAGCCGCGTTCGCAGACGCTTATGGCGGCTTTTTTGCGGTCGCCCAGATACTGCCGGTCGTTTTCGGCGAGGAAGTCGGCGTCCTCCTTTTGTTGCGCGGCGTTTTTCGGCGACATGCCGTATTTCGGCAGCAGGCGGATGTCCGTTGTTTCGGCGGGCGGGGTGTTGGCCCCGGCGCAGGCGGTCAGGAAAAAACAGAAAATCAGCGCGAAAACCAGGCGAGTGGCGGTCATAGTGCTATGGATGTTTGTGCGCATGGGTGATCTCTTAGTCAATGAGCATTGATCTTCTTTTGTAAAGCGCCAATAAAACGCTTTGCCCAAGGTGACGCGGCTGTGACCCTATCCGATGAAATATGAGCCAGAAGCCGAAAAGAATGCTCTCCTTTCCCGTATTTCGCTTTGGTCTTACAGTGCTCGGTCGTCTTAGAAAGAATCTGAAAAATCCGCTTCTTGGGGAGCGATTCGATTGGGCTTTCATGGGGTAGAGAGGCCGGATTGAAACCTTGGCCAAAGAAATTCTGAAGATTTTCACTGTCAGCGAGGAACCAAGCCTCCATACATTGCACCATCAAATGACAATCTTCCTCGGCGGCGTTTGCTGGCCGTTCCCACTGATCGCTTGTACGATTTCCAAGATGGTTCCATGGTCGCCAGTTTTCGGGTTCGCCCTGTTGATCATCGGCGACCACGGTGGATTCGCTGTCCACCAACAGTAAAGCGTCTTCACCGCTTCTGATTGCCGTGCAAAAAGAATCGTAGGCGTTTTGTCTGCTTCCACAGGCCACAATCCTCGGCATTTTCCCCTGGAATCCAGCTTTGTTCAAAAACTTCGAGAAACCGGCGCGACAAGCCGTTCTGAGCGCCGACGAGTCACCGCCGCCTTCAACATACAATTTCACCAGCGCGTCCCTCCTATTTCACCACGTGTCCAAAGCTGCCCCAAACGATACTGCGCTAACCACGGATGGAGCTTTTCGGCGTCCAGCCTTTTCAAAGTGGTGCCCGAATCGGTTTTTTCCGCCACGAGTACCGATTCAGGCTGGTCGGTCATGGCATCGACCAAGACATCCGAATGGGTGGTGACGATCAATTGTCCGCGTTCCGCCGCGTCCTTCATCAAGTCGGCCAAGGTTGGCAGGACATCGGGATGCAATCCGAGTTCCGGTTCTTCAATACAGATGAGGGGCGGCGGCGAGGGGTGACACAGAACAGCGAGCAAGCAGAGATAGCGGAGTGTTCCATCCGACAAACGGGTTGCCGGGATGGTAAATCTTCCCTCTTGAAGAAACACCTGAACGGTGCCGCTTTCAATATGGACATCATAGTCGTCTATGCCATCATAAAGCGCCCTTAATGCCTGTAGCAGGCGTTGTTTTACAGCGGGTTCCCTGCGAAGATGATTGAGAACCAGGCCCAAATTGCTGCCGTCTGGTTCAAGCATGTCGTTGGGAAGGTCGGCTTTTTGCGGCAGTCTGGGCGCGGTGTAGCGGCCAAAACTCCACTCACGATACAATTTTATGTCACTGAGTTTCCGTGCCAGGTACGTTATTTCGGGATACTGATCTGGATCGCGACGTTGCGAAAGAATGGATTTTACCGGATCGACATCTTGATGCCGCAAAGCGCGTTTCTTGCCTTGCACATTGAGTGTCGGATGACCGTCGTTGAAGCGATAATAAAAATCTGGCGCATCATGACCATCATCCGGATTTTCACATTCTATGGATTCATCGACAATATCGAAGCGTTGGTTTCTAGCCGTGAAGGACAACTGATAGCGAAGATTCTGCCGACCGTTCGGATTATGAACAACGACATGTAAAGAAGCGGTCGGCGTGCCTTCCATGCCTTTCCAGAGCCAATCGCGGACGCCGCCGCCTTCGCGAATTGGTCGCAGTAACTGTTCAGGCGCGTTTCTCAGTAACTCTATGGCCGCCAATAAATTAGATTTTCCGGAACCGTTCGGCCCGATAACGATGTTCAATGGATCCAAGGGAATGGGCGGCGCGTTGTCGCCGAAACTGAGAAAATTGTTCAATTTGATCGAATGTATGAGCATGGTGTTTCCTTCTTTACGAAAGCGAGACCGCGTATTGGCCCGCTTCTTGCCTATGGTGTTCCTCTGCCAGCGCCGCCCGCAGCAGATTTCGCGTATATTCCTGTTCTGGCCGGGCGAATATCCGGTCGGCCCGCCCCTGCTCGACGATGCGGCCATCACGCATGACGATGAGATAATCGGCCAGGCTGCGCACCACCCGCAGGTCGTGCGAGATGAACAGATAGGTGATGCCGTGGCGGTTTTGCAGATTCTTCAGCAATTCAATGATCTGCGCTTGAATAGTCACATCGAGGGATGAAGTCGGCTCGTCGAAAATAACCAGGCGCGGCTGCAAAATGATGGCGCGGGCGATGGCGATGCGCTGTCGTTGGCCACCGGAAAATTCATGCGGGTAGCGTCCGGCCGCCTCCGTGTCCAGGCCGACTTCTTCGAGGCTTTGCGCCACCCGCCGCGCCAATTCCTCCGTCTTGAGCCGTGGCTCATGCACGCGCAGCCCTTCGGCGACGATTTCCGCCACGGTCATGCGCGGCGACAGCGATGAAAAGGGGTCTTGAAAGACAATCTGCAATTGCCGCCGCAACGGCCTGAGCGCTTTGGCGCTCAACTCGCGCAGCGCTTGGCCGCGATAAAAAACCTTGCCCTGGCTCTCTGTAAGCCGCAGCATGGCCATGGCCAAAGTCGTTTTGCCGGAGCCGGATTCGCCGACGATGCCGTAGGTCAGGCCCTGGCGAAAGGCCAGGCTGGTTTCATCGAGGGCGATGAAGCTGTCGCGCCGAAAGAGATTTTTTAGTGAAGCGGGCCGTGGAAAATGGCAAGTGAGCCGCCGTGTCCAGAGAAGGGCTTCGCCACCCTGGCGCGGCTGCATTTGTTCTTTCGGAATGGCTGCCAGCAGATGCCTTGTATATTCTTCTTTCGGCGCATTGAAAATGGTGTCGGTTTCGCCCTGTTCGACAATGCGTCCGCGTCGCATGATGACGATGCGGGGGGCGAGCCTTCTTAGTAGCGTCAGGTCGTGGCTGATCAAGAGCACGGCCATGCGATATTCCCGGCGCAGGTCAGCCAAAAGCGCCAGTATCTGCTCCTGAATCGTCACATCCAAAGCGGTGGTCGGCTCGTCGGCAATCAGCAGGTCGGGCCGACACGCCAGGGCCATAGCGATGATCACTCGCTGCCGCTGGCCGCCGGAAAGTTGGTGCGGGTACGAAGCCAGGCGTGTTTCCGGATCGTTGATGCCGGTGCGGCCCAACAGCCGCGCCGCTTCCCGCTCGGCCTCGCGCCTGGTCATGCTGCGGTGCAGCAAAAGCGGCTCGACCAGCTGCCGCCCGATGGAGAAGACCGGGTTTAAGGCGCTCATCGGCTCTTGAAAAATCATGGCGATGCGGTTGCCGCGCAGGCCGCGCAAGAGCCGGTCCGAAAAGGAAAAAATATCCTGGCCGCGCCACAGAATACGCCCTTCATGGCGGACGCGGCTGGTCTCTTCCATCAGGCGCAGCATGGACAGCGCCGTCACCGATTTGCCGGAGCCGGATTCACCGGCCAGGGCCAGGCATTCGCCCTCGTTTATAGTCAGGGAAATATCTTCGAGCAGCGCTTTGTCGCCAGAGGCGGCGTCGCCTCTGAGCCAGAGGGAAAAATTTTCTACTTCAAGCATCGGTCGCATCCGTCTCCGCGCCGCCGCCAAAGGAATCGGGACGGTTCATAGATGGGCCGAATCGCCCGCGTCGCTCTGGCGTAACAGGTCGCCGATGCGTCTCGACGCCGATTTTTCCATCTCTTTGAAGGAAACTGACATGCCGATGTCGAAATTGTCGGCGCCGAAAGCCTCGACGCGCACCACAGTGCCGATGAGGAGCAGCGGCGGTTCGCCGGTCATCGACACGTTGACCTTGATTTGCGCGTCGATCGGCAGACTGACCGGGTTTTCAAAGAGAATGCCGCCAATGCTGATGTCTTTGCCGACGCCGGGAAAAATTTCCGCCGCCTGAAAACCCAATTCCTGGACTAAAACTGGTTGGTTCAGCTTAACCCGCAGATAACGGCGCTTTTCGTGTTTGTACAAAGAAATGGTGTTTTTTCCCGCGCCCTTGGCCAGATAAACGGCGTCGTCAGCCATGCGCAAAAGGTCGCGGGGATTCTGCGAGTTGAGCGGGAAAGAAGCCAGACCGCCACTGATGGTCAGGGCGATGCGCAGGTGTTTGTGGCGGAGGACCTTCTTTTCGATGGCGCGGCGGATGCGTTCGGCCAGCACATAGCCGCTGATTGATGAGGTATGCGGCATCATAACGACGAATTCCTCTCCGCCATAACGAGCGGAAATGTCGCTGTCGCGTTTTTCTTTATTGATGATCGTGGCCACCGCTTTCAAGGCGATGTCGCCCGCGATGTGGCCGTAGTTGTCGTTGATGTCTTTGAAGTTGTCGATGTCGAGGAAGAGAATCGACAAATCCGAGTTGTAGCGCCTGGCTAAGGCAATCTGTTGTTCGTACAGGGATGCGAAGTGCGAGCGATTGGCCAGGCCGGTCAAGCTGTCGTGGATGCTTTCGTTGACGATGCGCTCGTATGAACCGATTTCCACCAGGCGGCTATGACCGATCAGCCCGGTGGCGGCGTGCAGGTAATCGCTTATTACTGTAGTTAGGTCGAGTTCGCGGCCCAGGCGCTCGCGCAACTCTCTGCCGTGCTCCTGCGCCGCGTTCCAGTGGATGCGGGCGGTTTCGACCGGCAGGTCGATGCCGGTTAAGACGATGAACAGCGCGGTGCAGACCTCCGGCCCGTATTCGGCGATTAAAGAGTTGATTTCCTTAATGAATTCCTCGTTACCGGCAATTTTGCCACGTAACTCTAAAATAAGGGCGTTCAGATTTTCCATGGCGCTTGTTAGTGGTTATGGGGAGCGGAGCGGATTGTCGGTTTTCGTTGACGATGCCTGAGGAATGGGGCGCGGCTCCGTGGTCCGAACCTAACGGCAGAATAAACGAAAAGCCGGGAGCGGGCCACGGAAAAGCGGCAGGCGGTGGCGGCGCGAGCAAAGATGATTGGCCTGGTTGTGGGTGAAAAGGCGGAACGGTCTTCAGCCGTTGTGATGGAAAAAATCTTCGAGAAAGGTCATGCGCCAACCGGAAAGCGGCCGCAGGTGTTCCGGCGGCGATGCGCCTTCGGCGAGGAAACGGGCGACGGCGCGCAACTCGTCGCTATTGCCGATGAGCACCGGGTCGATGCCCAGAATGTCGCTTTTCAGACGGATCATTTCCTGCAAGCGTCCCAACATCTCCTTTTCCGTGGCCGAAAGCCGCCAGGTTTTTTCCGTCGCCGTTGCCACCTTTTCTGGCGCGGCCAGAGTTTCCGTGCACAGGGTGATGATCGCGCCGCCATAGCGGGAAATCGCCTGACTGGACAGGCCCAGATCGCGCAAGGCCGGGATGTCGGCGGGCGGTTGATGGGCAATGGCCAGAAGCCCGGCGTCAGGGATGATGTGGCCGCGCGGTTTGTCGTCGGCGCGGGCGGTTTCTTCCCGCCAATCGAACAGCCGTCTGAGGATCGCCGCGCCTGACGGCGGCAGTGTCGAAGCGCCGCGCAAACGCTGATAGCGGCCGGAACCGTCGCTGATATAGCAATGCGGATTGTTGTAGAGGGCCAAATCTTCTTGCAGCCAGGCTTTGACCTTCGGGCCGATAATGCGGTTCAGAAGCAAGAGACGCAGCGCGTGCAGATAGCGCACGTCGTCCTTGGCGTATTCAAGCTGTTCGGCGCTCAAAGGGCGGCGCAGCCAGTCCGAGCGGGTTTCGGTTTTCGCCAGGTCAATATCGAGCAACTCGCGGATCAGCGCGGCGAGCGACAGGGTGGAGGGTAGACTGGCGAATCCGGCGGCCAGACGGGTATCGAAGACATTGTGGGCGGCGACGCCGGTGGCGCGGTATAAAATAGCCAGGTCTTGCGCGGCGTCATGGAAAATTTTCACCACGCCACGGTTGGCCAAAAGCGCTCCCAAGGGCCGTAAATCACCTACGGCCAGCGGGTCGATGAGGTGGCACTCGTCGCCGGAAACCGCCAGTTGGATCAGGCCCAGTCGTGGATAATAGGTGCGTTCCCAGAAAAATTCGGTGTCCAGGGCGATGGCTTCGGCGCTTTTGGCCTGAGCGACAAGTTCCAGCAGATGCGCGGTTTTCGTGATCATGGTGAACATGCAGCGGGGAATCGTTCCCCATTGGTGGTGGATGGAGATAAGGCGGTCAGCATTGTTTCACCATCCATATTTCCCTTCCCTGTCACAGGCAGGGGCGGCGTGTCGGAACATGGTCGTTCTCTCCAACCGCCGCGATGAATGGTGAAATTGTCCTCGCCGTGTCGGCGATGGGCGCATCAATATTCGATATAGGCCGATCTTGAGCCGCACGAAGCCGCCACATGCAGAGCCATGCCGCGTCCCGATACATCGGATTGTTTGAATAAAATGCCGCCTACCTCATAACGCTTGCCGTTGTGTGTGACTGACACATGGTCGTAGCCGCAACCTGGCACGGTCAGATAAATGGTGCTCGGATAGCTTGCCATCTTTTTGCTAAAATACCAGAGTGGGCGATTGCCGTTGCCTCGCCCATGGTAGGCGCCGTCCTCTCTGGTCGCGCCGCCGCTTGGCGCGGTCGCTGTGGCCCCGGTTGAGGTGGTGATTTCGTCATCATCATCGTCGTCGTCGCACGCGCACAGGGTCAGCGGGAAGAGGGCGAGGAGCAGGTAAGTGACTAACTTTTTCTTCATGGCGGGTCTCCTATTTTCGGTGAAAGCGAATCGTCCGCATTGGTTGCGGCCGTGTTGTCCTCCGTTTTCGCCACTGCGCTTTGCCGTGGCTTCAGGTCGGAGCGAAATTCAAGGGAATGAAAAAAAGGCGCGCCGCCGTTTTCGCGATGAAAGCGCAGCGCGGCGGCCTGGTCAATGGGCGCGGCAAAAAATATGGCGCTGTCGCCCGGTTCAACCTCAATGGTCATGCTGTGCCGGGGTTTGCCGTCCTCGCCGATAAGCGTCGCCACGATCCGCTCGCCTGCTTGCGCCGCCTCTGTTATGCGCAGACAGGCCACGCGCACTTCTCCTTCGCGCTGCGGTGGCATCCCGCGCAACGAAAAGACAGCGGCAGTCTGATTTTCCTGGCCTATTTTTTCGGCGACAAAAACGCTTTTATCGGCATGATCGCGAAATTTCCGCGCAAAATACCCGGCCGCCACAGGCGGCGGATTGTCCGGTGGACGGCGTAGCAGATACATGGCCAAGGCTTCCTGGGCTACCAGACTGGGTTTTTCAGTTTCGAGCAGCGCCGCCGGGAAGTGGGCCACCGCCCGGTGGTAGATCAGACGTTTGGCGTCGGCGGCGAAAAAGTACAGGCATTTTTCCAGGAAAGAATCACCGAGAAGGACGATTTCGTCAAGCGCCGCCGCCGGATTTTCCAGCAGATTCACCGTGATTTCGCCGTTTTTCGTGGCGACGCTTTTGGCGCGCGCCTGGATGCCATCGTAGATAAAGGGCGATGGACGGCCAATGATATGTCCGTATATCGTGCCGCAGCGTGGTCGCAGCATATATCCGTTTTCGCGGATATACAGCGATTTCGGCAGTTGCAACATGTCCATAAACCTTGATGAAGACCAGTCGCGCCGTGGAACCAGGATGAAATCGCTTGGCCTGGGTCGGTGTTGGATATGGCCGGGAAACATGGCCGCAAGCGTTTCGTTCATGTGCAAATAGGCGATGAACGCGCCGTAGGTGTTCCAGTGAAAATCTGTCTTATAAAAAAGCGGCGGTTCAGGCTGTTGTTTCTTCGTCGCGGCCAGCGGTGGCAGCAGGTCGATAAAATGCACGTCAGCGTATCGCCTGAGATACGACGCCAATTGCTGATAGCGACGGACAGGAAAATGCTGCGGGCGCAGGCGTTTTGGCAGATATTCTGGGTAGACCAGCGCTTTGTCCGGCGCGAGGATAAACACATAGTCGCAGCCGAGACGGCGCAGCCACCAAGCGCGTTGTTCCAGGGCGATTTTCCACTGCCGCAGTTCAGCTGTGGTAAAGGGCCGCTGGCCAAGGTAATCCGCCACCACATCGAGGTATTCAGATTGGCCACGGTCCGTCATTCGCTGGCCCGCGCCCTCGTAGAAAAAGCCGTTTTCGCCGACGATTACCCGTTCGTCCGGGGAAATACCGAAGAGGTGAACTTTGATGAAGCCATTCAGCGGTAGATACCAGGATGGTGGCGGACATGCGTTTTGCCAGTAGGTCTCGAAAAGGCCGCGAGCGTTTTTGATGGCGGCGATTATGCCGTCTTGTCGGTTGAAGGCCAAGGCGGTCATTTTCAGGGTTGACGGCGCGGTATACACATGGCTTACGAGCGGCCAGGCAATGATCAGCATAAAGCCAAACGACAGCGCCAAATCACGGAAAAGTCCGGTGTTTGTGTTTCCCAGGCGTATGCTTGGGGCTAAACGATGGGCGAGGAGCGCCGCGCTCAGAATGACCAGCGTCAACCCGGCGAAAAACGACAGCCAGCGTCGTTCGCGCAGACTGTGCGCCAAAGCCGGATGAAGGCAGACGGCAAGCGTCAGCGCGATAAACGCAAAGAGGAGCGGGCGGCGGAATTGTCGCGTCATCTCGGCAACCAGGCCTTTCAGTTCAGAAGCGGCTATAAAGGAAAGGATGATGGGTCATCCCGGACAGACTAGCCAACGAATAAAGAAACACAAAGGCGAAAAAACAGAAAGATAATCCTTGCGCTACCAGCCCTTGGCGGCGGACGAGAACATGCGCCAGCGAGCGACTGAGCGGCGAGGCGACTAAAAGCGCCAGCGCGAACGTTAGCCACAATTCATTGTTCATCACCAGAAATATTTGTGTATTCCAGGGATTTGGCGTGGACAAGCGCGTGAACGCGCCGAGATAGTCACCGGCCTGGCTCAGACTGTCGGCGCGGAACAGAACCCAGCCCACCGTCACTACGGTCATGGCGTACAAATGTCGGAAAAGCTGTGGCGTCCGCGCAAACCACCGGCGGATTGCCGCCGGGCGCTCCAGAATGAGGAACAGCCCGTGCCAGAGACCCCAGCAGACAAACGTCCAGTTCGCGCCGTGCCACAGGCCGCAGAGCAAAAACACCGCCAGTAGATTGCGTCCGGTGGCGAAGGCGCCGCTACGGTTGCCGCCCAGGGGAATATACAGATAGTCGCGGAACCAGGACGAAAGAGTCATATGCCAGCGCTGCCAGAATTCGCGGATGGATAAGGCGTGATAAGGATGATCGAAGTTTTCCGGAAAGCGAAAGCCGAACATCCGTCCCAGCCCGATGGCCATATCGGAATAACCAGAGAAATCGTAATAAATCTGCAAGGTGAAGGCGATCGCGCCGAAGATGGCCATGGCGGCGGAAAGCTGGGCTGCGGGCAAGCCGAAGCATATATCCACAGCTTTCGCCAAAACATCGGCGATGAGGATTTTTTTGCCCAGGCCGATGACGAACCGCCGCGCTCCAGCGGCGAAATCGGCCAGGCTTATCGGTCGGTGTTCAATGTCCCGGATGATCTGCTGATAGCGCGCAATCGGCCCAGCGACCATTTTGGGGAACAAGGCCACATAGAGGCTGAAATTGAGCGGATTGTTCTGAGGAACGATCTGGCGGCGGTATATATCAATCAGGTACGACATGACCTGAAAGGTGAAAAAAGAAATACCGAGCGGTAGGTGGGTATGCGGCGGCGGCTGGGTGGGAAGGTTAAAAAAATCGAGCAGGTGATTGAAATTTTCAACCGCGAAATCGGCGTATTTGAACCAGGCCAAAAGGGCGATGTCAGCGGACAAGGCGACGGCCAGAATCGCTTTGTCCCAGTCGCGCCACCGGACGAGGGCCAGGCCAAAGGCGTAATTCATGATGATGGACGCCAATATGACCAGGAGCGAGACGCCGTCGTCCCAAGCGCAAAAGGCGAGACTGGCGGCCAGCAGCAGGACGTTTTTGCAACGCTTGCCCAGCGCCGCGTACAAGAGCAAGACGAGAGGCAGAAAGAAAAACAAAAATATCGGCTGGTTGAAGTTCATTGCGCGGCGCGGGCCGGGTAAGTGACTGTTTATTCAAAACTCTCGTCGTCTTCGGCTTTGGCGCGGGCGATTAGCTCGTCGTTTTTGCGGATGAGCCGCGCCACGCCGACGGCCAGGCTGTTTGATTTCAGACAGCACTGGACGGCTTCCCTTTTTTTGCCCTGGCGGAAACGGATTTCAGCCATGGTGTGCCAGTAGTCAGGGTTGCGCGGCTCGATGCGCAGGGCGCGCTCAAGGGACATCTCCGCCTTATCAAGCCTGCCGTCGCGCAGGTAGCTCTCCCCCTGGTTGTAGAGGCTGGCCGCCGGGCCTAATTTAGGCTGATAAGAAGAATCCTGCCCGGCTTCCTCGTCCTCATCCCACTGCTCTTCATCTGTTTGCGAAAAGGGTTCGCTTTGCTGTTCCGCCTGATCGTTTTTTTGATCATCAGTTTGCTCGCCCGTCCGCTTATCCGGCTGGCCGTCGTCCCGTGACGGCGGCGCGGGTTTCGTCGGATGTTCGTCGGTTTTGCCCTCGGTCCGTCCGCTTGCCTGCTCGTCCGGCCGCGTCACCGGCGGCGCGCCTTCCACGGGCGGCGTCAGCACAACTTTTCCGGCGCAACCAGACAAAATCAGCATGGCGCAGACCAGCAGCAAGGGCGCAAAACAGCGGCGATGCGAGAAAAAAGGAAAGAAGCACTGTCGCGGCATGGCGGTATCCCTGGAAAGCAGAATATTCATCGGAACAATTTCGTTATTCATTTGTGTTCGCGGGGAAGAAAGTCGCGCGCTTATTGTTTATCTCAGAGCATGTATTCATGACTTATAAATGGCGCTTGACTGGTTTGTCATTCCCGCGCAAGCGGGAATCCAGATTGCCCGTCTCTCTGTATTTTCCGGATGCCCGCTTTTCGCGGCCATGACGGATTTTCATTATTTTATCCGGTGAAAATATGTTGGGAAAAGCGCGCAAAATTCATGAACACATCTTCTCCGTTCAGCGGCCATGCCGGTTCCGCGCTTCCTCTCGCACATCTTCCCAGGACAGCCCTGAGGCGGGATTTTCCATCAGCTTGCTTCTGCGCCGATGCAGCTCGGTCTTCTGCCAACCGTGGATGGGCACGTTCTCTGGCCTGGCTGTCAGATCATCCCACAGGTCTGTAATCAGTCGCAGTTTTTCAGCTGGGCTGAGACTGAAGAGGGAAGCGGTGTCTGGATTCATGATTGCTCCGGTTGATGTGGAAATGGATGGGGTGTGTCCAGAACCACCCGGATTGCAGAATTTCCTTCCACATATTTCCCTCTTATTGAGTACAAATAGCGAACTTTTAGACTCATTTTTCTGCCTGCGCTGCCTCCGGGAACACCAAATTTTTCCTATTGCATACCGAGCTTACTGAAACCAGCCGCGCATGGTATCAAAGAATCCTTTTTTTTGCTGTATCGCTGGTGGCTGTGGCTTCCTTTCCGGCGTCGCTGCCGGTTGCGCCACATCGTTTTTATCGGCGGGTATTGGCGTCGTGGCGGCCTGTGTCTCCGGCGGCGCGACGGCTTCTTCGATGCGCGGCTCGGTGCCGACCCGAAACGGTAGCAGCGCCGATTGGCCGTTATCGGCGCCTATCGCCGCCAGCGTTTCCGTGTCGATGCGCCGCCAGATGACATGTTCAGGCGCGGTGAGAATCAAAGGGCTTGCGCCAATATCGGTCATGATTCGCTCCCAGACCGGCAAAGCGCCGCTGGAACCGGTCAGCCCGACCGATTTGTTGTCGTCGCGGCCAAGCCAAACCACCAGCAGATGGTCGCCGCTGAACCCGGCGAACCAGGCGTCGCGCAGGTCGTTGGTGGTGCCGGTTTTTCCGGCCAGGTGTTGATCGGCGAGTTTGCCGCGCAGCAAAGAAGAGGCCGTTCCCTCGGCGACCACCCGTTGCAGCGCAAAATCAATGAGAAAAATTGTTGCCGGATCAAAACGTTGCTCGACAGTTAAACCATATTGGCTCAACAAGGAATGGTCGGCGGCCATAACGGTGTTGATCGCTCTGAGCGGTGTATAAAAACCGTCGGCGGCCATGGTCTGGTACATTTGCGCCACCTCAAAAGGCGTCATCTCGACCGCGCCGAGCAGGATTGATGGCAAGGGCGCGATCTGTCGCGGAAATCCCAGCCGTTCCGCCACGGCGATGATCTTTTTCAGGCCAATATCCATGCCGAGATTGATGGTCGCCAGATTCCACGAATTGGCCATGGCTCGATACAGGGCGACGCGGCCATGTTCGCGGTGGTCAAAATTCTCCGGCGACCAGACGCCCTGACTCGTAGGCAGATTGACCGCCAGGTCATCGACCGGACTGCCCAGGGTGCGGTCGTTTTCCAAGGCGGTCAGATAAACCACCGGCTTGAATAAAGAACCGATCTGCCGCCTGGCGCTGAGAACGCGGTTAAAGCCCTGACGCACCGGCTCTTTGCCGCCGGCAATCGCCAGCACTTCGCCGTTGTCACGGTTGGTGATGATAGCCGCCGCCTCGATTTCCGGGCGCTTGCCGCGTTTTTCCAGTCGCGTCACCGCATCATGGACGTTTGTTTCCAACTTGAATTGCAGCCGCGGGTCGAGGGTGGTCATGATTTGCAGGCCATTCGTTTTCAGGTCTTCTTCCTGAAACTGGCTGGGCAACTGCCGCCGCACCAGATCGAGGAAGGCCGGGAAACGGTTAAATCCGTCGCGTTGCAGGTCTGTGTCAAGGAGCGGCTCTTGATGAGCCGCGACCAATTCATCCTGACTGATAAGACCAGCTTCCGCCATTTGCGCCAGCACCACACGCCGACGCTCCAGGCTCTTTTCCGGATGCCTGAGCGGGTCATAAAGGCTTGGCCCTTTGACCAGGCCAACCAGGGTGGCGATTTGCGCCGACGATAAATCGGCTAGGACGCGGTGGAAGAAATATTGTCCGGCCAAGGCGAAACCGTGAATCGCCCGATTGCCGTCCTGGCCAAGAAAAACCTCGTTAACGTAGGTGGCGAGAATGTCCTGTTTGCTGTATTTGGCGTCGAGTAGCACGGCCATAATCGCTTCGCGAAATTTGCGCGAGGCCGTGCGTTCATTGCTTAAAAACAGATTTTTTACCAATTGCTGCGTGATGGTGCTGCCGCCCTGCACCGTGGATCCGGCGCGGATGTTCGCGAGAAAGGCGCGAAGAATGGCCAGAGGAGACACGCCGGGGTGGCTGAAAAATTTTTTATCTTCGACGGCCAGAAGCGTTTTGATGAACAGCGGCGGGATTTCTTTATAGGTGACGACGATCCGATCTTCGTGGGCGGTTGGATGAAAACTGCCGATGCGGGCTGGATCAAGACGGAACAGGTCGAGCGGGTCGCCGCCTTCGCTGGCGATGATGGCTGCGACGCCCTCCGACGAGAAGGTCAGGTTGACGCTTTTTGATGGTTCAAAACCGGATGGGAAATGAAAGCCGCGACTGACCACCTGAACCGTCATGCCCCGACGTTGATAGCTGCCTTCGCTTTTCGGCGGATTTTCCTGGCGATAGCCGGAAAGCAACAGTTCATCTTCGAGCATTTGCGGCGTCATTGGCTGCCCGACATAGAGTTCCAGTGGACGGGCGTAGACCACGGCGGGCAAAGACCAGCGCTGTCCCTCAAAACGCGCCTCAATTTCCGGACGTAACCCCAAGCCATAAAAGGTGAGGGCGACGATGAGCAAGGCCAGAGAAAGCAGGCCGATGAAAAAAAACAGCAAAAATCGCTTCATCTTTTACGAAAACGAAGAGTTTTTCCCGCGCCGCTTTTGGGCGGGGCATTCATGAGAAGGGTCGTCGGAAACACCAACAGCATAGCGCCGCCCTGTGGCAAGGAAAAGGATTTTTCAGGCAAATCATTGACCATGACCAGAAAACATGTTTGCCTTACGTTGCGCTTGTATCATGTTCGCGTAACTCATGCCCTTTCAAGGAGGAATATCCATGTCGCAACGATGCCTTGTTTTTCTTTTGGCCGCCGGTCTGCTCGTTTCCTGCGCGCCGTCGGTGGAACATGGTGATGATCAGGCCCAGGCCGTCGATGCCATGATTTCGTACCAATGCGAAAGTGGCAGACGCATTGTCGCGAGCTATCCCGAAGGCGGCGACCGGGCCACCGTTTTTTACCAGGGGAAGACGTTGCGCCTGACGCGGGCCGTCGCCGCCAGCGGCGCTCGCTATGTCGGCGATGGCCACGAATGGTGGGGTAAGGGTGACGACGCCTCGCTGTTTCAGGGCGAGGAAGGCGATGTGCTGTTGGAATCCTGCCGCGTTGCCGAAAAAGCTGACCGCTGACTCGCCGCGCCGACTATTTTGAGCGCGCGAGCAGGGCGCTGATTTCTTCTTCGCCGACATCGGCGTGCATCTCGGCCTGGCCAATGCCGCGCAGCAACACGAAGACCGGTTGCCCGCCGACATTTTTTTTATCGGTTTTCAGATAGAAGCGGATGCGGTCACGGTCAAGTTCCGCCGGAATTTCCGTTGGCAACTGGTAGGCGGTGAGCGCTTCATGAATTTTTTCGCGCTCGGCCGCGCTTAATAATCTGCGGTGCTCCGAAAGGCGGGCGGCGGCCATCATGCCGATGCTGACCGCGAAACCGTGCGACAGACTGTATCGCGAGGCGATTTCCACGGCGTGGCCCAGGGTGTGGCCGAAATTTAAGATGCGCCGCAGATCGCCTTCGCGTTCGTCGGCCATGACCACTTCGGCTTTGATGCGGCAGCAGGCGGCGATGCTGTCGGTCAAAGCGGCGGCGTCCTGGTGGATGATGTCTTCTCTTCTCGCAATGAGATAGTCAAAAAAAACACTGTCCCGAATCAGGCCGTATTTCAGCACTTCGGCGAGACCGGACTGCATTTCCTCTGTAGGCAGACTCTGCAAGGTTGTAGGGTCGATGAAGACTGCCTTAGGCTGATTAAAGGTGCCAATCAGGTTTTTTCCCGCCTCAATATCGACGCCGGTTTTGCCGCCAATCGAGCTGTCCACCTGCGCCAACAATGTGGTAGGCACTTGCACAAAGGGAATGCCTCGCATATAGATAGATGCTAGAAAGCCGGTGATGTCGCCGACCACGCCGCCGCCCAGCGCGATCAGGGCGTCGTGGCGGTCGAATCCGGCTAAAGCGAGACGCTCGGCCAAAGCGCCGATGGTGGCGAGATTTTTCCTCGTTTCCCCCGGTTGAATGGGAAACATGTGCGCGGTCAGTCCGGCTTGGTCCAGGGCGGCCAGAAGTCGCGAGGCGTACAATTTCGCCACCGTGCTGTCGGTAATGACCGCGTACTTAGCCGCTGGGCAGAGGAGGGCGATTTTTTCGGCGCAGTCGCGCAGACAACCGTGATTGATTTCTATCGGATAGGCATCGGACGCCAGTTGTACCTTCAGTTCAGCCATTTCATTCACGTTTTCAGAAAATTTCCACGGCAACAAAAAAAGGGACGCCCCGGAACGAGGCATCCCTTGTCGATCTTCAGAGCGAAGTAACGATTACATCTTCGAGCCGGAAGCCGCAGCCTGCATTTTGACCTCGACCTTCTCGGTCAGGCTGGCGTAGTATTTACGCAGCATGTCGAGAACTTCCTCGCGGCCAAAATGATCCGGAATATCGCTGCCATCGGAGAGCATTTTGCGCAGTTTGGTGCCGGAGAGGATGACGCGGTCTTCTTTGCCGTGCGGGCAGGTGCGCAGAGAGGCCATGCCGTCGCATTTCTTGCAATAGAATGTCCAATCAATTTTCAGCGGCTGGGTCAGCAAATCTTTGGCCGGATTGCCAGTAACCGGAATCTGGTCAAAAATATCCTGGGCTTCAAACATTCCGTAGAAGTCACCAACACCGGCATGGTCACGGCCAACGATCAGGCGGTTCATGCCAAAGTTCTGACGGAACAGGGCGTGCAACAACGCTTCGCGCGGACCGGCGTAACGCATATCCAGCGGATAACCGGCCTGGATGATGTTGTCTTTAACGAAGTACAGCTCAACCAGTTTGTCGATGCAGGGAACGCGAACCTCGGCTGGGATGTCGCCGGGTTTCAGGTTGCCGATCAGCGAATGAATGACCACACCGTCGCAAACCTCAACGGCGATTTTGGCCAGGTACTCGTGTGAGCGGTGCATCGGATTGCGGAGTTGCAACGCGGCGACGGTACCCCAGCCTTTCTCATCCAGTTTGGCGCGCAAGTCGGCGGGACGCATATACACGCCGGGATAACGCTCCGGATAGCCGCCTTCGGAAAGCACTTTGACCGGGCCGGCCAGGTTGAATTTGCCCTGGGCCATAACCATTTTCACGCCAGGATGATCTTCCAGCGCGACTTTCCAGAACTTATCGTCGGCAGAATCCTCACCGACACCTTTGAAGATTTTTTCGCACTCCCATTTTTTCTCGTCGTCCGTGAGCGCGTATTTTTCCGTCACCTTCATGGTGGCGTAGGTTTCATCTTTGAAAACCAAGGCGATTTCGTCGCCGACTTTGACGCTGTCGTCGTTGGTGTCGAGGACAACCGGAACCGGCCAGAAGGTGCCGTCGGCCAATGTGAATTTATCGCAGACGCTTTTCCAATCGGCTTTGGTCATGAAGCTGTCCAGCGGTGAAAAACCGCCGATGCCCATCATGATCAGGTCGCCGCGAACGCGGGCGCTGATCTCAACCTTTTTCAGACCAGCGGCTTTTTTCAGCTCGGCTTCGCGGGCGGCGCCTTCAAGCAGGCTGCAAACGAGACCTTTTCCACCGTGGGGAGCAACTAACTTCGACATAAGCCAACCTCCTATTTATGTAGATATAAAGGCGCGGCGAACCCGCGCATTTCTTTCACTGCGCTCTGTCAAGAAAACCGCATGAGTTAGAATTGATTTCCAAAAAAATGTCAAGCGCAAAGCTTACGGCCACATACCGGAGAAAAACTGGCCGCAACCGTCGATTCAGACGAAAAAGCGCAGGCGCAAAGCATTGGTTACCACCATGACCGAACTCATGGCCATGGCCGCGCCGGCCAGCATTGGATTGAGCGGCGGACCGCCGAGAAGAACCAGCGCGCCCGCCGCCACCGGAATGCCCAAGCTGTTAAACGCGAAGGCCCAGAACAGGTTTTGTCGGATATTGGTCATGGCCGCCCGCGCCAGCCGCAGGGCGGTGATGAGGATTCGCAGGTCGTCGCGCACCAACACAATGTCGCCGCTTTCCATGGCGATATCGACGCCGCCGCCCATGGCGACGCCCAGGTCGGCCTGGGTCAGGGCCGGGGCGTCGTTGACGCCATCGCCAATCATCGCCACTTTCAGACCGCTTTTTTGTAAGGTTTGGATTGTCGCAGCTTTCCTATCTGGCGGAATTTCTGCATACACTTCGTCAATACCCACTTCGGCGGCCATCGCTTGCGCGGTGGGTCGCCCGTCGCCGCTGAGCATGATCAGACGCAAACCCATCTTTTTCAGGGTGGCCACCACTTCTTTCGCCTCCGGACGCGGCGCATCGGCCAGCGCCAGGGACGCCGTCGGCTGTTGGTCGATTGCCATGTACAGCACCGTGCGGCCACCTCGATTTTCCAAGTCCGCGCCAAGAATGTCAATGGCCACGCCGTTTTCAGCCAGCCAGGCGAGGTTTCCCAGCAAAACGCGCCGCGTCCCGACAAAGGCGGCGACCCCGCGCCCTGCCACGGTGACGAAGGAGCTGGCGGTGGCGAGTGGCAGGTTGCGGAGCGCCGCCGCCGCGACAATCGCTTTCGCCAGCGGATGCTCGGAAAGCTGTTCAACCCCGGCGGCGACCGTCAGAATTTCTTCCTCGGCGTATGCTGGATTATAGCGTTTGACCGCGATCAGCTGCGGACGGCCTTCGGTCAGCGTGCCGGTTTTGTCGAACAGAATAGCATCGATTTTTTCCGCCCGTTGCAACGCCGCGCCGCTTTTCACCAAGACGCCCAACTGCGCCCCGCGTCCGGTGGCGACCATGATCGACATTGGCGTCGCCAGGCCCATAGCGCACGGACAGGCTATCACCAAGACGGAAATGGCGTATTTCAGCGCGGCGGCGAACCCAACGTCGCCCAGGAAAAACCAGGCAAGGCCGGTCAGCGCGGCGATCGCCATGACTGCCGGGACAAAATACAAGCTGATTGTATCGGCCAGATTCGCAATCGGCGCTTTTGAACCTTGGGCGTCCCGCACCAGACGGACAATTCGCGCCAGCACCGTTTCATCGGGGAATCTGAGCGCTTCAATCCATAAGATGCCCTGGTGATTGACCGAGCCGCCGGTGACGGTATCGCCGACTTTTTTCGCGACAGGCATACTTTCACCGGTCAGCATCGATTCATCGACTTCCGACTCGCCGTTTTCGACACGACCGTCAATCGGCACGCGCTCACCGGGCCTGACCAGAAGATGGTCGCCAGGCTCAATGTCGGCGCAGGCGATAGTTTTTTGCTGATCGTCGATGATAAGCGTCGCTTCCTCCGGCGCCAGCGACATGAGTTTTTCAATCGCCGCCGTGGTTCGGGTTTTGGCGCGGGCCTCAAAAAATTTGCCGAGAGAAACCAAAGCCAGCAACACGCCGACCGATTCAAAATACAATTCGGCATGGACGACGTGGCCGATGTGGCGCGGCGTCGCCAAAAGATTCCACAATGAATACACAAAAGCCGCGCCGGTGCCGACCGCTATCAGCGAATCCATGGTCGGCGTTCGTCGCCACAGGGCTGGCAGACCATCCAGATAAAAAGCGCGCGACCAGAACATGATCGGCAGCGTCAAGGCCAGTTGGACGAGGGCCAATAACAGAATATTTTTGGATAGGCTCTGAGGCGGTGGCAGACCAATCATCGTCCCCATGGATAACCAGAACAAGGGGATGGCAAAGAGAAAAATCAGGATGAGGCGACGGCGCATGGCCGCGAGTTCGGCCCGCTTTTCTACGTGTCTGATGGCATAGGAGTCGGCGCCGCCGGAGCGTTTTCGCGCCGCGAATCCGGCTTTTTCCACCGCCAGCAGTAATTCGCGTGGATTGGCGTCCGCGCCCAAGCGTAGACTGGCGCTTTCATCGGCCAGGCTGACTTCAGCCTGTAACACGCCGGGTTGCGCGGATAAAATTTTTTCCAGACGGCTGGAGCAGGCGGCGCAGCGCATCCCGGAAATTTCCAAATCAAGACGCCGCTCGTCGTCGATTGGCTCGACGCTGAATCCTAATTGGGCGATTTTTTTCTGTAATTCCGGTATGGGTAACAGGTCTTCATCCCAGCGTACAAACATGGTTTCACTTGCCAGGTTCACGCCGACGTCGGCCACGCCGGGCAGTGAGGAAACCACCCGCTCGATGCGGCTAGAGCAGGCGGCGCAGTGCATTCCTGATACGATAAATTTGCGTGATTGCTTGGAATTCATATTTTGTTCCCCGGAACATGTAAGGCTTGCTTGATAATATTCATCATCCAGCATACCTTGTCGTCGCTGGATTCACCACCACAACCAATTCAAAGGAGGAATGAGTATGCACACAGTAACGATTCAGGGGATGAGCTGCCAGCATTGCGCGGCTTCCGTTACCAAAACGCTACAGGAAATTCCGGGTATTTCGACGGTCAGTGTTAATTTGGCCAAAGGACAGGCGAATTACGCGGGTGAAATCGGTCGCGATGTGGTGAAAAAGGCGATAACCGCCATCGGTTTCACCGTGCCGGATGAGCCATAACAAAATGGGATGCGCAATAATTGCGCGCAGTGGAAAACGGGATGGAGGCCAAGCCCCGTTGTGATAGGTGGAAAATGGCTGGCCGCTGTCTTTTTATTTCCAGGCGGCCAGCCATTTTTTGATGCGGCGCGTCAATTGCGCCATATCTTTGTATTGGTGGTCTTTTCCCGCGATTTCATTGATGGTGAATACTGGATTTGCCGCCACCAGACGCCGCAGTTCGCCGCACGAGCCAGTTATGTCGTCGGTTTGCTGGATACACAAAGTCGGAATGGTGATTTTCTGGGCTAATCCGGCCAAATCGATACCGCGTTCATGGAGAATATTCGCCGGAACACCAATCAGAATGAGCCGCGCCGGGCTGACCAGGTGTTGCGCAACCGCCATCAGAGCCAGAAGCGCTCCCATTGATTTACCAAACAACAAATCGACTTGTTCGCCGCGCAGATGCTCAAGCTCGGCGGAGACATCAATATTTTCTTCGTTTTCGCCGCGCCAATGACCATAATGCCGCGTCTGCGCCTGCCAATCGGCTTCCCCCGCCGCCGTCAGCAATTTTTCGGCCCAGGGTACAGTCTTTGAGAAAATGCCCGGCAAAAAGAGAACGCGCATGATAATCCCCGCCGTTTATTCGGTTATTCCCAATCGGAATTGGTGTCTTCCGTGGAGGACGCGCCGGTTTCGTCCTGTTCTTCGTCCGTCGGCGGCGTGGCCGGGCAGAATGTTTTCAACATCGCGGTCATCGCGTCCACAGAGGCGCGCACCCGCGCCAGTTCGCTAACAAGCTGTTTTTGCTCGCGTTCTCTGGCCATGGCTATGGTCAGAGCTTGAACTTGCGCCTCAAGGATGGCTTTGCCTTCGCCGCCTTCTTGGATAATTTCGATAAATTGCGAGAGCAAAGTGGGTAAATCGCCTTTCTGAGCATGTTCTTTTTCGGCGACGGTTTCGGGGGATTCGACGACTTCCGGGACGATGGCGGGTTCGATTTCCAGCGTTTGCGGCGCTCGGCGACGCCGACGTCCAGCTCTGTCGGCGAGCATCGGGCCTTTACCAGTGGCGACCCAGTCTTCACTTAATTCTGGATTGCGTGAGAGAATCAATGCGGGATTAGCGATGCGACCCTTTTTCGTCCAGGAATAAATGCGCGATTCGGGCACGCCGTAATAATGCGCGACGCCGCGCAGCCCTTTCACTCCAAGATACTTAGATAGTTCCATCAATACTTTCTTCATACTTCGCTCCTTTTTCGCGGGTTACGACCACTTATTTCCGGTGGTGATTCAATACCAAAAAATAGAACAACCTCATTTCTTCTAGCAACGGAAAACCCAAAATGCAAACTTTTTCGTGTCCAGCGGCCAAAAAAACGAAAAAATGTGGTGGCCGTATCGACATGTCTGAAGCTTGTTTTTCGTCATTAGACGGACGCGCCGTCTCTGGGAATGATGAGTTTCTCCCTTGACACCATGGCATGGCTGTGATTAAATCGCTGGCCGTTCCTTCTTTTTTCCGCCATGGATATTGCCGCGTTTCTTCGCGCTTCCTCGGCGGTTTTGCCGGGTCGGCGAGCGCGAATTGTTGTTTTCCGCCGCGCCCGTCCCTTTCACGCTGGATGAAAGGATTGCAAAAGTGGGCTTTGCCCGCTTTTTTTTTTGCATGATTCAAAGTCTTACCGAACTGACAGACAAATGAGTCGCCAGATGCTTGATGCGGTCACGGATTTCGCCCATTCGCTCTTGCCGGAAATGGGTCTGGAATTATTTGATGTCCAGTTCCGCAAGGAAGGTCATGGCTGGGTGTTGCGCCTGTTCATCGACCATCCCGAAGGCGTCTCGCTTGAGCATTGCGAAAAAGTCAGCCGCGAATTAAGCGCCTTTCTTGACGTCGAAGACCTGATTGGTCATCCTTATCATCTTGAAGTTTCGTCGCCGGGCATGGATCGACCATTGCGCTCTCCGGCGGAATTCGCCCATTTTCTTGGGCGACAGGCTAAAATAAAATTGCATGAGGCCGCCGCAGATGGGCGGAAGGTCTTCATTGGCGAAATCGTGGCGGTCGATGATGAGGCCGCAACGCTGAAACTGGAAAACGGCCTTACGGCTCGTTGTCCGCATAAGCAGATCAATAAAGCGCGGCTGTATATATAATTAAGCAAATGGGTTTTACTGTGCTTGGCAGAGATATGGAGTAAAAGATGCACTCGGAACTGAAACGGATGATTGAAACGATCTGCAAGGATCGCGGCTTTGACCGGCGCTTTCTCGTCGAAGCCATCGAAGAGGCCGTGTTGTCCGCCGCCCGAAAAAAATTCGGTAGCCGCCGGGAATTGGAAGTGCGTTACAACGACGAATATGGCGACATTGAGGTTTTCCAGTTCAGAAAGGTAGTTGAGGAGGTCGAGGACGAGCAAACCCAGATTTCCCTGGAAGAGGCCCGCTTGCTCGACCCAGATGCGCAAATCGGACTCGAATTGGGCGAGCGGATGGAAAAAGTATCTGAATTAGGCCGCATCGCCGCCCAATCGGCCAGGCAAGTCATCGTCCACAAAATGCGCGAGGCCGAACGCGAAGTCGTCTATGACATGTTCAAAGGACGGATTGGCGAAGTGGTCAGCGGCTTGGTGCAGCGCTTTGATCGCGGCGACATGATCGTCAATCTGGGACGTACCGAGGCTGTTTTGCCGAAAGATCAGCAGATTCCCAAACGTTCATTTAAGCAAGGGGATCGCATCCGGGCGCTTTTGTTGGAAGTGCGCCAGACCAGCCACGATTCGCAATTGATTTTGTCGCGCACCAGCAACGAATTTCTTGCCAAGCTTTTCAAAATGGAGGTGCCGGAGATCGCCGAAGGCATCGTCAAGATTATGGGTGTGAGCCGTGACCCCGGTTTTCGGGCGAAGATCGCGGTCAGCTCGACGGAAATGGATGTTGATCCGGTCGGCGCCTGTGTCGGTATGAAGGGGTCGCGGGTGCAGAACGTCGTGCAGGAATTGCAAGGTGAACGCATCGATATTGTCCCCTGGAGTCCCGATCCGGCCAAATATGTTTGTAATGCCATGGCTCCGGCTCAGGTCGCCATTGTCCGGGTCGATGAGGAAAACAAATCGCTTCTGGTGGTGGTGCCGGGCGACCAACTTTCTCTGGCCATCGGCAAGCAGGGGCAAAATGTTCGGCTGGCTTCGCGGCTCCTTGGCTGGCGCATCGACGTGAAGAGCGAGCAACGCTACGCTAATCTGGAAAACCCCGGTTATCGGTCGATTCTGGCGCTCGACGGTGTGGATGAAGCGCTCGCTGACCAGATTTTCGCAAGCGGCATCGTGTCGGCGGAGGATTTCGCCGGTCGCGACGTGGAAGAAATCGCCTCGCTGCGTTCGGTTGATCGCGAATTCGCTGAAATGCTTCTCGCCTCGGCCAAGGTCGCGGTGGGAATGGAACAAACGCCGATGCCCGAATCCGGGCCGGCCTGAGGAGAATTGTGCGGATACCGCTGATCAGAACCTGTGTGGTGTGCGGCTGTCGGACGGAAAAGCGGCAGCTGTTGCGTTTTACCTGGCGGGACGGCCGGGCGGTGGCCGACGACGGGCGCGTGGCTGATGGCCGTGGCGCTTATGTGTGTCGGCGTGACGAGTGCCTGGAGACGTTTGACCGGCGGCCCGAACGATGGCCGCGCTGGTTCAAAGCGCGTCGGACGAAAGGCGGAAAAGGTGTGGATGCCGGCATGAATAAAAAGGATGCGGCGGAAAGAAGAGACGGGAGCGCGGCATGGCAACAGTAAGAATATATGATCTGGCCAAAGAAATCGGGGTGGGGAATAAAGAACTGGTTGAAAAGCTGAAAGCCCTTGGTCATGAGGTCAAAAGCCCCAGCTCGACTGTTCCGGACGATGTGGCGGCCAAAGTGCGAAGCATGACCGGCAAAGTCGAAAAGAAAGGCGTCGCCGCGAAAAAAGATCAGGCTGTGGCCGACAATGCTGAGGCCCAGACCGCGCGACGGCCTACAGTTATCCTGCGACGGGCGCGCCCGGAACCGGTGGCTGAAGAAACTGTCGAAGCCGTCGCTCAGTCGGAGCGGGATGTCGTCGAAGCTGAAGCCAAGAACGGGTCAGAAGAAAGAACAGACGATGTCGCCGAGCCGCCCCGTCGCGACGCACGTGGCGACTTCGCCCGTGTTATCCGCACGCCGGTCAGCCCGATTCTTACCGAGACACCAGAAGAGCTGCCGGAGGCTCCAACTCAAGAAGAGCAACCGCCGGAGGCGCGAGAGGATGTGATGCGGGATGTGGATGCGCCGCCGCCTGCGGATGCGCCGAGCGCCGACGGCGTCGCGCCACCGCCGCGCAAGCCCGCGCCAAAACGGCCGGATCGTATTTTTGTGCCGCCAACCCAGAAAAAAAATGTCGCGCGTGTGGTTGGCAGCATCATCTTGCCGAGCACGGAAACGGATGCGGGCGGACGACGCCATGCCGGCGGCAAACCGGCGAATACTCGCGGCGCTGGCTCGGAGCGTCCCGTTGCTGGTGGCGAACGGCCCCCGGCGCGAAGCGGCGAAGCGGCGGTCGCCACGACGACCACTGAAGAAGCCGGACGCGCCCGTAGCAGCAAAGGCGGTAAGGGAAGGCGCGGTCAGGAGGGCGACGAGATGCAGGAACGTCGTTCCGCTGGGAAAGGCGGCCTGAAAAAAAGCGGCCAGGGCGGTAAATTCCACACCTTTAACGACGAATTTCAACACGGCGGCAAACGCGGCAAAAAACAGAAACGGCGCATCGAGGAAAAACAGCCGATCACCGCCGAGATGAAGGCGTCGAAGCGTAAGGTGCGGGTGTTTGGTTCGATTACCGTTGGTTCGTTAGCCGCCGAAATGTCGGTCAAAGCCAGTGAAGTCATCGCCAAACTGATGAAACTCGGTGTCATGGCCACGGTGAATCAATCAATTGATCTTGATACCGCGACACTTATCGCCGCTGATTTTGGTTATGAAATCGAGGAGGGCATCACGGAAGAGCGCGGCATCGAGCTGTTTGAAGAAGCGGAAACCGGCGGCGAACGTCTGCTCAGACCGCCGGTGGTCACGGTTATGGGCCATGTCGATCATGGTAAAACTTCGATTCTCGACGCCATCCGCAAAACCGATGTCGCCTTGGGCGAGGCCGGCGGCATTACCCAACATATCGGCGCGTATCATGTGCGTTCCAAATCCGGCGATGTGACCTTCATCGACACGCCTGGCCACGCCGCCTTCACCGAAATGCGTTCGCGCGGCGCGCAAATTACCGACTTGGTTATCCTGGTGGTCGCCGCCGACGACGGCGTGAAAGAGCAAACCAAGGAAGCGATCAACCACGCCCAGGCCGCCGGTGTCGAGATACTCGTCGCTGTCAACAAGATTGATAAGCCGGGTGCCGATGTCGATCGGGTTAAGCGCGAATTGTCCGATTTTGGTTTGGTGCCTGAGGATTGGGGCGGTAAAACCATCTACTGCGAGACTTCGGCGAAACAGCGCATCGGCATTAACGAGTTGATGGAGGCCATTCAGTTGGTGGCCGAGATGAAAGAATTGAAGGCCGATCCGAAAAGAAAGGCCAAGGGCCGGGTCATCGAGGCCAAACTTGATAAGGGGCGTGGCGCGGTGGCCACAGTCATCGTTGAAGAGGGCACGCTGCGCAACGGCGAATATCTGGTGGTTGGCCAGCACAGCGGCAAAATTCGGGCGATGTTCGACGACAAGGGGCGCAAAATCAAAGCCGCCGGGCCGTCAATTCCCGTTGAGATTCAGGGCTTGTCTGGCGTTCCTTCGGCAGGCGATGAATTCCTCGTCGTCTCTGACGAAAGAATGGCGAAAAACGTCAGCCAGGCTCGGTCGATGAAGGCCCGTGAAACTGAGCTGGGCGCGAACAGCAAAATTTCCCTTGATAAGCTCTTCGATAAGATGAATGAAGGCGAGGTGCAGGAATTGCGCTTGATTATCCGCGCCGATGTCCAGGGCACGCTCGAAGCCTTTGCCAAATCGGCGCAGGAGCTTTCGACCAAAGATATTAAAGTGCGGGTGCTGCATGAGGGCACCGGTACCATCAGCGATTCCGATATTCTGCTGGCCTCCGCCTCCGACGCCATTGTTTTGGGTTTCAACGTTCGGCCCACGGTCAAAGTGAAGGAGTTGGCGGGCAAGGAAAATGTCGATGTCCGTTCCTACGATGTCATTTATCATGCTTTGGACGACATCAGAAAAGCGATGCTCGGTATGCTTGAGCCGACCTTCACCGAGGATGTGATCGGCCTTGCCGAGGTGCGCAATACCTTCAATGTGCCAAAGGTTGGCACGATCGCCGGTTGTTCCGTCCAGGACGGTAAAATTGTCCGCAACGCCAGGGTGCGGGTGTTGCGTGAAGGCGTTGTGGTGTATACCGGAAAAATCAGCTCTTTGAGACGTTTTAAGGACGACGCCAAAGAAGTTGTCGCGGGCTATGAATGCGGCATCGGCGTGGAGAACTACAACGACATTAAAGTAGGCGACAACCTCGAAGCCTTCCTGATGCAGGAAGTGGAAGCGACATTGGAATAACAATGACTGGCGTTAAACAGACCGCCCAATCCCTCGGTCTGGGGAAAAAGACACGCAAACGTCCGGCGCGAGTAGCCGATGCGGTGATGCGCGAATTGGCGCTCCTGCTATTGCAGGACAGCCGCGACCCCTTGTTGCGCGAAGTCTGCATCACCCGCGTCACAGCGACCGACGATTTGCGCTTGGCCACGGTGTATTTCACCTGTCTGGCTGGGCCGGACGCCGCATCCACCGTCATAAAGGCCCTGCGCCATGCCGCCGGATATATGCGCGGCCATTTGGCGCATACGCTCAATATGCGTTTTACACCCGATTTGCATTTTCGTTATGATTCGACAGCGGTGGAGGCGGAGCGGCTGGAACGAATTTTTCAGGACATTGGTGCGGAGCGGCAAAGTGATGAAAGCGATTCCTGAGACAATACTCGAAATTATTCGTCGGGCCGAAGGCATTGTGCTCCTGACACATGTTCATCCCGACGGCGACGCCCTGGGGTCAACGCTGGGTCTGCGGGACATCCTGGAAGGCTTCGGGAAAAGAACGCTGATTTTTCTCGAAGAGCCGGTTTCTTATCTGTACACCTTTATGCCAGGAAGCGACCGGATTTGCGCCGATATTGGCGAGGTGAAAAGATTCGCCGCCGCTTGCCCCGTCGGCTCTCTGCTCTTGGTTTCTCTTGATGCCGGTGATCGGAATCGGCTTGGTAAATATCAGGAAGAACTGACCGCGCTGGCCCCGCTTCTGGTCATCGATCACCATCTGTCCTTCGACGATTTTGGCGATTATCGTTTGATTGAGGTCGGCATTTCCTCGACCGGCGAAATGGTCTATGAGCTGGCGCTGGCCCTGCGGGCGCAAGTCAGCCTGCCCGCCGCGAAGAGTCTTTACGCGGCGATTTCCAGCGATACCGGTTCCTTCCGCTATGACTCGACAAAACCGCGCACCATGCGTATTGCCGCCGATCTGTTGGAGTTGGGCGTGCAGCCCGACGAAATCGGTTCGGCCCTGTACGATAATGCCAGTCTGCCTCGCCTGCATCTTCTAAAAGAGGTGCTGGATACACTGCAACTCCATGCTGACGGACGGGTGGCGGTGGTGCATCTGGAAGATGGTATGCTTGACCGCGCCTGCGCCGAAATGGATGACGCGGAGGGATTTGTTGAATACCCGCGCTCTTTGCGCACAGTCGAAGTGGCGATCTTTTTTCGCGAGCACAAAGACGGTCAGATCAGCGTCAGCCTGCGTTCAAAAGGCGATTTTGATGTGTCGGAAGTGGCGCGCATGTTTGGTGGCGGCGGACATAAAAAAGCCGCTGGTTGCCGTTTCCATGCCGAGCGCCTGGCCGATGTGCATAGCCGCGTTCTGGAGGCGGTCAAGGTCCGCATGACCGATGTGGATTGACCGCGCCCGATTGCCCGTCGGGCGGTGTGTTCCTGCTTGATAAACCCTGCGGCCCGACCTCGTTTTACCTGGTGCGACAGGTGCGGCGGCTCCTGGCGATAAAAAAAGTCGGGCACGCCGGGACCCTTGACCCCTTCGCTTCCGGCTTATTGATTGTCTGCGCCGGGCGCGCCGCCACCCGTATCATCGACGCCTTCATGCTTGGTGAAAAAGAATACCTGGCCACGCTTTGCCTGGGCGTTCGCACCGCTACCGGCGACCCGGAAGGGGCAATCATTGAACGGCGGACGGTGGCGGAATTTGATCATCAGCGGCTTGAAACGGTGTTCGACGCCTTCCGTGGCGAATACCAGCAAACGCCGCCGATTTATTCGGCGCTGAAGCATCAGGGAAAACCGCTCTATGCCTACGCCCGCAAAGGAATCGCCATTCAGAAACCGCCGCGCCTGGTTCGTATCTCGTTGCTGGCCCGCGAATCACTGGCATTTGCGCTGGACGGTTCCGCTTCTCTGACCATCCGGGTGCGTTGCGGCAAAGGCACGTATATTCGGAAACTGGCCGAAGATATTGGCGATCTGTTAGGCTGCGGCGCTTATCTGACCGCGCTGCGTCGCACGATGATTGGCTCCTTTCGGGTTGAGCAGGCCGTGGCCGCCGATGCTCTCACGGGCGACGACGGCTTGGGTTCTCTCGAAAAGGCGCGACTTGGCGAGGAAGAGCTTGCCGTCGTCTTGCCAGAACGTTGCGGCCCCGTTACAGTGGCGGGCGTTTGAGTTTTGTTGTCGCGCTGTGCTCCACGCGGTTGACGCCAGCCGGGGAGATGGCGCATTGGTCGATAAATCGGGTTCAAGCCCGCACGGGAAACACATGTTTCAGGAGGCGTATTGTGGCGCAGACAGTGGTAAAGAAAAATGAAATCATCGAGAAGTTCAAAACCCATCCCACAGACACCGGTTCGACGTCGGTGCAGATTGCCCTTCTGACTGATCGGATTCAGTATCTGACCGAGCATTTCAAGGTGCACACCAAAGATCATCATTCCCGGCGCGGTCTGTTGAAGCTGGTTGGTCAGAGGCGGCGCTTGCTGGATTATCTGCGCAAGAACAATCTCATCGCCTACCGGGACCTGATTCAAGAACTGGGAATTCGTAAATAAGCGCCATGCCGCTGACTTTTCGTTATTTTGTAGGATGATTTGCGCAGGCTGTCATCGCGTTCAGCGGCGACAGCCTGTTTTTTTGCAGGAATCAACGATGCGTCGCGAAAGCATGGCGGCGCACAATTCGGAGAATCTATGTTTACACAAGTTGAAGCTGAAATCGACGGCAAGAAAATCTCGATTGAAACCGGCAAGATCGCCAAACAGGCGTCCGGTTCGGTGGTCGTGCGCTGCGGCGGAACCGTGATTTTGGTGACAGCGGTCGCTGACGCCCATCCTCGCGAAGGGATTGATTTTTTCCCGTTGACCATCGAATATCAGGAAAAACTGGCCTCGGTCGGACGCATTCCCGGCAACTATTTCCGCCGCGAGATTGGCCGCCCCAGCGACCACGAGGTCTTGACCTGCCGGATCATCGACCGACCGTTGCGGCCGTTATTCCCGGAAGGCTACCGCGCCGAAACCCAGGTCATCGCCACCGTGCTGTCGGCGGATCAGCTTCATCAGCCGGATGTGCTGGCGATCTGTGGCGCGTCGTGCGCCCTTTCTTTATCTGACATCCCGTTTTCTGGGCCGGTGGCTGGTGGCCGCGTCGGTCTTATCGACGGTAAATATGTGTTGAATCCTGACCGGATTGAGATGAAAAAATCGGCGATGGATTTGATCGTCGCCTGCACGCGAAACGCTGTGGTCATGGTCGAGGGCCGCGCCGACGAGCTGACCGAAACCGAGGTCTTAAACGGTATTTTCTACGCCTTTGAAAACCTGCAACCGCTGATCCGCCTTCAGGAGGATTTGCGGGCTTCGCAGGGAAAAACGAAGCGAGAAGTCATAGCGCCGTCGGTGGATGCGGCTCTGCGGGCCAAGGTGCGCGAGTTGGCTGAAGCCGGGCTGAAGGAGGTCATTTCCACCCACGACAAGATGGAGCGCTACGCCCGATCGGCCAAGGCGCAGGAAAGTGTTGTCGCCGCTCTTGATCCGGAGGGACAGCGCAAAGGTGAGATCAGCCATTTTTTTTCCGAATATAAAAAAGAGATGATGCGGACGATGATCGCCGAAGAGGGCCAGCGCATTGATGGCCGCTCGTTCACCGATGTTCGTCCGATTTCTTGTGAAGTTCAATACTTGCCGATGACGCACGGCTCGGCGCTCTTCACCCGCGGCGAAACCCAGGCTCTGGTCACGGCGACCCTGGGCAGCGAGCGCGATCAGCAGCGCGTCGAGACCTTGTACGGCGAAGAAAACCACCGCTTCATGCTGCACTATAATTTCCCGCCCTATTGCGTCGGCGAGACGCGCCCCCTGCGCGGGCCGTCGCGGCGCGACATCGGCCACGGCAATCTGGCCATGCGCGGCTTGTCGGCGGTTTTACCGGCGGAGGCTGATTTTCCCTATTCGATTCGCATTGTTTCGGAAATTCTTGAATCGAATGGCTCCTCATCCATGGCCACGGTGTGCGGTGGCAGCATGGCTTTGATGGACGCCGGCGTGCCGATTAAAAATCCGGTGTCCGGCATTGCCATGGGCTTGATCAAAGAGGGTGACAAGGTGGTGATCCTATCGGATATTTTGGGTGACGAAGACCATTTGGGCGACATGGACTTCAAAGTGGTCGGCACCTGCGACGGCGTGACCTCGTTGCAAATGGATATTAAAATCGACGGTGTTGACCGGGAAATCATGGGTCGCGCCTTAGAACAAGCCAAAGCCGGTCGAATGCATATCCTCGGCGAAATGGCGAAAGGAATCGGCCATTCGCGGGAGGAAATCTCGGAAAATGCGCCGAAATACTTTGTCCACAAGATCAGTCCCGATAAAATCCGCGACCTGATCGGCCCTGGCGGCAAGATCATCAAAGAGTTGTCAGCGGAATACGACGCGAAAATTGAGGTTGATGATTCCGGCTTGGTCAAAATGTTTGCCCTAAACGGCGCTTTGGCCGAGGCGCTGGTCAACCGCGTCAAAGAAATTACCGCTGAAGTCGAGATTGGCGGCGTTTATACCGGCGTGGTGAAAACGATCAAGGATTTTGGGGCCTTCGTTGAAATTCTTCCCGGCACCGACGGCTTGGTGCATATCTCTGAACTTGACATCAAACGGGTTGGCAAGGTCAGCGACATTGTCCAGGAAGGCGATAGCATCGAAGTCAAGGTACTAGATGTCGATAACCGTGGTCGCATCCGTCTCAGCCGCAAGGCGTTGATGGAGTAAGTTCCTGTTTCACAACCTGACAATATTTTTACGATTTGCCAGCAATGCCCGCTTGTCCCCCTTGTCGCGGGATGGGCGGGCTGTTTTTTTATTTGGAGAGGATTATGCGACCGCTCATCGTTCGTTTTCGCTGGCTGCGCGACGAGCCGCCATTGCCACCGCCTTCCTACCAAACGGCGGGCGCTTCTGGCATGGATCTGGCCTCGGCGGTGGATGCGCTGATTCGGCCGGGAGAAATCAGAATATTGTCTAGTGGTTACGCGGTCGCCATCCCGGAAGGCTATGAAATTCAGGCGCGACCGCGCAGTGGCTTGGCCTGTCGCCATGGCCTCACCCTCATCAACAGTCCCGGCACCATCGACAGCGATTATCGCGGCGAAATCATGGTCGCTTTGATCAATTTGGGGCCAAAATCCTACACGGTCGCCCGTGGCGAGCGGGTTTGCCAATTGGTGGTCGCGCCGGTGACGCGGGCGGTCGTCCAGGTGGTTTCGGTTTTGGATGAAACGGCGCGCGGCGACGGCGGTTTCGGCCACACCGGGAAATTCTGATGCGTTTTTCGCTTTTGGGCAGCGGCAGCAAAGGCAACTGCCTGTATGTCGAAAACGACGAGACAGCCGTCCTCATCGACGCAGGTTTTACCGGTAAGGAAATCACCAGACGCCTGGCGCTTATCGGGCGCGACCCCGCGCGGCTTACCGCCATCTTCATCACCCACGAACACAATGACCATATCGCCGGGGCCGGGGTGCTGTCGCGGCGCTTGTCGATTCCGGTCTACGCCAACCGTGGCACGGCATTGGGCGGAGAGTCTCACATGGGCGCTCTATTTTCCTGGCAGGAGTTCTCTGGCGGTGATCGGATCGAGCTGGACGGTTTGGAGCTGCATTCGTTCGCCCTTTCCCACGATACCAGCGATCCGGTGGGATTTGTCGTTGGTGACGGCATTTGTCGGCTCGCCTGCTGCACCGATACTGGCTACGCCACCAACCTCATTCGCGCTCGCTTGTCAGGTTGTCAGGCGCTGGCGCTTGAATTCAATCATGATCCACAGATGCTGAAAGACGGCCCGTATCCGCTGGAACTTCAGCAGCGGATACGTTCTCGCCTCGGCCATTTAGCCAATATCCAGGCCGGAGAACTGCTGCGCGAGCTTGTTCATGACGACCTGCGTCATGTGGTGTTGGCGCATCTCAGCGAAACCAACAATAAACCGGAGCTGGCGCTTCAGGCGGCGCGGGCGGTTTTGGGCGATGACTGGCCGGGCGGCTTGCTGGTCGCTCGCCAAGACCAGCCGACGCCGCTGATTGAATTGGATCACTGCCGCGCCCCGTGAGGCCTGGCCGAAGCCGATACAATCGCGTCACTATGATCACTGGGCAACAACAGGCGGCGGAGGAATCCATGACCAACGGCACAATCATCGACTGGGCGTATTTGCGCTCCGGCTGAGTCTCATCGCGAAAGGCCGGGGCGGTCTTTGCGGCAAAAACGATGCGCTTGGCGCGGGAACGCGATGCCCGCAAATCGCCGATCAGCGGCGAAGAACTCCGAGCGCTCATCGACAAAGAAAATGTCAGGTTGGTGTTGGTGGCCAGCGGCCAAAAGGTCATCGAACTGCGGCCGGATGCGACCTGGCGCGACAGAACGCCGCCGCAACTGCTGGGGCGCGTCGGCACATTGCGAGCGCCAACAGTGTTGATCGGCGACACTCTGTATGTTGGGTTTAACGAAGAGTTGTATCGACGTCTGGCCGCCGAAACAGCGTGACGAAAAGCGGGCATAAAAAAAGCGCCTCCCTCGGATTGCAGGAGACGCTTTTTTATGCTTTTACGCTGAGCGGCTGGAATCAGGCTTTCGAAAAGGCATCTTTGCTGGCGCCGCAAATCGGGCAACACCAATCATCGGGCAATTCCTCGAAAGGAGTTCCGGGTTTAATCCCATGGTCGGGATCACCTTCCGCCGGGTCGTAAATATAGCCGCACGGGCATTCCCATTTCTGCATTCTCCGCCTCCATCTGATTTGAGAATTATTCTTAACAACGGACACTGAAGCATATAACTACCGCCGCCTCAATGTCAAGCCGGGCTGGAGGGCGACGGCTCCGGATGTCGCGATAGATTTCAGGCGTCAGATGACACGCCTTTCAGCCCAGCCATTTGTATGATTCCAGCATAGCCGGGTCGCATTTGCAACAGCCCTTGCAAGCGCCGCCGGACGCGCCGATCAGCTTTTCCACCTTGCCTTTGCCAATCCACAGGTCGAGCAGTGGGCGCGCCGTCTCTGGCTCAGTCGCGAAATGCAGGGCGATGTCGGACAACGGCGCGGTTCCCCGTTCCTGAAGGTATTTTTTCAGGCTGATCAAATCCATTTCAGGCTCCATGGCGACCGGCCATGGCCAAGGCCGGTATTTCCGTTGGCGCGGCGCGGCCGCCCACCGCTTTCATAACCAGAAAAACCACGACGAAGGCGGTGACGTTGAAGGCCAGAATCATCGTCGCTGTGCCAGGATTGGCGGCGTAATTGGCCAGTTGATAAAAACTGGTCGCGGCGATATAGGCGAGAAAAGTGGTCCAAAATCCGGCGAAAACCGTCCAAGCCAGGGTGGTTTCGCGATAGACGGCGGCAATCGCGGCGCTACACGGGAAATACAACAGTACGAACAGCATGTAGGCGAAGGCCGCCGAAGCGCCGCCAAACAGCCGCTCCATCGAAGTGATGGTTGTCTCGGCCACTTCCTGGTCTTCGACCGTGCCAATCGACAGCCCCAGCGGATCGGTGACAGTGTCGGCTAAACCCTTGAGGTTTTCCGGGATGGTCGCGAAAGCTGCGCCGATGGCTGGCCAAAACTCGAAGGCTTCTTCGGCTTCCTCGCCGCTTTCTTCGGCTTTTTTGTCCATGCCGGTATAGAGCGAATCAAGGGTGCCGACCACCGCTTCCTTGGCGAAAATGCCGGTGAAAATGCCCAGAGCCGCCGGCCAGTTTTCTTCCGTCACGCCTAAAGGGCGCAGGACTGGTGAAATGCTTTTACTCACCGTCGCCAAAACTGAATTTTCGCTGTCTTCGTTGCCGAAGGTGCCGTCCGTACCCAAAGAGTTGAGAATCGACAGCGCCATAATCACCGGAATCAGCACGCGACCGGCGCGGAACATGAACGATTGCAAGCGATCATAGGCGCGGAGTAAAACCGAACGCACAGTCGGTAAATGATAGGGCGGCATCTCCATGATGAACGGCGTCACTTCGCCTTTCAGCAGGGTGTTTTTCAGCACCAGGCCGGTTAAAACCGCAAAGGCGATGCCAATCAGGTAGAGAAGAAAAACAATATTCTGGCCGCCTTCCGGAAAGAAGACCACCGCGAACAGGGCGAAAACCGGCAGTCTGGCGCCGCAGGACATAAACGGATTCATCATCACGGTCAGGGTGCGGTCGCGCTCGTTTTCAAGCGTCCTCGTCGCCATGATCGCCGGGACGTTGCAGCCGAAACCAACCAACATCGGCACGAAGGCTTTCCCTGGCAAACCGATGAAGCGCATACAACGATCCATGACGAAGGCGGCGCGGGCCATATAGCCGGAATCCTCCAAAAACGACAGGCACAAAAACATGAAGCCTATCGGCGGAATGAAGGTGGCCATGGTCTGGATGCCGCCGCCGATGCCATTGGCCAAAAGCACGACCAGCCACTCCGGCGCGCCGACCGCTTCAAGCAATTTGCCGAGACCATCAACAAAAATCGCCGCCGCCGCCTGATCGAAAAAGTCGATAAAAGCGCCGCCGAAATTGATGGTGATCATGAACATCAGATACATCGCCAACAGGAAGATCGGAATGCCCCAGACGCGGTTCAGCGCTATGCGGTCGATGCGCTCAGACAAGGCGGCGTCGGCGCGGCCTTCTTTTTTGACGATTCCCGCGAGCAACGACGAGATGAAACCGTAGCGGGCCGAGGCGATCAGCACGTCGCTTTCTTCGCCTTCTTTCTCTTCGATGGATTGTTGCAGACGGCG
This sequence comes from Desulfobulbaceae bacterium, assembly GCA_031287565.1. Lineage (GTDB taxonomy): Bacteria > Desulfobacterota > Desulfobulbia > Desulfobulbales > Desulfocapsaceae > UBA8130. The sequence continues at coordinate 136,595 of JAITSS010000046.1, forward strand.
AACGGTGGCGGCGGCCGCATCCGTCAGCGTGACGGCCCGCGCGGCGTCGCTGTCGTTTTCCAGCAGTTTCAAAGCCAGCCAGTCGGCATCGATCTTGTTCACGGCGCAGGCGTCCGGGCCGACCAGTTTGACGATCTCCGCTCGCGCTTCGTCAATGGCTGCCGGATAACGCAGGGCGTCGGGCAGCGGCGGCGGCTCGGTCGGCGCGGTGAGAATCGCCCGTTTCAAATCGTCGATGCCCCGGCCTTTGGCGGCGCTCATCGGGATAACCGGGCAACCAAGACGTTTGGCTAGAGCCTCGACATCAATTTTTATGCGTTTTTCCGCCGCCATATCCATCATGTTTAGCGCCACCAGCATCGGCGCGCGCATCTCCAGAAGCTGCGAGGTCAAGTACAGATTGCGCTCGATATTGGAGGCATCGACGATGTTGACTATGACATCGGCCTCACGCGACAAGACAAAATCCCGCGTCACTTTTTCATCTAATGATGATGCGGCCAGCGAATAGATGCCCGGTGTATCGACCACGCGCGTTGTTCGGCCCTGGAAGGTGAATGAACCGCTTTTGCGGTCAACCGTTACGCCCGGCCAATTGCCGATATGCTGTTTGGCCCCGGTCAGGGCGTTGAACAAGGTGCTTTTGCCGCAATTGGGATTGCCGATGACACCAAGAACAATATCTTTCATTTCGCCTCCACCCGCAGGCTATTCGCCTCCGCTTTGCGCAGGCTGAGATTATAGCCCCGCACCAGAATTTCCACCGGATCGCCCAAAGGCGCGACCCGCTTCACCTCGAATTCGACGCCCTTCATCAAACCCATGGCCAGGAGCTTGCGGCGATAGGTGTCGCCGCCGCTGACAAATCCCAAAACCGTTCCTTTGCCGCCGACCGCGATGTCGGCCAGTTTTTGTTCAGTCATTTCCACACCGTATAACGTTTATTTTCTGGGCCATGCCGCCGCCCAGGACATAGCGGCTACCGCCTTTTTCCACCAGCACCGCGCCTCCATCTTGCCGCCGCACTATCTTGATTTTATCCTGAATATACAGGCCCATGCTGGTCAGTCTTTCGTGCAGGTTGTTGTTTTTCCTCACATTAAAAATGCGTACAATTTCCCCTTCTCCAGCCATGGCCAGGGCGAACGACGGATCACTTTTTCGTGTATTTTCCATGTGTTCAATTGCTGTATCATCCATTTTCGTCTCCTGTTATGAAGAGATTTGATCAATTTTTGTTGCGGCTAATATGCGACGCCGAATCTATCTTGTTTTCAATGACTGTCAATACTTTTTTAGCGACTGCTAACAAAATGTCCCGCCATCTGGTTCGACCGCATTTTCTCGATGCCCCTGGATGCCCGCTGAAAACACGCGGGCATGACGAATTTTGTGTCATTCCCGCGCAAGCGGGAATCCACTCCCAGAAATGGAAACGGCACCGGTTCCGATTGTGACCTTCTCTCGTCATTGCCGCGCCAGCGGCAATCCCAGACGGGCGAACACAGTTCGCCCCTACAATCCCCTGGATGCCCGCCTGCGCGGGCATGACGGCTGTAGCGGCCCGCCGCGCCTTCCGTAGGGACATAGCTCGTCGCGTCCCTACACTACATAACCCATACGTGAAGCGTGACAAAACGCCCATTCGTGGTGAGAAGCCTATCGAACCACTAAGGGTTTCGCCCTTCGATACGCTTCTCAGGGCGAACCTGTTTGCAGCAGGCGAACGGAAAAAACAACTTGTGTAGAGACTTCTGGCTTGCATCAGGCAGGGGCAGGCGACATCAATAATCAGCGTTTCCCTTGACCATGGCGCGGCGTTGGACATATGATGTTCGTCATGAATCGCTTCGAGAGCGTGACCGTTAAATGGGCTGAATGGCAGGGAAACACTCATATACCACAAAGTATCACTAACCAATAATTTACTTTGCGCGGGTACCTCTTGCGGGTAAACACTTCAAGACTACAATTTTGTCGCCTTGGTGTGACAATTGGCTTTTGAAAACCCTTGACAAGAGGAAGAGAAGAATGTCCGTTTCACAGCACAGCACAGCACAGCACAGCACAGTAAACCAGGTTTTTAATTCGCCGCGTCACCCCGCTGTTTTATCCACCCGCCGCAAACGCTTCTCCCCAGCCGCTTTATCTCTTGTCGCGCCCGTCGCCGTGGCGCGCCCGCATAGTCCAGCCCGCGTCTTGCGCGTTTTCCCGCGCCGCCGTTTCTTTCTCGCCTCTTTTTTGACCGCCAGCCTGCTGATCACGCCTTTTCTTGGCGCAACTCCTGCGTCAGCTGATCACAAATCTTACTCTGACAGTGGAAGCAACGATAGTGATAATAATACGTATACTTTTGACGGCGGAACCAGAGATCATTTTAATGGCGGAGTAACTATAAAAGATGAGGGAAACTCCACAGCCCTAGCGCATGACAATGATATAACGATAAATAATGGCACAGCCACGGGGACTGACGAAGATGGGGTTAATGGCGGTTACGGGGCAGATGAAGGAGATGATCACGGCGCTGCGGCCATCAACAACAAAGTAACCATCAACGGAGGCACATACGGAGAAGTCGATGGCGGACAGGCCCGGAGTAATAGCGCAGAGGCGGAGGCGAACGCTAATAGCGTAACAATCACAAGTGGAACCGTGACCAATGGCGTGGCGGGGGGACGGGTCACAAGTGGTAGTTCCCAAACGGCTACTGGAAATGCAGTTACCATTTCCGGCGGCACAATATTTGGCGATATTATCGGTGGCTTCACCTCCGGCGGCACCGCCGAAAATAACACTATCACCATCCAGGGTTCATCCACCCTCGACCTCAGCGGCGCCACTCTCAAAGGCGGCGTCGCCGCCACATCCAGCGGCAACATCCTGAATATCAACCGTTCCGAGGTCGCGGCGGCTGGGATGTCCGATTTCCAGACCATAAATTTCAATGTTCCAACCGGATTCTCCAGCGGCGACACCATGCTTTCGCTCAGCGGCGCGGCGAATATTTCCGGCGTGGATGTCAATATCAGCGGCCTCGCTTCGGCTGCCGACGCCAATCTTGGTGACAACCTCACGCTATTGAACGCCGCTGGCGGCTTGACCGGCGCGTCTGGTGATGGCGACGCGGTGTATTCCGTCACCACCAACGGCGTGTTGCGGCAATGGTCGCTGGATGTGGCAAGCAACACCCTGACCACCTATTTTTCCAGGCTGAACACGGCGGGCGATTTGGCGCTGAATAATTTTTCCGTGACTTCGCAAACCGGGATGCCGGTAACGCTTGAAGTTGGCGGTACGCTTGATACCGGCGGCAGCCTGGCGGTGGATAATTCCTCTGGCGGTGGCGTGACCGTCGATGTCGGCACGCTGGATGTAACGGGAAATGTCAATCTGAACTTAACCGGCACCAGCGCTTCTGATGTCAGCTTTAACACGATTGAAATGGGCGGTGGCAAAACCCTGTCTGTTTCCGGTAGCGGCGCCTTCGATTTCGACACCATGAATGTGCGCGGGAAAGACGCGGCCTACAACGGCGTTTTGAACGCCGCTGGCACAAGCCTGAATTTTGACATTCCGACCAACTTCACCAACGGCGACACCATGCTGGCGGTCAGTGGCGCGGCGGATATTTCCGGCGCGGCCGTCAATATCAATTTTACCCCGCAATCAAGCGCCAATCTTGGCGACAGTCTGACCCTGATTTCCGCCTCTTCTCTGAAAGAATCCGGCTTGAGTCTTACCGCCATCACCACAACCGCCAACGGCGTGACCAGCAAATGGGAGCAGGATCACAACGCCGCTGACAATAAATTGAATTTTTATTTCTCAACCTTATCAACGGCGGGCAATCTGGGCTTAAACGATTTTTCCATGACTTCCCAGACCGGGATGCCGGTGACGCTGGAGGTTGGCGGTACCCTGAACGCGGGCAGTAGCCTGACAGTCGATAACTCTGCCGGCGGCGGTACGACCGTGCGCGTCGGCACTCTCAGTGTTGTGAGCAATTTGAATCTGGCGCTTCTGGGCACCAGCGCCAGCGACGTTAAATTCAACACCATCGAAATGAGCGGCGGCAAAACCCTGTCCGTTTCTGGTGGCGGCGCCTTCGATTTCGACACCATGAATGTGCGTGGCGCGAACGCCGCTTATCGCGGCAACCTCAATGCCAGCGGCGGCAACCTCAATTTTGATGTTCCGGCGACGGCGGGCGACGGCACGCGGATGCTTTCGGTCAATGGCTCGGCGAATATTTCCGGCAGCCGGGTTGGCTTCGATTTGATTGGCGAGCATACCCGCGCCATGGATCGAGGAGATTCCATCATCCTGGTCGATTCAAGAAGCCTGAGCGGCTCGCCTGCCAACAATAATAGCATCATTAGTGTGTTGTCCGCGGGTCGCCGTGGCATCATCGATCTCGACTACGATTTCCTGATCCACACCGACGGCAATCAACTGTTGGCCACTGTTCAAGACGCTGACCCGTCCGATGAAAGTAAGGCTATTGGCGAGGGTTTCCTTGCCAGTCCAACGCTACTGAATTCCATCCAGGACGCCGTTGCCACCAAAGGCGTTGATCAGGCCGTTCAGGCCGCCGGGGCGGGCGCGGGCGGCATCGCTGGAGTGATGCAGTCCGGGGCGGGAGCGAGGCCCTTTGGCGCCGCCAGTCTCAGCGACCTTACCTATAACACCGGTTCGTCAATCGAAGTGCAATCGGCGGCGCTTATCGCCGGTGTGTCGAAGGCCAAGGAGGCCAAAGCCGGTCGTCTGACCATGGGTGGATTTTTTGACGGCGGCCACGGCGGCTATGACAGCTATAACAGCTTTCCCAACCTGGCGGCGGTGCATGGCGAGGGTGATATCGACAGCATCGGCGGCGGTCTTCTGGCGCGTATGGATTTCGCCCAGTTCGGCCAGGGGATTTCCGCCGGACGCTTTTATGCTGACACCTCGGCGCGGCTTGGCCAGGTGAAAAGCGATTTTGCCAGCGGCGATTTGCGCGACGCCACTGGAACCGCCGCCGCGTTTGATACCGAATCGCTGTATTACGGCCTGCATTTGGGCGGTGGCTATTTGCTCGGCGTCAGCGAAAGCAGTCAGGCCGATTTTTACGCCCGCTACCTGTGGACGCATCAGAACGGCGACGACATCACCCTTTCAACCAGTGATGAAATCAACTTTGTGGATATTGATTCGCACCGGACGGTCATCGGCGCGCGCTACACCTGGGTGGCCAAATCCTGGCTGGTGCCCTATGTCGGCGCGGCCTGGGAGCATGAATTTGATGGTGAGGCCAAAGCCAAAGTGTATGGCTACGACATCGATGCCCCGTCGTTGGACGGCGACACCGGCATGGCGGAAGTGGGCATCAATATGGGTTCCAACAGTGGTTCCCTGGCCTTCGATCTGGGGGCGCAGGGCTACGCCGGGGCCAGGGAAGGCGTCAGCGGCACCTTGCGCATGGTGTATCGCTGGTAGTTGGGCGAAAAGCCGAAACGGCGCGATGCAGGAATGCGCAGACCGGATGAAATGCTTTTGCAGCGAAAGAAGCAAAAAGACAGGCGGCGTTTATGCCCTGATAATGGGGCATGAACAAACACAGGCAGGATAACAAAATGGAGGCGTGTATGAAAAAGAACATGGTGGCTTTGGGCTTGATGCTTTCCCTCTTCAGCGCTGGCGCGGCGTTGGCGGCGGATGGCGAGTGGACGATTAAGACCGAGAATACAGTAAACGGCACGGTGACGGCTGACGGCCCAGACTCGGAAGCCAACATCGGCGGCGTGAAAGCGGGAAATGCCGGTGTCGGCGCGGTTGATATCGACATTATAAACTCCAATGTCGGTGATATCGAAGCCAGGGATGGTGGCGTCGTCAACTACGGTTCCGTCAACATGAGGAACGCGACCGCCGACAGCGTGACGGTGAAGGGCAACAACAATTCCATCACGGGCAAAGTCACAGCGAAAGGCGCGGGCGCGAAGGCCAGCATCGGCTCGGTGGATATGGAAGGGGCCACCGCCAAAACAATCGATATGCAGGAGAATGTTAATACCGGTACCGGCAATATCACAGCGGATGGCGCGGGATCAACGGTCACGGTAGGTTCGGTGAACGCCTCTGACAATAATGACGGATCCAGCGTGATCATGAAGGGCAACACCAACAATATTAACGGCGCTGTGGATGCTTTGGATGGCGGAACGGCGCATATCGGCTCGGTGAATTTGAAAGGCGGCAATTCCGGAAAATTCACGCTGGGAAGTATGACAAATAATGTCACCGCAGGCGGCAGCGTCACCGCCACTGGCGCGGGTTCGACGGTAATGGTGGGAACCATCGACGCCAAGGATTCAAGCGGAGAGGTGACGCTTGGCGGATTGAATACGATAAATAAGGCGGTTAGAGCGGAATCCGGCGGCGAGGTGCTTATCGGCTCGGCCAAGCTGAGTAACTTCAGCAAAAAGGTCACCATGACGACGACCAACACCATCAACGGCACTATGACTGCCTCCAGCAAGGGCAAAATCAATGTCGGTTCGTTGACTGATTGATTTCTTGTTGCCCGTTCGCTCTGAGCTGACGTTCTTCCCGCATGGTGGGCTGAATTTTCGCTTAGTCCATGCGGGAAGAACGGGGGCCAAAGACCAATGGGTTTTGAGCGATTATCGGAGCGACCATTACGCTATGACTGATTGTTCGTTTGGTGGTCGATTGGTCATCTTTCTTTCTATCCGCAAAAGGTCCGATTATGAAAAAATATCTTGCCGCGCTCATCGCGCTGGCGGTTCTCATGCCGGTGGTCGGCGATGCTTATGCTGGCGATCTCTATGACAAAAAGTTTATCAAAAGCCGGGCGAGGCAGGGCGAATGCTCGGATGATGACAACGACTGCATCAACGTGACTGGCAATAAAGCCTACAGCTATCAGCAACATGGCTATAAGAACACCATGGATCGGGAAGAGAAGGGCAATATCGAGGTGAGCCGCGACGGCAAGCTGGCCGGAGACGACATCTCGAAAAAATTCAGGAAAAAGACGATCAAAGAAGTGCATCAGTACGTCAATATTCACAAAGATGTCGATCTCAACGATAAGGACAACCGAGGCAACAAAAACATGGAGGTAGGCGCGATCAAAATCGACGCCGGGGCGGGCCGGAAAGTGCGGCAGGTCGAAAATATCGTTGAAGTGGCGCGCAATCCGAAAAACGCCGACAATGTCACCATCGGCGCGATTGAGGCGAGAAAGGGCGCTTCGGTTGGCGAGATCAACAACCAGGTGACAACCAAAGGCGTCAACGCCGATGGCCGCGTCAACATTGGCGGCGTGCGGGTCGGCGATGGGGCGACGGTTGACCAGATCCACAGCGATACCACCGTCAACGGCGACATTCAGGCCGACGGGCCGATCAATATCGGCGGAGTGCGCGTTACCAATGGCACGATTGGCAGCGTCCACACGACCACGACGATCAAGGGCAGCATCAACGCGACCGGGAATTGAACGATGAAATCATCAGCAACATTGCGCCTGGCGCTGGTTTTGGCTTGCCTGACGTTGGCCGCCTGTAACCTGGCGCAGCCGAAACTCAGCGAAAACGAGCGGCGGGACATGAAGTCGAACGCCACGCCCTACACCACCGACGCCCGTTATGAGGACGCCTTGTCGTCCATCGGCAAATACATCAACGCCCAGGGCGGCCAGCAGAAGGTGGTGCAGCCGAAGACCATCGTCAACAACGCTGGCGGCCAGGAATTGCCCTTTAACGTCACCGATATGGTGATTACCGGGCTGAACCGGCTTTCCGGTCAGAAACTCATCGTCGCGCCGTTTGACCCGGAATACATCATGAACGATGCCCAGACCGGCGGAACCGGCAGCCGCATGTTGCCGAACCTGGTGGTGGCCGGCAGCATCACCGAGTTTGACAAAGAAGTGGAAACGAGCGGCAGCGACGCCAATCTGGACGCCATTTTAGACCGCGGCGAACCGGATACCAATGTCAGCGCCGAATTCTCGAATGGCAAAAAGATGTCGCGGGTGACGCTCGATCTGTACCTGATTGATTACCGCACCCACGTGGTGATTCCGGGGGCCAGCGTCACCAATACCGTCAATGTGGTTGAAGTGGAAAAGGATCGGCAATTCGCCTTCGCCATTTTTGGCAATGGCATCGGCATTGGCGGCAAAATTAAGAGCGCTCAGGGTTTTCACCGCGCCGTGCGCAATCTGGTTGATTATTCTCTGCTGCAACTCATGGGCAGGTATTATGAAATTGAGTATTGGCGCATTTTGGGCATGACCCAGAGCGACCCGGAGGTGCGGAAAAATCTGGCCTCCCAGACCATGCGCGTCGCCAAAACAATGCAAGGGGTAGGCGGCCCCAACGCCGAGCAGGAAGCGCAGGGCGAATTCGCCAGCTACGGCGAAAGCAGCCAGATTTTCGCCATTCAGCGTTTACTGGCCAGCTATAAATTCCGCGACGTGCCGAATGCTGACACCGGCGCGCCTTATTCGCCCCTGGTTCCTGACAGCGATATGAGCGAGAAAACCAAAGCCTTCATCGAATATTTCCGTAAAAAATACAAGATAGCGGTTCCGGCGGCTGATTTGGGCGGCGTTTATATGGAATTGCTGAAGAATCTGCCCGGCGCGGGCGGCAAAAAATGAAACGAGAAAAAGGCGAGACGGAGTCGAAAATGTCCTGTTTCAATCTTGATTGCTAGGATGGGATTGTAGGAACGGCTTCACGGCCCGGTTAAAGAAAAGTGCTGGATGAATGGCGGACTGGAGACTTGGTGACAATGAATGGATTCCATTTTTCAGTGAGGAGAAACATGCAACGGAGAATGCGGAAATACGTGATGATCGTTCCCATTTGTGTCGTTTTGGGCCTTCTGGCTATCACGCCGATAAGGAGCACGGCGGAACTAAGTGTGCCGCTTGGCGGCAATCAGAAGGCCATCGGCAGCGCCAATTCGTCATCGGCCAAACAGGTTCAGGAACAGCAAAAGGCCAGCGCCCAAGCCGCTGCTGGCGCGGGCCTGGCCGGGAAAAACTTGAATTTTACTTCGACCAATATTGTGAAAGGCAATGTAAGCGCCGCTAACAGCGCCAAAGTGAATATCGGCGGGTTGGATTTGGGGGATGGGAGTGGCAACGTTGGCGGCAATGCGAAGAGCAAGGGCGATGGAACGACGGGTGGTGGTACTCAGATAAACAACACAATGGACGGCAGTGGCCTAAGTTTACCAGATGATAACCAGCTAGGGCAGGGCGAATCTACAGGGGATAGTTCCCCCACTTTTGACTCTGAGAATGCGGAAGTATCCGATGGAAATGGACAAACGCCGACTAGCATAGATACAGCCTCCATTGCACCTGAGGGGAAAATTGATTCCTCTATTCTAGAGAGGATAGAAAAAATGAAATCTTATCCTACTAATGGGCAGGTTTGCGATCCGAACGGCTGGTATTGTGGTGAATGTGTTTCTTTTGTCAAAACTCTTGTCCCAGAACTTGCAGGAATTTCGTGGGGTAACGCTAATGGCATGTATAATAATGCCAGTGATGGAAAAATAGAAGAATGCCCTTCTTGCAAAGTAACTAAAGAACCAGTGATTGGCAGCGTATTTGTAACGAATGAAGGTGGATATGGTCACACCGGTATCGTGACTGATATAACAAAAAAACCAGATGGATCATATTCCATTACTGTGGCTGATCAGAATTATGACGAAACAGGAAAGGTTCACACTGAACATACATTCACAGTTGATGGAAGATATAGATTTATTTCTACAGATACAACTATGAGCTGGGGTGTGAATCAATAAATGCAATCCAGCTAGATAAAGTACATAATCATAGTAATCGCCTACAATAGTCAGGCAATGCGCCATTGTGTAATGCGCCGGTTCCGGCGGCTGATTTGGGCGGCGTTTATATGGAATTGCTGAAGAATCTGCCTAAAAGCGGCAGTAAATAAGAGGATTGCGGGGAATGAATATGGAACGAATTGCTCTGAAATATCGCCTTGTTATTTGTTGCCTGCTCGGCCTTTTAAGCGCCCCGTCTGTGTATGGAGAGTTGTCTCTTCAGATCGAAGCAGGCGCGGAATCCTCTGATGATGTGTCCATGTCAAATCAGGCGGGTAATGGCGGTGGCCTTGCCGGAAGCAAGGGCGGCGCGTCGTCAGGCAGCGGACTGTTTAAGAAAAATCTTAAGTTCACCTCGACCAATATTGTCAAAGGCAATGTAAGCGCCGCTGACAGCGCCAAAGTGAATATCGGCGGGTTGGATGTGGGGGATGGGAAAAAGGATAATGCGAGTGGTGTAACTATGAACAACTCCTATAATGATGTCTCTCGACCCATTCAAAATATAAAAGTTCATGATAACGGGAATAATCAACTCGTTCAAAACGTAAAAGCTCAGGACATCGAAAATAATTGTATCCAACAAGGGAAAAGTAAAGTGGAATGTGCGCCAATGGTAGCGGAGGCGCTGTTTAATAATTGTCTTGTTCGAGGGAATAGTAGTGAGAGTGATTGTCGAACTATGGCTAATGGATATATAAATAGTCTAAAAGAAACAGAGGCTCTAAAACAGGACGCCGATGAAATGGCATGGCTCAATAGTCCTATAATGGATGTTACGGTAGGCACGCTGTCATACATTATGGACACTTTTTTTACACGTGATGACGGGAAAAGCTGGCTAGATGTTTCTCCGTCAGAACTATGGAGAGATTCGTTGTATGTTTTATTCCATCCTGTAGAAAAGGTGGGAGACTTTGTAGATGATCTTTCCCTAGGCGTGGTAAACTTTTCTTTTGATAGCGTTAGGCTTGGGGCCAATGGCATAAGCTCAGTTATTGGTACTAGCGAGTCAAAAATACAAAAAAATAATGAAATGCTTTTAAGTCAGAAAGAATACACAGCGGAATCTTTAGCAAAAATTTTTAAAAACATGGTATCTGGAAAAGATATAAGTGTTGGAAATATATCCGATCTCGGTGTTGGCCTCTTTGAGTCGTTTAATGAATCTGTGCTAGAAAATAAATACGATAACAAGAAGATTGATTTATTGTATAGTAACGGAAAATCGGTGGTCGGTAAGGTAAACGATACAAAAGAAAAGATTGATTCTGTTCTTGAAGATGGAATTTTGGAATATGCAAATGATAAAGTAGAAAGATATATTAAAGATCGTTATGAACAGGCTGTATCCAATAAAAAAGAAGAGATGTATGAAAAATTAGAAGGGATCGCGCAAGAGAAAGGTTTGATTGCAAAATAGCGAAGTAGGGCGTTTCGCTTTCCCGCTCTACGCTTCGATATGCTAGAACCATTGATTCGTTATTGTAGGGCGCACGACCCTGATAAATGAAGCTGCGCGGACGCCACCAGCCACGAGCCTGCCGCGTCGTTTTGCTAACAAATATGCGTCTCAATAAAAGGAAAACCCTATGACAACAAAATCGATTTTATTTCTTGCCGCCGCGCTTTTCGGCCTGACCATTATGTCCCCGACGCTTGCCAGCGCCGAAGTGGCGGCGCAGGTATTGGCCGGGGCGGCGGCGGCCTCCGATCAGGCGCGTCTGTTGATGGTTAGTCAAAGTGGCGTCTCCGCCCCGGTGATGCTGCGCTCGGTTGGCGGCCAGAGCGGCGGCGGTGCCGACGGTATTCAGAACGTTGTCGTCGGGCAAATCGGCTCGCCACCCTATGTCTGGCAGCAACTTGACCCGGAGAGCCAGAAAATAAAGGACAAATTTCTGACCGAGACCGTGGCTTCGCGTCGGAGTCTGGCCGAAAAGAAAGCGGCTCTGCGGGCCATGTACAGTTCCGGCAAAGCCGATACCGCCCTGGCCTCGCGGTTGGCCGGGGAAATCTTCGACCTGCGCGAACAGCTGCGAGTCGAGGCCCGGAAAACCGGTTTGCCCGATAACATGCTCTTTTCGATGCCGATTGACCCCGATTACACCGGGGACGAAGCGCGGCAATAATCGGGGACGCGGCGCAGGTATTCAGACAGTCGCCCAATGCGCCAACGCCCCCTCGGTCTGTTTTTCGAGCCACATTCTCCCGCTGGACTGCCAATGCGAAATACCATGCTCATTTTCGCCATATTCCTGGCCTTGTTTCTGGCCGGTTGCGCCGCGACCAACGCGCAGATTACCGAGGAAGAACGCGCCCAACTCGCTGATGCGGCCACGCCCTACACCAGTGATGCGGTCTATGATCAGGCCCTGATCACCTTGGGCGCGTATATCAATTCCGAGCTGGATAAACAAAGAATCTTCCAGCCGAAAACTATCGCTAATGCCGCTGGCGGTCAGGAATTGCCGGTGAACGTCACCGATATGGTCATCACCGGCTTGTCCCGTCTTTCCGGCAACAAGTTGGTGGTCGCCCCCTTTGATCCCGAATACATCGTCAACGACCGGGCGAGCGGTGGCAGAGGTCGTCGCATCCTGCCCAATATCGTGGTCGGCGGCAGCATCACGGAGTTTGATAAGGAGATAGAGGGGGAAAGCGGCGACGCCAATCTTGACGCCATTGTAGACCGTGGCAAGCCGGATACCAACGTCAGCGGCGAGGCGTCCAAGGGCTTGAAGGTGTCACGGGTGTCTATTGATCTGTATCTGATTGACTATCGCACCCATGCTGTCATTCCGGGAGCGAGTGTCAGCAATACCATCCATGTCGCCGAGATAGAAAAAGACAAGGAATTCGCCTTTTCCATCTACGGCAACGGCATCGGCATCGGCGGCAAAATTAAGAGCGCTCAGGGCTTTCACCGCGCTGTGCGCAATCTGGTTGATTATTCGCTGCTGCAACTTTTAGGTCGCTATTACAATTTCCCCTACTGGCGGGCGCTGGGCGTCGATGAAACCGATACCAATGTCATGGCCAGCCTGAAAAAATCCTTTATGACTCGCGACGAGCGCGGTCAGAACATCATCATCCAGAATCTGCTGAACGAATACACCTTCGGCGCCAGCGTGGTCAATGCCGCCACCGGCGCGCAGTTCAGCGGCAAGATTGCGCCCAGCGGCGATCTGGATGAAAAATCCCTGACCTATATCGAAGCCTTCAAGGCCAAATACGGCGTCAAGGCTGACACGGCAAGCGAAAAGGGCGAGCTGTACGCCGCTTTGATTCGGCATCTGCCAATCGGCGCGGCCAAAGAGGTGAACAACCCGGACTTGACCGCCGCCCAATCGGAAAAATTGCGGAATTTTTTCAACAGCAAGAATCGCTTTGAGAAGGTGACCAGACGCCAGGCGATTGAAGGATACTGATATGGATCGGTGGTTTTGGGCGATTATCGCCGCTTTTCTCGTTTTTTTTCTCGCATCCTGCAACGTCTACCAACCGCCGTCGATGTCGGCGGGTCTGGTGGAGGACTACCGCGATTATCCCGCGCCGCGGCGGGAGGTTTGGAACGCGCTGATAACCACCCTGGCCGAGAAGGAAAATATCCGCGCCACCGATGCCGAAAACGGCATCGTCCGCACCAATTACGATTTGCTGGCCGATACCGAAAACAGCCGACAATTACAGTATTCCTATCTGATAACCGTGGACGAGCGGGCGGCGAGGATGACCAGGGCGCGGGTGGCGGTGCGCTTTCTTTTGCCCGGCCAACCAGCCTGGATGGAAGACTTGCAGGCGCAACCGGTTATCAACCGCGAGGTGGAAAACTATCTGCGCCAGGATTTATTTGAGCGGATTTGCGCCCGGCTTCCGGCCTGCCAGCAAGCCCCGGTGTACGTTGATGTCTCGTCGAAAGCGCCTGTGCCGGAAGTCGTGGAAAAACCGAGTGAGACGGTCAGAGAAGCGCAAGGCATCTTATCGACAAACGGCTACTTCCCCGACCCGGCCAGCGGCCTTTTGGCAGATAAAACGCGACAGGCGTTGAAGCAGTTTCAGAAGGAATACGGCTTGCCGATAACAGGCGTTCCTGACCAGAAAACTATGGATGCTTTGCGTTCGCTGCGGCGACACTGATTTCGACTTGGTTCGCGGCTGTGGCTCGGCGCTGGTGGCTTGGGTTTTTTTCTGCATCCTTCTGATGTGGCGGTGTCGCTTTTACAATATTTTTTTCTGGATGCCTGCCTGCGCGGGCATGACGAATTTTGTGTCATTGCCGCGCAAGCGGCAATCCAGACTTTTCCTTAGCCCGCCGTTCTCCCCTCTCCCGCTTGCGGGAGAGGGGCGGGGGTGAGGGTTTCAATACATCAAATGCGCCCTCACCCGGAGCTGACGCGCCACCCTCTCCCGCAAGCGGCAGAGGGGAATTCACGTATCGCTTGTGTAGATATTTCTGCTCATGAGCCAATGATTTCCAACCCCAAGGCCGCTGCTTTTTCCCTGTCGCGGCAATGTTGGGGATGCTGTTTGCCCTCGCCCGCGCCGTGTGCGATAACTGGTTGACCTCACTTGGCATTGTATTCATGTTTCTGCTGTCCTCGTATTCATTCATAGTCGTCGCGCTGTCTTCGGTCTGCCATGGGATCGCCCGCTGACGGCTCTGGCGGTTCGGTCTGGCAGTCGCGGCTACGGCCTCGCCAGGGGCGGCGTCCTGACGGGAAAGAAAATGTCAGGAATTGGCCGCGCCGCGTTACCCTGGCTCCGTGTGGCCAGTGCCATTCAGCGCCGTTTTGCGCCTTTGGAAACTGGCGCAACAAATTTTCTATGAGAACAAACGAGGGTTTGACGGCCAGGTGTTGGGCGACGCGGTTCAGTGCCCGACGTTGCAAAGCCAAGGGCAGCCCGGTGAATGTGGCGATGGCGAGTTGGAGGCGCGGCCCGGTCGCTGTCTCTTCCCGCTGTATCATGTCGGCGCAGGCTTGTTCGCAGAGGTCGGCCAGCAGTTTTTCCTCATCGGTGAGAATCGCCATCATGCGCAGGGAGGTCGCGCCGATGGCCGGATTGAAACGCGCCCGCAAAAAAGGCAATAGTTCGAGGCGCACGCGGTTGCGCAGAAAACGCGGGTCATCATTGGACGAATCGTGGCGGGGATCAATCCCGCGAGCAGCCAGGTAGGCGGCGAGTCTCTCTTTGCCAAGACCGAGAAGCGGTCGCAGGATCCGTCCCTGGCGCGGCTTCATCCCGGTGAGACCCGACAAACCGCAACCGCGCAGCAGGCGGATAAACAGCGTTTCCACCTGGTCATCTTCGGTATGGCCGGTGACAATCCAGTCGGCGCTTGTTTCCTGGCGCAGTCGTTCCAGCTCGCGGTAACGTAGGCGGCGAGCCGCGTCTTCGAGCGACAGGGATTTTTCGCGGGCGTGGCCGAGCGCATCGACTGTGGCCGAGACGAAATTTACAGTCAATTCGCCAGTCAGCTTTTGCAGCCAGGCCGCTTCCGCCGCCGCTTCCGCCGGACGCAGGCCGTGATTGATGTATGCGGCGCTCAAACGCGCTGGCGGCAATAGGGCGCGCAAGAGAAGCAGCAGGGCGGTCGAATCGCCGCCGCCGGAGGTCGCGATGAGAAAACGACTGTGGCCCAGCCCGTCTTCGGTGAAATTTTCAGCGAAAAATGTCTGAATATGGCGGTTTAATTCGCCTTGTTTGCTGGCGGGCGTTTGCGCTCGTCCGCCGCCATCGTTTATAGTCCGGTCACATTGTGTCCGGATACCTTTATTCTGTGGGATATGTTCCATGACTGAACTCAACCAGCGCATTCGCGTGTATCTGACCGCGACCTTTCATTTTTCCGATGAGCAGCTTAGCCAGATGTTGCCGGGTTTCTTTGATACTCTGCGCGGCCATCTGGCGGCGGTGGAGCAGTCGATCGCGGGCGATTCCGAGGAACTTTCCAGGGCCGCCCACACCCTGAAAGGCGCCTTGCTGAATCTTGGGCTTGAACCTGAAGCGGCGCTGGCCCTGGAATTGGAGGAACGTGGCATGGACAGCGCCGCCGACCGAGGGGATTTATCGGCATTGGCGCGGCGCTTACGGATGATGCTGGCCGCGCTGTGAAGAAAACCGCGATGCGGCTTCTTAGGCCCGTTGGCGCAGGGCGGCCAGCAGACGCTCGTGGATGCCGTCGAAGCCGCCATTCGATAAAATCGCCACCACATCATTTTGCCGCAATTCAGGAAGCAAAGCCGCGATCATTGCGGTGGCGTCGGCGAAGACGCGGGCGTTTTTCCCCCTTTGCCGTAGGTCGTCGGTCAGGCGCTTTGAGGAAAACATCAGCTCCGGCGCGACCGTATCCAAAGGCAGCGGCTGGCGCAGCAGAATCATATCGGCCTCGTCAAAGGCTTTGGCGTAATCATTTTGAAACACCGCCCGCCGCGATGAATTGGTGCGCGGCTCGAAGACGGCGATGAGCCGCTGGCCGACATAGGCCGACTTCAGCGCCGTCAGCGTTTCTTTCACCGCCGTCGGATGATGGGCGAAATCGTCGATCACCGTCACCCCGCATTCCACGCCACGCACTTCCTGCCGTCGTTTGACCCCGGCAAAAGCCATGAGGCCCGCCGCAATCGTCGCGGCATCCAAACCCAGGTCGGCTAAGAGTGCGATAACCGCCAGGGCGTTGAGACAATTGTGGCGTCCGGGCGCGGGCAGCGTGAAATCACCAAAGAGTTGTCCACGATATAATGCCTTGAAATAACTTGTATTTCCTTCGTGGCGCACATCAACCAGTCGCCAGTCGCGCTCCGGGGCCAGACCATAGCCCAGCACACGGCAATCCGCCTTCGCCGCCACTTCGGCCACATTCGGCTCGTCAAGGTGGGCCACCAGCAGACCGTCTTTCGGTGGTAGCGCGACCAAACCGGCAAAGGCGTTTTTCACCGCCTGAAGGTCGGCGAAAATGTCGGCGTGGTCGAATTCGAGCGAGGTGAGAATCGCCGCCCACGGCTGATAGTGGAGAAATTTCGATCCCTTATCGAAAAAGGCCGTGTCGTATTCGTCGCCTTCCAGCACCACGCATTGGCCGGCGCCCAGCCGAAAGTTGCCGCCAAATTCGCGGACGATGCCGCCTATCATAAAAGAAGGATCAAGACCGGCGTGGTTGAGCGCCGTGGCCAGGATCGAAGCGGTGGTGGTTTTGCCGTGCGTGCCGGCGACCACCAGCGATTTTTTGCCCGCGATGAAAAATTGGGCCAGCGCCTGCGGAAAAGAGAGATAGGCGATACCGAGCCTGGCCAGTTCTTGCGCCTCCGGATTGTTTTTGCTGATGACGTTGCCGACAATCGCCAGGTCGGGGTGCGGATGCAGATTTTCGGCGGCGTAAGGGCTTTTGATGGCGATACCGGCCTGGGCGAGAAAGTCGGACATCGGCGGATACACCTGATTATCGCTGCCTGTTACTTCATAGCCGCTTTTTTTCAGCATTCCGGCCAGGGCGGCCATGCCGGTGCCGCAGACGCCCAGCAGATGGATATGCCGGATGCGCTCCGGGCGACGATTTCGCTGTGGATCGAGTTCGTTCATAATGTTGTTTTTTCGCCTGAATTGAATCCGATTGTTGACAGGGGGGCCTCTTTCGCCCAGATTGTCGGCAAGGTTTTGGCGCGCGAAATCATCTGCTTTCATGCTCCCGCCGCTACGAACCCAGCGAGGGTACGGTGGAACACGCTTTTCCGCCAGTTTTTCTTGTCTGGGGAGGCGCCGCTTCGGTAACTGCCGGATTTTTGCGACAAAGGCGGCGTTCTTAGGCCGTTTTGTAATTTCTGTTGTTCGGCGCTACAATATTGTTTGCCGTTCGTGCGATGCGCTTACATTTTACTGTCAGGGAAGAGCCATGTTGAATGGAAAAAGCATATGTTGAAAACTGCCCTGCGCCGATTGCCCCTCAGGTGGCGGCTGGTCATCGGCATCGTTTCGCTCCATGCCGTTCTGATGACTATTTTTGTCAGCGACCTGGCGCGGCGGCAGCAAGCGTATCTGCGCCAGGAATTTGTCGAAAACGCCGTCGGCGTCGCCCAGGTGTTGGCCGCCGCCAGCGTTCCATGGATCATGGCCGAAAACACCGATGGCTTGGAGACGGTGCTCGATGCGCAACGGCGCATTCCCGACGCGCTCCGCGCCATGGCGCTGTCGCCCGGCGGTCGGCTGCTGGCGCATACCGATCACGCGCTCACCGGCCAATACGTCGATGACCCGTTCACCGCGCGTTTGCGCACGGCCAAGGCGGTCATTCACCTGCTGGTCGATGACGAGAATCTGCTCGACATTGCCTGCCCGGTGATGAATGAAGGCCGCTTTATCGGCTGGGCGCGGGTCGCCTTTTCCAAGGCGAGTGTCAATGGCGAAGCGCGTTCGATCGCCTGGCGCAGCGGCTTGTGGCTGGCTTTGACGATTCTCGTCGGTTTGGCGCTGGCTTTAGTCACCGCCCAAAGCCTGACTCGTGGAATTGGCCATTTAATGACCGTCGTTAAAAATTTTAAGGACGGTGACGAAGGTATTCGCGCTGACCTCGAACGCGGCGACGAGCTGGGGCGACTGGCTGCAAGTATGAACGACATGCTCGACGCGGTGGCGCGCCAGCGACGCATCACCGAGGAGGCGCGGGCGCAGTTGGCCAAAGCCCTGTACGAGTATGAGGCGATCGTCGTCTCGTTGCAGGACGCCAACCAGCAATTGAACGACGAGGTTGAAAAACGCGGCCAGGCGGAACAATCGTTACTCGCCGAAAAAGAGCGCCTGTCTGTGACCTTGGCTTCAATCACCGAAGGCGTTATCGCCTGCGATTTGCATGGCCTGATCGTGTTGATGAACAGCGTCGCTGAAGGCTTGACTGGCTGGACTTTTGGCGATGCGCGGGGGCGTCCGGCGACGGAAATTTTTCGTCTTACCGGGCGGCAGTCGGGGCCGTTGCCGGAAGACCCGTTGCGGCGAGCCATGGACCAAGGCCGGGTGACGCTTTTACCGGAAGCCACCTGTTTGCTGGGCCGCGATGGTCTGAGTCTTTCGGTTTCCGGGAGTTGCGCGCCGATTCGCGATCAAGTCGGGCGGCCGATTGGCGGCATCTTCGTTTTCCACGACACTTCGGCCCAGGAAGCGATCCGCGAACAGATGTTTAAGATCAGAAAGTTGGAATCGCTCGGCGTCCTGGCCGGTGGTCTGGCCCATGATTTCAACAACATCCTCACCGGTATTTTGGGTAATATCGGCATGGCGCGGATGCGCGTCGCGTCGGACGACCCGCTTACTCCTTTGCTGACTGGCGCCGAAAACGCCGCCGGGCGGGCCAGGCGGCTGACTGAGCAGTTGCTGACCTTTGCCAAAGGCGGCGAGCCAGTGCGGCAAAGCGCCCAAATCGAGGAAATTATCCGCGACACCTGCCAATTCACTTTGGCTGGTTCATCAACGCGGGCGCGTTTCGAGATTCCGGCGGATATTCACTGGGTGTATATGGATAGCGGCCAGATCAGCCAGGTCATTCAGAATATTGTCTTAAACGCCGCCGAGGCCATGCGCGGCAGCGGCGGCGAAATCGTCGTTTCCTGCGCCAATTGCCATATCGGCCCCGGCGAATTCGCCACCGACGAGCCTCCGTCACTGCCGCTGACCGAAGGCGATTATGTGCGGGCGCGCTTTGTTGATGACGGTCCCGGCATCGAAGCGAAACACCTTGGCCGCATCTTCGATCCCTATTTCACCACCAAAGAAACCGGCAATGGTCTTGGACTGGCGATTTGTCACTCGATTATCAGAAAGCACAACGGTCATATTGATGTGGTCTCGCCCGCGCCTTCCGGGCGGGGAACGATGTTTACCCTGTGGCTGCCCGCCAGCAGCGAAGCGCCACCCAGGGCGGCGACGAGCGGCGGCGATTTTCATGCCGCCAAAGGCGTGGTGCTGGTGGTCGATGATGATGAAATCATCCGTGAGGTTGTTGGCAAAATGCTTGGCGCGGCCGGGTACACCGTGCTGTTCGCCAAAGAAGGACGCGAAGCCTTGGCCATCTACAGTGAGCGCCTGGACCGCAGACAAACCGTTGATTGTGTGATTCTCGATTTAACCATTCCCGGCGGCATGGGCGGCAAAAGCGCCATGGACGCCCTGTTGCGGCTCGACCCACAGGCCAAAGGCATTGTGACCAGCGGCTACGTCGGCGACTCGGTGGTGACAGACTACAGCCAACACGGATTTGTCGGCGCCATCACCAAACCTTTCACCTTGAGTGAATTGCTGGCCGTGGTGCGGCGGGTGACGGCATAACGGCGTTTTTGTTTTGCCAGTATCGGTGGCGATTGGCGAGAAACATGGCCATGGCCACAGTCTTGCCGACGACCACCGCCGCCAGCTCGATTTCGTGGTTGATTTCTTCGCGCAGGACGCGGCGGCTGAGGATTGCCAGGGCGCGCCGGTCGAGATATTCCCAGGCCGGATGATTGGGCGTATGACACATATCCATAATCATGTCGCCAGCGGCGCGGATATAGATGGGAAAGGGCAGGGAGAAGGGCGATTTGCCGCGTCGCTTGGCGATGCTTTCAGGCAGATAGCCTTCTGTCGCCCGCCGGAACAGACCGCGATGCTGGCCATCGATGAGAAAATATTCCGGCGGCAGGGAAACCACGGCGGCGAGCAGCTCGTGGTCGAGAAAGGGATGCTGAAATCCCAGGCGGTAATATCTGGAAAAAAAGCAAATAATCTCGTGTGTTTGGATGAACAGCGGGCCGAGAACGCCAGCGTGGATTTCTCTGGCTGTTGTCCGCTCGTGGCGCAGCATATATTTTTTCCTTTTGCCGCCGGACGCCGCCCGCCACACATCGCCGTGCATCAGTGTCAGGCGGGAGAGCCGCGCTTCTTCCGCCGCGCCAAGATGCTTGACCCAATCATCGAGCCAGGCCGGGGCAAGTTGCGGCAGCAACCAGTGCCGAAAGATTTTCCAGCGTGAATGCCGGTATATTCGCGAAAATTCGCCCAATATTCGCCACAGACTTGGCCAGCGTCCCTGGATCAGAAGTTCCGGCAGGACGATTTCGCCTGGTAAAGAAACGCCTTCATCACCGCCGACGCCGGCAAAAACCGCTGCTGCGTCCAGCTCGCCAATCGTTTGGTACAGTGGCCCGGAAATGGCGTAGTAGGGATTGGGCGAAAAGTTGCCCATGCGCTCGAAATATTCTTCCAGCCGGGGCAGGGGATTGGTGATTTCCTCATTGACCACCAGCAAAGGGACGCCGCAGTGGCGGGCGGCGTCCTGGGCGTAGGCTAGTTCATCGCGCCGCTCGTCGCGGTAGGTGGCGGCGAAGGTTCGGGTGACGGCGACCAGGCGTTCCGGCCCGGCGATTTCGCGTAAAAAACCCAAAAGCGCCGACGAATCCAGGCCGCCGCTCAGTTGGACGACAATTTTTCCCGTATCCGGGCAACGTTTTCGTATCGCCTGGGCCATCAGCTCGCGGAGCCGCGCCGCCGGGTTTGGCGATGCGGCTGGAGTCGGGGCGGGCGTTAAGTTCCAATACGCCTGCCTGCGCGCCGCGCCGCGCTGAAAAACCAGCGTCTGGCCGGGTGGCAAAACCCGGACGCCGCCTTCGATGCAGGCATCCATCGCCGAAACATTGTTGGCGAGAAAATCGGCCATGTACTCAACATCAATCGGCGGCGGCGCGGCTCGTAGGTGGCGGAGACCGGCCAGGTTGCTGGCGACGGCCAAACAGTCGCCATCGACGCTGTAGTAGAGCGATTGCAGGCCGAGGCGGTCGCGGGCCAGGATAATTTTTTCATGCTGTGAGTCGGCCAGGGCGAAGGCGAATTCGCCGTCAATATCTGACAAAAAATCGTCATTATATTGACAATAAGCGTCAATGCAGCGTTGGGCGTCGTTTGCCGACGCGGCGAAAAAATCCATGGCCCCGACGCAGAGACAATCTCGCCGTCTAAGCGCCAGGGCCTCGTCGCGTTTCCATGCGCCGTCGGCATCCTGGACGTACACGGCGGCGCGGAGACCTGGCTCGTGCGTGCTGTCGGTCGGCCATGGCGCGATGAAGCGGGTTGTTTCCGCGTCGCCAAAGGCCAACAAGGCCGCGAATGCTGGCGGCGGACGCCTCATTTTTCGGCCAGCGCCTGGGCGATTTCCGCTTTCACGCTTTTCGCCATGGCTACCGGGTCGGCGGCATTCTTGATTGGTCGTCCGATCACCACATAATCAGCGCCGTTTTTGATCGCTTCTCTGGCTGTGGCCACCCGCTTCTGGTCGTCGCCGCCGATTTCGTCAATATTTTTCCCCGGCCTGATGCCCGGTGTAACGATGATGAAATCGCTTGTCGCCGCGCCGCGCAAAGCTTTCGCTTCCAGACCCGACGAGACCACGCCGTCGCAACCCAGGGCTATGGCCTTTTTCGCCCGTAGCAACACCAAATCGGCAATTGTGCCGGACATGCCCATCTGCCGCATGTCCGATTCATCGAAGCTGGTTAACACCGTCACCGCCAACAGCTTCATCTCGCCTTTTTTTCGCGCGACGGCGGCGCGGATGATTGGGTCGTTGCCGTGAATCGTGGCGAAGGTGACGCTGTGGCCTTGCAGTTGCTCGACGGCCAGGGCCACGGTTTCCGGAATGTCGAAAAATTTCAGATCGACCATGACTTTGCCGCCGCGCTCGGCGACGTAATCAATCACTTCCCACCAACCGGCGAGGAACAGTTGCAGGCCAACCTTGAAAAAGCCGATTTCGCCGCGCAGCAAATCGACCAGGCGTTTCGCTTCGCCGACATCGGCGACATCCAGGGCGAAGATGATGCGTTCGTGCAAAGGAATATCGTTCATAGTTTGTGCCGTATTTTTTGGGGATGGAAGCGGCGAGTTTCGTGACGCCGCCGGGGAAACAGCCAGTATACCGGAAGCGATTGGCCGATAGAAACGGATTTTTCCCCGCAGGCGTGGCCTGAGCCGCTTGCCGTCAGCGTCTATGGCGTGCTACCCTGCGGGCGGCGCATGTTGGCCGCAAGAATAATCTATACTAAAGAAAAACTATGTCGATTCGCGGATTTGTTCTCTTTCTGTCCCTAACCGCCGCTCTGTTCACCGCCACGTTTTCCGCCTCTGCCGTGACCGTCAACGAGGCGCGAGAAGCGGCGCGACCAAAACAAAGCGCGCCGCCACCGCCGATTCATGTCGGTGATGATTCGGCGATGACGATTACCCAGGCGGCGATTTTGGGCCTGGTCGAAGGGCTGACCGAATATCTGCCGGTCAGCTCGACCGGCCATCTGCTGCTGGCGGAAAAACTCATGGGCCTGGACGCCGACGCCGGTTTGAGCGCGGACGAGGCGGCGCGGCGCAAAGACGCCATCGAAGCCTATATCATCTGCATCCAGGCCGGGGCGATTATTGCGGTTCTGGGCCTGTATTTCCGCCGTGTCCGACAAATGGGCGCCGGACTGACCAAAAAAGACCCGCAAGGGCGACGGCTCATCGTCAATATCCTGGCCGGTTTTGTCCCGGCGGCGGTCATCGGTCTGCTGTGCGGCAAATATATCAAGATGTGGCTCTTTGGTTCCTGGCCGGTGGTGGCGGCCTGGTTCGTCGGTGGCGTCCTGATTTTACTTGTCCATTATCGTCAGGCCGGACGTCGGCGCGCGGGCCTCGATTTGGAGGCCATGACCTGGAAGATGGCGCTTATTGTCGGTCTGATGCAGTGCGTCGCCATGTGGCCGGGCGTCAGCCGCAGCCTCGTGACGATTGTCGGCGGCCTGCTGAGCGGCTTGTCGCTCTCGGCGGCGGTGGAATTCAGCTTTCTTTTAGGGCTTATCACTTTGGGCGCGGCCACCGCCTATGACGCGCTGAAACATGGTCAGGAAATGCTGAGCATGTTCAGCCCGGCCGCGCTCATGACTGGCGTCTTGTTCGCCTTCGTCTCGGCGGTGGCGGCGGTGCGCTGGATGGTCGCCTATCTCAACAAACACAGCATGGCGATTTTCGGCTATTACCGCGTGATTCTGGCGCTTGTGGTCGGCGGCCTGCTTCTTTGCGGCGCTATGAATTGAAGGTGTGAACATCATGCGGCGCTTGGCCTTGTTCATTGTCATCATCTGCGGATTGTCGCTTTGTCACCAGACAGCTCTGGCCGATGAAACGTCCGTCATCCTGATCAACCACACCGGCGCGGCGATGACCGCGCTGCGTTTCAGCCCATCGCTTGCCGATGATTGGAGCGATAATCTGCTGGAACAAGCCCTCGAAAACGATGATGAAGTCGAAATTCCCTTTGCCGCCGACGCCGAAACCGAACTCTGGGATATGAAAACCACCGACCAGAACGGCGTGGACACCGAATGGCCGGGCCTTGCGCCCGCCGAGACGCGGCAGGTCGTCCTGTCTTTTGAAGACGGCGAACCGGTCTTGTCGTATCAATAATTTCGAGAATATGGACAGCTGCGTGGTTATTGGCTCCGGCCCGGCTGGTCTGATGGCCGCCGACATGGTGTTGAGCGCGGGCATCGCGGTCGATTTGTATGAGGCCATGCCCACACCGGCCCGCAAGTTGCTGGCGGCGGGCGGCGGCGGCCTGAACTTGACCACCGAAGAAGAATTCGCCGTCTTCCTCAGCCGTTATCCTGGCCGCGATAAGGAGCTATCGCCCTTTCTGCGCGATTTCGGGCCTGGCGAAGCGCGGGCCTGGGCGCAATCGCTGGGTGTCGCCACCACGGTTGGCGCGAGCGGTAGGGTGTATCCGGTCTCGCGAACATCGGTCGAACTGACGCGCAATTGGTTGTCCCGGCTGGAAAATCTTGGTTTGCGCCTGCGACTTGGCTACCGTTGGCAGGGCTGGGATGAGGCCGGACGGCTGCGCTTTATGACCGAAAAAGGCCAATGCGCCGTCTGCGCCAAAGCGACGGTTCTGGCCCTTGGCGGCGGCAGTCATCCGCAGCTTGGCGCGACCGGTGAATGGCGGCGGATACTGGCAAGGCTTGGTTGCGCCATCGCGCCGTTTCGCCCGGCTAATTGCGGTTTTGAGGTCGATTTTTCCGCGCATTTCCGCGAGCGTTTCGCGGCGACGCGGCCACCGCTGAAAAATGTGATCCTGACGTTTCAGGGCGAAAAGGGAAATTTTCGTTTTCGTTTTCAGCGGCGCGGCGAATGCCTGGTCACGGAATACGGCTTGGAAGGTTCTTTGCTGTACGCCTGCGGTTTTCTGTTGCGCGACAGCCTGGAGGCCGGGCGACCAACGCGCCTTCACCTTGACCTGTTCCCCGATTCGTCGTCGGCGACGCTTGCGACGAAACTGCGGCGACCGCAGGGTTCGCGCAGCCTGGCCGCCTATCTGGAAAAATGTCTGCGTCTGACCGGCGTTCGTCGTGGCCTGGCCTATGAATTCATTGATAAAGCGCTGTTCGCCGCGCCGGAGGCCTTGGCTGCGGCTTTGAAAGATGTGGTCATCCCGCTTCGGCGGCCACGACCGCTGGCCGAAGCGATTTCCACCGCTGGCGGCCTGTGTTTTGCCGAACTTGACGACCATCTGATGCTGCGCCGCCGCCCAGGCCTGTTCTGCTGCGGCGAAATGCTTGATTGGGAAGCGCCGACCGGCGGCTATCTGCTCACCGCCTGTTTGGCCACCGGGCGCGCCGCCGGGCTGGCGGCCAAAGATTGGCTGGAACAAGGCGCGGCCCTTGGCAAATCCGGCGGCGGGAACTACGATTTTTCAATCTGAAGTAAACGCCAACCGCCTTCAATATTCAGGAGACCGCCATGCGCTATCCGCTCGCCGCCGCCATTATGCTGATAAGCCTGGCGCTCACCGCCTGTTCGCCAGTCAATGTCAACCAGGATTATCTGCAATCATTTGATTTTACGCGCATCCACAAATACGCTTGGCGCGCCGAAACGCCGCCGACAAGCGCCGACCCGCGCATCAATAATCCACTTCTGCGCCAGCGCTTCCACGACGCCATTGACCAGACTTTGCGGCAGCGTGGCTACCAACTCGCCGATAAGCCAGATGCCTTAATCGGCTACACTTACACCATCGTCAACCGTCTCGATTCCGATCAGTTCATCACCGATTACGGCTTCGGTTATGAGCGCCGCCGAGGCTTTGGCGCGTTTTTCGGCGCGACGCCTTACATCCGCCAATACAACGTCAGCCTTTTGGTCATTGATGTGTACGACGCCGACGGCAAACGACTGCTCTG
Source organism: Desulfobulbaceae bacterium (assembly GCA_031287565.1). Classification (GTDB taxonomy): domain Bacteria; phylum Desulfobacterota; class Desulfobulbia; order Desulfobulbales; family Desulfocapsaceae; genus UBA8130. Next base: position 162,703 of record JAITSS010000046.1, read on the forward strand.
GCGCGGCACTGGCTCGGAAATCCTCACCATCCGCGATAATCCGGCTGAATTGACGGCGGCGGTCAACCGCATGGTCGCGGAGATTCTCGCGCAGTTCCCGCCGCCCACCCCCTGATCCACAGAAACGAATCGCGAGGAGACGCTCATGTCCCTGTCGGTGGTTGACCTCTACAAATCGGTGCTGCCACGCACCAACTGCCGCGATTGCGGTTTTCCGACCTGCCTGGCCTTCGCCGGCAAGGTGGTGTCCGAGCAATATCCGCTGAAAAATTGCCCGCATATTCCGGCCGACTTGTTGGCGAACAGTGAAGCGGAACTGGCCGCGCAATACGCTAAGGGCCTGTGGTTGCGCCGCGACATGGCCGCCGACGCCCTGAAATGGGCGCGGCAACGCGCCGCTTCGCTCGACCTGAAGGATTTACCGGCCCGTCTCGGCGGTGAAATCGTCGCGGGTGCAAATGGCCCGGAACTGCGTCTGCCTTATTTCACCGATTTTCTGCGTATCAATGGCGCCGCGATTCGCCGCGAGGATGGCCGGGAACTGGGGCGTTATGAGCAGGTGTTCATCCTCAATCACCTGGCCCAGGGCGGTTGGCGCGGGCCGACGGGAGCCTGGAAGGGTTTTATCGAATTTCCTAACACCGTTTCTAAGGCGGTGACGATGAAAAAATCGGTGGAGGAGCCGTTGGCCGCGCGTTTTGCCGGGAAAACGGAGGCATTGCGGCAACGGGCTGAAATGATAGGCGCGGTGGCCTTGACCATTGCCGATAGCCAGGCGCATGTTTCCCTGCTCTTCACGCCTTTGCCCAGAATTCCGCTGGCCCTTCTCTTTTGGGATGGCGGCGATGACTTCGCGGCGCAGGCCCGCCTGATGTTTGATGAAACCGTGACCGAACATCTGGATATTGAATCGATTATCTTCTTATCCGAGCGCCTCCGCCAGCTTCTGTGCGACGAGGCGGATTGACGCCGACATACAATATTTTGTATGTATCATTCTTCGATGTTGAATATATGGTGGTCGAGCGAAGATTTTTCTTGCAATCGGCGACGGCTTCCGCTTTACTTTCCTCGTCAGGTTCCTCCGCTGGAGGATGAAAAGGGAACTCCGTGTGAATCGGAGACAGGCCCGCTGCTGTGAGTGGGGACCAAGGCCACATAATGTCACTGAAGCGATTTGGGAAGACGCGGCGCTTGCGCATGATCCACGAGTCAGAAGACCTGCCTGGCATACGATAGGCATCCTTGCGGAGAAGGATTGCCACTGCATCCGTGGAAAATCAGGGACCCCGGACCAACGCGATTGGTTCGGGGTTTTGGCGTTTTTATCCCGGCCTCGAACCACATTCTTTTTCAGGAGGCTTGATGGCGATGGCAGCAATGACAGTGGTTGCGACGGAGCGGATGACGATGGAGCGGGCGGTATCCCGGCAGCAGATTGTTTTGATCAGGGATTGGGACGCCTATCAGGCCAGCCTGATTGGCGGCGAAGAACGGTCGGCGCGGTCGGCGTGTCGCGAAACGGCGGCGGACGATAGGCGGCAAAAAAAATAATCGCGGGGCCAAGCGCCTGCCTCAGAGCATTCCAGCTTGTACGTTGCGCCGATGCGGGCGTCCAGGGATGGAATGCTCTGATCAACATGCTGGTTAAGGAAACGCCTGGCAACATCCGACGCTGACATAACAGGCCAACGCCTCATCACCGGCGTTGATTTCCCGCATCCAGCTTTGCAGAAAAGTCGTCTTGCCGGTCGGCTTCGGCGCGTGCGGCGCCCAGGAAAGCTGGTCGCGGATGGAGCGCGTTTCCGGACGGCAAGGACCGGTGGTGTTACAATAACCGATGGCTCTTGGCATGATTCTGCCAGTGTCCTCGATGATGGCGGCGCTTGTCGCATGAAATCTCCGCATCTCCGGAAAACGCCGATGGGATTTTTCCGGTTTCCGTACAAGTGCGGCCCATGGGTCTGAATCAATAAAAAGAGAAAGATCAATAATTTCAAGGAAGAAGTGAAAGAATGAGGCGGTGGCATAAAGTTTGCAATATCCCAACCGACAACAAAAGAAAGAAATGGTAAGCCCGCTGTTTCCCGCTTGCCGAGAGGAAACGGCCATGTTAGTTACTGACATACATGTTTCAGATTATTGCAATTATCAATAGGACGAGGAGGGATAGCCATGAACACGACGGTACGACAGACGGTCGATTCCGAGAAAAAAGTTTGGGCGCAACCAGTTTTGACACGCTTGGAGGTGGGCGAGACGGCTAGCAAACAGGTGCAATGTACCAATGATTCGGAGTTTCCCGGAGCGGCACTCTGCAACAGCTAAAACAAGCGCAGATCATTCTTTACTAATTGGTGTTGCAATGAATATTCTACAATCTCGCCTTATCGGTTGCTGTCTGGCTGTGGCTTGCCTGGTGCCCGCCGCCTATGCCGATACATTTACGATCACGGATTATTCCGAAGATCCCAATGCCTACTTCGGTGGCACCGCCACCGACCCGACCACAGGAACATCTTATCCACTGTATTCAAGGGATACCATCGGCGGCGATTCTAAATTTGATGTAGATACACTGACGGTTTCCCGTGACAACGGCGGGTTCACCGCAGTCCTTGCCGGTCAGTTTTTTACCGAACTTGAGGAGCCGCAATTCATGGGCGACTTGTTTTTGAGCAACAATGGCTGGAATCCGTATTCCACCGGCGCTGGCGATACGCATTATCTTGCCGATACCGCCACATCGGGTGAAACCTGGGAATATGTCCTGCGTATCGTCGATGGTGAAATCACGGCTGGCGGCGGCGTTAATTCCGGACAAATCGCCCTTTACCAGGTTTCCAGCACAGGCCAAATTGTCACATCTGAAAATTTGACTCAGCAGGGCATATACCGTGCTGGCCAGGAAATTCAGTATGCGCCAGGCGCTGGCGAACAGGCCTTGGGCTTGGGTACCTGGGCGCTTGACCCCACTAGCGGCACATTCACCTTCAATTTAGATAATATTGATTTGGCCATGTATGGCTTGGATGGTGAAATCGGCCTGCATTGGACAATGAGTTGCGGCAACGATGTCGTTGAAGGCGTGGTTTCCGCGCCGCCGCAGGTGCCTGAACCGGCGACTATGTTGCTCTTCGGGACTGGGTTGGCCGGTTTGGCCGCCTATCGCCGCCGCCGTCGGCAATAGTTCCGAGTTTGTCTGATTTCTGCCCAGTTACGATGGGGGAAGCCGCAAGGTTTCCCCCATTTTTTTGCGCTTTTCTTCAGGAAACGCTGATTGCTTCCGCCTGCCTGGCAAGTAAAATATCTACACAAGTTGCTTTTCCGTTCGCCTTGAGAAGCGTATCGCAGGGTGAAACCGCTCGTGGTTCGGCAGGCTTTTCACCACCAACGGGGCGCTTTATCATGCTTCATGTATGGCTTGTGTAGGGTAGGGACACGGCGCGCCGTGTCCCTACGGAAGGCGCGGCGGGCCGCTACAGCCGTCATGCCCGCGTGTTTTCAGCGGGCATCCAGGGGTGATTGTAGGGGCGAACTGTGTTCGCCCGTCTGGATTCCCGTTGGCGCGGCAATGACACATTATCTCTGACTGAGATTTCTCGCGGACTTTCTCTCGAAGCGAGAGACCTGAAATGACAAGGCGCTATTGATTCAAGCATTGAATCGACAAATCCTAGCATTGAACATGATTTTTTGAGATTCCCCAATATGACTTGTGGAGAGACTTCTGGCCTGTTGCGGACAGGTTTGCCCTGAGCTTGCCTGCCTCTTGCCTGGCTGGGGCAGACAGATCGAAGTCTGCTGGGCGGACAAAGCCTTGTAGCGGGCCGAAGGTGAAGTGAAATGAGCAGCCATGGCTTCCCATTTCTCTTGGATGCTTGCTCTCTTTCAGGCATATTGGAATCAATAGATAAACGAAACCATATTGGAACCGTTTGTATGCAAGGAGACAAACATGCCAGCGACACTGACCCTGAAAAATATCCCTGATACTCTCCATGCCCGCTTGAAAGCGGCGGCCAAGGCCAATCGCCGTAGTTTGAACAACGAGGCTATCGTCTGCCTGGAAACGGCTCTCATGCCGCAAAACAACAGCGTTTCCAAACATTTTGACGCGGCGCGTATGCTTCGCGCCCGCTTCCAGGACAAAATGTTTAGCCCGGACGTTATCGATGCGCTGAAAGGCGAGGGGAGGCCATGATTGTCGTCGATACCAACATCGTCGCATATCTCTATTTCCCCTGTGTTTACACCGAGGCCGCCATTCACTTATTGGAAGCTGATCCGGATTGGAATGCGCCGCTCTTGTGGCGGAGCGAATTCCGGAACATCCTGACTGGATACATGCGCCGAGGCGATCTTGAGTTGGAACATGCCTGCGCCATCCAGACGGCGGCCGAGTTATTGCTCGTGGGCGCGGAACATCAAGGTGACTCGAAACAGGTGTTGCGGCTGGCTCATGAGAGCAATTGTTCGGCTTACGATTGCGAGTTTGTGGCCTTGGCCCACATGCTGGCCGCGCCACTTTTCACCATGGACGGCAAAATCATCAAAGCTTTTCCCGCTGTGGCGAAATCGCTCATCACCAATGCGACGGCATGAAACGCGCCTCGCGCCGTCGGTGAACAAGTTTTGGCTCCCGCGCCGCGCAGGTGCCTGAACCGGCTACCATGTTGCTTTTTGGGGCCGGTTTGGCCGCCTATCGCCGCCGTCGTCGGCAATAGTTCCGAGTTTGTCTGATTTCTGCCCAGTTACGATGGGGGAAGCCGCAAGGTTTCCCCCATTTTTTTGCGCTTTTCTTCAGGAAATGCTGATTGCTTCCGCCTGCCTGTTGCGGATAGGTTCGCCCTGCGTATGTCGAAGGGCATTCTTCGTAAAGCTGCCGACTGCGGCAGTCGCTCTCAGTCCGAACAGTTTCCATGTCATCAGTCTTTGCTGAATCTTCTCACTCAAACAGCGCGGTGCTCAGGTAGCGTTCGCCGGTATCGGGCAAAATGCAGACGATGTTTTTGCCGATGAATTCCGGTAGGGCGGCCAGCCGCCGCGCCGCAAAGACCGCCGCGCCGCTAGAGATACCGGCCAGGATTCCTTCTTTTTTCGCCAGCTCGCGGGCGGTGGCTAGCGCCTCGCTGTCCGATACCGTTATAATCCGGTCAATAACGCGCACATTCAATGCCTTCGGGATAAATCCCGCGCCAATCCCCTGGATGCCGTGCGGGCCGGGTTTGCCACCCGACAAAACCGGTGACGAGGTCGGCTCCACCGCCACCACATGGAGGTTGGGATTTTTCTCTTTCAGCGCCTGGCCGCAGCCGGTGATGGTGCCGCCGGTGCCGACGCCCGCCACCAATGCGTCAACTTGGCCGTCCAGATCGCGCCAGATTTCCGGGCCGGTCGTCCGCCGGTGCGCCGCCGGATTTTCCGGATTGGCAAACTGATCCGGCATGAAGGCGCCGGGACTATCGGCGACCAGCTGTTTCGCCCGTGCCACCGCCCCGGCCATGCCTTCTCGCGCCGACGTTACAATCAGCTCAGCGCCAAGCTGGGCAAGCAATTTCCGTCGCTCAATACTCATCGATTCCGGCATGGTCAGAATCAGTTTGTAGCCCTTAACGACCGAAACCCAAGCCAGGCCAAGACCAGTGTTGCCGCTGGTCGGCTCGATGACCAAACCGCCGGGTCGAAGCGCCCCCGATTTTTCAGCGGCTTCGATCATCGCCGCCGCCACCCGGCATTTGACGCTGCCCAGAGGATTGCGCGATTCCTGCTTGGCAAAGATATGCGCGCCGCCGCCCAAGCGCGTTAAGGCGACAAGCGGCGTGTTTCCTATCGAATCAATGAGCGAATATGCCATGGTGTTTTTCCTCGTTGAGAATTTTCACAGGCGCGGGGCGTCTTATTCCAGGTTCCGAACAAGCTGTTCAATGTTGGGTATTTGTTTATCTAATTGCGATTGATTTACCGTTATCTGACGACCTGCGACTGTTTTTGGGCCAGCGGTCAACAGCGCGATGGGAACACCTAAAGCGCCGGAAACAACGGATGCGGTATTCGCATCATTGACTTCATATTGAAACATCGTCTTAAAGGTCTTCCTGGAATTTGGCGTCGGAGCGCCATTTGGGTGAACGCGAAAGACATATGAAGAAGTTCTCCATACTTCCCATATCTCATCTCCTATCTCATTAACGATGATTTTAAATGCTGACGCAGATGTTTGATTCATCTGGGTTAACCTGTTTCCAACATACATATATATAGAAGGCAAAGCCATGTTGTATCTTTTCGATTCCACGTAAAAATCAGACTGCCGGTCATTTGTGTGACGCCGTTTTCCGTACACCAGTGATAAAACAGCTTTAACCGCCCGTTTCGATGAGCCATCCGCCGAAAATGGAATAAGCAAGCGGTCGGCGGCGGACAGGGCCAGCTCGGTATAAATGGAAAAACTTGGGTTGCAATCAATGAATACACATGAGTTTTCATGGCGTTCATCATTCCACGAATATAAAATGTCAGTAATCATATCCTTAATCCAAAGATGAACAATCCTCCAGGCATCTTCAGGGCCAGGATATGTGGCACCCATCACCCTTGATGCTTGAACTTCTAATTGCTCATCGCCAACAATCATATACAAATTATCCGGTATCGTGTCGTTGTACTGGATAACATGAGATATGTATTCGCTGCCAGAAGCGGGAGTTTTGTAAGGACTTTGTATCCGATCTTCAATATAGCCAGAGATCGTCCGTCTCGTTTGCGAAGCGTGAATTTCCGATAAATGCTTTTCGCCGTCTATCACTCCACCGAGTAGCATTGATGATGAATTGGCTTGGGGACACAAATCCACCACCAGGATTTTTTTATCCGGATTCTGCCTGGCATATTCAGAAGCAAGCTGAAAAGTCAAATAACTTTTCCCCACGCCACCCTTATTGTTCCAAATCGCGTAAATCGCCATTTTATTTCTCCCCATTTGAATTGGCGAAGATCAGTTCCGGACGTTTGCGGAACACTCTGGTGTCCGGAGCGACGCTTTCGGTCAGCCAGATGTTGCCGCCGATGACTGAACGGGCGCCTATCACTGTATCGCCGCCAAGAATCGTCGTGTTGGCGTAGATGATCACCTCGTCCTCGATGGTCGGATGGCGTTTATGGTGTCGCAATTGCGCCCCGGCGTCGCGGGGCAGCGACAAGGCGCCGAGCGTCACCCCTTGGTACAGCCTGACATTTTTGCCGATAAGCGTGGTTTCGCCGATGACGACGCCGGTGCCGTGGTCGATAAAAAAGCCCTCGCCGATGGTCGCGCCCGGATGAATATCAATGCCGGTCAGGCTGTGCGCGTATTCGGTCATGATGCGCGGGATGATCGGCACGTTCAACAGAAACAATTCATGCGCCAGGCGATAGATGGAAATCGCCAGAAGACCCGGATAGCAGAAAACCACTTCGTCCTGACTGGAGGTGGCCGGGTCGCCGTCCAAAGCCGCCTGGATGTCGGTCGCGAGTAGCGAAGTCAGGCGCGGAAAGCTCTCGAGGCAGGCGATGGCCATGTGGTGGCTGCGTCCTTCGCAGTTGGTGCAGGGCTGATTGTTGCGGCGGCAATCATGGCGAATAGCCAGGGCGATTTGTTCGACTAATTTGTCATATAATTCGCTTAATTCCTGGCCGATATAATACTCAACATTACCGGCGTGCAACCGCGTTTTCGTGAAATAGCCTGGAAAGAGCACCCGCCGCGCTTGCCTGACAATAGCGATAATTTTTTCCTGTGATGGAATGAAGACCGGGCTGACGTGTTCGCAGCTCTCTTTGGCGTGCTTCGACAAGAGGAGTTGTCGCACTACGGCCGGCAACTTGGTATGTTGGCTCTGACTTTCTTCGCGCACATGGTCGCAGGATTGCGCGTCGCATGTCGTCTGCTCGCAGCCGCAGGCGATGGAACCGCCCGCTTGGGGAATACGGATATTGCCACTCATGTTCACTCCTTCTTTGCGGCCAGCTCATTGATTAAATCGGCGACTTTGCGACCGTCCGGGGTCTGGGCGTCGGGGTTTATCGCGGTCAGCTCGCGCCAGACGGTCAGCGCTTCATCTGGCCGGTTCATTTCAAAAAGCACCACGCCTTTATTAAAACGACATTGTTGGTGGCGGGCGTCCAGAGAGCGCGCCTTGTCGAAGGAGGCGAGCGCCTGTTCCGCCTGACCGACGGCGCGGTACATGGTGCCGAGATCGGTATACAGATTGGCGTCGCCGTCGCGCAGCGAAAGTGACTTGGTGTAGGCCCGTATTGCTTTTTCCGCCTGGCCTGCGTCATAATACAGGTGGCCGAGATGCAACCAGGATTCGTAATTATCCGGTTTGGCGGTCACTTCCGCCTCCAGGCGTTGTATCGCTTTCGTCCGTTCGTCGTTCTCCTGGCGATGCGCTTCGACTCGCTGCTCCGACGGCGCGTCCGCCGGGCGCAATTTATAGACGGCGAAGCCGACACCGGCGACGAATCCGCAGAGAAAAATAATCACCCAGATGAATATGGGCGAACCTTTGCCGGTTGGGGAGGTCGAATTGGGCATGGCGTTTGGCAGGTTATGCTTGTTGAAAAATGTTCCGATGATTTTTTTGAGCACGGGCTGTGGAAGCGGCACGATACCATGGGGCGGGCCTTCCGCCAAGAAGGCCAGGCGGCGGGCGGATTTTCCCCGAAGGTTTCGGAAATATCCTTGCTCCGCCGTCTGACTGGCGCGTACAAATTCATTAATGATCGCAGCCTCTTATCACACATAAAAAAGGAGCAAACAATGGCAGCCGCGACGAACAACAACAGCGACAAGACCGGGCTTGCGGGCGATAAACGCGCCGCCGCCCCAAGGCAATCGGCCTTATCGACCAGCGCCACCGCGATGAAAAAAAGCATTCTGGAAAATCTGCTGACCTTTCAAGGACGCGATCCGGAGCGTTCCGGTTCGACCGATGTCTACAAGGCCCTGGCTTACGCCGTCCGCGACATCATGGTGAAAAAGTGGATCGCCACTCAGAAATCCTACTACAAAGCCGGTGAGAAACGGGTGTACTACCTGTCGCTTGAATTTCTCATCGGTCGCAGTCTGGTTTCCAGCATGATCAATTTAGGCATTTTCGAGGCGGCCAAGGAAGCGCTTGCGGAGCTGGGATATGACATGGATCGCATCAGCGACGAGGAGGAAGACGCGGGCCTCGGCAACGGCGGTTTGGGGCGGCTCGCCGCCTGCTTCATGGATTCCATCGCCACCCTGAAGATTCCGGCCTACGGTTACGGCATTCGCTATGAATACGGGTTGTTCACCCAACGACTTGTCGATGGCTATCAGGTTGAATCGCCTGACAACTGGCTGCAATATGGCACGCCCTGGGAATTTGAGCGGCGGATGCCGGTGTTTCCGGTGCAGTTTTATGGCAATGTCATTAGCGAGCTGGATAAGAACGGCAACTACCGCGCTCGTTGGGTCAACACCCAGCACGTCATGGCCGTGCCTTGCGACATGCTGGTGCCCGGTTACGACAACGACCACGTGATCAATATGCGCCTGTGGACGGCCAAAGCCTCGCGCGAACTTGACCTGGGCTTTTTTGGTCAGGGTGATTACATCGGCGCGGTGCAGTCTAAAGTCAGCTCGGAAACCATTTCCAAAGTGCTTTATCCACCTGACCACAATTTGGCCGGTCAGGAATTGCGCCTGCGGCAGCAGTACTTTTTCGTCGCCGCCACTTTCCAAGATATTCTGCGCCGCTACCGTAAAACCAACCGCGAATTCGCCAATTTTCCCAACGCCGTGGCCGTGCAGCTGAATGATACCCATCCGGCCATCGCCATACCCGAATTGATGCGCATTTTGCTCGATATTGAGGGCTTAAGTTGGGAAAAATCCTGGGACATCTGTGTTCACACCTTCGCCTATACGAATCACACTCTGATGCCGGAGGCGCTGGAACGGTGGTCGGTCGATCTGATGGGCCGGGTTTTGCCGCGGCATTTACAAATCATCTACGAGATCAACCAGCGCTTTTTAGAAAGCGTCGCCCAGGAATTCCCCGGTGATATGAACAAACTGCGGGATATGTCGCTGATTGAAGAAGGCGAGGTGAAAAGGGTCAGAATGGCGCATCTGGCTGTCATTGGCAGCCACTCCATCAACGGCGTCGCCGCCTTGCACAGCGAACTTCTAAAGACCCGACTCTTCCCGGATTTTTATCGCATGTATCCGGAACGCTTCAACAATAAAACTAACGGCATTACGCCGAGGCGCTGGCTGCTGCAAGCCAATCCGCCCTTGGCCGAGCTGATTTGCGATACCATCGGCGACGCCTGGGTCACTCATCTTGATGAGCTGCGCCAGCTTGAGCCATATACCGAAGACGCCGCCTTCCGGGCGAGATGGCGGCAGATCAAACAGCAAAACAAGGATCGCCTCGCCGCCTACATCCACAAGACGATCAAGGTTGAAGTCAACCCGCAAACGCTCTTCGACGTGCAGGTCAAGCGCATTCACGAGTACAAACGTCAACTCTTAAACGCCTTGAACGTCATCTATCTCTACCAAAGCATGTTGCGTAATCCTGACCATGTATTTGCGCCGCGCACCGTGGTTTTCGCCGGGAAGGCCGCGCCGTCGTACTGGCGCGCCAAATTGATTATCAAATTGATCAATTCATTAGGCGAAGTGATCAACAACGACCCCCGGATAAACGGGATGCTGAAGGTGGTGTTCCTGCCGAATTACACAGTTTCGCAGGCGGAAATCATCATTCCGGCGGCGGATTTGTCCGAGCAGATTTCCACCGCCGGCACTGAGGCGTCGGGCACCGGCAATATGAAATTCGCCTTGAACGGCGCTCTGACCATTGGCACCCTGGACGGCGCCAATATCGAAATTCGTGAGGAAGTGGGTGAAGAAAACATCTTTATTTTTGGTATGACCGCCGAGGAAGTCGCCTTTGAAAAACTCAACCCCAGTCGCACGCCAGAAAACATCTGTCAGGTTAATCCGGCGATTCGCGAGGTGATGGACAGCCTAGCCCAAGGCGCTTTCAGCCACGGCGACAAAAAACTGTTCCAGCCGCTGGTCGAAACCCTGATGAGTCCGCATGACCAATATTTGCTGCTTTTAGACCTGGAATCCTATATCGCCTGCCAGCGTCGCGCGCGTGAATTGTATCTTGACCAGGAAGCCTGGACGAAAAAGTCGATCCTGAACGTGGCCAGAATCGGCAAGTTCTCGACCGACCGTACCATCCGCCAGTATTCCGAAGAAATCTGGGGAATTCCCGTCGAATGACAGGCTATCGGCTGGCGCGAAAAGTCCTGGAAATGGCAGGAATATAGGCGATGAACGATTTACCCGGAGCCACCCTTTCGCCGATCAATAATCGCGCTGGACGCGGGATGTCTCCGCGTCCAGCGGATAATTTTTCGCCAGCCAGGCCAGCTCGTCTTCGCGGTCGGCGACTTGGCCCTCCAGGTGGGCGTCGAGCAGGTCAAGCAGAATTTTTTTATAGAGCGGCCCGGTCGGATAGCCAAGACGCCGCAGGTCGTCGCCACGCAGTTCGGTTTTCAGATCACGCAATTCGGTGACATACTTCGAGACGATGCGGTTCAGGGTGTCGCCGCCCTGGTCAATCGCCATCAGATAGAGCAAGCCTTCGTTGCTCAGCTCCCGCAATAAGCGATAGGCCCCGCTGTTGCCGATATGTTGATTCCTGGCCAACATTTGGGCGATTTTGTCGCCGTGCTCCTTCTGCCACAAGAGCCGCTCACTGATTTTTGGCGATAGCTTGAAGCGTTGGCAAAAATTACCCAGTTCTCCTAGCTCGCTGCCCTTCATCAAAGTCAGCAGCCAGACCATCCATGGGCTGAATTCTTCCTTCAGATATAAGAGGCGAAACCAGTTTATCGCCTGCGCCGCCTGAGTAAGAGCTTGCAGAAAACGTTTGTCACGCATGGCGCCATCCAACGACGGCCACAGCAATTGCAACAAGCCGAATTCGGCCAGTCGCCAAATGGCCGGGATGGGATTTTTCTCCGAAAATATCCGTCGCATTTCGCGGAAGAATCGCACATCGTCGCCTGAACCGAACAGGCGCTCTTTCACCGCGCCGCGCATCAGGCGGGCGGTGTGCGGCGCGATGGTGAAGCCCAGCTTCTGCTCAAAACGAATCGCCCGGAACATGCGACTGGGATCATCGACAAAGCTGACGTTGTGCAACACTTTGATTTCCCGGCGCTTCAGGTCGTTCTGGCAATTAAAGAAGTCGATCAGCTCGCCGAAGTGGCCAAGATTCAGTTGAATGGCCATAGCGTTTATCGTGAAATCGCGGCGATAGAGGTCAAGCTTGATTGAAGAAACCTCGACCATCGGCAGGGCCGCCGGATGATCGTAGTATTCCAGCCGCGCCGTGGCTACGTCGATATGTTTGCCGTCGCCAAAGATCACATCGGCGGTGGCGAAATGCTCATGGATGCTGACGCGACCGTTCATTCGCCGGGCCAGCGCTTTGGCGAAGGCCAGGCCATCGCCTTCAACGACTACATCAATATCCGTGGTCGGCGCGCGCAAAAGCAGGTCGCGGACATAGCCGCCCGCGACGAACGCCTTGCAATCGAGTTCATCGGCAAGAGCGCCGATGTCCTGCAATACACGCATCTGCTCGTTAGATAGGCATCCGGTGAGAAAGGCGGAAAGATTGCGTCGGCGTCCGGGGCGACGGTCTTCGCCGCTCGCCGATTGGCCTGGCCCGGACGGAAAGCGCGATGGGTTGTCAGCCAGATAATTTAATAAGTCGGTGCGGGTGATGACGCCTTCCACCAGGCCGTCGCGCGTGACCGGAACCAGCCGCTGTCGGTTGCCGATGACCAGTTCGCGAATATCGGTCAGCGTCGCGTCGGGCGATAGAATTCCCACGTCGGTGGTCATGTACTCGGAAACTGGTCTGTCGCCCAGTTTGTGGTGCAGCGCCCGCTCGATGACCACTTTGGTGATGATGCCCAGCAACTGCGTCCGCTCTGTTGCCGCCTGCGCCAGTTCGACCGGGGCGGCGGCGATGGCGTATTGGTTCATCCGCTCGTGGGCGTTGGCGATGCTGAGACCGGCGGCGATGACAATCGGCGGACTTGACATCATTTCGCGAGCGATCGGCTGTGGCTGCACGTTGCGGTGCAAACTTCTGACCAGTTTATCCTCGGCCTCTATCGCCGTCATGTCGCGAATGGTCGCGGAAGCCGCCGCCGCGTGGCCGCCGCCGCCTAATTCACGGGCGATCTGTCCGGCGTCGATCTCCGCGAGACGGCTGCGGGCGATGAGGTACACGCGGTCGCCCATGGTCGGCAGGGCGAACACCGCGTCGAGATTGCCCATCTCCATGTAGCGCTCAACGATATTGGCGTAGCCATCGACATATTCGCCAAAGCTGGGCGTGGATACGGTGACGCCGATGCCGTGAATCATGTATGAGCGGGCGCCGTCGCTGAGATTGTGCAGAAGTTCCACCTGCGCCGATGTCCAGTCCTTTTTCAGATAGGAATGAATCACATCGATTTGCGCGCCCTGGCGAAACAGCCAGGCGGCGGCTTCCAGGTCGTCGGCGGTGGTCGATGAATTGGCCAGGGAACCGGTGTCGGCGTAGATGCCAAGGCCGATGGTCGTCGCCTCTAAGGGTGTGAGATGAACCGCCTTTTGCCGCAAGCGGCCGACCATGATCGTCGCGGTCGCCCCGACCATGGCGACTTCCTGAAGTTCGCCGCGCATGTCGGCGCAGGCATCCGGATGATGATCAAAAAGATGGAGCTGAAGGCGCGAGTTGTTCAGGCATTCGGCTAAAACGCCGATGCGTTTGGATGAGCGGGTATCGACGACGATCATGGCCTCGACCAAAGCCGGATCAATATCTTTGATGTGGCGAAATTCGATGTGGTATTCGAGTTGGCGGGCGATGTAATCGCTGACTTCAACAGCCAGGCTGTCGGGTAATACGGCCACCGCGTCGGGATACAGGCGGCGGGCGGCGACCATCGAGGCCAGGGCGTCAAAATCGGCATTGGCGTGCGTGACGATGATCCGCATGATGTGTTCCCTCAGCTGCGGGGATGAAATTGTTTGTGGATGCGCCGCAGTCCTTCATCCTCAACATGGGTGTAAATCTGGGTGGTGGCGACATCGGCGTGGCCCAGCATCATCTGCACCGAGCGCAGGTCGGCCCCACGCGCCAGCAGGTGGGTGGCAAACGAATGCCTGAGCGTATGCGGCGAACACGGCTTGCCGATGCCGACGCGGATTGTCTCTTCGCGGACGATCTGCCAGAAACGCAGGCGGCTCATGGCCTGGCCGCGCCGGGTGACGAACAGATACGGGCTGGTTTTCCCGCGCAGAATCCGTTGCCGGTGGTGTTGGATGTAGTCTTCAAGCCGCTCGCTTGCGACCATGGCGAAGGGGATCAGTCGGGTTTTATCGCCCTTGCCCTGAACCCGTAAAAACCGCGCCGACAGATTGACGGCGATAAGCGGCAGCGTCACCAGCTCAGAAACCCGCAGTCCGGTGGCGTAGAGCAGGGTCAGCATCGCCAGGTTGCGAGCGGCGAGCGGCGTTGGCGCGGTCGGCGTTTGCAGAAGTTTATCCACATCGTCCAGCGACAGGGTATGTGGCAGGGCGCGGTCAGGTTTTGGCAGGTCAATGAAAGAAAATGGGTTGGCGGTGATTTCGCCGTTCCGAACCAGGAAGGCGAAGAAGCCGCGCAACAGCGAAACCCGGCGGGCGTTGCTGCGGCGGCTGACACCCCGCGCCAGGGCGGCGGCGAGGAAGCGCTGGATGACGGTCGGCGTGACCGCCGCGAAATCGTTTATGCCTTCCTGGGCGAGAAAAGAGGAAAAAATTTGAAAATCGGAAGAACAGGCATCGAGCGTATTCTTCAATAAACGGCGTTCGTCGCGCAGATAGTTGAGATACCTCGATTCCGCCTTAAGAAAAAATCGATTGGGGAGCGGCATGGAAGACGACAAAAAAAGCGACATCGGCGCTTGCCCGGTGTCGCTTTTGGAGTATCAGGCCGCTCTTTTCAAACGATTGAACTTACGCAGTTTGCGGCGGGCCTCGGCCTGTTTGCGGCGCTTTTTGACCGATGGTTTTTCGTAGTATTCACGCCGTTTCAGTTCTTTTTTGATGCCGTCAATCTGGAGTTTTTTCTTTAATTGACGGATGGCGTATTCCAGATCGCCTCGCACTTCGACTTCAATCATGTGTTGCTCCCATGAAGGTGATGGATTTAGGACAGGTGCCGCTGAGTGAGGCGATCCCATAAAAAATTGACAGAACCGCCCTTATAATCCAGATTGGCTGGCGCTGTCAAAATGTTTCTCAAAGAACCGCCGTCTCTTTTATGATTGGCGGATTTTGTGGTCTGCTCCGCCATTTTCTGTTATTCCCGCTGGCTGTTCCGGTGAATGTGGAAGGAATATCCGCCGATTGAACCTGTGCGCCTGACGAGATGGACTACGACAGGTAGGCGAATTAACTCAGTATTTTCATAAATTCACGATGAATATTCTGCTCATCTCCGTCAATCGCCAGACCGCGCCCTATCCGGTGTATCCGCTGGGTCTTGATTATGTCGCGGCGGCCATCGCCGAAAAACATCGAACGCATATCTGCGACCTGCTGACCGTGACTAGGGAAGAACTCGCTGGAATTATAAAAGAATTCGCGCCGGATCTGATTGGGCTTTCCTGCCGGAACATCGACAATACCGATTACGCCGCGCCGGTCTCGTTTGTGCCGGATGCCGCTGAATTGGCAGCTTGGCTGCGCGAGCGGACGCGGGCGATTCTGGTTTTGGGCGGTTGCGGTTTCACCATGATGCCGGAAGTGTTTCTGCGGGCGACCGGCGCTGATTTCGGCATTGTCGGCGAGGGCGAACGCTTGCCGCTTTTGCTCGACGCCTTGGCCGAAGGCCGCGAGCCGACGGAGATTGAAGGTGTCGTATCCCTGGCGAACAAAAAGGACGCGCCCAAGCCTTGGCCGGGGACGATGACGAGGCGTTTCGTCGCAAGCGGCCGCCATGAATATTATCTGCGCCACGGCGGAATGCTCAATTTACAAAGTAAACGCGGTTGCGTGTTCCGCTGCTCCTACTGTTCCTATCCGCAAATTGAAGGTAATAAACATCGTTTGTTTGATCCGGATGAGGTGGCCAGTGAAGCGAAATTGCTACAAGAATCAGGGGCGAAGTATCTGTTCTTCACCGATTCGGCCTTTAATTCCGATATCGCCCATTCCCTGGCCGTGGCCCATGCCCTGGAAAAGCGTAAATTATCTATCAGATGGGGCGCGTTTTTCGCGCCTGTGCCGATGCCAGATGAATATTTCCATATCATGCGGCGCTCTGGCTGCAAACATGTCGAATTTGGTAGCGAATCGTTGTCTGATTTGATGCTGAAATCATACAAAAAACCATTTACGGTGGCCGATGTGTTCGCGGCGCACGAAAAGGCGCTGGCCGCCGGTTTGCACGTGGCGCATTATTTCCTGTTTGGCGGTCGCGGTGAATCGGCGGCGACGCTGACGGAATCCCTGGATAACATTGAACAATTGCGGAAAACGGTGTTCTTTCTGTTCACCGGCGTTCGCCTCTATCCCGGCTCGCTCCTGTGCCGCCAGGCGATTGAGGAGGGCCGAATACAGCCTGGCGATACGCTGGCCGAATCGACATTTTATCGGCCACAGGCCATCAGCCTCGAAGAAATCGCCGCGATGATTCAGGCGCGGGCGGCGGCTCGGGAAAATTGGTTGTTCGGGGCGGGCGGCGCGCTGGATGCAACTGTCGCTAACTTGTACGCCCGTGGTTTCGTCGGGCCGTTGTGGGAATTTCTGACTCAATGAAGTGAGAGTGAATATGTCCGACGCAACCGCCGCCGGGGCAAATCAAGCGGCCACGCCCGCCGTCATTGAAAGCGAATGGCTTGTCCCTGCCGATTCGATATGGTTTTCCGGCCATTTTCCCGATAATCCGATTGTGCCGGGTGTCGCCCAGGTCGAGATGGCGGCGCGGGCGATTGCCGGATGTTCCGGCAAAAATCTTTACGTATCGCGGCTGAGCAGGGTAAAATTCAAAGCTCTTGTCCGCCCCGGCGAACGCCTGCATATGACGGCGAGGCCGACCGGCGCGGCGGGCGAGTTCAGCTTCAGCATTAGCGCCGACGACAGGGACGTTTGTTCCGGCATCATAATCCTATCAGAAAAAGAGTGTGAAAAAGTATGAGCGCGCTTGAACCAACCATTGTCAGGGTCGCGGAAATCATCATCAATGAACTGAAACTTGAGGATGTGACGCCGCAAACCTTTGATCCTGATCTCGATTTAGTCGATGAAGTGGGTATAGATTCGATGGATTTGGCGACTATCGCCCTGTCGATTCGTGATGAATTCTCAATTCGCATTGATGAGGACGACTATCCGAAACTGACCACGGTACGCATCATCGCCGAATATATCCGGGATAAGAGAGCAGGGGACAAGTAAATGGCCGTTGCCGAAAAAAACTGGAAATTCGCCGACATCCTCGCTATTCCGGAAATCGGCGCGCGTTTTGCCAAGGTGCGGCGCTGGTTCTTTTTGCGTGAATCGACCTACGATATGACCAGTCGTTGCAATATCCGTTGCGAAGGCTGTTATTACTACCAGGGTAACAAACAATACGCCCCTGAAAACGGCGACCCGGCGGCCTGGCGCGCCCTGATGGTCGCGGAAAAGGAGCGCGGCGTCACCTTTGTGGTCTTGGCGGGCGCGGAACCGGCCCTGGTTGCCGAATTGTGCCGTGAGTGTTACCAGGTGATTCCCCTGGGGGCCATTGCCAGCAATGGTCTGAAAAAAATACCGAAAGATATTGATTACCGCCTGCATATTTCGGTATGGGGCAACGACGCCGCCAGCGAAAAAATCCGCGGCGCCGCCGACATGCTGAAGCGGCAGATCGAAAATTATCACGGTGATGACCGCGCGGTTTTCGTTTACACCTTCACGCCACAAAATATTAGTCAGGCAGCAGAGGTGGCCGAGACCCTGGCGGCGCATGATCTGCCGATGACGTTTAACATGTTTTCCGCGCCGACCGGCTATGCCGGGCCACTGCGTCACGATGCGCAGAGCCTCAGGCAAACCGCTGAAATGATGGAGAATTTGCTGGCGACCTGGCCGAAAATCGTACTATTTTCCCACTACAACATCGCGGCGCACACCAATAATCTGGGATTGCACCGGCTGTATGGATGCTCCTATCCGCGACAAAATCCGTCCACCGCCGTCGGTTTGGGCCGGACGTTCCGCCAATATCGCGCCGACCTTAATTGGGATCGCGCCGCCGCCTGCTGCGTGCCCGACACCGATTGCGACGATTGCCGCCATTACGCCGCCGGTTCCGCCGTGGTCACGGCCCGCATGTATCGCCACGCCGTCAATCCGCAGGCGTTTTCGGCCTGGCTTGATTATGTCGATACCTATCTCGCTGTTTGGGTTAAAGACTACGAAAAAAGCGCTAACCTGCTGAACCGCGCGCCGCTACCGACACCTATCCAACCGACGCCAGATATTGAGCGTCCAGTTACATCTCCAGGGAAACGCTGATTAAATTTGGCGGTGATGTCATGGAATAGTTGAAGAGTAATTTTAATTTGTGATATGATTGACGAAAATCAATAAGGAGGTGAAATATGGTTTATATCAAAGTATTATGTCCGCATTGCGGGAGTGATGACATTGTTTTGCATGGTAAAAATACGAACGGCAAGCAGAGGTTATTGTGTCGAAATCCAGAATGTTCACATAAGACGTTTCAGCTTGATTATGCTTACAACGCCTGCAAGCCTGATATAAAACAACAAATTATTGATATGGCTATGAATGGCTCAGGGACTCGCGATACAGGACGTGTCCTTAATGTTTCAAAAGATACTGTTACTTCTGTTTTAAAAAAACAGAAAAATTCCCAAAGCAAGTTAATGAAGAATACCTTTCAAAACTTGATTCCAATCGACAAATTGATATAAAAGTTCAAAATGCGTTAGATATTGAAACGGATGAAATGTGGAGCTTTTATCAAAAGAAAAAAATCAAATTTGCTTGTTGTGGGCACTTGATCACGCTACAAATACACCTATCGCCTACACGTTTGGAACTCGCGAATATAAATATCTTGATGAACTCTTGGAATTACTAAAGCCTTTCAATGTCAGAACTGTTTATACAGATGATAACTTTGCATACTCATCAAGAATTTCCACCGACCATCTTGTTGTAAGCAAGAAAAACACTCAGCAAATCGAAAGAAATCATTTAACGCTTCGTACACGAATTAAAAGGCTTTGTCGGAAAACTATATGCTTTTCTAAAAATAAAGATATCCATAAAGCGGTCATTGGAACATTTATAAACACTTTCTTCTTCGGTAGAAAATTATCCGCCTCAACTATTTTGTGACATCACCCGAACATTTTCAAACAATATCAAGACGATCTGCTGTCGTTTGCATCTATATTGATTCACCACTTAAATCTGGCAAATTACGAAAAAAGAATTACGTAAAATCAGTATCATAATTCGCACCATTTTCGAGATTTAAGTGGTGGAGCAATAGTTAGGTGAAAACTCTCGTACATGGCGACACAACCGGCAAAATTGATTGGTGTCAGTTAGGCGCAAGTGTCAAATTTCTCCGACAGCTCAGAACATCATGACCATTTTCACAGAAACCTATCGCGGCGTTGCCCTCTGCTACGCCATTGTGTTTTTGGCGATGTTTTCTCCGTATTGGCTGGACGGACAGGTGATCGCCCCGTATCGGCAATACGCGGAATTTGGCATCGCCGACAGGAGTGGCGAAAGCGAAATTGAAAATCACAAATTTTCTGATTTTCCAACCGGTTACATTCCGGCAATCACCGATTATCTTCACGGTCAGCGTTCCGGCTGTTTTTTTTTGTGGGACACTGCCAACGAGGCTGGCAGAGCGCCGTATCATTTGGCCGGATTCAGCCCGGTGTATTTTCCATCCTGGATTCTTGCCCGGCTCACGGATAACCCCTGGCGTTTCATAACCGCGCTTTCCCTGTCGCTCTGTTTTCTTTCCGGACTTTTTTTCATTCTGTTTTGCCGTGAACTGCGTCTGGCGCCGTGCGCGGCTCTTATTGTCGGAACGGGCTTGGCCGCCTCGCCGTTTTTCATGTATTGGCTGACATTTCCGATGTTTTTGGCCGCCCGCTGTTGGACGGTCTGCGCTTTGTGGGCAATGACGCGGCTGGTGAAAAAATTGGATTTTTTAGGATGGACGCTTTTGGCTTTCAGTGTCTACAGCGCTTTGCTATCGGCGCGTTTCCAACCGCTCGTCTTTTATGCCTGGATGCTCGGTGTTTATGGCTTATATTTGGCCTGCCGTCGGGCGCGCCTAGGTGGTTGCGCTTCTTCAGCCCGTTTTGTCGCTGCCTCTTTATCAGCTCTGCTGGCCGGAGTAGCTCTCGCTTTTCCGGTGTATCGCGATTTGGCGGTTGCCGCTTCCGAATCAGCGCGGGTTGCCCCAGACCCTTCTTTTTTCACGGTGGTTCTGCCCAAAATCAGCACATTTGCGGCAGCGGCGCGTTTTTTCGTTCTGAGTACGGTTCCGGAGATTTTCGGCAATCCCATCGCTCCGGCCTTCCCATTTCCCTATGACGGCCTGAGCATTCCAATTCTGGCAATTTTTTTTGTCATCATTGGATTGTTTTTAGCGTTTCGTAAAACCTGGGGCTGGTGGCTGGCTATCGGTATTGGCGCGGCGCTGGCTTTTGTTCATCCTTTGTATGTTTTCGGTGTCAAATATCTGGGATTTGGTCTTTCCCGATCAAATCCTCTGGGTATGATCATGTTGCCCTCGCTTGTCATAGCCGCTTTCGGTTTCGACGCTTTCCTGCGCGCCGCTGACACAAAAAAGCGCCGGGCGGCTGTATTTTTCGCTTCGTTCATGTGTTTGGCTATGGTTGGCGCGGCCTTGGCCTTCGCGCATTTCGTCCAGGCAAATATCCGTTGGAGTTTTGTCGCCGCTATGGTTTTTGTCCTGCTTCTTTTGGCCGGGCAGTGGAACAAGCCCCGCCCGCTTTTGTCCGTTGTGGCTTTGGCGACCACGCTGGCGACGGTCTCTTTCCCGCTGATGCTGCGGCAGAATCCTGAACACATCGCCACATCTTCGCCACTGGTCGAAAAAATACGGAAGAACCTGCCGCCGGGTTCTCGCTTCGCGGTCGCCGCGCCGGGGCTTGGGGTTTTGCCAGCCAATCTCAACGCTACCGTCGGTTTGCCTTCCCTGCACAGCTATAACAGCCTTTCATCGAAGCGCTATCATCATCTGATTGCGCAACTCGGCGGCGAAATGCGCACCTATGGCCGCTGGAACGGATTCATTCAGCCCGATTACTCCGGCCCAGTATTTTGGATGGCGAATATCGGCCTGATGCTTTCAGCGCGACAACTTGCGCATAACAATCTTGAATATTTGGGAAGCGACTCCGGTGTTCATCTATACAAAACGCTTGATCACATGGGCCAAGCTTGGCAAGTGACCGCGAAAATTCCTGGCGACGCGGCCCAATCTATGACCATTGCCGACCCACGCATTATGACTGGATGTTCGCCGACAAAGACCGTGGATAAGGGAGATGCGCTTGAATTTACAGCCTGTTCAGCGAAACCGTCCTTGTTTCTGTTGAGTCAGAAATTTCACCGCGACTGGCGAGCAAGCGCCTTGAGGCCGCAGGGTTGGACGCCAGTCGCCACCACGGAAATCAACGGTGTTTTCCAGGGTGCGTTTCTCCCGGAAGAGACCCGGCTGATCCGTTTTGAATTCAAACCATTGGCCCGCTTTATGTGGATTGGGCATGTTTTCTGGTTTATTCTGGCGGCCTTTTGCCTGGCCCGGATTGCCGCCAGCAATGTCTGGAACAACGGGCGGCTCGACTAAAGCAAAAAAATCGGGGCGTCATAGCGGGCCATGGTTGCGTCACTGGTTAAAAGTGTGATTTTTTCAAGTTTCGCCTGGACGATCAACAGGCGGTCAAAAGGGTCTCGATGAATTGGCGGCAGGTCTCTAACAGCGATGGCGTGGCTGCTGGCGATAGCGATTTCCTGGTAATCATTGGCCAGCAGACCTTGCAGGAGGGAATCTGGATCGATCTGGAAATCCGCGCGTCTCAGGGCGGCTTTGGTGGCGATTTCCCACAAGCTGGCCGCGCTGAAGAATATCTCGTTTTCCATATCCGTGATCAATTCCCGCGCCTGTTCAGGAAGTTGCCGCGAGCCGCTGGCCGCCCAGATCAGCATCTGACTATCAAGCAGATAGTTCATTTGTCATCCTCAAACATGGCGCGAATTTCTTCCGCTCCCACGTCTTTTACCTTAGCGGCGCCATCACAACAGCCGCGCAGAAAGCCGAGCCGACCGTTTGCGGGTTGGCTTTCCGCAGCGTATGGAATGACTCTGGCGATCGGTTTACCGGCTTTGGCGATGACAAAGCTTTGCCCCTGGCTGATTCCGTCCAGCAAGCGGGACAGGTGTGTTTTGGCTTCATGAATGTTGACTTGGCGCATCTGCTCTTCTCCTTTTGATTTGGCTTTAGTTGACTAAGTTTATATTGACGCGCCGGTCGCGTCAACCGGCGGGAGGAATGATGAAGCGCTGTTTGTCGTGCGACATGAAATACCAATCAGAATTTGGCGCTTGTCCGCGCTGTCAATCCGCGCCGACAGTTGTTGATGGCTTTGCCGCCTACGCGCCGTCGCCAGATTGCGGGGGGGGGGGGGGGGCTTTCATCCAGATGCCTTCGCTGAACTTTTTTGTTTGGAAGCGGGAAATTTCTGGTTCCGTTCACGCAACCAGATCATCCTCTGGGCAATCCGTCAGTACGCGCCGGATTTTGTCAGCTTTCTCGAAGTTGGCTGCGGCACCGGCTATGTTTTGTCTGGAATCGCCGCCGCCTATCCTGAAGCGAAGTTATACGGCAGCGAACTGTTTACCGAAGGACTGCGTTTTGCCGCTGCCCGCGTTCCAAAGGCCCAATTGATGCAAATGGATGCGAGGGAAATTCCGTTTGCCGATGAATTCGATGTGATTGGCGCCTTTGATGTTCTTGAGCATGTGACGGAAGACGAAACGGCGCTTCGGCACATGTATGTAGCCTGCAAACCCGATGGCTTGCTGCTCATCACCGTGCCGCAGCATCAATGGTTGTGGAGTCCGGTTGATGAATATGCCTGCCATGCGCGCCGCTATGATGACGCCGGATTACGCCGAAAAGTGGAAGCCGCTGGCTTTCATGTGTTGCGGAGCGGTTCTTTTGTCACAGCGCTTTTGCCGGTCATGGCTCTTTCCCGTTATTTACGACGAAAGAGCAAACCAGAAAACGCCAATCCACGGGCGGAACTGAACGTGCATCCATGGCTGAATTCATTGTTGTACGCCATTCTGACCGCTGAACGCGCCTGTATCCGAGTTGGCCTTAATTTCCCGATTGGCGGCTCAAGATTTCTTGTCGCCCAGAAAAAATAAACCATGATGAACATTCCATTTAACTGGCCCCATATGACGGGCAAAGAACTGTACTATATCGCCCAGTCTCATTGTAACGGGCGATTGGCTGGCGATGGGCCGTTTACCAAACGTTGCCATGCCTGGCTGGAAGAACGGGCGTCATGCGGTAAAGCGTTGCTCACCCATTCCTGCACCGCCGCCCTGGAAATGGCCGCCTTGTTGCTCGATATTCAGCCGGGCGATGAAATCATCATGCCGTCCTATACCTTTGTTTCCACGGCCAACGCCTTTGTCTTGCGGGGGGCGGGGGTAGTTTTCGTCGATATTCGCGAAGACACATTGAATCTCGATGAACGCCTGATTGAGGCGGCCATTACCCCGCGCACAAAGGCCATTGTCCCAGTACATTATGCGGGCGTCGCTTGCGCGATGGATGAGATTATGGCCATCGCCCGGCGGCATGGCTTGAAGGTCGTTGAAGATGCGGCGCAGGGCGTCATGGCGAGCTACAAAGGACAGGCGCTGGGCGCGTTTGGCGATCTGGGCTGCTACAGTTTTCATGAAACCAAGAATGTGATAGCGGGCGAAGGCGGCGCCTTGCTGGTCAACGACCCGCTTCTGATTGCGCAGGCGGAAATCATCCGCGAGAAAGGCACCGATCGCAGCCGCTTTTTTCGCGGTGAAGTGGACAAATACACCTGGCAGGAAGCGGGTTCTTCATTTTTACCCGGTGAATTGATCGCCGCTTTTCTGTTCGCCCAAATGGAAGAGGCTGAGCGCATAACCGAAGAACGCCTAGGCATTTGGCGGCGCTATCATCAGATGCTTGCGCCGCTGGAACAGGCCGGATTGCTACGCCGCCCGATTATTCCGAACCATTGCCGCCATAATGGTCACATGTATTACACGCTACTCGCGCCGGGAATTCAGAGGCAAAGGGTATTGGATAAATTAAAAAGCCAGGGAATTGGCGCGGTTTTTCATTACGTGCCGCTGCACGCCTCACCCGCCGGGCGGCGCTACGGTCGGGTTGTTGGGTCGCTTGCGGTGACGGAAGATATATCGGAACGATTGATTCGCCTGCCGCTGTGGTTCGGGTTAGACGCGGCGCGGCAGGAACGAGTGGTGGAAGTATTGGCGGGCGCGTTGCGACGAACATGAGGTGGGGGTAAAGCCAAGCTATCCCTAACATTCAATGTGAATTTTTCGAGGCGCCCTGAAATCATTCCACAGAATGCGTGTCAGGTGAATCCTGTTTCGTTCTTCCTTTGCCGCCGCCAAACAAGCGCACGGCGACAACGCTGATCTCATAGAGAATCACCAACGGCCCGGCCATCAACAATTGGTTGACGACATCCGGGGTCGGCGTCAACACGGCGGCGATGATGAAGTTGATGAGTATGGCGTAGCGGCGGTGGCGGCTGAGGCTTTCGGGTGTCACCAGGCCCAGTCGCGCCAGAAGCACCATGAAAACCGGCATCTCAAAGATGAAGCCGAAGGCCAGAAGCAGGTGCAGCGACAGGGAAAAATATTCACTGACCGCCGGTAGCGAGGTGAGATAGCTGTTTGAATAGCCGACGAAAAAACGAAAGGCCGGTGGAAAAACCACCAGATAGCCAAAAGCCGCGCCGCCCAAAAAACACAGGCTGGACAGGATGGTAAACGGCAGGACGAGCCGCCGTTCGTGGCGGTAGAGGCCGGGCGCGACAAAGCGCCAGATTTGTGAAAAGACGATGGGGCTGGCGAAAATCAGGCCGCAGACCAAGGCCAGCTTGAGATAAAAAAAAACCCTTCCTGATACGACGTGAAGATGAGCGCGCCGCCCAGTCCGCCGCTCTTTGGCAAAACGCCCACCAGCGGTTGAAACAGCCAGTGGCTGATTGGTTCAATGAAGGCGTAGGCCGCCGCCGCCATGACTGCCACCGCGACCAACGAAACGAGCAGACAGGAGCGCAGTTCGCGCAGGTGCTCGACCAACGATTGGTCGGGATTGTTATCTGGGTTATTTGAGTCAGGCATCATCAAGCCTCAAAGCGGAGTATCTATGGTGTCGCATCGGCGTTCGCCCTTTACCACCGGGTAGGCGTCTTGGCAAGAAATCCATGTTCGCCGCCGCGCTCGTCCATTTTCAGGCGCGTGCTGGACAAATAGCCACGAATCGTCTACCGTGCCTCAGATATCAGCAAGTATTGGTTTTTTCACGATTCTTTCAATTGACAGGAACAAGCTTTTTCCCCTCTGCTCTCCATTTCTCAATGTTTCAGGAAACATGCCGGGTCATCCGGTTGGAATCGTTATCGTCCGACACCAGGCGTCTGGTTGTGGCCGCGCCGACCGTGGCCCGCGACATCCGCGCCGGTCAGTTTGTCATGCTGGCTGTGGCCGCCAGTTACGATCCGTTGCTGCGCCGTCCTTTTTCCGCCCATTTCGCCGAAGGCGACGAGCTGACCCTGTATTTTCGCATCGTCGGCAAGGGCACGGAACTGCTGGCCCGCGTTCAGCCAGGCGATGAGTTGCCTTTGCTCGGCCCCTTGGGCAAGGGCTTTTCTCTCTCGCCCGCGCCCGCGATTCTGGTCGGCGGCGGCATCGGCATCGCGCCTTTGCTGCTTCTGGCCAAAGAATTGGCCAAGGGCGGCAACCGGGCCGCAGCCATTGTCCTGGCCGGTCGCTCCGCCCAGGAGGTCGCGCCGATTGCCGATTCATTCAAACCATGGACGGATAAGCTCGTCTTTACAACCGACGACGGTTCGTTTGGCCTTGCTGGCCGGGCCGACGCGGCCTTATCCGCGCTTGCGCCCGCCTGCCTGTCGGTAGACACGGCGCCTGGCGCGATGGTCTACGCCTGCGGGCCGCAAGCGATGCTGAAGGCGGTGGCCGCCTTCTGTCGCGACACACAAATTAGATGTCAGGTTTCGGTTGAAAGCGCCATGGCCTGCGGCATTGGCGCTTGTCTTGGTTGCGCCAAACCGGCCACGAGTGGCGGCTATGTCCATGTGTGTGTCGATGGCCCGGTTTTCGACGCGGAGAAGCTGTCATGGAACTAAACGATGCCCCCGATCTGACGGCGCATATCGGCGGCCTCAGCCTGAAAAATCCGGTCATGACCGCTTCCGGCACCTTTGGTTATGCCCGTGAATTCACGCCCTTTATTGATGTCTCGCGGCTGGGGGCGATTCTCGTCAAAGGGATTTCCTTAGCGCCGCGTTCGGGCAATCAGCCGCCCCGCATTGTCGAAACCGCCTGCGGCATGTTGAACGCCATTGGCCTGGAAAACGTCGGCCTTACGCGCTTCATCGACGAGAAGATGCCCTGGCTGCAAAATCTGGGCGCGCCGATCATCGTCAATATCCTTGGCGACAGCGTTGAGGAATATGGAGAAATCGCGCGGCGGTTGACCGACGTTCCCGGCGTCGCCGCGCTGGAAGTCAATATTTCCTGCCCCAATGTGAAAAAGGGCGGCGTCGCCTTCGGCTCCGACCCGGCCATGGCCGCTCAAGTCACCGCGATGGTTAAAAAAAATACGCCGCTACCGGTGATGGTGAAACTTTCGCCGAACGTCACCGATATTTGCCTCATCGCCAGGGCGGCGGAAGACGCCGGGGCCGATTCCCTGTCGCTCATCAATACCCTGTTGGGCATGGCGGTGGATGCGCGGACTCGTAGGCCAAAACTGGCTAATATCATGGGCGGCTTGTCCGGCCCGGCGATTAAACCTATCGCCCTGCGCATGGTTTTTCAGGTTAGCCGCCTAGTTTCTATTCCGGTGATCGGCATCGGCGGCGTCACCACCGCCGAAGACGCCCTGGAATTCATGATTGCCGGGGCCAGCGCCGTGCAAATCGGCACCGCCAGCCTGCGCGACGCGGGCGCGACGATACAAGTTCTTGACGGCATCGAAGCCTGGATGCGGCAAGAGCGCGTTGCCTCCATACGTTCTTTGATTGGCTCTCTCCAGCTCGACTGAATTCTCCAAGAAACAAAATGATTGACGGAAACACCCAGGTTTACGGCGTGCTCGGCCAACCGGTGCGCCATTCTTTAAGCCCGCTGATGCAGAACGCCGCCTTCGCAGTTTTGGGCATTGACGCGGTGTATCTGCCGATGCCGGTTGACGACATCGCCGACGCCGTTCGCGGCATCCGCGCTCTAGGCTTGGCCGGGGCCAGCGTCACGATTCCCTTTAAGGAATCGGTGATGCCCTACCTCGATTATGTCGATGATATTGCGCGTAAAATTGGCGCGGTCAACACCGTTCGCATCGAGGAGAGCGGCGAAAGCCGCCTGCTGCGCGGCAGCAATACCGATTGGATCGGGGCGGTCCGTGCCTTGACTGAGGTAATAACTCTGAAGGACAGACATGTGGTGGTGCTGGGTTCCGGCGGCTCGGCCCGCGCCGTCGGCTTCGGCTTGTTGGACGCCGGAGCCAAAGTGACATTGTGTAGCCGCGACGCCCGCAAAGGGCAGGAACTGGCCTCGCGCCTGCGCTGCTTGTGGGTGCCGCTGACGATGGTCGATGCCCTGCGCGGCGATATTCTCGTCAACACCACATCCGTGGGGTTGAACAGCGACGAGACACTGATGCGGCCATTTTCGCTGCACCAATACGACGTGGTGATGGATATTGTCTATTCGCCGCTGCATACCCGGCTGTTGTGTGACGCGGCCATGGCCGGGTGCAAGATTATCCATGGCCTCGAAATGCTGCTGTTTCAGGGCGTCGCCCAGTTTGAATTGTGGACGGGCAAAAAAGCGCCGGTGACGGCGATGCGCCAGGCGCTGCTCAGCGTGGTTGGCGACCAGGGAAAAATAAAGCAATGAAAACTATTGAACCGCTGGAAACAATCGACGTGACTTTGGATGCGCCGGGTTCCAAAAGTATCACACAGCGGGCGCTGGTCGCGGCGGCCTTAGCCGAAGGCGACAGCGTTTTACTAAATCCATTGGTCAGTGAAGATACCGATTACAGCATCGCCGCCCTGCGAAAAATGGGTGTGGTGATCGAATGCGAGCCGGAGCAATGGCGCATCACCGGTCGCGGCGGTCGGATTTCAGCGGCCTGTCTGCCCAGGCAGGCGGCTGAAATCTTCCTTGGCAATAACGGCACCGCCACGCGCTTTCTCACCTCGGTCGCCGCCCTGGCCGAAGGCGGCGCGATTCGCATCGACGGCGACCAGCGGATGCGCGAGCGGCCCATCGGCCCACTGCTCGCCGCGCTGCGCGGCTGGGGCGTGGCGATTGCCGATGACTTGGGCAACAGTTGCCCGCCCTTAACCATTACAGGACAGGGCATCGATGGCGGCGCGACGATTTTGCCTGAAGGAAAAAGCAGTCAGTATCTCTCATCGTTGCTCTTGGTCGCGCCCTACGCGCGGCGAAAAGCCGCTATCCGGGTCGAAGGCGAGGTTTTGTCGAAGCCCTATGTGGCGATGACGATAGCGGTCATGGCCGAGTTCGGCGTTCAGTCCGAATTCAATCACGACTTCACCGAATTTGCGGTTGAGCCAGGACATTATCAGGGCCGCGTCTACGAAATCGAAGGCGACGCCTCCAGCGCCTCATACTTCTGGGCGGCGGCGGCGGTGACGGCTGGTCGCGTCCAGGTGGCCAATGTGCCAGCGCCGTCGCTCCAGGGCGACGCCATGCTGGTGGCGCTTCTGGCCCGCATGGGTTGCGAGGTGAACGCGGCGGAGCGCCTGCCTGGTCGGCAGACAGGCGGCTTTGTCTTGAGCGGCAGCAAGAATTTGCAAGGCATTGATGTCGATATGGCGGCGATGCCGGATGTCGCGCCGACGCTGGCCGTGGTCGCCGCCTTTGCCCACGGCGATACCGTCATCCGCAACATCGGCCACTTACGGATTAAAGAATGTGACCGGCTTTCGGCGGTGGTGACGGAATTACGCAAACTGGGCGTGGCGGCCGATGAATTCCCGGACAAAATGGTCATCCACGGCAACGGTGGCCATGGCTTGCGTGGGGCGCGAATCGACACCTACCATGACCACCGCATGGCCATGAGTTTCGCGGTCGCCGGGCTGAAAATTCCCGGCGTGGAAATTATGGATGAAGGCTGTGTGAAAAAATCCTTCCCCGATTTCTGGCGACGCTGGGCGCTTCTGGCAGGACGCTGAGCGCGGCGTATTTGGTGAAGATACGGCAAACGCCGATTCATTTTGTTTCAGGCGGCGGGTATCCGACCGCCACCGACCAGCCGCCGGGGCCGATGTGCGCTCCGGTGGTCAGCGACAGCGGCAGGATATGGATTTCCGCGTCGGGCAAATATGATCTGACCAAAGGCGGCAGGGTCGTCTCCAGCCATGCGCGGTTGTCGGTGTGTTGCAAAAGCGCCAGCGCTCGTCCCACCTTCTTTTCCGCCGCCTGTCCCGGCCTGCCGGACAGGCGGGCCAGCCGCGATTCGACAAAGGCCAACTGACCGGCCCGTCCCCGAAAGACGCCCAGCTTTCGCACGCCCTCCGGCATTGGGCAGATAATTGGTTTCAGACGCAAAAAATTCCCCAACAGTTCGCCGGTCTTCGAGACGCGGCCACCCGCCGCCAACCAATGCAGGTTGTCGATACATAAAAATTCCTGGCAAGTCGCGCCCAAGCGTTTGGCATAGTCGACCAGCCGGTCAAGATCGCCTACCTGTTTCGCGTAGCGAGCAAGCAGGATGGCCATGACCGCCAAGCGCCCGGAGGCCGCGCCGCTGTCGAGCGCCACCAATGCCGCGCCTGCCGGATGCGCCGTCAGCCAGGCGTCCGCCGCCTGCCAATTCCCGGTATAGGCCGAGCCGACGGCCAGATACAGACAGCGGCCCTGACCGCGCAATCGCGCCAGCGCCTGTTGCCGCGCCCACAATGAAGCCTGCGCCGTGCCGACCTTTTCGCCTAATCGCATCCGCCGGTACAGTTCCTGCGCATCGACTTCGCCTTCCGGCCTGGCTTCGCCACCCAGCAGAATGAGACTCTCCAAGAGGGTGATGTGTTCCCGCGCGGCCAGGGAGTGGGAAAGCGAGGCGGCGGCATCGGTGACGATCTGGACGCCGTTTGCCCGCCTGTCCGGCAGGTAGGTTGTTTCAGCGTTCAGGCTAGTTTCCGACCAGGTGACAATCCGCCCGACCTGGGCCAGACGCTCGCGCAAGGCCGCCGGGTCGCCGCTGTGCATGTGCAGTTTCAGCGCCTTGTCTCCCTGTGTCGGCAGCAGCACCAGGCTGTCGCCCAGATCAGCCAGCCGCCTCGCATCAAGCGCGGTATCGCCGGTTTCGAGGAGCGCGTCGATGCAAAATCCCGTCTCCGCCGTTGGCGCGTACTCATCCGCCACTGTGAGCAGGCCGGGAAAGGTTGCCGCAAGCGGCCTTTCGCTTGGCCGCTCGCCGAATAAGGCGGCGAAAAATCCATCAAAAAAAATATACATAGCCAAAGCGCCGCTATCGACGACGCCCGCCTGGCGTAGGCGCGGCAACAGGCCGACCGTCTCGCGGACCACTGCGGCCAGAGCGGCCAGCAATTCGTCCGATTTGGCCAGGCTGGGACGTTTCGCCAGTTCCGCCGTCAATTTGTCGAACACATCGAGCATGGTTCCGGCCTTTGGCGCGGCCACCGCCGCTCGCGCCCTGGCCGCGCCCAATCGCGCCCGCTCGGCGAGAGAGGCGGACGATTCGATGTCGGCGAAGACACTGAAAAAGGCCGCCGCGATATTGCCGGAATTACCGCAGGCCGCCCGCGGCAGCCGCTCGCCTAGCCTCGCGTCGGCGGCGCTCAATGGCGCGAGGCTAGCCCGCAGATTGGCGCCGGTGTCAGCATCGGCGACCGGAAACACATTGATCGCGTCGAGCAGTTTGGCCTTGGCGACCAGCGCGGCATAGCCAGCGGCCAGGGCGGCGTTGAAATTTTCGCTCATCCGAACACATCCTCATCCAAGACCAAGGGAAAAAATGGCGGGCATATGCTGCGCCGTCCGTCGAAGCTGGCGCGATAAGGCAAAACCCCTCTACCGCCCCAGCCAGCCGACGCCGTCAAATCATCGTCACGCTCGCCGGGTCATGAAATGGCGAGAGACTTGGCGGCGAATAAACGAAAAACTCGGTTCGGTTGATTTAAGGCTACGTTTGGCTTAAATTTTCCTGTCACACTATCAAATAGGGAGGTAGTAATGGAAAGTATCGCGATGCACAAGGCGAAAAGTTCCCTTTCTCAACTTGTCAAACGCGCCAATGGCGGTGAGACGATTCTCATTAGTGGCCATGGCCGGGCCGAAGCGGCGCTCGTTCCCGTCAGCGATGTCAAACGCAAGAAACGTCTCGGTATTTTGAAAGACAAGCTGACCATCCCCGATGATTTCGATGCGCCTTTGCCGACGGAGTTTTTGGCCGCGTTCACAGCGAGGGAAGAATGAGGCTGCTCCTGGATACCAATGTTCTGCTATGGGCTTTGACGGATTCTCCACGCATTGAAAATGTCAGAAATTTGCTGCTTGCCGACGACAACGATGTCTTCGTTAGCGCGGTGTCATGGTGGAAAATCGCCATCAAGACTCGCATCGGGAAGTTCAAAGCCGATATATCCGAATTACGCCTCGCCACTCGCGACAGTGGTTTCTTGGAATTGCCGCTCTTGGGTGGACACGCTGAAATCCTGACCGGCATCAATGCCTTTCACAACGACCCGTTCGACCATATGCTTTTGTCGCAAGCCATGACCGAACCGATGCGTTTGCTCTCCGGCGACCGGATGTTGCGCAAATATTCTTCCCTGGTGTTGTTGGTCTGAGCGCCAACGGCTCGTTTCTATCAATACGCGCCCTTGCCTTTGAACATCATGATTGCGGTTTTCAGGATGATTTTCATATCCGTCCACATGGATGAATTGAGGATATACCAATCGTCCAGGCGCACCCGCTCGTGGTAGTCGTCGATGTCCGAGCGCTTGCCAACCTGCCAGGGGCCGGTGATGCCCGGTTTCATCGAGCAGTAGAGACCGGCGCTGTTCTTGTAGTATTCGCGCAGCTCGCGTCCGACGATGGGCCGCGCCCCAACCACGCTCATATCACCTCGTAACACATTGATAAATTGCGGCAATTCATCGAGGCTGGCGCGGCGGAGAAAACGGCCAATTGGCGTGATGCGCGGGTCGTTTTTCAGTTTGAAATGCTGTTCCCACTCGTCGCGCAGCGCCGGATCGCGGGCCAAAAGCGCGGCCAATTCCTGATCAGCGCCGACACGCATGGTGCGAAATTTCAGGCACTTGAATCGGCGGCCACGGCTGGCCACCCGCTCGTGGGCATAGAAAACCGGGCCGCCATCACTCAGTTTGATGACGAGCGCGATGATGAGCATAATCGGCGAGGCGCAGAGAAGGGCCAAAAGCGAAAAGACCACATCAAAGCCGCGCTTCCAGTCGCTGTGCGGGTTGAAATTAAGAATCAGCAGTTTGCCGAGCGACTGAATTTCGGCGTGGTGCAGGCCGAAAACATAGAGGTCGGGAATCAGATAGACCCGCGCTCCCAGCGAACGGCACTCGCGCAGGATGGAAAAAATCTTTTTTTCCGCCCGCATCGGCAAGGCGATATAGACGTAATCAATATCGTTTGTGCGCAGATAATCGGCGATGTCAGGGATGCGTCCCAGAACCGGCCGTCCGGCCACGGTCAGCGGGTGCCCTTCTTCAAGTTTATCGTCAAAAAAACCGACCACATCGATGCCGGCCCAGGGTAGTGACTCAACTTCCCGCAGAAGTTGCTGGCCCAGATCGCCCGCGCCCGCGACCACGGCGTGCCGCCTGTTGCGGCCATTTTTCCGGAAGCGCCGCAGAGTTTTTCTTACAAGTAAGTGCAGAATAAAAATCAAGATCGGTGTCAGGCTTATCCAGGCCATAAACACCACGCGGGAATAGGCGTCAGAAATTTTGAACAGGAAGAAATAAAACAGGAGGAGGCCGATCACGGCGCTCCAGGCTTTCAGCAGGCAGACGAATTCGGAAAAGAAACTCCAGCCGCGCCACGAGCGATAGAGCTGAAACGACTGGAAGCTAATGAAGCAGGCGAAAAAAATGATCCAGCACAGGCGGCTATAGTAGACGCTCCACGGCACCTGATACCAAAAGACCAGGGAGGCCAAAAGACCGACCGCGAAGAGGCAGTCACACAGATGAAGCAGACGGGCGAAGAGCGGACTTTGCTCGCGCAGGGTGGTTGAAAGCATGTTGTCTATGGGGAAAGCGATTGCCGGGGAAAAAACTTTTTCTTTTTTTCTTCTTCAGTTCAGCGCCAGAAGCGGCGGTTCATGCTGAAAGAGCGGCGTAGGCGACGCGGTAGCAGGCGATGGCGGCGGCCCAGGATGTAGCCCGACGCCTTGGCGGCGTTGCGAGCCATGGCCGCAACGAACCTACCAAGTTTCCCGGCTCGAAGCAATCGCGCCAACTCGGTGACAATCAAACCGCCGCCGCGCCCGGCCGCCTGGCCGAAGGTATCGAGCAACCAGGTTTCGCGGGCGTGGAAGACGCCGATGTCAAACGAGCGTCTGAATTCTTCCAGCATTGTGTAGTTATGGCTGTGCGCAACCCGCGCCTCGGCGGCGTAGGCGACGCGAAAACCCGCTTGCAGCAAACGAGCCGCGGCCCTGGCGTCTTCACCGAAGATGGCGGCCTCGCCAAAAAAATCGATTTTTTCCAGGGCGCTTTTCCGCCAGGCGGCAAAGGAATTTGAGCAGAAGCAGGTGATAAAACCCAGGCGCTCGCGGTCGGCGAACGAGCGGATATGCGAATCGGGCGGATAATTGAAGTCGCGCAGAAATCGGGCGCTCGCCGTGGCGGTGTCGTCGGCCAACTGCCTGCCGTAGGCGCAGCCGATGTCGTCTTGGCGCAACAAAGCGGCGACGAGCAATTCCAGCGCCTGGTCGTCCACAAGAAGGGCGTCATGAGTCAGGAACAGCACAATTTCGCCACGCGCCTCTCTGGCCATGCGACTGCGGGTCGCCGCGTGGTCGTAGTCATTTTCACCGATGCTGATTACCTTGGCGCCGCGCCGCCTGGCAATGGCGACGGTGTCGTCGATTGAGGCCGAATCGACCACGATCAGTTCCATGGGCTGGACGGTTTGGCGATGCAGGGCCGTCAACACCCGGTCAAAAACCGCGCCGGCGTTATGGGTCGGAATCAGCGCCGACACTGTGGCGTGATTGGCATCCATCAAAAATTCCCCCAACGCGCCGCCAGATATTTCAAGACCGCCCAGAACATGTACGGAGAAGGGTGGCGGCGGTATAAAAGAATTTCACTTCTGGCCGCCGTAAGGCGCAAGGCTTTGGCCATCGCCGCCCGTCCGCGCCAGCCGCGACCGTGGAAGGCGTGTAATTCCGGGGTAAAAAGAATGTTCCACCCCGATTCCCGCAGGCGCAGACAGAACTCAATATCTTCCTTGTACAAAAAAAACTCCGGCGCGAAAATGTCAGGATAAAATGGCCGTAGCGCCTGCCAGCGGCAGCAGAGCAAAGCGCCGCACAGGGCCGGAACCACTTCCGCCTGACGTTGCGCCGACGCTGTCTCCCGGCCTTGATCGCGGTCATGCCAGCGGCCATACCAGGCGCGGAAGACGCCGGTGGAATCGTAGCGGCCCGTCGGTTTTCCTTGCGCGAAATCAAATCCTTCCAACACGCCCGCGACCACCGCGCAAGCGGGGCGAGCCGCAAGAATCCGCGCCGCTTTCGCCAGATAATCGGGCGGCATGACGACATCCGGGTTGATGAAAACCAGCATTTCCGTCTTGTTTGGCACATGCCGCATCGCCAGATTGTTGGCGCGGGCGAAGCCGATATTTTCGCTTTCGATGAGGGTAAAGGCATAGTCCGCCGCTAGCTTTCGCAGATAATCTTTGTCATGCGAACCGGAATCAACAACGATAAGGTTCGGCGCAAGGCTTTGCCGAGCCAGCGATGCCAGGCAGCGCGGCAAAACGAAAGCCGAATCGTGGCTGACGACGACAGCCGTGACCGTCATGACGCTTCTCGCCTCCTCATCTTGAAAACATGCGAACATACCGGTAAAGATTCGGCGCTGGGACATACCCGAAAAGCCGTGGCTGGGCAAATATTCATTTTTCCCACAGGACACCACCGTGCAAGACGCAAGGCCGCAGTCGCCACAACCACATCTGCGCATCCTCATTCTAGCGCCGCAGCCCTTTTTTCAGAACCGCGGCACCCCCATCGCCATTCGCCTTCTGGCGACGGAATTGGCCGCCTTGGGCCACGAGGCGCATCTGTTGGTATTCCACGAAGGCGAAGAGGTCGCCTTGCCCGGCGTAACACTGCATCGTTCGGCAAGGATTCCCGGCGTCGGCCCGATTCCGCCCGGTTTTTCCATCGGCAAAATTATTTGTGATTTCGCGCTCTTCTTCAAAGCCTGCGCGCTGCTGCGCCAGAAAAAATTCGACATTGTCCATGCCTGCGAAGAGGCGGCCTTTCTGGCGATGGCGCTGAAGATATTTTTTGGCATTCCCTATATTTACGACATGGATTCGTCGCTGCCGACGCAACTGATCGACAAAATGCCCGGTTTCCGTCATTTCGCCTGGCCGCTGAAGGCCGCCGAACGAATGGCGGCGCGCGGCAGTGTCGGCGTGGTCGCGGTGTGCCAGGCATTGGTGGATATCGCCGTGGCCGCCGCCCCGGACAAGCCGGTGGCCCGCCTCGAAGACATCAGCCTGTTGGAAGAGAGCGGCGGCGCGGTCGAGGTGGACGATCTGCGCGCCTTTTATCATCTTGAAGGGCCGGTTTTTCTCTACGTCGGCAATCTGGAAGGCTATCAGGGCATTGATCTGCTACTCGATGCCTTTCACCTGACAAAGGCGCGAGCCTGTCCCGGCCAACTGGTCATCATCGGCGGCACGGAAACAACGATTGCCCATTATAAAAGCCGGGCCATGGCTTTTGGCATCGGCGAAAACGTCATCTTCCATGGCCCGCGTCCGGTCGAGCATCTGGGCGCTTATCTGGCCCAGGCCGATATTCTCGTGTCGCCGCGCATCCAGGGAAATAACACGCCGATGAAGCTGTATTCCTACCTTGATTCGGCAAGAGCGATTATAGCCACCAATCTGCCGACGCACACCCAGGTTCTCGATGAGGCCCACGCCTGCCTGGTCGAAACCAATGCGAAATCTCTGTCTGAGGGCTTGGAGCGGCTGGCCGCCTCGCCGGAACTGCGCCGGGTTTTCGGCGAGCGCGGCCGCGAATTGGCGCGGCAAGAGTATTCGCTTACCGCCTTCCGCCGTAAACTGGCCGCCTTTTACCAGGAAATCGGCAATTCGCTCAGACGGAAAAATTGATGGGCCAAGCGCGACCAAAGCATCAGGAAACCGGAATTTCGCCCGGAACTTGCCAAATCTTTCCCGCCTGTGGTAGGGTTCGAGCCGGGTTGATGACTTCATTTTTGTGGCGTTGGCGGCGCGTTCATGGACGACGCCAACATGTATCGCCCACTGTTCGGGGCTTATCTCCACGGGATTTCGTCGGCGGAAGCAAGCGGATTTTTTCCTTGCTCCCCTTTTCTCATGTTGAACACACCCGCGCCCCACTGACCACAACACGGCATGGCAAAATCTCTCCGTAAAGCTTCGCCTCCACTACCGAAAAACTACGCTCGCGGCACCGCGCGGGAGCGGCTTCAGCAATTCTGGGATGTCTTCGGCAAGGAAGACACGGTTCTGGTCGTGATCAACGCCGATCCGGACGCTTTGGCCAGCGCCATGGCCATTAAGCGCCTGTTGCGCTACCGCGTGAAAAGCGTGGTCATCGCTCATCCAAACGAAATCCGCCGCATGAACAACGTCGCCATGGTGCAGCGACTGAAAATTCCTCTGGAGCGATTGGGCACGGTGAAAACCAGCGACTTTTCTAAAATCGTCATGGTCGATTCGCAGCCCAACCATCTGCCCTGTTTTGAAAAGCTGAAGTTCGACGCCGTTATCGACCACCACCCGATCATCGTTGAGTGGTCGTTTCCCTATGTCGATATTCGCCCGGATTACGGCGCGACCGCCTCGATCATGGTCGAATATCTGCGCGCCGCCGGCGTCAAAATGTCCGCCGACCTGGCGACCGCCTTGTTTTACGCCATCAAAGTCGATACCTCAAATTTTGAGAAAAGTTCGCGCTTGGCCGACGGCGTGGCCTTCCGCTACCTGTTCGACTTCGCCAACCGCGATCTGGTGCGCAAGTTTGAACTCACCGACCTGCGCCGCTCGGAGTTGCGCTATTTCACCATCGGTCTGCAAGAACTGAAGTATTCAAAAGGCCGCTACTATTCGCATATCGGCAAGGTCTCAAGCCCGGATGTGCTGGTTATCGTCGCCGATTTTCTTAATCATGTCGGCGAAATCGACTGGGTTTTCGTCTCCGGCATCCATAACGAGAAGCTGGTTGTGATTTTCCGGTGCGATGGCTATCGTAAAAATGCAGGCAAACTGGCGATACGCAGCTTCGGCGCCCTCGGCTCGGCGGGCGGCCACAAACAGGCGGCCAGGGCCGAGGTGCCGCTGAAAAACCTTGATATGGGCGACAAGAAGTTTACTTCCGAATCGTTACGGCGGCTTATCATGCGCCATATTTAGGGAAACGCCGATTTAGTCCGCGATGTTACGAAGAAATTCCTTCAGATGGGTTTCAGGACGAACCTGTCTGCAACCGGCAGGCGGATTCAATCAGCGTTTCCTTAAAGACGTTTCCTCAAAATCCATGGGAGCCATATGCGGAAAACGACGACGTTGGCGATGATTCTGGCGGGCGGACGGGTTGACGAGCTGAATGTCCTCACCCTTTATCGCCCCAAATCGGCTTTGCCCTTCGGCAGTTTTGTGCGGGTCATTGATTTTCCCCTTTCCAACCTGATGCGTTCCGGCATTGAGCGGGTGGCCATTCTCAGCCAATACCGTAGTTATTCCTTAATCAACCATATCGGCACCGGCGCGGCCTGGGACATGCAGGGGCGCAACCGCAGCATTTCCATTTTGCCACCCTATACCGGCAGCGACCAGCACGATTGGTATCGCGGCTCCGCCGACGCCGTGCATCGCAATCTCGACTTCATCAAATACACCTCGCCGGAAAACGTTTTGGTGCTCTCCGGCGATCATATCTACAAGATGGATTATCAAAAAATACTGGAATACCACCACGAAAAAGACGCCGACCTGACCATGGTCTTCATTCGGGTGCCGCTGGAAAAGGCGCACCGGTTTGGCCTGGCGGCCTTGGACGACGAGGACGGTGAGCGCGGCGGCCGCGTTATCGGCTACTGGGAAAAACCGGAACAGCCGGAATCTGATTGGGCCTCTTTAACCGTGATGCTGTTCAAGCCGAATGTGCTGTATAAATTTTTGCAGGAAAATCAGATTCAGGAATCGTTTGAATTCGGCCGCGACATCATTCCGGCGATGATGGCGGCGGGCTACCGAGTCTACGGCTATAAATTTCGCGGCTACTGGGGCTACACGCGCACCATCGAGGAATACTGGCAATCCAACATGGATTTGTTGGGCGAAAGGCCCCTAATCGACCTGGAAGCCTGGGGATTGCGCACCAACCTCGATCACCGGGGCATCCGCGATTTTCAGCCAACCATTGTCGGCGATTACGCCCATATCGAAAACAGCCTGATTTATAACGGCTGCCGCATCGATGGCACGGTGCGCAACTCGATCATCTCGCCCGGCGTCGTCATCGAAAAAAACAGCGTCGTGGAAAATTCTATCCTGTTCTTCAACAGCCATATCGGTCGCAACTGCCTGCTCAGCAAAGTGGTTGCCGATGTTGATTGCCGTTTTCGCGACGGCGCGCGCGTTGGCGCCGAACCGGGCGCCAGCGCCAGCCGCATCACGGTGCTGGGCCAAGACAACACCATCCCAGCTGGCGCCTTCATCGAGCAAGGCGCGGTGATTTATCCAAAACTGTCTGAATCTTCCTGGAAATCGACCGTCGCTGGCGGGGAGGTGTTGCGATGAATGTGCGAGCGGAAGCCCTGGTTCTCTTGTTGGCCGGCGGGGTCGGCAGCCGCCTGAACGTTTTGGTGCAAAACCGCGCCAAACCGGCGGTGCCTTTTGGCGGCATTTACCGCATCATCGACTTCAGCTTAAGCAACATCGCCAACTCCGGTCTGAAAAAAGTTGGCGTTCTGACCCAGTATAAACCGCTTTCGCTGATGAACCATCTCGGCTCCGGCGAAGCCTGGGACTTGAATGGCCGCTCGCGCGGCGTGAAAATTCTGCCGCCGCGCACCGGCGCTAAAGATTCCGACTGGTATCAGGGCACTGCCGACGCGGTGCGACGCAACATTGATTTCATCCGCGCCAATCCCAGCGACGATGTGCTGATTCTGTCCGGCGATCATATCTATCATATGGATTTCACCGCGATGCTCGCCTTCCATCGCGCCAAAAACGCCGACGTGACAGTGGCGATGATGGTCGTGCCCTTGAATGAGATTCACCAATTCGGGGCGGCGATTGTCGATGACGAAAAACGCATCATCGAGTGGGAGGAAAAACCAACCGAGCCGCGCACCAATCTGGCCTCAATGGGCATCTATGTGTTCAACCGGCAATACCTGCTCGACGCCCTGGAACGCGACCGCGCCGGCGTCGATTTCGGGATGCACGTGCTGCCGCACGCCATTGCCCACCACGATGCTTATGCCTATCCATTTCATGGCTACTGGCGCGATGTTGGCACCATCCAGGCGTATTGGGAGGCGAATATGGATATTCTCCGCGCCGATTCCGGCATCTCGCCGCAGGTCTGGGGCATCCACACCAATGTCGAGGCGCAAGGCCGCCTCACCGACCGGCCGCCGGCCCGTTTCGGCGCGAAGGCCCGTCTGCAAAACGCTATGATTCCCGCCGGTTGCATCATTAACGGCACGGTGACGAATTCGGTGCTGTCGCCGGGCGTCGTCGTCGAAGAAGGAGCGGTGGTGCGCAATTCCATCCTGTTCGCCGATTGCGTGGTCAAGAAAAACGCCGTCGTCGATTTGGTCGTCTGCGACAAAGGCGGCATCGTCGGCGAGGGGACAGTCATCGGCCTTGGCGAAAATTATCAGACCCAGAACCGCCAGCACCCGAAGCACCTGTACAGCGGCATCACGCTGGTAGGTAAACGCGCCGTCATCCCGGCTAGTGTCAGCATTGGCCGCAACTGCATCATCCACTCGTATTCGAGCGAAGCGGCCTACCACAGCCGCAGCCTTGAAGATGGCGCCACCCTGTATCCGGACGGCGAAGTTTGCTAGGAACCGGCGCTGCTTGCGGGTTTTTCCCCGGCGGTTGTTCCATGGAATGCCCGCCGGGCACAATCCGATCTTCACTTCGCGCCCCTGGATGTCGATCCACTTCTTCTGGCGC
This sequence comes from Desulfobulbaceae bacterium, assembly GCA_031287565.1. GTDB lineage: Bacteria > Desulfobacterota > Desulfobulbia > Desulfobulbales > Desulfocapsaceae > UBA8130. The sequence goes on from JAITSS010000046.1 coordinate 203,660, forward strand.
GCTTTTTCGGATCATAAAATCCAGGGCATAACCTTTCCGGGGAGACACCTTGGCCCTGAGAGCTATTGTTGCAGGGTATTCTTCGTAAAGTCGCTGACTTAGACCTGCCGTCGCCAGGCAGGCTCAGCCCAAACGGTTTCAGTGTTGATCAGCGTTTCCCTTGCGTCGCCGCTCCGAAAATCATCGGTCATGGTGCCGCCGCCCGCATGAAGTTGCGCCAGATCGGCGCGGCGGCGCGGCCACCGCCTTCGCCGCCGCCCAAGCCCTCGTTATGGTCGTATCCAACCCAGACACCGGTCAGGTATTTTTGATTGAAGCCGATGAACCAGGCGTCGCGATTGTCATTTGAGGTGCCGGTTTTGCCCGCCGCGCCGCCGGGTATGGCGGCCAAAGCGCCGGTGCCTGAGCGCACCACCCCTTCCAACATCGCCTTCATCTGCCGGGCCACCGATTCCGGCAAGGCGCGGCGTCCGGAGCCGCCGCCGGAAAGATAACGGCCGTCGCTGGTTTCGATATGGTCGATGAGAAGTGGTTGGTGGAACATGCCGTCATCGGCAAACACGGCGAAAGCGGCGGTCATCTCCAAAAGCGATATGTCAAGCGTGCCCAAAGCCAGTGATAAATCGTCAGGCATCGGCGCGAGGATACCGGCCTGCCGCGCCAACTGCCGCGTTGGTTCAATACCGACTTCGCGCAAAAGACGCACCGCCGCCACATTGGAGGAAACGGCCAGGGCGCGGGCCAGTGAAATTTTCCCCAGATATTTGCCGTCGGCGTTTTTCGGACTCCAGGATGCGCCGCCGGTCTCAACGGTCAGCGGCGTGTCGCTGGTCAGCGAGTCGGCCCGGCGGCCCTGCTCCAGCGCCACCGCGTAGACAAAGGGCTTAAACACCGAACCGGCCGGGCGTTTGGCCTGGGTCGCTCGATTGAAGGACGAAACGGCGAAATCCAGGCCGCCGACCAAGGCCGCCACCCGGCCGCTGTCCGGTTCGATACAGACCAAAGCGGCCTGCGGCGGTGGACGACGCTCGCCGCGTAGCGCCCGCCGCGCCGCCAAAGCCTGACTTCCTTTTACTAGCGAATTGACAGCTTTTTCTTGCAAGGCTGGATCAAGAAAGGTGTAAATTTTCACCCCGGCTTCGGCCAGCGGTTGATTGAGAATTTCGGCGGCCCGGCGTTTAACCGCATCGAGATACCAGGCATTGGCGGCGTGGCGGTCGGCGTCCCGATTATTATCACGAAAACGCAGCGGTTCAGCGAAGGCGGCCCGCGCTTCTTCCTGACTGATATAACCATCTTCGGCCATGCGATTTAACACATACCGCTGCCGGGTAATGGCCGCATCCATGGATTTTCCCGGCGCATAGCGGCTGGGCGCTTGCGGCAAACCGGCCAGAAGCGCCACCTCGGCCAGACTGAGTTCCCGCGAATCCCGGCCAAAATACACCCGCGCCGCCGCCTCGACGCCGTAGGCGCCCCGTCCCAGATAGATTTCATTCAGATAAATGGTCAGGATTTGCTCTTTCGTCAGCAACCGGTCGATGCGCCAGGCGAGAATCGCCTCTTTGAATTTGCGACTGTAGGTCTTTTCCGGCGACAGCAACAGCGCCCGCGCCACTTGCTGCGTGATGGTCGAAGCGCCCTGGCCCTTTTTGCCGTCTTTCAGATTGTGGTAGAGCGCCCGTGGAATCGAAAAAAAATCCAGGCCATCGTGGCGATAGAAGCGGCCATCCTCGGCGGCGACAAACGCCTTGGCCAGAAGCGGGTGCATGTCGGCAAGCGGCGTGAAGATGCGGTATTCGCGGGCGATGCGCTCAATCACCTGGCCGTCGCGGTCATAAATCAAGGTCGCCTGTGGCGGGTTGTAGTGGCTGACAGCGCTGAGGTCCGGCATCTGCAACCAGAGGATTCCTCGGCAAGCCACCGCCGTCGTCACTAAGGCCGCGAACCACAGCGCCAGCAAAAAGACGTAAATCGCCTCTTCGCCCTGCGTCGTGACGACAGGGCCGCCTGTTGCCTCTGTCTGCGCGTTGCGCCGGTCTGCCCAGGCAGACGCAGACCGGTGGGCTGGCGGCGCTTCGGGCGTTTCGCTCGTTTCCGCAGATTGTTCTTTTTCTCTTTCTTTTTCAGTCACAGTGGGGCCGGAAGGACAAGGATGGGACAAGCGGATGCGAAAAATGTACCACGCGGGCGGCCAGGCGCAAAGGCACGGGCCTGTTAGCCATGGAAAACCTGATTTACCGGCGCGGCCATCCAGGATAGAGTGCGGCATCCGTCGGGACTGAAAAAAGGAGCGCCGCCAAACGATACGTGCCCGGCCCGACCCCTTTTATTTCAACGAAAAACATGACCGCACAAATCGCCCACATAAGCTTGCCGGAAATCACCATTCCACCGCATCCAAGCTGGCCGGAATTGATCCCGGCGCGACGCGAGGAACTGCGCCGCGACATCAAAAAACTTCTGAAAGAACGCGACGCCGCGCTGGTCGCCCACTACTACACCAGCGGCGATATTCAGGAGCTGGCCGAGGAAACCGGCGGTTGCGTCGCCGACTCGTTGGAAATGGCCCGCTTCGCCGCCGCCCATCCAGCCACCACTCTGGTGGTTGCTGGCGTGCGCTTTATGGGTGAGACCTCGAAAATTCTCAACAGCGAAAAAACCGTGTTGATGCCAGAACCAACCGCCACCTGTTCGTTGGACGAATATTGTCCGGCGAACTTGTTCGCGGCGTTTTGCGACCGTCATCCCGACCACACCGTGGTGGTTTACGCCAACACCAGCGCGGCGGTCAAGGCCCGCGCCGACTGGATGGTCACGTCGGGCGTCGCGCTGCCGATTATTCGGCATCTGGCTGAAAAAGGACAAAAAATTATTTGGGGACCGGATAAACATCTTGGTCTTTATGTCGCCGAACGCGCCGGGGCCGAGATGCTGTTGTGGCCAGGCGCCTGCGTGGTGCATGACGAATTTCGCGGCGCGGCGATGCAAAGGATGCGGGCGGCGCATCCGAAAGCGGCGGTGCTGGCGCATCCGGAATCGCCTGCTGAAGTGGTCACGCAGGCCGATGTCGTCGGCTCGACCACGGCCCTAATCGCCGCCGCGCGCGACCTGCCGAACGAAGAATTCATCGTCGCCACCGACGCCGGCATCTTCCATAAAATGCGGCGACTGGCCCCGCATAAAACCTTTATCGAAGCGCCGGCGGTGGGTGTCGGCGGCGATTGCCAAAGCTGCGCCCACTGTCCATGGATGGAAATGAACAGCCTGACCAATCTTTTTACGACGCTGCGCGACGGGAAAAACGCCATTGAGGTCGCGCCGGAACTGGCGGCCAAAGCGCGATTGCCGATTGAGCGGATGCTCGATTTCGCCAAAAGAATGAAGGGCTGAAGGGGAAAGCGGGCGGCTTTGCTCGTCTTCCGAGATGCGCCTATGTTTCGCGTCCCCTGTGATTGCTTGCCGGAACCGAGCTATGCTTCATTTCGCCAGAAGTAAGCCGGACCCCGAAGTCAAGACAGAAAAGCAGTTAGTTTAAGTTGCACATTCAACTTCTTTTGCAGCGGGTCGGCGCTGCCCCGGTTTTGCTTGTGGTTTGGTTGTTGCTTTTGCCTCTGCGGTGGAGCAATCCCCTGTGGAGCGTAGCGGAACAGGGGATTGCTC
>JAITSS010000019.1 GCA_031287565.1 Desulfobulbaceae bacterium
ATGCCCGCTGACAACACGCGGGCATGACGTTATGAGGCATTCCCGCACTTTCCCCGTCATTCCCGCGCCAGCGGGAATCCATGCCCGGAGATGGGAACGGAACCGGTTCCGATTGTGACCTTTTGCTGTCATTCCCCCGCCAGCGGCAATCCATGCCGCCGCATTTGCCATAGCCTGCCTGGATGCCCGCTAAAAACATGCGGGCATGACGACTGTAGGCCGCATTTTCTCCCGTCATTGCCGCGAAAGCGGCAATCCCCAGGCGGGCGAACACAGTTCGCCCCTACAATCATCACTGGATTGCCGCTTGCGCGGCAATGACATCCAGATATGATGAGAACGGAACCGGTTCCGATTGTGACTGTTTGTTCTCCCCTTTCCCGTCTGCGCGCCTTGCGCCACTCCATGAATCTTGTCCGCCGCCTTATCGCTTGTGGTTATGCTGGTTTCGCCCGTGTCGTCGCCTGCGGCTTTTTCTGCATTCCGAAAAAAACCAGGGCCGGACGTCGTTTTTACCAGGCGATGTTCCCGGAACGCGGCGCGGTTATTCATCTGCTCTGCGTCTTCCGACAATTTCAGAATTTCACCACCATCCACGCCGACCGCTTCCGCGTTTCTCTCGGCCTTGAAGCGGCGTTCCTTTCCGATGGCTTGGAGCGGCTGGAGCGGGCGCTGGCCGAAGGACGTGGCGCGATTCTGCTCATGTCGCATCTCGGTAATTGGGAAATGGCGGCAAGGATATTGGTCAGGCATATACCCAACACACGTTTGCTGCTCTTTATGGGAGAGAAGGAACGGGAAGGCGTCGAACGCGCCCAAAAAGACAGTCTGCGCCGTGAGGGGGTGGCGATCATCGCCCTGGGCCGTGACCAGGATGACCCGTTCCCGGCCATTGACGGTCTGCGTCTTTTGCGGGCGGGCGGCGTGGTGTCAATGGCTGGTGATGTGGTGTGGCGGCGCGACCAACGGGCGATTGAGGTCGATTTTTTCGCCGGACGCCTGCGCCTGCCGGAAGCGCCTTTCGCCTTCGCCCTGGTCAGCGGCGCGCCGATCTTTGCCTTTTTCGCCTTCCGCGCGGGCGCAAATCGCTACCATTTCCGCCTGTCGCCGGCCATCGAGGTTCAGGCCGCAAGCCGCGCCGACCGGAAGGTGGCGATGCGTGAGGCGGCGCGGCGCTATGCGGCGCTCCTGGCCGAGGCTGTGCGTTCGCATCCGTTTGAGTGGTATCATTTTGATGCTTAGCGCCAATCGCCCGCCCAGCCGATTTTAAGCAGGGGCGGGGCGGATTGGCGTTTTGGGTTGCGTTTTTTGTTCTTGCCGGAATGCCAGGAAGGGCGCGGGCGACGGAAGGAACGGACGCCCGCGAACATCAAATCAATTAAAAATCCAGCAGCTCCACATCAAAAATCATGACCGCGTTCGGTGGAATCGGGCCGCGTCCGGCGGGGCCGTAGCCCAATTCCGGCGGGATGATCAGCAGCCGTTTTTCCCCTTTCTTCATCGCCAGCAAGGCTTCATCCCAGCCTTTGATGACAATTCCCTGGCCGACGGCAAATTCAATCGGTTCGCCGCGTTTGTATGAGCTATCGAATTCCTGACCGTCCAACAACCGCCCGCTGTAGTGCACAGTCACGCGGTCGCCGGGTTTCGGTGTGGCCGCGCCCGCGCCTTCCTGCGTCACCAGGTATTTCAGGCCGGATTTGCTGGTTATGGCCTTTGGCCAATTCTTTTCAATCAATTTGCTCTGTTCGAGGGCGGCTTCTTGGGCGCGTTCGAGTTTGTGGTTTTCGAGATTGCCGAGATAGCTTTGAAAGGCCGCTTCGTCGCTTACGAAGGCTTCGGCTTCGGCGCCGACCCGTTTGATCGTCACCGATTTTATCGCATCTCCCTGACTAATTTTATTAACTACATCCTGGCCCTTGACCACATGGCCGAAGACCGTGTGTTTGCCGTCGAGCCAGGGCGTGGCCACGTGGGTGATGAAAAACTGACTGCCATTGCTGCCCGGTCCGGCGTTGGCCATCGACAAAACGCCCGGCCCGGCGTGGCGCAGGCTGGGGTCGATTTCGTCGGGGAAGGTGTAGCCGGGGCCGCCGGTGCCAGTGCCCAGGGGACAGCCGCCCTGAATCATGAAATCGGCAATGACGCGATGAAATTTCAGCCCGTCGTAAAATTTGTGTTTGCCGCCGCCGCCCAACTCTTTGGTTCCTTCGGCGAGACCGACGAAATTGGCGACGGTCAGAGGCGTCTTTTTGTACTCAAGTTTGCAGATAATTTCGCCCTTGTCGGTGGAAAAGATTGCGTACAATCCATCCGGCAGTTGTGTTTCAGCCATCAGTTCATCTCCTTGTAGTAAAACGTTGAACAACATCAACCCACACCAAAAAACGACCGCAATCCTGTGCATTTTCTCCTCCTGTTGTCAGGATAATCCCGCTCCCATAACCGGAAAAGCGCCCGACTATACCAGACTTGATTGAAAATGCGGCCTGTTTCTTGTATCAAGCGCTGGCCATTTCGGCCCACAATCCCTCCTCGTTCCGGATGTTTTCTCTTTGATGAAGCTGTACAAGTTGTGCATCGGATGTCTGGCCTGCGCGCTTTTACCGCCGCTACTCCTCTTTTCCCTCGTTTCCGGTTGGCAACGGCGGGGATTGCGCGAGCGTCTGGGCCTGTATCCACGGTTGCTGGCGACGCGGGCGGGGCGGCCACGGATTTGGCTGCACGCCGCTTCGGTCGGCGAGGCGCGGGCGGCGGCGGCGTTGGTGGCCGCCTTGCGGCGGATTGCGCCGGATTGCGCCATCTCGTTTACCGCGCTGACCGCGCGGGGCCGCGATGTGGCAAGGGGCATTCTTCCCTCGGATATTTCTTGTTTTCTCGCGCCATTGGATATACCCGGCATTGTTCACCTGGCGATAAAACGCCTCAACCCTGACCTATATGTGAGCATTGAAAGCGAACTCTGGCCGTTGACCTTGGCTTGCCTGAACAAAAATAATTGTCCGGCGATGCTGGCTAATGGCCGCATGACCGCCAAGGCGGCGGCCAGTTGGCGGCGCTTCGCCTGGCAGTTTCGCGACATGTTTGTTTCGTTGCGATTGGTCGCGGCGATAGGCCAGGAGGATCGCGACCGCTTCGCCGCTTTGGGGGTGGCGACGGAACGGCTTGTGGTCTGCGGCAACGTCAAGCGCGATCATATCCTGACCGATGAAGACCACGATAAATTGCGGTCTTTTCGTGATATGTTCGCGCTTTCGGACGGCGTGGAAGTTTTTGTGGCTGGTTCGACGCATCCGGGTGAAGACGCCATTATCATTGAGGTTTGGCGGCGATTGGCGGCGGTTCAGCCGATCATGTTGCTGCTTGCGCCCCGCCACCTTGACCGTTTGCCGACGCTCTGCGCCATGCTGCGTGAAATGACGCTTCCTTTTCAAACCCTCAGCGCTGTGAGCGGCGGCGTGGCGCGACGCGAATCCGTGCTGCTCGTCGATTCCTATGGCGATCTGCCGGTCTTGTATGGCCTGGCCGATTATATCTTCTGCGGCGGCAGCTTATCAGCCAACGGCGGCCATAATCCGCTGGAGGCGGCTTTGTGGCGAAGGGCGGTCTGCCATGGGCTAAATGTGTGCGATTTCGCGGAGATATATCGCAAACTCGATGAAGCGGCGGCGGCCTTTCCGGTGCGTGACGGCGAAGAACTGTTGGCCCGCATCGCCTCTTTTCGCGACAGGCCAAACGAATATCGCCTGGCCTGTCGCCGCGCCGAAGAAATCGCCATGGCCGACAGCGGGGCCGCCAACAGGCAGGCGAAGCTGGCGCTGCGGATGTTTAGAACCGGCTGAATTCATTTATTTTTTTCTGGAGAATGCTTGTTCATCCCGTTCATTTGCTTTGATAGAGATTCGGCGGATGGCAAGCCGAGATGTTCGGCAAAGGCCGGAAATGGGCATGGAGCGTCTTCCCTGGCAATATTCAGAGGCGGTGGCGGCACAGGAAGCGGCGATGACGGCGAAACCTTGGTTCTTCGCGCCGCTATCGTTTTTTGCCTTGAAAGAGTCGGCAGGTGAGGCCGGAGGCGGAAAAAACCACCGACGCCGGATTTTCCCGGCTTTTGAATTTCATCGCCCGACAGCCGTGCGGTTTGTCAGGATCATAGGTGATGTAGTAGTGGCGGCAATCGCGGCACAGGGGCGTGTTTTTTTCGTTTTCCATGGCGCGTCGTGGCTCAGGGTTTTTCTTTTTTCAGCATAAAATCAAACATATGCCGTTCAACAATTTCCTCGATCACCACGTCCGGTTTGAAGTGGGCGATGGCCTCTTCGACATTTTTTTTGTCGTAGCTTTTCCATAAAAAGATCACCTCGCCGAAATTTTCGGCGATAAGCGGCGCCAGCGGCACGAAAAACGAATCGCGAAAGACCAAGGCTTTCAGTTGATTTTTCGCCCGTGGCGCGCGCGTCAAGTATGAGGGCCGGTCTGGTTGCGGCGGCAGGTCGCTGAAATGGTAGGGGAGCGGCAGGCGTTTTATGCCGCGTGGCCGACGGGCGAAACACGGATAGTTTTCGCGGTGGTTCGGGATTCCCACGATCCTGACCAGATCGCCGCCCATGCCACTGTTGCCGCCGCGTCCGTTGATTTTTTTGGTGATTGCATAATCGGTGTGAAAATTCGTCCCAGGGAACCACCGGGACAGCGTGTTGATCATTTCCTGAAAAGCCAGAGAGGCGCCAAGGTCGTTCCAATGGCTATCCCCCCGATAATACAACGGTTTTCCGCCAGAATAGTTTCTGAATTTTTCCTGCAAATCGGGCATGAAGGCAAATGTTTTGTCGCCCAAGGCCGCCACCACCTGGTCACGGCGGCTTTTCTTCTGGGCGGCCAGGGCGTTTTCGTCGAGCATCTGCGGATAGACGCTCTGTTTATTGGGTGGAATAACAAGCAGATAGCGGATGCCTTGTTCATACAGCCAGCGCTGCTTTTCTGTCTGGGTCTTGATCCAGGTCTGGATTTGTGCAGCCGTCAGTGGAATTCGGCCGTAAAAATCATCAAGCAACTGAAACATGGTGAAAAAATACCAGCCGTCCAACCCTCTCAACACCGGCATCGAAGCCGGAAGGATGTCAAACCAGCGCAGCATCTGGCGTTGGTAGCGGGCGATATAGTCTTGCCGGAAGCCAAAATGATCGTCTAAAAATCGATCAATTTTGATTGTTAAACCGGTCAGGTTTTGCCCATTTTTCGGCCAGGGCGGCATGACCGCCAAGGCGCGGTTTTCACCGTCCGACCAGGTGTCGATGGGTGAAAAAAACATCTGGACAGGCGGCGCGAAAATCGCGGCGACAAAAATAACAATCACCGCCCAATCGGTGAAATTGCGCAGGCGGCGTATGGCGCGAGATGACATGGTTCAGAAACGAAAATAGATGAACGGATTGTAGCCGCTGGCGGCCAGCGAGGCGATGGCGGCAAAAAGCAGCGCCGCCAGGCCCAGCGGACGCAACAAGACGGCGACGCCCGCGAAAAACAGGGAATCGCCGCAATAACGCGCCCATTTCGCGCGCAACCACGGAAAAAGCGGCGCGGCCAACAACACGGCCAGCGTGAATTCACAGCGGAATTTGCCGCTGAGGAAGGGATGAATAACAATACTTCCATCGGTCAGGCCGAACATTGCCGCCACATGGCCCAGCGCCTGCGCGAGGGTGTCGCAGCGGAAAAACACCCAACCGATCATAACAATGACAATAGTCACAGGAACGGCTAGCCAGTTTGGGGCGGGCGGCAGATGACGGGCGGCCAGGCGCTCGCCGACCATGAAAAAGCCGTGGTACAGACCCCAGAAAACAAAGGTCCAGCTCGCGCCGTGCCATAAGCCGCACAGAGAAAAGACAATCAGTAAATTCAAGAGAATACGCGCTTGGCCGCAGCGGTTGCCGCCAAGGGGAATATAGAGATAATCGCGGAACCAACTTGACAGGGTAATGTGCCAGCGCCGCCAGAATTCCTGAATGTTGGGCGCGATGTACGGATAATTGAAATTTTCCGGCAGGCGAAATCCGAATATCCGGCCCAAGCCTATCGCCATATCAGAGTAGCCGGAAAAATCATAATAAATCTGTAACATATAGCAGGCGGCGGCCAGCCATGCGGCCTGGCAGGAAAGTTCTGTCTGTGGCAGGGCGTAGATATGGTCGGCGACCTGACCAAGCGGATTGGCGAGAAGAATTTTTTTCGCCAATCCGAAGATGAATCGCTCAATGCCCTGGGCATAATCAGCGGCGGTGATAGGCCGCCCGGCCATGTCCGGCGCGACCTCGCCATAGCGAATAATAGGCCCTGATAGAAGTTTAGGAAAGAAGGCCATATACAAGGCGAAATCGGTGAGGTTTGGCGGCGTTTCCACCTGGCGGCGGTACGCGTCAATAAGATAGGCTATGCCTTGGAAAGTGAAAAAGGAAATGCCCGCCGGCAGGTGGATGGGCGTGAGCGAGACTGTGGGCATGGTGAATTGCGTAAGCAGCCAGTTCAGATTTTCCGTCAGAAAATTCGCGTACTTATAAAAAGAGAGCAGGGCGAGATTGGCGCAAATGGCCGAAAGGAGCGTGACGCGGGCGCGGTTTGGCGTGGCGTTCTGGCCTGGTTCGACGCCTCGATCGAAGGCTGCGGCGATGATCTTGCCCGCCCAATAATTGATGCCGATTGAAATGAGCAACAACAACAGATAAATACCCTCGCCCCAGGAGTAGAAAAAAAGGCTGGCGGCAAGCAGCGGCATGTTGCGTCGCTTGCCGCTGCATGGGTACAGCGCCAGGAGGAGCGTCGGCAGGAAAAAAAACAGGAAGGTGACGGAAGAAAAAGACATGAAAATCAGCTTGTTATGTCTGGGCGGGCTGGGATGAGGCGGCGATGCGCGACCAAGTGTGGAAAGACCGCACTGTAGAGTATTTGCCGTGGGCGGACAAGTCCGGTTTCGCCGCGTCACCTGGAACGCCACGCTTGAACGCCCCTTGCGCCGCCTGGTCAAAGGAAATATCGTTCATCGGTGTTTGCCTGTTCCAGCCCGCTTTTCGCCTGCCGTCGTTTCCCTCGAAACAATATCCAAACAAGGACAAAATGCTGCCAGAATACCCGGCCAGTGTGGCCATATCTCTTGAACTGCGCGATTTGCTTCAACCTTTTTTCCTTAATGTCGCAAGCGGCGTTTCCGAACACACCTTTGCCAACATCTATCTGTTTCGGCATAAACATGGGTACAAACTGAGTACATTAGATAACGGCCTGCCGATTATCCTGGGACAGGACGAAACCCGGAGGTTTTTCATGCTGCCTTTTGGTATTCCTGGGCATGGAATGCTCGACCGCCTGTTCCGCGACCACGAGATGCTGAAATGCGCCCCGGCGGCGCAGGCGGAAATTCTGGAAAAACAAGGCTATAGCGTGACGGAAGACCGGGATAATTTCGATTATCTCCATAGGCGGCAGGATTTGGCGACGCTGGCCGGGCGGAAATTTCATAAGAAAAGAAACCATATCAAGGGATTCACGACCAACTTCACCTGCGAGACCCAGCCGCTTTCCGACCTGAACCTGGCCGACGCCATGGGCGTTCTTGATCAGTGGCGCGACCACGCTGAAAGCGAAGGCGATTATCGCGAGGCCCGCGACGGCCTGGAGCACCAGAAACTCCTCGACCTGCGCGGGCGCGTGTACTCTATCAATGGGCGGCCGGTGGCCTATGCCATGGGTGAAGAATTGTCCGACCGCAAAACATTTGTCATCCATTTTGAAAAGGCCGACATCAGCTTTAACGGGCTATATCAATTTGTTAATCAGGAATTCGCCGCCGCGCTGCCGTACCATATCGAAACCATCAATCGTGAACAGGATTTAGGCGAGCCGGGCCTGCGCCAGGCGAAAATGAGCTACCAACCCAGCGGTTTCATTCGTAAATTTACTGTTCTTGCCGCCGCCCGCTGAGCGCGTTTTTCAGCAAAAGGCTTCCTGATTGGCGCATAAAATTGTATATTCCGCCACCCTGGCCGAAAGCCTGGCCCTGTCGTGATTCGTCGTCCTTGCCGTGACGGCCTCGCATCCTCATATCTTTTTTCTTTTTCAGGAGACATCATGGTTCTTGACACCGGAGTGGCGGTATCGAAGCAGAAGTTAAGCGATTTGAAAGTCAGGTTGCTGGCCCTGAAGGAGCATCTTTGACTTGGATCACAAGAAGGATCAGCTTGAACGTCTGACCCAGCAAACACTCAAACCTGGTTTCTGGAACGAGGCCGATCAAGCGCAGCGGGTGCAGAAACAGCACGGCATCCTGAAAGATACGGTTGAGGGTTGGGAACAACGCTGGGCTGATGTCGAGGAAACCGAGCTGCTGTTAGAGTTGGCCGGTGAGGAAAAAGACCACGACACTGAAGTCGAGGTGGCCGAAAAAATTGTCGAAATGGCCGATTCTTTATCCGTCGCCGAACTTGAATGTATGTTCAGCGGCGAACATGACCTAAATAACGCCATCCTGACCATCCACGCCGGGGCCGGCGGCACCGAGGCGCAGGACTGGGCGGAAATCCTCATGCGCATGTATCTGCGCTGGGCCGAAAGCAAGGGTTGCAAAACCGACATCCTCGATTATTTAGCCGGTGACGAGGCGGGCACCAAAAGTGTCACCATCCTGGTACAGGGCCGCTACGCCTACGGCTACATGCGCAGCGAACTTGGCATCCATCGCCTGGTGCGGATTTCGCCCTTCGACGCCAGCGGCAGGCGGCATACCTCGTTCGCTTCGGTGATGGTGATTCCGGAATTGGATGATACAATCACCGTTGATATTGACGAAAAAGAGCTGCGCATCGACACCTACCGTTCGTCTGGCTCCGGTGGCCAGCACGTCAACAAAACCGATTCGGCGATCCGCATTACCCATTTGCCGACCGGCATCGTGGTGCAGTGTCAGAATGAGCGCAGCCAGCACAGCAACAAGGCCATGGCCATGAAGATGCTGACGGCCAGGCTCTACGATCTGGAAAAACAGAAGCAGGCCGAAACCCACGACGGTTTGGTCGGCGACAAAAAAGACATCGCCTGGGGCAGCCAGATTCGTTCATACGTGCTGCAACCCTATCGGCTGATTAAAGATCATCGCACCGACCATGAAACCGGCAACGTCGAGGCGGTTCTCGACGGCGCGCTCGACCCCTTCATCAAAGATTATCTGCTGTGGAGGAAATAATGGACAAGATGCGCCTGGCCCTGATCGCCGGCGGCACATCCGGAGAACGAGAAGTGTCGCTGAAGGGGGCGACGGCCATCGAAGCCGCCCTGAATCCTGAGAAATTCACGGTGCGCCGCTTCGACCCGGCCCACGACCTCGCGGCCTTGGTGGCGGCAAAAGATGAACTCGATTTCGCCTTCATTAATCTGCACGGCGTCGGCGGCGAAGACGGTTCGATGCAGGGAATGCTGGAACTTCTGGCTATTCCCTATCAGGGTTCAGGTGTTCTTGGCAGCGCCATCGCCATGGACAAGCATCTGACGAAAGAATTGTATGGCGAAAACGACCTGCCGACGCCCGATTGGCTCTATTCAATGCCGCCACATACGCTTGATATTCGTGAAATTATTGATGAATTCGGATTTCCTGTGGTGGTTAAGCCGACCCATGAAGGCTCAAGCTTGGGGATGACTGTCGCCCGTGACCGCCGCCAACTGCTGGCGGGCATCGAACGCGCCCAGGCGGGCGGGCGGCATTTCATGATTGAGGAATTCATTGCCGGTCGTGAACTGACCGTCGGGGTCATCGGCGGCAGCGGCTACGACCAGGAAGAGGTATATGCCCTGCCGGCGCTGGAAATTATCCCTGGCGCGAAGTATTCGTTTTTTGATTACGAGGCCAAATACCAACCCGGCGCGACCAACGAGATTTGCCCGGCCCACATCCCCAATGCGATTCGCGATCTGGCGCAACGCTATGCCATAAGTGCGCATGTTTCGTTGCGTCTGCACGGTTATTCGCGCACCGATATGCGTCTCGACCACAAGGGTAATCTGTATCTGCTTGAAACCAATACCATTCCCGGCATGACTGAAACCAGTCTGCTGCCGCAAATGGCCGCGGCCCAGGGCATGACGTTCGCCGAACTTTTGGAAACGCTCATCGACCTTGGCCTGAAAAAGAAGCGGGCTTGTTAACTTGAGGAGTGAAAACCATGCCTCCCATCATCGGTTTCATCGGCTGGCACAACAGCGGCAAGACGACCTTGGCGGCCAAAGTCGTGCGCATCCTGCGCGCTCGCGGTCTGCGGGTCGCGGCGATTAAGTCGAGCGGCAAAACCGGCGCTCTTTTTGATAAAGCGGGCAGCGATACCAGCGTCTACAAAGAGGCGGGCGCGGACGGCGTGCTTTTTGTCGCCGCCGACCAGATGGTTTTGCAGACGACCAATGATAATCTGCTGCCCGGCGAACTGGCCGAGCGTTTTTTCCCTGACCACGATCTGGTGATTGCCGAAGGCTTCAAGCACGCGGTGGGCCTGCCGAAAATCGAGGTGTTGCGTGAAGATGGCCGGATGCTGGCTGGTTTGATCGCGGGTGTTGAAGCCGTTGTGACCAGCCGTGATGATGTCGTCTGCGAACACGTTTTCAGCCCGCATGATGTCGAGGCGATCGCCGATTATGTCGTCTGGCGTTGCCGAACCCGGGCCGAATCGGAACATCCGGCGACCAGGCTTGAAAGCGTGTCCATCCCGCCCGCCAAACTCAGCCTGATCATCAACGGCCAGGCGATTCCTTTGAAGGATTGGGTGCAGGAGGCGCTGGCTGGCACGGTGCTGGGTTTTGTCTCCGCTCTGAAAAAGAGTGAGGATGCGGCGGGCGGCGATGGCGAATTGCTGCTGCGTATCCGTTTGGGTGGTGGGAAATAGCAGAAACCGGCTGGCGCGGCGGTGAAAATCATGGGAGCGGCGGAAAGCGCCGCCCCCATTTTTTGTTTTTCGGTTTTGTTTTTTTGTTTTTTGTTTTTTTGTTTTCAGAACCTGGCCGCTACCACCACGGAAATGAATACCAGTGGCGTCTGTGTTCCGGCGGACGCGGCGGCGGATTATGGCGACGTGGCGGCGGCGCCGGGCGATAATCATGGCGCGGTGGCGGCGGTGCCGGGCGGTAATCGGGACGCGCCGGAGGAGAGGGTTTTTGATAAGCCCCCTGTGGCGGCGGCCCCGGTTTATTGAATTGTCCCTGCGGCGGCCCGCCCGGATGGGCCATGGCCTGGCTGGCGCCGACCAGAGCCAAACTCGCGCCCAGCATGGCGGTGATGAACATTTTTCGCGTTTGTCCGCGCTGCGGTTTATCGGTGGCGCCGCTTTTCCTGATTTGCTCCATGACCTTGTCCTCCTGATTTGTTCTGGTTCCATCGTCTGACCTCGCG
The DNA here is from genome assembly GCA_031287565.1 of Desulfobulbaceae bacterium. Taxonomy (GTDB): domain Bacteria; phylum Desulfobacterota; class Desulfobulbia; order Desulfobulbales; family Desulfocapsaceae; genus UBA8130. Next base: position 11,426 of record JAITSS010000019.1, read on the forward strand.
GTCACATGCCGATTATAGCGAAAGGCGTGCCGGATGTGGCAGATTTTATGTATCATATTGAAAATACGGTTCATTTTTTTTCGTATCGGTCGTGTCAGCCCATATTCGCCGCCTTGTTATCCGCGATTACTCATTCGACTGGGTAAAAAAGAAGCGGCGGCGCGACCGATTTGTATCCAGTGTGGATGAACGGAGGACTTTTCGCCATGGATGATAGACACGATGCCCAGGCCCTGACTGGTGGCATTCAGTGGCACCAACGGTGGTTTGCCGACTATGCCGCCGCGAAAACCGCCGAGGCTGGGGCGGATGCCGCGCCGCTGCGCCTGAAAACCGAGCATACTCGTCGCGTGCTGGCCAATGCCTGGGAACTTGTCACGGCGGAAGGTTTTCCGCCGCGCTTGGCCCGCGCCGCCTTGCTTGCCGCCCTGTACCACGATGTCGGACGATTTGAGCAGTATCTGCGCCATCGCACCTTCAACGACCGGGATTCAGGCAACCACGGCATTCTCGGCGCGCGGGTTTTGCGTCACGAAGGTTGTTTGCAAGGAGAAGTGGATAAAAATATGATAGGCGCGGCGGTGGCGCTGCATAATCGCTTTGCCCTGCCGCGCCGATTACCGGCGGATTTGCGGCGCATTACCTTGGTGGTTCGCGACGCCGATAAGCTCGATATTGTGCGCCTGATGGACGAGCAGTTGAACAGCCGGGCCGATTGCGCTTCGACCGTGGTTTTTGGCCTGCCCGATGATCCGAATCTGGCGAGCGCTCGCGTCATCGAAGCGGCGCTGGCCGGTCGTGTCGCTTCGTATGCCGACCTGCGCAGCGTTGGCGATTTTCGTTTGCTTTTGGCCACCTGGGTCTTCGACATGAATTTCGCGACCAGCCGCAGGCGTTTCATCGTCGATGGCCACGCCCGGCGTCTTGTCGCCGCTTTGCCTGATGATTCGCCGCAGGCCCCGGCGCGGGCGGCGCTTTTGGCCCGCTTCGAGGCGCTGTTTTTGGAACAAAGCGATGTCCATAGTCATGATGTGGAATAATTGGCGCAATTGCTCTATACCGGAACGACGCGGAACCGCGCTTGGTTTTATGGCGCTTTCCCAACATCCACCATGTGTCGGGAGATAAGGAAATGAAATGTCCCTACTGCGGTCATTTGGATAACAAAGTCATTGATTCGCGCCTGAACAAGGACTGCACCATCACGCGGCGACGGCGGGCTTGTCTCAAGTGCGACCGCCGTTTCACCACCTACGAGCGTCTGGAAGTGTTGATGCCGGTTCTCGTAAAAAAAGATGGTCGCCGCGAGGAGTGGCAGCGGGAAAAACTGGTCGCCGGTTTGGAGAAAGCCTGTCAGAAACGCCCGGTCAGCCGCGACCGGATTGACCAATTTGTCGATGAGATTGAGCGCCGCCTGCAAGATTCAGGCATCAACGAGATTTCATCACAGGAAGTCGGCGAATGGGTGATGACGCAATTGCCAGCCTTGGATGAAGTCGCCTATGTGCGCTTCGCCTCGGTCTATCGGCAATTCAAGGATGTCACCGAATTTATGGAAGAACTCAAATCTCTTTTGGCGAGCCGCGATGGAAACGACAGGAAATAAATCCGACTCATACTATATGGCCATGGCCATTCGCTTGGCCAAAAAAGCGTTGGGCCGCACTTCGCCTAATCCTTGTGTTGGCGCGGTGGTGACGCGAGACGGCGAGGTGGTTGGCCGAGGTTATCATCATCAGGCTGGGACGCCGCACGCCGAGGCGCACGCCCTGCGCGAGGCTGGTGAACGGGCGCGCGGCGCGACCATATATGTGACGCTTGAACCCTGCAACCACACCGGACGCACGCCGCCCTGCGCCCAGGCCGTTTTGGCGGCGGGCATCGCCAGAGTGGTGGTTGGCATGTCCGATCCCAATCCACTGGTGTCCGGTTCCGGCATCCGCCTGTTGCGCCAACGCGGCCTCGACTGCGTGGTCGGCGTGCTTGAGGAACAATGTCAGGCGATCAATCGGCCGTTCGTCAAATATATCACCAGCGGCCTGCCTTATGTGACGATGAAGGCGGCGATCACGCTGGATGGGCGGCTGAATTTCGCCCGTGATCAACAGGATTGGCTGACCGGCGCGGCGGCCAGACAGTATGCCCACCTCCTGCGCGACCGGCACGACGCGATCCTGGTTGGCGCGGGCACGGCGGGGGTCGATGATCCCAGCCTGAACGTCCGCCTGCGCGGCAGAACAGGGCGCGACCCGCTGCGGGTGATTCTTGACAGCCATCTGGCGCTCTCGCCGGACGCCAAGGTGTGTACCCTGGCATCCGAGGCGAAAACGCTGGTGTTCTGCCGCCAAGACGCGCCGGCGGAAAAGCGCAAAATTCTCGAACAACGCGGGGTTGAAGTCTGTCCGCTGGCCCTGTGCCGCGAAGGGCGTCTCGATGCGCGGGCGGCGCTACGCGTTCTCGGCGAGCGGCAAATTTGCTCGCTTTTGGTCGAAGGCGGCGCGGCGGTGCACGGAGAATTTTTGCGACAGCGGCTTTATGACGAGGCGCATCTCCTGCTCGCGCCGATGTTCGCGGGCGAAAACGGCCTGCCGCTTCTGAGCGGTTTCGCCGCGCCCAAGGCCAGCCAGGCACCGCGTCTGGAGCGCGGCGGCTATCGTCGTCTTGGCGACGACTTGCTGATTCACGGTTTGTTGCGCTATTTTTGAAATTTCAACGGATGATTTTTCAACACTCTTTCAAGCGATAAAACGCGAATCACACGAGGGAAGAATGGCGACAAAGAACACAGCCGATATCGGCTTCGAACAACAAATCTGGGCGGCGGCCGATATCCTGCGCGGCAACATGGACGCGGCGGAGTACAAGCACGTCGTGCTGGGGCTTATATTCCTCAAGTACATCTCGGACAAGTTCGAGGAGCGGTATCAGGGACTGCTCGCCGATGATGACGACGTTGAGGACAAGGACGCCTATGCTGAGGTGAATGTGTTTTTTGTGCCGCCGTCGGCGCGCTGGAACATCATATCCGAAGCTGCCCATAAGCCGGAAATCGGAACGGTCATCGACGATGCGATGCGCGCCATCGAAAAAGAGAACAAGCGGTTGAAGGGGATTCTACCGAAGAACTACGCCCGCGATGAGTTGGACAAACGCCGTTTAGGGAACGTAGTAGACCTCTTCACCAACATTCAGATGGTTGAACACGGAGACAGCAAAAATATTTTAGGCCGCGCTTATGAATATTGCCTATCCAAGTTTGCCGAGCAGGAGGGCAAGCGGGCGGGTGAATTTTACACTCCATCCTGTGTGGTGCGGACGCTCGTTGAGGTGCTTCAGCCTTATCAGGGGCGTGTTTATGATCCTTGTTGCGGCTTTGGCGGCATGTATGTCCAGTCGGCACAGTTCGTGGAAAATCACTCCGGCAATATCAGCAGCCTGTCTATCTATGGACAGGACTCGAACCCGACAACCCGCAAGATGGCATTGATGAACCTCGCCATTCGCGGAATTGAAGCCGACCTCGGCGGGTATAACGCCGATACGTTCCATAATGACCTGCATAAAACGCTGAAGGCGGATTTCATTCTTGCCAATCCTCCATTCAACCTCTCAGACTGGAACGACGGTAGCCTAAATGAAGACCTTCGCTGGAAGTACGGCTTGCCGCCTGCCGGCAACGCCAACTTTGCGTGGCTTCAGCACATGATTTCGCACCTTGCTCCGAACGGCAAAATCGGTATGGTGCTTGCCAACGGTTCTCTGTCCTCTCAAAGCGGTGGTGAGGGCGACATCCGGCGCAAAATCGTGGAGGATGACCTCGTGGAGGGCATCATCGCTATGCCAACGCAGTTGTTCTACACCACGCAGATTCCCGTTTCCCTCTGGTTTATCAGCCGAAACAAGGCGCAAAAGGGCAAGACGTTATTCATCGATGCCCGCAAGATGGGGACGATGGTCAGTCGTCGCCTGCGCGAGATGACCACAGTGGACATAGCAAAGATTGCGGATACATTCGAGGCGTTCCGCGATATGGGGCGGGCGAACACAGTTCGCCCCTACGAAGATGTGAAGGGCTTTTGCGCCGCCGTGTCTACAGAGGAAATTGCAAAGCAGGATTACATCCTCACACCGGGACGCTACGTTGGAATTGAAGAGCAGGAGGACGATGGCGAACCGTTTGAGGAGAAGATGGCGCGGCTGACCGGCGAACTTTCTGAGATGTTCAAACGTTCCCACGAGTTGGAGGATGAAATCAGGAAAAGACTGGGGGCAATTGGCTATGAAATTTGACCAAGTCAAACGCAAATCGAACCGGTTGGCGGGTTATGATTACAGCCAAAATGGAGCGTATTTCATAACCATGTGCGCCAAAGACCGCAGCGAAATATTTTCAACCATTTTGGCGAACTGCGTTCGCCCGAATGGTTTTGAAAAAAATAGGTGACTTGATTTATCAGGTCAAAACAACCATTCGCATGTCTATGCCTGAACAGGGACGAAATCCGCAAAAAAATTGGCCTGCCTGCGTCCGGCTGAGGCGATTGGGTATTAAGTCTAAATCATCTTCGATAGTCAAAATATTGGTATGGAAAAAATTATGACACTGGATGTTTCATCATTAAATCTCGCAATAGAGGCATTGTCTCGTTCGTTAAGGGTTTACTTTAATAAAGACCAGGACACAACGTCGGATGATGAATTAGATACTATCAGAGCGGGAGTTATTCAATCATTTGAATTTACTTATGAACTTTGCTGGAAGTTTATGAAACGCTGGCTTGAAATGAATATCGGCACTGAAAGCGTTGACGGAGTATCTCGCCGGGAACTGTTTAGACTAGCGGCGGAATCGCGGCTTATCAATGATGTGGAAAAATGGATGGAATTCCATTATGCAAGGAACAAGACATCACATACATATGGAGGAGAAGCGGCACAGAATGTTTTTGAAGCTTCCAATGATTTCCTTCCGTATGCGCAGGATTTTTTTAGTAAACTGAATGAAAAATTATGATAGCCGTTTCTCCTTCTGAATACAAAATCATCCTTAATATAATTGCCAAGCACGCTGGCGATTGCGATGTGTTGGCTTTCGGTTCGCGCTATACATGGACGAATAAGGATTATTCTGATTTGGATTTGGCTTTGAAAGCGAACAACAAACTCGGACTCAAACGGTTGGGAAAAATCGCTTCAGCCTTTGAGGAATCCGAACTGCCTTTCCGCGTGGATGTTCTTGATTACAACACCATATCGCCGCAGTTTCGCGCCATTATTGACGCGGGGCATGAGAGGATTCATCAGGCGGGTTGGACGCTTACACGGTTAGGTACCATATGCAAGACGAATCAGCGCACCTATTCGGTATCGGAGAAGTGGCCGTTCGTCAATTACTTGGATACGGGGAATATTACTGAAAACCGTGTGAGTGAGATACAGCACATCGTCATTGGGCATGATACCCTCCCAAGCCGAGCGCGGCGTAAGGTTGCCATTGATGACATCCTCTACTCAACTGTGCACCCTAATCAGAGGCATTACGGTATCGTGAAGGGTGTGCTACCGAATATGCTTGTCTCCACGGGATTCACGGTTATTGCGGTTGACAAGGAAAAGGCAAATAGCGACTACATTTACTACTATTTGACCCAAAACGACATCGTGGACGGTCTACACGCTATCGGAGAGCAGAGCGTTTCTGCGTACCCGTCAATCAAACCGTCCGACATAGAGGGCTTGGAATTGCTGCTACCGCCGCTTGCCGAGCAGGTAGAAATCGGGCGCATCCTTCGGTCGTTGGATGACAAAATCGCCAACAATATGAAGATAAACAATCATTTAGAGCAGATGGCGCAGGCCATTTTCAAGTCGTGGTTCGTGGACTTCGAGCCGTGGGGCGGCGTGATGCCTGATGATTGGCGGGACGGCACTCTCAGCGACATCTGCGCTTATAACAGGGAGCGTATTGAAGTATCTGGTTTAACAACGGACACTTACGTCTCGACTGAAAATATGTCGCCGAACAAAGGCGGTTTTTCGAATGCCGCAGGGTTGCCAACAATCGCTCAGACAACTGCGTTTATCCCTGGAGATACTCTGGTATCTAATATTTGTCCCTACTTCAAGAAAATTGTGTATTGCAACTTTGTTGGCGGTTGTTCCACAGACGTCTTGTGCTTTCGTCCGTATTCGGACATGTTCTCGCTCTATCTCTATAATGCGCTGTACGACGATGGCTTTTTTGATTATATGGTCGCAGGCTCCAAAGAAACCAAGATGCCGCGCGGAGACAAGCAACAGATTATGAACTATCATATTGTGATCCCAACAGATACTGTTCTTGAAGATTTCAAAAAGTCTGTCGCTCCAATGAACGAGAAGCGACTTCTACATATAAACGAATCCGCCCGTCTTGCTGATTTGCGCGACACCCTTTTACCCCGCCTAATGTCCGGTGAGCTATCCGTGGCCGACCTCGACGACGCTAGATGATTGTTTACACGCCCACCGGCGTTTGATAGGGGATATAAAGAGGTTAACCGTATGAGTGGCGCGCATTCCTGACCAACACGAGGTAATTTTCCCACTGTTTTCCGCCTTCCGTCAGTTTGCTGCGGGCGGCGCGAATCGCTTGACGATCAATTCGGCCAGGGCGTCAAAGGTCGGCGCGTGTTTTGGGCGGCTGAATTGAAAAACCGCGCAGCGGGCGCTGATCGCGGCGCATTGCTGAAAAACTTGGGCGTCAAGCTTCATCTCTGAGATATAAAAATCTCGGTACACGTTCTTGCGCAGGCGGGCGAATTTTTCCGCGCCGCGCAGTTGCCGTTCACTGGCCGCATTCGCCAGGGTTTCGTCGATTTCCAGCAGGCAGATGGCGGCAAGCGGCAGGGGATTGGCGCAAAACTTCGGATGGCGCAGGTGAAATTTTTCTTCATAGGCCGAAAAATCGTGCGAGGTCATAGCCAAAGCGGTGGCGCTTTCCGGCGTCAGTTTCATTTGTGGGTAGGCCGGGAAGAGGACTGGCGCGTTGGCGCAATCAATGGCGCAGACATCATCGCTCAAAAGCGGGAAGCCGCGGCGGTTGAGGTTGGCCGCGAGTGTTGATTTGCCCGCGCCGCTTTCACCCAAAATCAAAACCGCCCCGGCGGTGGTGGCGACGGCGCTGCCGTGCAGCGGCAGCAGACCGCGTTGAAAGAGAAGCGCGCCGCAGCACGAACCGAGCAGAAAGGTATTAATCGCGTCCGGTGGCGCGTCGGCCATGGCCTCGACGACGATGCGATTGCCGCCCGTGACCAGATAGCGGGCGACCGCCTTGACGGCGAAATAAAAAAATTCCGGTTTCATCACGATATGGTTGCCGTTTTGCCGCGTTGTGAAATCGTCTTTGGCGATTTCTCCAGAAATGACGCGGACAGCGGCTTGTTCCCACCCAGACGCCGCCGGTGGGTCGGCGGGCGGCAATTGGTCAATGGCGAAATCGCTGACGAAGCGCAGACCAAAGGCCAGGTAATGCCAGAGTCGTGGCGGCATGGCGGGCGCGGGCTTCAGGAGCGGCGTAGCATGGCGTTGTCGATCAGCCGCACGCGGCCATTCACCCGCGCGGCCAGGGCCAGCAGACTGTTCTGACCAACCGCGTCGGCGTGTCGCAGGCTTTCGCCATCGACCACGCTGGCGTATTCCACGACGAAACCGGGTTGCTTCTCAATATATTCAGTCACCGCTTGTTCAATGGCCGCGACCGAAACGCTTTCATCGCGGGCCAGTTGTTTGGCCAAGGCCAAGGACTGGCTCAGGCATACGGCTGATTGTCGTTCCGCCGCCGTCAGGTAGCTGTTGCGCGAACTCATGGCCAGGCCGTCCTGTTCGCGGACAATCGGCTGCGAGACGATGCGCAGGTTGAAATGCAAATCGGCGGCCATTCTTTTAAGCACGGCCAATTGCTGAAAATCCTTTTCGCCGAACACCGCCACATCCGGCGCGACGATATGAAAAAGTTTCGTTACCACCGTGGCCACGCCGTCGAAATGGCCGGGCCGACTGGCGCCGCACAGGCCCTGGCTGAGGCCGGACACCACGACTTTGGTCTGAAAATCCGCCCCATACATTTCGCTTGTCGTTGGGATGAATAGCGCGTCAACGCCAGCTTCCGCCGCCAGCGCCGCATCGCGTTCGAGGTCGCGGGGATAACTGGCCAGGTCTTCGTTCGGGCCGAACTGAAGCGGATTGACGAAGAGGCTGACCACCACGCGGTCAGCCAGGGTTTTGGCCCGGCGCATTAAGGCAAGATGGCCTTCATGAAAAAAACCCATCGTCGGCGCGAGGGCGACCGATAATCCCTGCCGCCGCCAATCGTCGCGGCATTGCCGCATTTCCGCAATCGTGGCGACACGCCTCATTTCCGCGCCCTCAGAAGCTGAATTTTTTCGTCAAGCATGGCCAGAGTTTCATTGCCCGCGCCCTGGCCGTCGGCTTGGCCCGTCATCTCGGCTTTGTAGGCTTGGTAGACGGCTATGGCCTTATCCCATTCTTTTTTCGCCTCATACTGGCCGCCGAGTCCCATGCAGGCGATGATTTGATAGGGTTTGTACTTTTGCAGCTTTTCGTAGGCGGCGATGGCCGCGTCGTATTTTCCCGCCGCTTGCTGGGCCTGGGCCAAGGCGTCAAGCAAGGGCGGTCGCAGGGGATTGCCGTCGCCAACCTTGTCCAGCAAAACCTCGTAGGCGGACGCCGCTTTGGTGTAGTCTTTTTTCTCCATCTCCAGCCGCGCCAGCTCGATTTCGGCCCATAAGGCGGCGTTGGTGCGTGGATAGCTATCCATCAGCCGCGCCAAATTGTCGGATAATTTGCTCTTTTCCTGTGACAGGGCTGTGGCCAGAGCCGAGGCGCTTTTTTCGATGCGCTCGCTACGCCAAGAATCGTAGAGCGACAGCGCCACCACGAGGACAATCAAGCCGATAAGACCGGTGTGGATCAGGGCGCGGTGGGCGCGGTAGCCTTCTATCACCGGCATCGGCAGGTTGAAATGCAGCAACAGGCTTTCAATTTTCCCCATCTGGCTGGGGTCGATATGCTTTTTTTCAAAGACGCTGGACGGGGCCATGCTGGACTCCTGTTTTAGAAAAAAACGCGGGCCGCGTCCGGAGAATGCGGAGGCGGCCCGATAATGGCCTGCCTACGGCAAGCAGGCGCGGCTCGGTGTGGCAGTAGAGTTAGTCGCCAAAAGAGTCGGCGAACAGTTGCTGGATGGCGTTATGCCCGGCTTCGCTGAGATAGCGGGTGCCGGAACCGACGAAAGTGTCATATTCGATGCGCGGGCTGTCTTCCTGCCAGGCACCTTCTTGCCAAGTGAACCATTTTTTCATTGGTTGATCAAAAACATGCAGCGGACGATTGAACATTTTCGCCAGTTCGACCGCCCAGCCGGTGCCGCCCTTGACCGAGCCGTCTTCCTGAATCGCGCCGACGACGAAGACCTGGTGGCCGTTATTAACCATATGAAAAATGGTTTGCAGCACCTTCCTGATCTTTTCGGTTTCGTAGTAGGTGCGGTTCATCATCCGCGAAGCCAGCTCCATGCTGATGTCGCCGCGCTCCAATTCCTCTTGGCTGAGGATGACGACGTTTTTTTCCCGGCACAACTTGTGCCCGGCGAAGGAATACACCACTTCGGCGACGCCCGCTTTTTCGGCGGCTTCACCAAAGGTGGCTTCCGCCCCTTTCAGGCCGCTGCTGTAGAGGGTGCAATTGGCTGGATTCATAAAACGCTCCTTGTCAGGTAAGAGAAATGATACGCGAAACCGGCATTCTAAACTGAAAAACGCCGAAATGCCAATGTTCCGGCCTGCCATTTTTTGTCGGCGCGCCCAGAAAGCCGCCAGGGTGGAGGCGCGAATAGACTGTGTCCGGCCCGCGCTATGAAGAAAATGAAGGAAGGAAAAAAGAATTGACGCCGCCCAAGGCCGCATGGTATCTGCCCGGCAGTTTCAGGCGCGATTATTCGCTTAAAAGGGAACCCCGTGTGAATCGGGGACAGGCCCGCTGCTGTAACCGGGGACCAAATCCGCAAAAAACCACTGGGGGCGACCCTGGGAAGGAGCGGAGGAGGCATGAACCGGAAGTCAGAAGACCTGCCGAAACCACTGCAACGCGTTCTTCCCGTGGACAAGGAAGGACAAGATGATACGAGGAAAAAGGGACTCCCCGGATCAGTTCACTGGTCCGGGGATTTTTTTGTTTTTGTTTTTTGTTCCCGTTTTTGTTTGCGCCAATCCCCGGTACTTCCTTTTCAACCTTAGGAGGAGCCGTCATGTTTTCTCTGCACCACGCCGCCGCGTTGGCTTTCGCTACCGCCCTCTGCTGTTCCACCGTGTCTTTCGCTTCTGAAACGCGAGCGCTGGAACAGCCGAAAACCGCTATTGTCCTGGCCCATTTTGGCACCACCGTGCCATCGGGCCTCAAATCGATTGACGCCATTTCCGAGGCGACGCGCAAAGCCTATCCGAACGTGGAGGTCAGAGTCACCTTCACTTCCAACATCGTCCGTTCCATCTGGCGTCAACGCCTGACCGAAGAGGCGAAGTGGCTGGGTCAGGGCGTCCCCCAAGAAATCCTGCATGTCAAGAACATCATCCAGACCCTGGGCGACCTCAGCGAAGAAGGCTATCGCGACATCATCGTGCAGCCCAGCCATATCTTTTATATGGAGGAATCTCGCGACCTGGAGGAGTACGTCAAGGCGCTTGGCTCGATTGACACCATGAAGGAGAAATGGCGTCCGTTCAACCGCATCGCCTTAGGGCGTCCGGCTTTGGGCGCCTTGGGCAATCGCTATGATTACCACGAGGATGTGGATAGCGCGGCTTCGGCCTTGGCCGCCGATGTGGCGGCGGCGAAAAAAATGGGCGGCGTTCTGCTCTATATGGGCCACGGCAACGAGCATTGGCCGAGTGGTATCTACGTCGAAGCGCAAAAGGCCATGCGGGAAAAATATCCCAACACCAAAACCTATATCGGCACGGTGGAAGGCACGCCGAATTTGCCCGATGTCATCGCCGAGATGAAACGCGACGGCGTGAAAAAAATCTATCTGAAACCCTTCATGGTCACGGCCGGCGACCACGCCACCAACGACATGGCTGGTGACGACAAGGATTCCTGGCTGTCGATTCTGAAGACGCAGGGCTTCACCGTGCAGCCGGTGCTAAAAGGGCTGGGAGAAAATCCTGATTTCGTCAGGCTTTTCGTCGAGCACATCAAGGACGCCGCGAAAGACGCGGGCATCGCGCTGTAATTTTCCTGGGAAAGGCTGATTCTTTCTGCCACCGTTCGGCTTGCGGTGTTGATCAGCCTTTCCCGCACATCTGACCATCACTCCACAACATCAACAGGCGGATTCTATGGCGGGAACATTGTACGTCGTCGGCGTTGGGCCGGGCGACCCCAGGTTGTTAACACTCCGGGCGGCCCAGGTTTTGCGGGATTGTCCGGTCTGGCTGGCCCCATCGGCCTTCGCGCGGCAAAGCGGCAAGGGCGAAAACGGTGGCAGCACGGCCTTAACCATCGCCGAAGGCGCGGTGTCCAGCCAGGGCAAAACCATTATCCGCCAACAATTTCCGATGAAACCGGTGCGTCGCGGCCTGTCTGGGCGCACAGGCGACTCCGGCAAGGCGGTCGCGCCGGAGGTGATAGCGGCCTGGCGGCAGGCGGCGGACGTGGTGCTGGCGCATTTGGCGCGGGGCGAGGACGTCGCCTTTCCAACCCTGGGCGACCCGGCAATCTATTCGACCGGTTTGTATCTCTGCGAAACCCTGCGCGAAATCGACGCGGCCATCGCCATGGAAATCATTCCCGGCATTACCGCCGCCAGTTCGGTCGCCGCCCTGGCCCTGCAACCGCTTTGCCTGGGCGACGAGCGTTTGCTGATTATCCCAGCGGCTTTCGATGACGCCGACATTCGTGAGCTATTGCGCCTGAACCAGGTGGCGGTGTTTATGAAGGCGCACAAGGCCCTGCCCAGGCTTATCGCCCTGTTGGATGAATTTGGTTTGACCGAGCACGCGGTCTTGGTTGAACGCGCCGGTCTCGACGGCCAGCGCATCTGGACCAATATCCGCGAGGCGGCGGACGCCGAACTGCACTATTTTTCGACGATGATCGTGCGTAAACCGCAGTCGCTAGGTGACTGATGGAGCGGATGGCGCATCCGGCGGGCGGCGGTCGGGTCATGGTGATTGGCGCGGTTTTGGCCTGTCTTCTGATCCTGACCATCATTATTTCGGCGGGCATGGGATTTGTCCGCATTCATCCCGTTGATATTCTGCGTATTATCGCCTCATCCCTCAGCGGAAACGCCGAGTTTTCCGCCCATATCGAAAAGACCGCGTCGTATGTCCTCATGGATGTGCGGCTGCCGCGCATCCTGACTGCCGCTTTGGTTGGGGCCGGGCTGGCGGTGGCGGGTGTGGTGTATCAGGGAATTCTCCTGAATCCGCTGGCCGATCCCTACACCTTGGGCATTTCCAGCGGCGCGGCTTTCGGCGCTTCGCTCGCTTTACTGATCAACATCACCGCCTTAGGCCAGGTTTCAACGCCGCTGTTCGCTTTTGTCGGCGCGGTGGCGACGCTTTTTGTTGTGATGCGCCTGTCGAGTTTTCATGGCCAGATTTCCGCCCAGACCCTGATTCTGGCCGGGGTCATCATCGGCGCGGTGCTGTCGGCGGGCATCAGTTTATTGAAATACCTGGCCGATGAGCAGGTCGGCGTCATTGTCTTCTGGCTGATGGGCAGTTTCGCCGCCAGCGCCTGGCCGGGCGTGCCGCCGCTGGCCGTCGGGGTGGCGGCGGGCGCGGCTATCGCCTTTTTTTACGGACGCGATCTCAACATCATGAGCCTGGGGCGGCGCTCATCCGACACCCTGGGGGTTGAGACGGCCAAAATCCGCGTCATCCTGTTGGTGACGGCCTCGCTGGTCACGGCCCTGTGCGTCGCGGTCAGCGGCGTCATCGGTTTTATCGGCCTGATTATCCCGCATCTGATGCGTTTTCTGGTTGGGCCGGATAATCGCGGTTTGATTGTCGCCTCGGCCCTGGCTGGCGCCGCCCTGTTGCTGGCTGCCGACACCATTACCAGGGCGGCGCTGCCGGTCGAAGTGCCGATAGGCGTTCTGACGGCCCTGATTGGCGGGCCGTTCTTCGCGCTGATTTTTCGCCGCAAGCTGAAGGCGCGAACCTATGAATGAGCCTGCTTGGGCAGACAGGCGGCCAGGCGAAGCGCTGTTCGTGGTTGAGTCGGTGTCGTTCGCCTATGAACACGAAAAAAATCAAGTCCTGCGCGATGTGTCCCTGCGCCTGCATCCGGGACGGTTTTACGGCCTGATCGGCCCGAACGGCTGCGGCAAAACCACGCTGGTTGACCTGTTGAGCGGCTGCAAAGAAGCCGCCACCGGGACGATTTTTCTGGATGGGCGGCGGATAGGGGCGATTGGCAAACGCCAATTGGCGCGGCGACTGGCGCTGGCGCCGCAGGAATTCGATGTCGGTTTCGGCTTTACGGTTGAAGAAACCGTGATGATGGGGCGGCATCCGCATATCGGTCGTTTTCAGGCGGCGGGGCCGGACGATTGGGCCAAGGCGCGGGCAGCAATGGCTGCTTTAGGCATCCTCGATTTAGCGGCGCGGTCGGTCGGCAGTCTGTCCGGCGGCCAGAAACAGCGGGTTATCGTGGCCAGGGCTTTGGCCCAGGATACCCCGGCTCTTTTTCTTGACGAGGCCACCGCCAATCTCGATGTCCGCCACGCTTTGCACATCTTCAATATTGTCAGGCGTTTGACGAAAGAAGGGCGCATGGCCCTGGCGGTGGCGCATGACCTGAATCTGGCGGCGGCCTTCTGCGATTATCTCTTCTGTCTGAAAGATGGGCGATTGGTGGCGGCGGGCGAGCCGTCGGCGGTTCTGACCGCTGAAATTATCCGTGAGGTTTTCGCCGCTGAAGCGGCAGTGGCTTGGAACGCCTACAGCGGCGCTCTTCAGGTGAGCTATCGGTATTTCGCGGACAATTATTCGGGCCATTGTTCGGGAAATTGTTCGCCATTGGCATAATTGGAATTTGGAGAGGCAAGTCGTCATGAAAACCATAATCCTGACTGCATGTTTGCTTTTCTGCATGGTCTTGTCGCCGCTGATGGCCGTGGCCGGGCGCATCACCGACGATTCCGGCGATGTTCTCAATTTCGAGCGTCCATTTGCGAGAATCATCAGTCTGTACCCGGCGCACAGCGACAATATCATGGCCCTGGGCGCGGGCGCATCGCTGATCGGCGTCTCGGAAGAGGATAAGGAGCTGGCGGCGGGCGGCCTGCCAGTCTTTTCACACCATGACGGAGCTGAGCGCTTCATCGCCGCGAAACCCGATCTGGTGCTGTTGCGGCCAATGATCGCCCGCGCCAATCCGGCCTTTGTCACGGCTCTGCGCCGCGCCGGTATCGCCGTGGCCTCGCTGCAACCAAATACCTTTGATCAAATGTTCGCCTACTGGCGCGTTTTGGGGCAATTAACAGGTCAGGAATGGCAGGCTGAAAGCATGATCGGCGCTTTTCAAACCAGGCTTACGGCCTTGCGGCTGAAGGTCGCGGCCATCGCGTCAGAAAACCGGCCGCGCGTCTTTTTTGAGGCGATTCACGGTAAGCTGAAGACCTTCGCGCCGGATTCCATCGCCGCCACCGCGCTCAAAGAGGCGGGCGGCGTCAATATCGCCACAGAAGCCAGTCAGGTGCGACAGACAAATATCGGCGTCTTTGGCAAAGAACGGCTGTTGGCGCTGGGCGAAAGCATTGATGTGTATCTGGCGCAACAGGGACGGATGAACCCGGTGACAATCGCGCAAATCGAAAATGAACCGGGTTTTCAGGCGATAAAAGCGGTGCGGCAAAAACGGGTGTATCTGGTGGCCGAGGCGCTGACCTCACGGCCGACGCCCTCTTTGCTGGAGGGGATAGAAACCATCTACGCGCTGCTCCATCAGGAGCGACCATGAGCCAGAATGCCTTTGTCATAGCGGGAGTATCAAGCGGTTGCGGCAAGACCACGGTGACGTTGGGCCTGATGGCGGCTTTGGCGGCGCGCGGCCTTGTGGTCGCGCCCTATAAATGCGGCCCCGATTTCATTGATCCAAGCCTGCATCAATTAGTGACCGGCGCGGTTTCGACCAACCTCGATCTGTGGATGATGGGCGAGTCGTTTACGCGACAGGTTTTCAGCCAACGCCTGGGCCTGGCCGACATCGGGGTCATCGAGGGCGTCATGGGCATGTTCGACGGTGGGCCGTCCTCCTGCGGCGCCTTGGCCGCTTTTCTCGGTTTGCCGGTGATTCTCGTGATTGATGCCCGCGCTATGGCCGAAAGCGCCGCCGCCATTGTGCGCGGATTTGAAAATTTTCGCGCCGACGCCATGGTGGTCGGGGTGATTCTGAACCGCATCGCCGGTGAGCGCCATTTTCGCCTGGCCGCCAACAGTATTGAGAAACATTGTCAGGCAAAAGTGCTGGGTTCTCTGCCGCTCTCCCTCGATTTCGCCATCCCCAGCCGCCATCTCGGTCTGTTGACCGGCGACGAAGAGCCGCTTAGCCGCGAATCCATCGACATGTTGGCACGAACGGTTGCGCGACACATCGACGTTGAGGCGGCGTTACGCTTGAGCGCTGGGCGTTTTCGTGATGAGGAAAGCGCCGAAACGTCTGCTACGGTTCGGCGGAACGTTGGCGCTGAGCGTATCGAAAAGCGAAAAAACCTGTCTCGTTTATGCCGCATAGCGGTCGCCCGTGACCGGGCTTTTTGCTTTTATTACCAGGACAATTTTGACCTGCTGCGCCAAGCCGGGGCCGAGCTGGTCTTTTTTAGTCCACTCATGGATAATCACCTGCCAGAAAACATCAGCGCAATCTATCTGGGCGGCGGCTATCCGGAATTGTATGCGGCGGCCTTAAGCGACAACGCGGCGATGCGGGCGCAAATCAGAGAATTTGCTGAATATAATGGAGTTATCTATGCGGAATGCGGTGGATTTATGTATCTATGCCAAGCGCTTGAGCATGACGAAAAAATCTATCCGATGGTCGGGATTTTCCCGGTCGCGGCGCGGATGAAAAAGTCCAGGGCCAGACTGGGCTATCGGCAAATCACCACCCGCGAGGCCGGTTGTTTCGGCCCGGCGGGCACGGTGTTGCGCGGCCACGAATTCCATTATTCCGAAATCGACGCCATGCCGGATCAGGCGCGTCGGATATATGCGCTTGATAACGGTCAGGACGAAGGCTACGCCTTGGGGCGGACGCTGGGCGGCTATATGCACCTGCATTTCGCCTCGAACCCTGAGGCCATACAACATTTTCTGGCCTACTGCGCGGGCTGAACCATCATCATCGGAGAAGGTATGCCTATCCAGAACATTAAGCCGGAAGACATCGAAAAAGAGAGCTTCCGCATCATTTTCGCTGAACTCGGCCCGCATTCCTTCGACGCCGCGACGCTTTCGATTGTCCAGCGGGTGATTCACGCCACCGGCGATTTTTCCTTTGCCGAAAATCTGCATTTTTCCGCCGACGCCATTGTCAGGGGGATCACGGCCTTGCGTCAGGGCAAAGACATTCTGACCGACGTCACCATGGTCAAAGCCGGTATCAGCAAGGCGATGTTCGCCCGTTGGCATGGCGCGATTCGCTGCGGCGTCGATGATCCGGCGGTCGCGGCGGCGGCGAAGCGGTACCAACGCACGCGCTCGCAGGTGGCAATGGAGCGGTTACTGGATGAATCGGTGGGCATCGTCGCCATTGGCAACGCCCCGACCGCTTTGCTGCAAATTATTGATATGCTGGACGGCTTCGCGCCTAGGAAAGCGCCCTTGGTCATCGGCACGCCGGTCGGCTTTGTCAACGCGGCGGAATCGAAGGACTTGCTGATTGCGAGCGGGCGTTGTCACATCGCCTGCCGGGGCCGCAAGGGCGGCAGTCCGGTGGCGGCGGCCATCGTCAATGCCCTGCTGCGTCTGGCGATACAAGAAGAAGATAGGTAAATGGCATGAACGCGCCGGAAACAAACAACAAGCGACGGCCTCTGCGTAGCGGTTTCACCACTGGAGCCTGCGCGGCGGCGGCGGCCAAGGCGGCGGCCCTGGCGCTGGTGACGGGAACTTCACCCGCCTGCGTCGAAATTGGTTTTCCTGACGCTCTCAGGCGCGGCTTCGCCGTTCATCAACTGGGCTGCGCGTCGGGTTCGGCCACCGCCTCGGTGATTAAAGACGCCGGCGACGACCCCGATGTCACCAACGGCGCGGAAATTATCGCCCAAGTTTCTTTTGCGCCGCTGGCTGCCGTTTCGGATGCGATTCGTCTTGGCCCGGTTTTTTTGGGGCGTGGCGACGGGGTAGGGCGCGTGACCAAACCCGGATTGGCGGTCGCGGTCGGCGAACCGGCGATTAACCCGGTGCCGCGTCGCATGATTTGCGAGGCTCTGGCCGAAGTTATTCCTGACAAAAATATTCATGTTGTTATATCGGTGCGCGACGGCGAGCGTCTGGCCGAAAAAACCTTGAACAAGCGTCTGGGCATCGTCGGCGGCCTGTCTATTTTAGGTACCACTGGAATTGTCAGGCCAATTTCCGCTGAAGCCTGGACCGCGACCGTGGAAGCGGCGCTTTCCGTGGCCAAGGAAGCGGGCCTGGCCGAGGTGGCGCTGGCCACCGGACGCACATCGGAAAAGGCCGGGCAATCGCTCCTCGATTTACCGGAAGAAGCATTTGTTATGATGGGCGATTATCTGGAATTTTCCCTGGCTGCCGCAAGAAGTTTTGGTTTTGTCAGGTTACACTTCTGTGGCATGTGGGCGAAGGTCATCAAGGCGGCCTTGCGCATTCCGCAGACCCATGTGCGTAATGGGGCGCTGGAGGTGGCCGCCGCCGCCGCGCTGCTGGCGCGACTGGGCGCGGAGGATCGACTGGCCGCCATGCTGGAAAAGGCCAATACGGCGCGGGAAATATTGACTATTCTGCAAGAGCATGGCCGCGATGATTTGGTGCTTGCGGTGTGTGAACAGGCCAGGGCCTATGCGGCGGAAGTCTTCGGCGGCGAAACGCGGCTGTATCTGGTGAATCATCGATCCGAGGTGCTCTATCGTGTCTGAATTGCTGCTGATTGGTTTGTGTGGAACGCTGACCATGGAGCAAAAGTCGCTGCTGAAAGACGCCACTCTCATCGTCGCCGCGCCGCGTCTTTTGCCTGACGATGGCTGTGGACCCGCCGCCCGTTTCCAGGCGATTACGCCCCTGGACGCGGCCATGACCGCGATCCGCCTTGAGTTGCGGGCGGGTGGCGCGGTCGCGGTTCTGGCCAGCGGCGATCCGATGTTTTTTGGCCTTGGCAAGCGCCTGTGCGATGAATTCGCCGATACGCCGACGCGGGTGCTGCCGTCGCCGTCGTCGTTGCAACTGGCCTGCGCCCGCTGGCGTATTGCCTGGCACGATGCCCGCATCATCAGTTTGCATGGTCGCGCCCTGGCCCATGTCGGTGAACTGCTGCGCCACGGAAAAACCATCGTCCTGACCGATAAAAATAATAGTCCGGATCGCCTGGCCGCGTCGATTCTCGACTATTTCAAATTGATAGGTGAAACTGAGCTGCCGCAGCGCTTGCAAGTGTTGGTCGGCGAAAATCTGGCCCTGCCAGACGAAAACATCAGCCGCTTGACCTTGACCGAAGCGGCGGCGCGGCGCTTTGCGGCGCTGAATGTCGTCTGCTTTTACCTGCCAGAAGCATTCATCCGAAAATCGCCCTTCATTTTTGGCCTTAGTGAAGAGCATATCGAGCATGTAGCCGGTATGATTACAAAAAATGAAGTGAGAGCGGCGGTTTTGCACGCGCTGCGCCTGCCGCGTCAGGGCATCTTCTGGGATGTCGGCGGCGGGAGTGGCTCGGTGTCGATTGAGGCGGCGGGCTTGGCCCCTTGCCTGGCCATTTATACCATCGAGCGTTGCTCTGAGCGCATGGCGGCGATCAAGGAGAATATTCGCCGCTACCAACGTTTCTCAATAACACCAATTTTGGGCGAGGCTCCGGCGGCGCTCGCGGCCCTTCCTGACCCGGATCGGGTTTTTGTCGGTGGTGGCGGCGCCGCCCTTCCTGACATAGTTACAGCGGTTCATGCTCGTCTTAAGCCCGGTGGGCGGCTGGTTCTGACCGCAGTCAGTGAGCGGAGCATTCAGACAGCGCCTGATTTGCTGAAAAGCCACGGTTTTGCGACCACGGTGTGCGAAATCAGAGTGACGCGTCGGCAAGCGCATGGCGACAGAATCTTAAATCCTATCACAATAATAACAGGTGAAAAATGACAGGTTCAGACGAAGGCCAGGCGAGCGGACAACAAAGACATCCGGTTCATTTCATCGGGGCCGGGCCGGGTGATCCGGAGCTTATCACAGTGAAAGGCAGGCGATTGCTTGATGAAGCCGATCTGATCATCTTCACCGGCAGTTTGGTACCGAAAGAGATACTCGCCGGTTGTCGCGGTGAGATCGTCGATTCGGCGAGCCTCAATCTTGAAGAAATATTCGCTCTTATCGAAGCGGCATGGCGGCGCGGCGCGAAGGTGGCGCGCCTGCACACCGGCGACCCGGCCATCTACGGCGCGATCGGCGAGCAGATCGCCTTGTGCCGCGCCCACGGCATTCCGTTCGCCGTCATTCCCGGCGTCAGCTCGGCTCTGGCCGTCGCCGCTCGCCTCGGCGTTGAATTGACTGCGCCGGAACGGTCCCAGACAGTGATTTTCACGCGGCGCGGCGGCAGAACACCGGTGCCAGACCGGGAACGGCTGTCATCCCTGGCCGCGCACCACGCCTCGATGATGATTTTTTTAAGCGTCGCCATGATTGATGATGTGGTGGCCGAGCTACTGGCCGGTGGTTATGAACCTGACACGCCGGTCGCGGTTATCGAAAAGGTTTCCTGGCCGGAAGAGCAACAAGCGCGCGGCACGCTGGCCACCATTGCCGCCCAGGTCAAGGCGGCGGCGATCGACAAAACCGCGCTGATCGCTGTCGGCGACGTTCTGGCCGAAGAACCGATGTCGGCCAAATCGCGGCTTTACGACGCTGGCTTCAGCCATGAATTCCGTCAGGCAATATCGGAATCGGCGCGATGATTGGTCTTATCGCGGTGACGGCGGGCGGTCGCCGCCTGGCGCTTCGTCTCTCGCAAACCTTAGCGGATAGTGAATTACTGATGGCGGCCGATGGTGAAAAACTGCGGGTTGCCGCGCTGTTACAGGAGAACTGGCGGCGTTGCGATGGCTTTATCTGCGTGATGGCGATCGGCATCGTGGCGCGGGCGGTCGCGCCGATTCTGGCGGCGGGCGGCGATAAACGCCACGACCCCTGCATTATCGTCATGGATGAGCTGGGCCAATACGCCGTCAGCTTTCTTTCCGGGCACCTCGGCGGCGGCAACGAGCTGGCGCGGCGATTGGCGACAATCTGCGGCGGTCGGGCGGTGATTACCACCGCCTCCGATGTTTTGCGCCTACCCGCGCTCGATCTGTGGGCCAGGGAGCAAAACCTCGCGCTTGAATCGCGGTACCGGATGACCAAGGCGCAGGCGATGCTGGTTAATCACGGTTTCGTCACGCTATATAGTGAAATTCCAATACAATTTTTACCGAACGGCTTTATTGTGACCGATGATATAAGTCAGGCCAATATCATCGTCAGCAATCGCCGCATCGTCAGTGACGCCCTGTTGCTACGGCCCAGAAATCTGGTTTTGGGCCTTGGCTGCAATCGGGGCGCGACGGTGGCGGAATTGACGGAAGCGGTGACGGCATTGTTTGATGAGCTGGGTTTCAGTCTTCTTGCCGTGCGCAACCTGGCCTCCATCGATCAGAAAAAGGATGAACAAGGACTACTTGAATTTGCTGGCTTCAACCACTGGCCGCTGCATTTTTTTTCAGCCGCCGCGCTGAACGCTCTGGCCGCGACGCTGGCGGCGAAGAACCGACAACTGGCGGTTTCGCCCGCCGCCATGCAGGCGGTTGGCGCGATTGGCGTCGCTGAACCTGCCGCGATGTTGAGCGCGGCGACCGACTCCCTTCTTTGTGGAAAACGAAAATGGAAAAATCTGACTCTGGCCGTCGCCCAGGCGTCCTGTACGTTGTCGGCGTCGGACCCGGCGCGAAGGAATATTTGACTCTTGCCGCCTGCGAGGTTTTACGAAGAGCGACGGTGATCGTCGGCTATCATGCCTATCTTGAACTTATCCCCGAATTCCTTGTCGGCAAAGAGGTGGTTTCCTCGCAGATGATGCAGGAAGTCGCCCGGTGCCGCCAAGCGCTGGACCTGGCGGCGCAAGGTCGTGACGTGGCCCTGGTTTCCGGCGGTGATCCCGGCATTTACGCGATGGCCGGATTGGTTTTTGAATTAGCCAGGCAACGCGGGTATCCCGGCACAATCGAGATTGTGCCGGGATTGGCGGCCATCAATTCCTGCGCCGCCCGCCTCGGCGCGCCTTTGATGCACGATTTCTGCGCCATCAGCCTGTCTGACCTGCTGACGCCGATGGAGGTGATCGAAAAGCGCCTTGCCGCCGCCGCCCAGGCCGATTTCGTTACCGCCTTATATAACCCAAAATCAAAGCGTAGGCAGAGTCAGGTTTTCCTGGCCCAGGAAATTTTTTTGCGCCACCGCTCGCCGCAAACGCCGGTGGGTATCGTCACTGCCGCCTACCGCCGCGACGAACGCATCGTCATTGCCAGGCTCGATACGATGGCCGCCCAGGAAATCACCATGCGCTCGACAGTTATCATCGGCAACAGCCAAACTGAAACATGGAACGGATTGATGGTGACGCCGCGCGGCTATCACCAGAAATATCAGCTCGACGCGGCGGCGGAATGAATCATGATCCGCATTGAAAACCTGACGAAAAAATTTGGTAAAACCCAGGCGCTGGCTGGCATCGACCTGCATGTCGGCCAGGGTGAATTATTCGCCTATCTGGGGCCGAATGGCGCTGGCAAAACCACGACTATCCGCATTCTCACCGGCCTGACCCGCATTGGCTCCGGGCTGGCCCTGCTCGGTGGCCACGACATTGCCCGCGAGGCGACGGCGGCGAAACGCCAATGCGGTCTGGCGCCGCAGCAAATCAACCTCGATAACGAACTGACGGTGGCGGAAAATCTCGATATTCACGGACGTCTGTTTAGCATGTCGCGGGCTGAAAGGCGGCGGCGTATTGATGAGTTGCTGGCCTATATTGAATTGAGTGATCGGCCGCGCAGTCTGGTCAAACATTTATCCGGTGGATTGAAGCGGCGCCTGTTGATCGCCCGCGCCTTGATGCACGAGCCGAAGATTCTCTTTCTCGATGAGCCGACGGTCGGCCTCGACCCGGCCATTCGGCGGCGCATCTGGGCGCTGATTAAAAAGGTGCGGCGTGACGGCGCGACCATTTTCCTGACCACTCATTATATCGAAGAAGCCGAATTTCTCGCCGACCGCGTGGCCTTTATCGACCGGGGACGGATTGTCGCCGTCGATACACCGGCTGTTTTAATGGCCGCCGTCGGCGAGTGGGCTGTTGATCGGGTTGATGAAAATGGGATGACGAGCGCCTATTTTCCTGACCGCGATAGCGCTCAATCTTCTGTGTCGGCGGGCGGCGGCGGGTTTACCCTGAGAAGGGTCAATCTTGAAGACGCCTTTCTGGCCCGCACCGGCAAAAAAATGGTCGTGGATGGTCAGAACGGGCGGGGAGGTCATTGATGCCGGGATTTATCGCGGTGTTGCTGCGCGAAATGTTGATTTTGCGGCGGCGTTTTTTGCGGCAGCTGGCTGGCATGTCGGTGTCGCCGCTCTTGTACATCATCGCCTTCGGCTACGCCATGGGCGGCGAGGCGCGTTTCGACGGCCACAGTTATCTGGAGTTTCTCATCCCCGGCCTCATCGCCATGAGCAGCATGACCCAGAGTTTCGCCATCGCCACCGACATCAATGTGGCCCGCTTTTATTGGCATATTTTCGAGGAATTTCAGGCCGCGCCCATCCGCGACCTGGCCTATGTCGCGGGCGAAACGCTGGCTGGCATGATCAGGGCGCTTCTCAGCATCGGCGTTGTTTTGCTTCTGAGCTTTTTATTCGGCGCGCCTCCGCACTGCGGGCCGCTGCTCTGGCTGGCCGCCTTGCTGAATGCCTTTGTGTTCGCCTCGCTGGCCGTGGCCATGGCCATGCTGGTCAAATCACATGCCGACCAAAGCCTGCTGACTACCTTCATCATCACGCCAATGGCCTTTCTCGGCGGCACCTTTTTCCCACTGGATCGCCTGCCGGAATGGGCGCAGCGCGCCTTGTCTTTCTTGCCATTGACGCACGCTTCGGCGGCCATTCGCGCCGCCGCCTTTGGCGAAACGCCCGCCGCCTCGCACTTCATCATTCTGGCCTTGGCGGGCGTTCTCGCCTTCGCGCTCGCCCTCAGCGTGGTGAAGAAGGCCAGGGATTAGGGATGAGTCCGTCCGCGATGCGCTCATCGTTTGGCGCGGAAGAATTGTCGCAGCAAAAGACCACATTCCTCGGCCAGCACGCCGGAGGTCACATCGAGATGATGCGTCTGCCTGGCGTCATCGGCTAAGGCCCACACCGACCGCGCCGCGCCGGTTTTTGGGTCGAATGCGCCGAAAACCAGGCGGCTGATGCGGGCGTGCAGCATCGCCCCGACGCACATCAGGCAGGGTTCCAGCGTCACATACAGCGTCGCGCCGGGCAGCCGATAGTTTTTCATCAGCGCCGCCGCCTGGCGCAGGGCCAGAATTTCGGCGTGCGCCGTCGGGTCATGAGCGGCTATTGGCCGATTTCCGGCGCAGGCCAGCGCGCGCCCGGCTAAAACCACCACCGCGCCGACTGGCACTTCGCCCTGGTCGCGGGCGGCGATGGCGGCGGCCAAAGCCAAGCGCATCCAGCGTTCATCTTCTGTTTCCGCCATATCGTTCCCGCGTTATCATTGCCGTGCAAGCGCGCTACCTTTCGGCGCGGAACGCCGCGATTCGCCACACAAATATTCCGCCGATTTCGGCCATATTCTAGCAAACATGGAACAATTCATCCGCATTCTTACCGCGCCGCCCTTCGGCCTGACTGATTGGCTGCTCATTTTCGTTCTTCTTGGCAACGCGCTGCTGCTCGTCCTCGCTTTGGCGCGACGGCGCAACCGCAAGGAGGATTTCGCGCCGTTGTTTATCCGCCTCGACCAGGCGGAGCAAGGGCGTGAGCGCCTGGAACGCTTGCTGCGCGAGGAAATCGCCCGCGCTCGCGACGAATCTTCCGCCCAGGCCCGCTTGGCGCGGGAAGAGGCGCGGCGGGCGTCCGGCGAATTGCGTGGCGAAATGGCCGACAACCTGCGTGATTTTCGTGATTCCCTGATTAAAAACATGGGCGAAATCGCTGCCCTGCAAAAAGCGCAGTTGGATATTTTTTCTCTGCGCCTCGACCGTCTCAGCGAATCGAACGCGGCCAGTCTGGAAACCCTGCGCCAGGCGGTGGAAACCCGCCTGAAACACATCCAGGACGACAACGCCCGCCAGTTGGAAACGATGCGCGTCACCGTCGATGAAAAATTGCAGGGGACGCTCGAAAAGCGTCTCGGCGCATCATTTCAGCAGGTTTCCGAGCGCCTGGAGCAGGTGCACCAGGGCCTGGGCGAGATGCGAAACCTGGCCACCGGCGTCGGCGACCTGAAACGGGCGCTGACTAACGTGAAAATTCGCGGCGGCTGGGGAGAAATTCAGTTGGCGGCGCTATTGGAAGAAATCCTGGCGCCGGAACAGTTCGTGAAGAATTACCGCCCCGACCCGAATGCTGGAGAAGTCGTTGAATTCGCGATAAAATTACCTGGGCCAGATGAAAATTCGCCGGTCTTTTTACCGATTGACGCCAAATTTCCCATCGAAGATTATCAGCGATTAACCGATGCCTGGGAGCAGGGCGATGCCGAAGCGGCGCACATTGCCGCCACCCAGCTCAGCGCAAGAATTAAACAATGCGCCAGGGATATTCACGGAAAATACCTCCGCCCGCCCGCGACCACCGACTTCGCAGTTATGTTTCTGCCGACCGAGGGTTTGTACGCCGAGGTGGCGCGGCAGAGCGCGCTGCTCGAAACGATGCAGCGGGATTATCGTGTGGTTGTCGCTGGGCCGAGCACCTGCGCCGCTCTCCTGAACAGCCTGCGCATGGGCTTCAAAACCCTGGCCATACAAAAACGCTCTGGCGAAGTCTGGGCGCTTTTAGGCGCGGTCAAAGGCGAATTCGGCAAATTTGGTGAAGTATTGGAACATGCGCGTAAAAAACTTGAGCAGGCCGGCAGCGCCATGGATAAGGCGGCCAGCCGCAGCCGCGTCATTGAACGTAGCCTGCGCCAGGTTGAAGAGCCGTCCGTCAGCGCCAGGACGGCAGCGTCGGCTGATGATGGTCATGAATGGGAATAATTGAAGCGCGGCCCGTCACCGCCTTTTGTCAGTCACCGCTTTCTGTTCCTGATGCCAGAGAAATTGGCGGCAGATGCCGCGGATAATCTTGGCGTCTTTTTTGCCAAGGCGCATCCTGGCGAAAAATTGCCGGATATTATTCATCCAGTAGGCGTGGTTGGTTTCTTGCAAGAAATCGATTCGCGCCAAGGCTTCTTCGACGTGGGCGTACATCCCTTCCAATTCGTGGCTGTCGGCCAGGCGCGGGCGCGGCGCGATCACCTTGGGCGCATATTCCAGGGCGTAGAAAAATTCATAACAATGAATCGCCACCGCCTGCGCTAAATTGAGCGAGGAAAAACCGGCGGTGGGAATGGAAGAGAGCAATTGGCAGTACTTCAGATCATCGTTGGTTAAACCGGCGTCTTCCGGCCCGAATAGGATGGCGACTTCGTTTTGCGGCAGGTCGGGCAATACCGCTTCAACGACTTCGCGCGGCCCGCGTTCAAGCGCCCGCTGGCGGCCATGCCGCGCCGTCGTGCCAATAAGCAGCGAAAACGGCGCGACCGCCGCCGCCAAATCATCATAAACCGGCATGGTTTCCAGGATATGCGCGGCCTTGTGCGTGGCCAGTTTGGCCATAGCCTCGCGGTCGGGTGGTTGGTCGCGGACCAGGATCAGCCGCTCAATGCCCATGTTGCAGGCGACACGGGCGGCGGCGCCGATGTTTTCGGAAAATTTCGGGCGAACCAGGATAATCGCCAAATGGCTGAGCAATTCGGAAACTGGGTATAGGTCGGACATGGCGGGAAAAACCGGCGCGCTGCCGTTCGCCCGCGTTGTGGCGTCGGGCGAACGGTCGGCTGGAAATGGAGGAGGAAGAGGAAAAAGAAAAGATTATTTCGACGAATCGGACATCGACAGGCGGCTGATGCCTTCATAATCATGCGCCCCGCGGTCGGCTGAGCCGGGCATCAGGCGCTTTAGCATCGGCACTACGCCGGATTCGGATTTTTCAAAACGTTGCTCGGCCTCTTTCAGAGTTACCTGCCAGGCTGGGGCGAAACCCGGCGCTTTTTCAAACATAATGTCCAAAGCGGTCTGATAAATATAAAACTGGCGAATCTCTTTGCGGCCCGGCTTCTGGTTCAGCGACTGCACGGTGATGCGCAGATTGTCGCGCTCTTGCTTGAGCTGCGTCAGCTCGGCCTTGCGGCGCTCGGTTTCGGCGGCGTCGATTTCCAACTTGGTGTGCAGATGCTTGCGCAGGCGGTCGATTTCGCGAACCAGTTCGCGGCGACGAAAAAAAGCGCGGACAACCATGACGACGCACAAAATCAAGCCCAGCGCCAATCCCCTGACAAATGGACTGCCGACGAGGGTGGCGAGCAAACCTGTTTCATCCATATGTTCCTCCGTTTATGGAAAGAATGAAAAAAGCCAAAAGCGGGCACAGCATTATGCCAAAGCGGGCGGCAAGTCAAGGCGATTAGCGCGAATGCCGGATGGGCGCGGCAGCGCGACTTTTCTTCCGTTCGCTGATAATCGCGAAATTAAGGCGTTGCCGACGACGGTCGGCGCTGGTCAGGCGAACGGTCAGCGCATCGCCGACGGCCAGAATTTTGTGGGATAGTTCCCCGGTCAGACGCCCCTGTTCCCGGTCATAAAAATAGTGTTCCGGCAGTGTTTCCAAGGCGATCGCGCCTGTTGCTGGCGGCTGAATCAATTCGATAAAAATCATCGTCTGGCTCACCCCGGAAATAACGGCGGTAAAAGTCTCGCCGACATGCCGTTCCATAAAGATGACACGCAGGCGGTCATTGATTTCTCGACTCGCCGTAATAGCCAGACGTTCCCGTGACGATAACCAATCGCCTTCCTCGCGCCATTTGGCCAACCGCTCCGGCGTTGGTGTTGGTTCGGCCTCGCCGTCAAAGAGACGGCCAAGCGCCCGGTGAACCAGCAGATCCGGATAGCGGCGAATCGGCGAGGTGAAGTGGCAGTAATCGGCGGCGGCCAGGGCGAAATGGCCAATATTTTCCGGCGCGTAGCGGGCCTGTTTCAGCGTCCGCAGCAAAAGATTGCCGATGACGTACTCCTTTTCCGTGTCGGCGACCTGGCGCAGAATGTGGCGAAACCAGGCTGGATTGTTTTCTGGCTGGGCCGGGTTTAAGCCCAGCGACCGAGCTAGCTGATAAAAATTGTCGATTTTTTCTTCGTCTGGAACTTCATGCACGCGATAGAGAAAGGCCCGTTCGCGCCGCCGTAGCTCTTCGGCAACGGCCATATTGGCCGCCAGCATACATTCTTCAATCAGATGATGCGCCGACCCGGCTTGCCGCGATTTGATTGCCTCGACATGGCCGCTGGCATCCAGCGTAAAATATGGCTCGGCGATATTGAGATTGATGGCGCCATGTTCTTCACGGTTCCGCCGCAACAGCGTGGTCAGCTCCGCCGCCAAACGAATGGTTTGCCGCCACAGTTCTACGGATTGTTCCGGCGTGGCTTCCCGTGCATCGAGGATCGCCGCCGCTTCCGCATAGGTGCAGCGTTTTTTGCTCTCGATAAGCGAGCGGCAAAAGTTTTTCTTGGTCAATTTTCCGTCAGGCGAAAAATCGAGAATAGCGGTCAGGCAAAAGCGCGGCTCGCCAGGCCGCAGGCTGCATAATCCATTGGATAATCGTTCCGGCAGCATCGGAATGACCAGACCTGGAAAATAGATTGATGTTCCTCGTTTTCTCGCTTCTTCATCCAAGATGCTGTTTTTCCGTACATAATGACTGACATCGGCGATGGAAACGTAGAGCCGGAATGTCTCGCCGCGCTTTTCTACGGCTATGGCGTCGTCAAAATCTTTGGCGTCCTCGCCGTCAATGGTTAGATGAAAGATATGGCGCAAATCGCTTCGGTTGGCCGGACAAGAGTTCGGCGCGCGCCCGGCCTCGGCTTCGGCCAACGCCGCTTCGGAAAAAACCGTCGGCAATTCATGGGCGGCGATCACCAGGCGGCTTTGGGTGAGGGCGCTGTCGGGATCGCCTAAAATTTCTTGTAATACCGCATGAATAGGGGCGTGCGTCGGCCGAATGAGGTGGGCCAGGGCCATTTGTCCGTCTACTTCCGGGCCGATGCCGCCTCGTGCGCTGTCTTCGGCCAAAAGCGGCAACGATTCCGGGAAATGGCCGTCCTCTGGCAAAAACAGCGCCCGGCCTTTTGCTAACTTACAAATACCGGCTAGAATCGTGGTCTGCCCGGCTGGCCTGCCGATAATCTCCCCCTCGCCGCGCCTGTCGATACCAATCAGCACGGTGTCGCCGTGTAGCGCATCGGCCGTTTTGCGGGCCGGGATGAAGGCGTCTTTGTCGCGCCCGGCGATAGCGACAAAACCGAATCCCTTGTCGGCGCGGGAGAAACGCCCGGTCGCCAATCTCATCGCAACTAGACGATAGCGGTTGCGGCCATGTCGTTCGAGAAAACCCAGTTGCGACAAACGGTCGATAGCGTCCCGGCCAGTTTCGCCGAAGGCCCTGTCGGCCAGGTGGTTGCTGATGTCTTTGGCCAGGACCGATTTGCCGCCAAGACTGTGCAACCACAATAGAATAGCGCGGTCAGCGTTGGTGAGGCCGGAAGGCGGCGCGCTTTCCCCGCGCCCGCGCCAGTGATTCTTCACAGGCATACAATATTTCCTTGCTGAAAATAAAAGATGGCCGCGCCAAGCCAAGGCCGAACGAGGCGGTGAGAAGCGTTTTTGGGGGAATGGAAGCTGGAAAAGCGGCGCGAAGCGAGTACGTTCGTTTTCTTCGCGTGAATGAAGGCTTTTACAAGGTTTGCATGATATCAAGCAAGCGCTGATTGTCAAGTTCCGCCTGTTTATAGACCTGTTTAACAAACAGATCAGGCTGTTGCGCGTACCATGATTTGAGTGCATCGATGGGGGATTGGTAGCCGATGGCCCGTTGCGGGATGAAG
>JAITSS010000003.1 GCA_031287565.1 Desulfobulbaceae bacterium
CCGAAGCCATTGATTTAATTTGGGAAAAGAGCCAGGGCCAGCCGTGGCTGGTCAACGCCATTGCCCGCGAGGCGATTATCGAAATCTTAGCATCCGATTACACAAAACCGGTGACGGCGGCGCTGGCCGAACAGGCGATTAGTCATATTATGCTGCGCCGCGATACCCATATCGACAGTTTATTAGAGCGCCTGAAAGAAGAA
The DNA here is from genome assembly GCA_031287565.1 of Desulfobulbaceae bacterium. Taxonomy (GTDB): domain Bacteria; phylum Desulfobacterota; class Desulfobulbia; order Desulfobulbales; family Desulfocapsaceae; genus UBA8130. The sequence continues at coordinate 204 of JAITSS010000003.1, forward strand.
CGAGTGCGGCGGGTGATCGAGCCGATGATTGCCGGTGAAAGCTTCATCGGGCGGCTTTCCGACGACTATTTGTATGTCAAAGATTTGGGTCTGATTGTCGAAACGCAGGGGAAAATTCATCCGGCGAATCCCATTTATGGCGAAGTTATTGCCCGTACTCTCAGTTATGAGGCGCAGCAGGAATTGCTGCATGATGAAGGCGCGCGCAATCTGCCCTGCTACCTGAAAGGCGGGCGCATCGACATGGAATCTCTGATGCGGGATTTTCAGCAATTCTGGCGGGAAAACAGCGAGATATGGCGGGAAAAAGTTGACTATAAAGAGGCCGCGCCGCATCTGATTCTTATGGCTTTTTTGCAACGAGTTCTCAACGGCGGCGGTCATATCCTGCGCGAATTCGCCGCCGGCAGCGGTCGCACCGATTTATGCCTGGTCTACCAAGGGCAAAAATACCCAATTGAGCTGAAAATCAGGCGCGGCGACAAAACTCTGGCTGAAGGTCTAAAACAATTGGCCCGTTACATGGATACCTTGGCGTGCGCCGACGGCTGGCTGGCTGTTTTTGACCAGCGGGCCGACATGTCCTGGGATGAAAAAATTTATCTGAAGACAAAGCACATCGACGGCAAAACCATAACTATCGTGGGTTTGTAAGGCCCACGCTTCGTTGCGCGTGAGGAGGAAATATATGCTAGGTCGCCGTGTAATGCGCCCGCAGACGTTTTTCCACGTATGCTTCAGCGTTTTTTTGCTGGCTTCTTTTACCAGTCAGTCTGATGCGGGCGACGAATTCGTCTACCCCGGCGATGTGACTGTGCGCGATTTCAGAGCGGAACAGATGATGTATAAGCCGGGCGAGCCGGTGCGCTTCGTGGTTGATTTCACTGCCCACGCGCCGCCGGTCAATGGGAAAACGCCGCCGCTGACCTTAGAAATCAGCATCGAGCAAGAACTTTCGCCGCCGTTCGTTGCCGTCAGGCAAACGGCTGAACTCAAACCGGGTGTACAGCGGGCTGAACTGGTGTGGCAAACAGGTGGCCGCGATGTCTATGGCCACCGCGCCACACTGCATTGCCGCGACGCTTTTGGTCGGGTTTTGGCCGAAGCGGAAACGCTCTTTGATGTGGCGGACGATTGGACGCCGGTGATGCGGTTGGCGGCGATGGAAGCGGCTGGCCTGGCGCGGCCTGACCGAAGTCAGGAAGATATTGACGCGAACATCAAGATGCTGCGTCAAGCGCATATCAACGCGGTGGAAGCATTCACTACCACGCCGCGCCCCTATCTACTGACCCCGAAAGAACGGGCATGGCCGTATCAGTACGGCGAAAATCGCCTGGTGTCGGCTGATGTATTGCGCGCCTGGGGCAAGGCCCTGCATCGCAACGGCATGAAATTCATTCTGTACAATGAAATGTCGGCGATCACCGGGCCGGACGCATGGAAGATTTGGGACGATTCCTGGCCAAAACCTCGGCTCATCACCACATACTTTGCTGAAAAAGGGATGTTCAACCCCAATATGCTGGCAATCAAAGATGATTTCGCCGACCAGCTTGCCGCATCCATCCGCGAATATGGTTGGGACGGCATTCTGATGGACAGCGTGGGCGGGGCCTATCGAATAACCGCCGAGGGGTTCAATCAAGCCGGAGAGCGGCTCACCGATTTGAGCATCGGCGAAGTCTCATATCGCTTTCTCAGCGCGGCGCGGCAAAAGGCGCGAGCGGAAAATCCCGATTTTCGCTTTTTGTCACAGAGCGCGCCGCAGGTCAGTCTGAAAGGCATCGCCGATTCGACCAGCGAAATATTCGGCGCGATCATGCGCCGGGCCGAGTTGTTGGGTCTTCGGCGCTATTCGCAGGCCAACGACATGTACACCGCCGAATTCGACAGCCATACCGAGCCGAGAGACGGGCGTTATCCGCTGACCTATGAGGCGGTTCTTGCCTCGATGAATAGCATCCGCGCCGCCGTCGGCCAGCCACTGATGGCCTGGGCACATCTTTCCTCACCCGATTACAGTGAATATTCTGTGGCCTTTGTCCGTCCCTATTTGGCGGCGCATTTCGCGGCGCGAACCCAAACGCACGATCATTTCGGTTTTTACAGCGGCGCGTTGAGCGACGGCGCGGGCGCGCCGGTATCACGGCAAATCACCCGCTATAATCGCTTTGCCTCGCGGTTTTCGTATTATCTGTTCAGCCCGGAATTACACTGGCTTATCGAGCCGGACGCCGCGATCCGCGTCAGCGCCACACGGCCCATTTTGTGGGATAAGACCGTCTACCAAAGGACGACCGCATCCGGTCAGCGCCAGATGATCATACATCTGCTGAACCTGCCCGATGATCATCATGCGCTGGGGCAAAAACAAATTCCGCCCATGGCGCAAAATATCGCCATTCGCTTACCCGCCAATAAACCGATGAGCACCGCTTGGTTTTTAAGCGCCGACGATGACGCTTTACAGCCACTGCCGTTGCTCCCCGAAAAAAACGCCGACAGTTCCACCACCTGGCGTTTACCACCCCTCGATTGTTGGGGCATGGTGATCATGGTTGAGCAGTAATGCCCAGTTTTTATCGCCCCACCTCGATTCCTCTTTTGTTCACCCTTTGATACAATTCCTGAGGGGCGTTTCGTGCGGCCCTTTTTTGATAATGAACTTTACGCCAAGGATTGAACATGAAAGAACTGTTTCGTTCGTTGTTGCGCCGCTGCGGTTTCGAACTGGTCCGTTATCGTCCGATTGAAGGAAAACCACCGCGCTTGCGCGATTTATCGAATCAAGATTTGGCCATTCTCGACAAAATCGCTCCCTGTACGATGACCAGCGTCGAGCGGCAAGCCGAGTTGATTAACGCCTGCCACTACCTGGCCCGCCACAAGATCGCTGGCGACATCGTGGAATGCGGCGTGTGGCGCGGTGGCGGCTGCATGGCCGCCGCTTTAGCGCTGATTGACGACAGGGATACCGACCGCGACATCTGGCTGTACGATACCTTCGCTGGCATGACCGCGCCGACCGAGGCTGACAAACGAGCCGAAGACGGCATCACCGCCCGGACATGCCTTGAAAGCAGCGCCGATAAGGCTTTGGATACTTGGTGCGTCGCCGGTCTCGACGATGTGCGGGCGAACATGGCATCAACCGGTTACGCCAACGAACGCATCCACTATATTCAGGGACCGGTGGAAACAACCATCCCGGCCAACCTGCCCGATGCGCCGATCGCCCTGTTGCGGCTCGATACTGACTGGTATGAATCGACCCGCCACGAGCTTCTTCATCTCTTCCCGCTCTTGGTCGATGGTGGCATCGTCATCATTGACGATTATGGACACTGGGCCGGAGCCAGAAAAGCCGTTGATGAATATCTATCCGGATTACCAAAAAAATATTTTCTACACCGCGTCGATTATACCTGTCGGTCGTTTGTTAAATAGCTTTTTGACGGATGCCCGCACGGCTTAATCCGTACAACATTATGAAAAAGAACTTCCTCGCCTACGGCATCGTTTTTTTGTCGCTCTGCTGCATTATCGACCTCAACCTCAGATGGTCGGCTTTGGTGTTTACGGCCATCGCCATCCTGCTCTTCTGGCAGCAACGCGACGAAAAAACGCCGCTACCGCCGGTGTCATTGCTACTGTTGGCTAATGTTTTAGGCTATCCGATTGTCGCGGTTGTTCCGGATATGTATGACGAGTTGCGGCAGGGTCTCAACCCGTACATGATCGAATTCGCCCTGCTTTGGGCGGTTCGCGGTTTTGCCGCTTTTGCCTGCGCCTATGTCGCGGCTGACGCCTTTGCCCGGCGTTTTCATCAGCAACGGCATTTGGGTTGGAAAGACGCTGAAAAACTGGCATACGCTCGTTACATTTGTCATGCCATGGGCATCTTTTCGATCACCGCCTGGGTAGCAAAAGAACATTTTTTTGGTTTTGGTTTGACCTTCATCACCGGACGCGCCACGTTCGACATCACCAGCGCCGAGAGTTCTTTCGCCCAGGTGCTGGAGCTGCTTATCAATCTGCGGAATCCGTTTTTTTTCATGCTCGGCGTTATGCATCTGCGGAGACTCGACGACCGCTTCATGCGGTTGCTTGCTGTCGGCATCGGCGGCGGCATATTGTTTGAAATCGTAACCATCGGTTCGAAAGGGGCGATTATTTTCTGGCTGGTGCTGGCGGCGCTGGTTATCGCCTGCACTGTACAACGTTTGAGTCTGAAACAATTGTTCATCGGCGGCTTCATGCTCCTAACTGTTTACATGTCCTTTCTCACGATCACCGAATACCGTGATATTATGCACGACAGGAACAGAAGAGGTGAAGACGTCTTCGATATTTCCGTACAAGCTGAATCGTTTTCCGAAGCCTTTCTCGCCAGCCTGCCCTTCAGCGAAAAAAGAGCGCAACGGCGCACCACGGTGAGTGAGCAGGACATACTCAGCCGCATATCGAGCGGTTTGTTCAGTTTTGGCCACATATTGTACTTCACCGGTGGGCACCCCCCCTATGAACACGCCTGGGAAGCTTTTCTCATTCCACTGTACAGCATCGCGCCCAGGGCGTTGCTGGACAAACCGGTGTTTTTCAACGCTGGGCGTTTTGGCCTGGAGTATTTTCATACATCGACGGCCATTTCCGTATCAACCCTGGGCGCGTTTTATCATGCCTGGGGCTATATCGGCATTGTAACGGGAATGGCCTTGATCGGAGGCATGACGGCCTTTCTCATTCGGCGGGTTTTGTCGAGAACCACCGCCTTGAATTCGGCGGTATTCATGGTGACGACGATAATGAGCCTCGTCAATGTCGGCTCCAGCTTCTGGGGGGTTGTTGTCGAACTCTGCCGCCTGGCCGTCATCCTGTCCGGCCTGTATATGCTCTATCCTGTCGTAAAACGCATCAGGCATGGCCACCAGGCGGAAACGATGCTCGTGGTTTATCGGGCCGAGGACGGTTTATGAACCGCCTCGGCAGCTACCACCACATCTGGGGCGCCAACTGGTGCACGGGCCGTTTTCTCTTGCCGCAACTAGCGCGTTTGGGCCGTGAACCAGGTCTGGTTGCGCTGGATCTGGCCTGCGGCGAAAGCCCGTTTCGCGCATATTTTCCCACCCTGAAGCGCTACGTGCGCCTGGATCGTTTCAGCCGCGACAAAGAAGTGATTATTGCCGACATGGTGAATATCCCGATACGTCCGGCCTCGGTGGATATTGTTTTACTTTTTCAGGCGATAAGCGATTGTCCTGATGTAATTACGGTGCTTACGGAAGCGCGTCGGCTGTTGCGTCCCGGAGGGCGTTTGATTCTCTTTGAATCGATGGATTACCCAGAACATGACATGCCACATGATTATTATCGACTCATGCCCGCCGGATTGCGCTGGGCGGCGAACAAAGCCGATTTGCGCTTGCGCGAGCTGGTGTATCTGGGCGGATTGGGCACCCGCTGCGCCACTTTGTGGAATACGCTGTTCATGGGAAAAATCCTGTCGCTGCCGCTCATTGGTTTTCTCGGAAGATTCGGCATCATTTCAGGGAATATTTTTTGTTATTGTCTCGATAGAATCATGCCCCATCCACGCCTTGCCGCCAACTATCTGGCTGTTTTGCTCCATGACCGCGACGAAGAAATATGAATGCATCCATAACGGATGATCTTAGCATTGTGGAATATCGGCGCGATGAAACGGAAAAAATTACCAATTGGCATCCAGACTTTTCGCGAAATCCGCGAGGAAAACCACTATTATGTTGATAAAACCGTCTTCGCCCTGCGACTAATCAATGAAGGCAAATGCTATTT
>JAITSS010000022.1 GCA_031287565.1 Desulfobulbaceae bacterium
TTTCCCCCACATCATTCCCAAGTATTTCGCTGCTTTTTATTGGCAGAAACATAGCCACAAAAAACTCACTTTACCTTATTATTCCAATATATTACAGCTTTTTGAGGAGAATCTAATTATCGCCAGGTTTTTCCATCTTCATTCCTCTCGTCTGTTTATTGTGCCCGGATTGTCACCAGATTCCCGATGGTTTTGCTGGCGCATCGTCATAGCGCGGTGTATTCTGCGTCGAGTTCAGTTTTTTGTACTCAGCTTTTTGTTCTTGGGCCTATTCCCCTGCAAATTCATGATTTTTCGCCTCGCCTGCTTTGTTTCCGGCCATGGATTCGGCCATGCCGCCCGCGTTGTCGCGGTGTTAGAAGCTCTACGCCAGCGCAGTCCGGAAGTCTTCATCGAAATTTTCACCAGCGCTCCCGAATTTATCTTCGCGCAATCGCTGCAAAAATACCGCTACCATTTTCTACCCGCCGATGTCGGCCCAGTCTGGAAGGACGCCTTCACGCTCGATTTGGCCGCGACGCTCGACCAGCTTGAGCGTTTTCTCCATTTCGACCCGGCCACCGTCGAAACCCTGGCCCGGCAAATCGACACTTGCCAGGCGGTGCTCTGCGATATATCGCCGCTCGGCTTAGCGGTCGCGAAAAAAGCGAAAATCCCTTCAGTGCTGCTGGAGCAGTTTACCTGGGACTGGCTGTACAGCCATTATCTTGCCGAATTTCCGCTGTTCGCTCAGCCCATTGAAACGCTGGCCGCGCTTTATAGCCGCGTCACCTGGCATATCCAGGTTGAACCGATCTGCCGCCAAAGTCAGGCGGTGCTGCGTTGCGCGCCGATTGCCCGGCGTCCACGCGGCGGCGCGCAAGCGCTGCGAGAGCGTTTATTGCGGCCAGGGCAAAAATTGGTGGCTGTCTCCCTGCCCGCCCCAATCATCAACGCCATGTCGTGGTCGGCGATAAGCGCCCATGCCGATTGCCATGTCGCCATTGTCGGTCAGGACGCGACGGAAGCAAGCGACGACCATATCAGCCGCTTCGGGCCTGAATTGTATCGTCCGGATTTAATCGCCGCCGCCGATGTCACGCTGTGTGGGCCGAGCGCCTCGACGCTGGCCGAATGCGCCCAAGCGGGTTGCCCGACACTCCTTGTGACCGGGGCGGGTTTACCGGAAGAGCAAGCGGCGCGTGAATATGCCCGGCAGCATTTAGGCGGCGACGAATGCGCGCCACACTCCTTGCTGAACGGCGATTGGTGTTCCGCCCTGCCCGCGCTGTTCGCGGGGCCACGACCACAACCATCAGCGGCCAACGGCGGTTTGGCCGTCGCCTCGTTTCTGGCCGGGTTATGACCACTCCCAAAGATAAATGCGAGGGCGACGCCATCCGCATTGCCGCCCTCGCCCGCTTCACCGCCATCATCTGCCATGAATTTGGCAACTCATTTCTGGGGTTGAAGTATCTTTTTGACGATTTGGCGGCGCACGGCAACCTCAGCGAAAAAGACCGGAAACTCTTGCGCTTGGGGCGGCGCGAGATCGCCGCCGCCTCCGAAATGATTGTCAGGCTGCAAGCCGTCTACCGCCCACTGGCCGAAGCGAAACGCGATTGCGATCTGCATCAAACGCTCGAAGCGGCGCTGGCCGCATCCAGCTGCGCCCGCGCCGAACAAAACATCGAGCTTGAGCAAATATTGTGGCGGCAGGGGCTGGTCGCGTCGGTCGCCGCCGAGAAAATCCGCTTCGTCCTCGACCAACTCATCGAAAACGCCATCGAAGCAATGCCATCCGGCGGCATTCTGACTGTTCGCAGCCAGGTATCCGACAGCCATGTTCTGCTTTCCATCGGCGATACCGGCGGCGGTCTGTCGCGGCAGCATGAAGAACGGCTGTTCGAGCCGTTCTTCAGCACCAAAGAGGGCGAGAGCCGACAGGGAGGCCCGCGCGGCTTCGGCCTGGCTATCAGTTATCACATCGTCGCCGAGCACGGCGGTCGGTTGCTCTTTATGCGCAACAAAGAGCGCGGCTGCGCCTTCACCATGACGCTACCGCAAAATTAGTCAGAGGAATTCCACATTTCCAACGACCGGGCCAAACCAGTCGATTCAGCCCGGCCGCCGTCGCGCTCAGTACCGTTTTCAATACCGATAATGGTCAGCCTTGTACGGCCCTTCGACCAGTACGCCGATATAGGCCGCCTGTTCCGCCGTCATCATGGTCAGGCTCGCGCCGAGCTTCTTTAAGTGGAGCCGAGCCACCATTTCATCGAGCTTTTTCGGCAAGACATAAACGCCAATCTGGTAATCGGCGGTCTTGGTGAACAGCTCGATTTGCGCCAGGGTTTGATTGGCGAACGAATTGCTCATAACAAAACTGGGGTGTCCGGTGGCGCAACCGAGATTGACCAGGCGTCCTTCGGCCAAAAGAATGATGCGTTTGCCGTCCGGGAAGATGATGTGATCGACCTGCGGCTTGATGTTTTCCCACTGGTATTGCTTCAGGCTCGCGACATCAATTTCCGAGTCGAAGTGGCCGATATTGCAGACGATGCTGTTATTTTTCATCGCCAGCATATGGGCGTGGGTGATGACGCGGACATTGCCGGTGGTGGTGACGAAAATGTCGCCCAGGGCCGCCGCCTCATCCATATTGACGACGCGATAGCCTTCCATCGCCGCTTGCAGGGCGCAAATCGGGTCAATTTCCGTGACCCAGACCGTCGCGCCGAGGCCCTTGAGCGATTGAGCGCAACCTTTGCCAACGTCGCCATAACCAAGAATAATGGCGATTTTCCCCGCGATCATCACATCGGTGGCCCGCTTAATGCCATCAACAAGCGACTCGCGGCAACCGTAGAGATTGTCAAATTTCGATTTCGTCACCGAGTCATTGACGTTTATCGCCGGGAATTTCAGTTCACCCTTTTCGTGCATCTGATAGAGACGATGGACGCCGGTGGTGGTTTCTTCGGTCACGCCTTTAATCTGGCCGATGCGAGTTGAATACCATGTCGGGTCGATGGCCAGCTTGGCCTTAATCGCCGCGAACAGCACTGTGGCCTCTTCGCTGTCCGGTTTGTCCAGCACGGAAATATCCTGTTCCGCTTTGGCGCCCAGATGCAGCAACAAAGTGGCGTCGCCGCCGTCATCTAAAATCATGTTGGAATAGCCGCCGTCCGGCCACTCGAAAATGCGGTGCGTGTATTCCCAATAATCAGTCAGGCTTTCGCCTTTGACCGCGAAAACCGGGATGCCGCGTTCAGCCATGGCGGCGGCGGCGTGGTCCTGGGTGGAAAAGATATTGCACGAGGCCCAGCGCACTTCGGCGCCCAAAGCAGTCAGGGTTTCAATCAGCACCGCCGTCTGGATGGTCATGTGCAAAGAGCCGGTGATGCGCGCCCCTTTGAGTGGTTTGCTCGCGGAAAACTCTTCGCGAATGGCCATGAGACCCGGCATTTCGGTCTCGGCAATGACGATTTCTTTTCTGCCCCAACTGGCGAGCGTGGGGTCGGCGACGATACAATCTTGCTTCGCGGTCATGGACATGCTCCTTCTTGTCTATGGCCGGGCGGGGAAAATGAAAGCGGCGGGGCAATACAGATGTCCAGCGCTCGCCGCCCCGCGCCCGGCGGGGATTCAGTAGGGCGAGCGCCGTTGAACCAGACCGCCGCTTTGTGACAAGACGGCGGCTTCCGGGCCTGGGATTCGCGAAGAATCTCGCAGCGCTCCCCGGAAGATTTTTGGCCAGAATATTATTTGATACCGGCAGCGTCTTTCAACAAGGCGGCCTTGTCGGTTTTTTCCCAGGTGAATTCCGGCAATTCCCGGCCAAAATGGCCGTAAGCGGCGGTCTTGCGATAAATGGGCCGCAAGAGGTCGAGTTGCTGAATGATCGCCTTTGGCCGCATATCGAAGTGGGCGATGATCAGCTCGCGGATTTTTTCGTCGGCGATTCTGCCGGTGCCGAAGCTGTTGACGTTAATCGAAACCGGTTTGGAAATACCGATGGCGTAGGCGATTTGCACCTCAAGCTGCTTGGCGATGCCCGCCGCCACAACATTTTTGGCGATGTAGCGGCCCATATACGAAGAAGAACGATCCACTTTGGATGGATCCTTGCCGGAAAAAGCGCCGCCGCCATGCGAACCTTTGCCGCCATAGGTATCGACGATGATTTTGCGCCCGGTGACGCCGCAATCGCCGACCGGCCCGCCAATGACGAAACGCCCGGTCGGATTGATGAAGTATTTCGTATTCTTATCAAGCATACCGTCGGGAAGAATCGGTTTCAGGATTTCTTCCATTACCCCTTCTTTCAGCGCCTCATACGAAACATCCGGGCTGTGCTGGGTGGAAAGCACCACCGCTTCCAGGCGTTTCGGCACATCGTGATCATACTGCACCGTGACCTGGCTTTTGGCGTCAGGGCGCAGCCAAGGCAGTTTGCCCGATTTCCGCGCCTCGGACTGGCGTTTGGTTAAACGATGGGCCAAAGTAATCGGCAACGGCATGAGGACGTCGGTTTCGTCGGAGGCATAACCAAACATCAAACCCTGGTCGCCCGCGCCCTGATCAAGATCAAGGCCAGTGCCCTCATCGACGCCCTGGGCAATGTCCGCCGACTGTTTATCAATGGAAGTCAGGACGGCGCAGGATTGCCAGTCAAAGCCCATTTCCGACGAATTATAGCCGATTTCCTTCACGGTCTCGCGCACGACATGCGGCATATCGACCCAAGCCGAAGTGGTGATTTCGCCGGCGATGACCACCATGCCGGTGGTGACCAGCGTCTCGCAGGCGACGCGGGCCTTGGCGTCTTGTTCGAGGATGGAATCGAGGATGGCGTCGGAAATCTGGTCGGCGACTTTGTCGGGATGACCTTCCGAGACCGATTCGGACGTAAACAGATAGTTGGACATGATACAAATCTCCTGAATGGAAACAAGGACGCCCCGCCCGGCGCGGACGAGACGCTTTCGCTGCGGCAAAAAAAGTAAAAACGTGATAAATTAACACAAAAATCGGACAGACAGTTAGTAAATTGTCCGTATTTTCGCATTCAACCGCATTCCTCCGGCGCAACCGGCGATCACAGGGACAAAAACGATGGAAACAGTGCTTGACCAGGCGCGGCGAGTGTTTCGCGTCGAAGAAGAAGGGCTGAAAACGGTGCGTGAGAATCTCGGCGACGAATTCGCCCGCGCTATCACCATCCTTTTGGCCTGCCCGTCGCGGGTGGTGATTACCGGCATCGGCAAATCGGGCGTGGTCGGCCAGAAAATCGCCGCCACCCTGAACAGCACCGGCAGCCCAGCCTGCTTCCTGCACCCCGTCGAAGCCCTGCACGGCGATCTGGGCATGGTGATGCCGGGCGACGTCGTCCTGGCGATTTCTTATTCTGGCGAAACCGTCGAGCTGAACGGTCTGCTCGGCATTGTAAAAAAACGTGGCAACCCAATTATCGCCATGACCGGTGGCCGCCATTCCACCATGTCGCGGGCCGCCGATGTCACACTGAACATCAAGGTGCCGCGTGAAGCCTGTCCATTGGGTTTGGCCCCAACCGCCAGCACCACGGCGACCCTGGCCATGGGCGACGCTCTCGCGGTGGCGCTTCTGAACCAGAAGAATTTTCAGGCGCGGGATTTTCGCGACAACCACCCCGGCGGCAGCCTGGGCGAGCGGTTAAAAGTGCGCGTGCGGGAAGTCATGCTGACGGGTGACGCCGCGCCGCTGGTCGGCATTGAAGAAAGCGCGGCGGCGGCGCTGCGGTTGCTGAATGCCCACAACTTGGGCGCCGTCATCGTTGTTGACGATCAATCCATGCCGCGCGGCATCATCACCGACGGCGATATTCGCCGTTTTTTCGCCGAAGGCGGCGCGGCCTCCGCCGACTTCGCCAATCTACCGACGCGGGCCTTGATGACAGAAAATCCCATCACTATAGGCGCGGAAGCCTTGGCCGTCGATGCCTTGAGTATCATGCAACAGCATGAAATCACCATTTTGCCGATCATCTCGCCGGACGGCCCGCTTCTGGGCGTTTTGCATCTGCACGACCTGCTGGGCAAAGGCGAATTCCGCTTCCTGCTGTAATCCGCGCATAAAAAAGGCGACCTGTTTTTTTTCAGGTCGCCCGATGTGGCCGCGCGCACCGTCAGTCCCAGCATCAATCCGGGTCGGCGTAGTAGAGCCAGCGATCACCAGACGGGTCATGCAGGAACTGCATTTTCAGGGTGACGCCGCTGCCGCGTTGTTTGCACAACACCTGGAACAAATACCGCCCTTTGCGTTTCCCCACGAAACTGACCTTCGGATCATCAAGATTATCGGTTTTCACATCGGGAGAATGGCTCTGAAACAATTGTTTATAGTTGGCCATCAGATATTTGGTTTTGTCGGCGATAAATTCATCGTCATCAAGCTGTTCGAGTTTTTCCTTCGTCTCGTTGGAGATAACGAAAAACTGCCGCTCGCTTGAGAACGGACTCATCCGGATCAGTGTGACAATCCGTTGCAGGTATCCTTTGCCATCGTCGATATGTTTGCTCTTCAGAGCGAGGTCAGCCCGCTGTCGATTCTGAATGATATTGGTTTGCAGAATGAGCTTCATCAGCCAAGAACGGAGTTTATCCTGATCGCGCGCAGTGAACCCCAGGGCATCGTTTCTGGCCATGCCCAAAGCGATCCCGTATTGGCCTAAAGCCTCATCCCATTTCCCGTTGCCAAACGCCCGGTTACCTTCCTCAATGGCGGCATAAAGACCGGCGCGAGTGGCGCTTTTCCGCACATCGCCCACCGCTTCCTGCTGCTGGCTGGCCGAAAGCTCACGGCCAAGCAAAATCGCCTGTTGGAACAGGGCGTGCGCGCCCTGCCAATCGGATTTTTCCAAAAGGTGGTCGGCCTGCTCTTTCAAATCGGCGAATTGTCGTTGGGCAAGCAAGGAATTGATGGTTGCCGAAAGCTCTTCTATCGCCTCCGGGCTGACCTTGGTCACACTTTTCTGCGCCCCCAGGAGATACTCCAAGGCTTTGGATTTATCGGCGATGGACAGGCTTTCCTGGGCTTTTTCCAGAAAAAGACGGGTCTCGGCCAAGGCCAATTGCTGCTCAATCGCCAAGCGACTATCCACCCGCACCGCCGAATAGGCCTCCTCAACGGCCAAGGCTTTGCGGTATTCATTCGCCGCCCGCGACCATTGACCGGCGGCGCCGGCGATAGTCGCCTCTTTCAAAGCGTTCTGAAAAATCTTTTGCTGCTCGGCGGCGTCTTTGGCGACATAGCGCCCCTCAATCAGGATATTTCCCAACATGCCCTGGCGAAATTCCTCGGACTCAAGGACGGTTCTGACGTTGCGCAACAGCGTATCTTTGCGCTCAATCGAGCCGAACATCACCGAATCGGCGGTGCGCTGGGCGTTTTGGCAGGTGGTTTCAGCGCGATAAAAATCCAGATCGACCATGGCCTGCCGACACTGCGACAGCAATCCGTCGGCTTCGCCGAGCCGGTCCGTGCCCAACAGCCAGAGAAAACCAAACGCGGCGACAAGAATCACCAAACAGGCCACGGCGGTCAGCGGCACGATGCCGATATGGAGTTTGCGGCTGTAAATCGGCGCGGTCTTCGCTTGCGCGACGGTAAGGGCTTTGTCTTTTTTGCGAATGGACAGCAACCGGCCTTTTCCCGACGCGGCCTGGCTGGCGGGCGGTTCACCGGGACGAACGGGAACCGGCGGCGCGGGCGGTTTGTACAGGTCGTTCAAAACGTTTTTGGTGTTTTGCGCCCGCTGAATGGCCATATCAATGTCAGGAAAATCGGCCACCTTATCGGCGACCTGGGCATAGAGCGCGGCCGCCTTCTCCATCTCTCCCTGACATTCTTCGTCATCAGCTTGGCGATACAACTCTCGCGCTTCAGCCAAGGCGGCATGTGTCTTCTGCACCAAGGCTTCCTGCCCTTCAATCGACTCGCCAAGCTCCAGCGCATCCAGCTCGCGTTTCAAACGCATGAACTGCTTTTTCTGCGACAATTCCCATAATCTGGCCGATTTTTCCTGATTGTTCGACGACAGGTCACCGCCCAAAGCCGCCGGCGGCCCCTGCAACGCGCCGTCAGCGTTTTTCTCCTGGGCGTTGCGCTCTTCTTCTTCGAGCACATCCAGCTCCAGTGTCAGGATATTGTCTTCCTTTTTGCCTTCCGGGACGACGGCCTCGTCCGGCGACCAACCACTCTTGGTCAGGCCGGTGACAGCAAACGGCAACTGGTCGCGGTGCTCCAGATACCAACGGGCCGCCTCTTCGTTGAAGGTGTTTTCCGTCGAATAGATTTCGCCGGACAGCATCGCGCCGATGTGACGAATCAGATCGCCTAAATCGCGGTTATTCTGCCAGAAATCGCCTAGACAAATCGCCGCCGAATCGAAGTCGGGATGGAAAATCTGGCCTTTCGGTTTGCAGGTCGGGGAAAAATGCGGGAAGCCAAAGGGAATGGTGATGATGACGGTGTGGCCGCTCTGCTGCACAATCCGCCCATCCGGCGTCTTAACCGCACAGGGGATTTTATAGGTGACTTCGTATTGCTCAGGCGGATCGCCTTTAACCGCCTCAATGCGAATCAGTGGATGATTGACGAACTGCGCGCTGATGCTCCGGTACAGTTCTTCAAGCTGTTTGCTCTCAGCATTCATAAGTTTCGCAAGGGGGCAGGCGAATGATCATAGGAAACAGGAACCAATTCCGACAAAGCGACCCGGCATCGTCCACAAAAGCGTAAATGTCGCGTAAGCAATCACAATAAAATCTGAAGAAGTAGGGTACACGACGGCAAACGCTTTTTTCAAGTATCTTTACGTAATTATCGGAAATTCACGGCAAACCGTCACCGCTTTTTTCCGCATTTGCGGAACTCGCGTCCACGGATCAGGCGACGCGCATCGCCTCGGCCAGCGGCGGCAGGGAAAACAGGTCCAGAAAAGATTGGATATGGTAGCGGGCGGTGAGACGCGGATTACGGAAAGCGACAAAGGGCATGGCGCAGGCGCGGGCGCATTGTTCATCAATTGAGGAATCACCGACGTACAGAGCTTCGTCAATGCGACAGGCAAAGGCTTCGATGATTTCCAGAAGCGGCTCCGGCGCCGGTTTGGGCCGACGGGAGTTTTCGGCGGTCATCACCTTATCGAAAAAATCGGTCAGGTCGAATTCTTCTAAAATCGCCTCCATGGTGTTGGTGCGATTGGTAGCGATGGCCAGTTTGAAACGCGGCTTCGCCCTGGCAAGAAATTTGCGCAGGTCGGGTTCCATCTTCATAGAGCGAAAAAAGGGACGGTAGTCGTCCCGCAGGCGAAATTCATGCACTTTATCAAGCGAGACAGCGTAGTTACGAAAAATATGGGCGACGCTTTCCCAGACGTTATGGATATGCACGTACTCCAGCTCATCCTCATCCATCGGCGGCAGACCAAAAGCCGCGAGCAAATGATCGTGGTAGGCGCGGTTGGTTTCCCGTGAGTCGAACATCACGCCGTCGCAATCAAAAATCAGCGCCTTCAGCATGATGCCCCCTGGCGACAGTGGAAAAATTTTCGTTCCAGCCAAGCGACGGTCCGGATGAGAAATTCGCCGTCATCGCCGGAAGCCGCCGCATCCGCCGCCGCGAAATCCGGGAACGCTCCGGCCTCAAGGCGGGCGCGGAAGAGATCAATCTGACAAAGAGCCAGGACGTACAGACGTTTTTCCTCAGCCTTGGGTGTGAAATCGCGCATTTCAGGTCGTTGCAAGAAACGCGCCACCGCGTCGTGGCAGCGGTTGATTTCGTCTAAACCCTGCGCCGCCAGATATTCGGTGGGCCGGTACATCGCACCGCTGGCAAAACCCCGGCAATGCGGCTCCCGCACGCAAACAAAGCGCTCTTCCGTAACGCCCGCAGCAAAAAGCGCGGCGCGACCAAGCGGATACGAGCGGCAGGCGGCGGGACGGAAGGGATAAATCCCGCAGCCATTCGCGCCGACAAACGGACAACTGGCGCGTCCATCATCAACCATGGCCAGATAATGGCGGGGAAAAGGCAAGCCGGGCTGCTCTTCTTCAATGATGAATTGTTCAAACAATCGCGGTGAATCGAGGCCGGTGGCGCGGCGCAACAGGATGAAATCATAGGGATGCAAGGCCAGCTCCAGCATCCGGCAGCATTCGGTGAAACACGGCACGGCGGGATGGCAGGCGAAGCGAAAGGTTTGGTCCGCGCCAATCGCTTTCATGCCGCCGATTTCGCTCATGCCGCTTTCCTCGCCGGCATCAGGGTGAGAATCGGGCTGGCGACGAAGATCGACGAGTAGGTGCCAATCAAGATACCTATCAGAAGAATCGTCGAGAAATCATGCAGCACCGAGCCACCAAACAACCACAACGACAGCAAGACCATCAAGGTAGTCAGGCCGGTGATCACGGTGCGGCTCAACACCTCGTTGACGCTGAGATTGATGATTGAGCCAAGCGCCCAATCTTTATGTTTGGCGGTGTTTTCACGGATGCGGTCGAAGATGACCACCGAGTCGTTCAGCGAATACCCGGCCAACGTCAGCAACGCCGTCACCAAAAGCAAGTTCATCTCCAGATTCAATAGCCAGCAGATGGCGACCACACTCAGCACGTCGTGCAAGGTCGAACACAAAGCCGCGACGCCGAAGCGGATGTCGAAGCGAAAGGCCAGGTAGGAGACAATGCCGACAAACGACAACACAATGGCCAGAAAGGCCTTGTTGCGCAGTGTGCTGCTCACCGAAGAGCCAATCTCCTCCTGATTTTCCATGACGAAATGATTCTGCGGAAAGCTCTTATTCAAAAGGGCGCTGACGTTCGCCGCGGTATCGCCGATGACGTTTTCTTCCTTTTTCAACTTGACGATCAGCCGGGTTTCGCCTTCAACGCCTTGCAGGTCGCTGTCGGCAAAGCCACCAGCGGCAAGCGCTTCCCGCACTTCTTCCAGCGGAAACGCCTGCTCGGCCTTAAACTGAAAAAGAGAGCCGCCCGCGAAATCGACGCCGAGATTGGCGTGGCCGCGCCCAATCTGCACCAGGGCGATGAGGCCGAGAATCGACATGACCGCCGAGATGCCGAACATGATGTTCTTCACCCGCATGTAGTCCAGCGATTGCGGCTTGAGCAGTTGCAAGTATTTGATATGGCGAATAGGTTTTACGTGGTTGATCGCGTGGAACATCGTCTGCGAGCAGGTCAGGGCAGTGTACAGGTTAAAGATAATGCCAAGAGTCAGGGTGACGGCGAATCCTTTGATCGGGCCAGTGCCGAAGAGGAACAGGGCCAGCGCCGTCACCAAGGTTGTGACCTGTGAATCCATAATCGACCAGAAGGCCTTATCAAAACCGGCGTCGATGCTGGAGCGCACCGTTTTCCCGATCGCCGTTTCCTCGCGGATGCGCTCGAAGATCAGCACGTTCGAGTCGATGGCCATGCCGATCGAAAGAATGATACCGGCGATGCCGGGCAGGGTCAGGGTGGCGCTAACGATGGCCAAGCCGGCGAACAAGAAGAGGACGTTCAGGAACAGCGCGACATTGGCCACCAGGCCGGACAGCCGATAGTAAATCAGCGCGAAACCGACAACCAGAATCGTGCCGAAGAGGCCGGAATATAAACCATTATTGATCGAATCCTGACCGAGGCTAGCTCCGACGCTCATATTCTGGATGATGTCAACCGGCGCGGGCAAAGCGCCGACCCGCAGCACGATGGCCAAGTCGCTGGCTTCAGCGTGAGTGAAGCTGCCGGAAATCTGCGCCGAGCCGCCCAAAATGCGCTCGCGGATCACCGGCGCCGAGCGCACCACGCCATCCAGCACAATGGCCATGCGGCGACCAACGTTTTTTTCGGTGATGTTGCCGAACAGCTTGCCACCGTGGCTGGTCAAATCCAGGCCGACATAGGGTTCGTTGAAGGTGCCACCGATGCGCACCTGGGCGTCTTTGACCATATCGCCGGTCATCAGCGTTTTGTTTTCCAGCAAAATCGGGCGGATGATTTCCCTGGTGGTGGCTGGGTCTTTTTCCTTTTCAAAATACAGCGTGGCGCCTTCCGGCAGCGAATTTTGCAAGGCGCGGTTCAACTTGGCCATGCTTTCGCCCTCGCGCCACGAGCCGCTCTTCTTCGCGTCGGCGATCAAGGCCGCCAAATCGACGCCGGGGCTGTCGGCGACCATTTTGAATTCGAGTTGCGCCGTGTCACCGATCAATTTCATAGCCCGCGCTTTATCTTTGACGCCTGGCAACTGAATGACGATTTCGTCCGTTCCCTGACGGACAATAACTGGTTCAGCGACGCCGAACTGGTCGATGCGGTTTCTGAGAATTTCAAGCGATTGATCAACCGCGCCATTTTTGATTTCGCCCTTGGCCGCGTCGGTTAAGCTGAGAAAGACCTTGGGAAAGCTGCCGACCTGCGCCTCAATCTTGGCGTTCAGATCGGGGAAATTCTTTTTGATGATGTCGCGCACTTCCTCGCTGGCGCCGGTGTTGGCCAGCGTGAAAACGATGACATTCGGGTCGTTCGAGGCGGTGAGGACGGCGCTGATTGATTTTTCAGTCAGGGAATCCTTGAGGTCATTGGCCGCGAGTTGCAACGTATTGATTTCCGCCTGCGGCAAATTGACTTTTAAGACCAGGTGCATCCCGCCCTGCAAATCGAGGCCCAGACGCAAAGCGCCAGGGCTGAGGTATTTTTTCCACCAATCGGGCGTATGGCTGGAAAAAGAGGGCATCAGCACGACAAAAGACATGACGACAAAGAAGAAGAGCAATCCCAGCTTGAGCTTGATGGTGGTATTCATGGCGGTATGGGGCCGAAGGGGAGCGGATGCTTTTCGGCGAGAAAGAATGGTTGAAAAATTGTTATGAACCCGGCTGAACAGCCCGGCGATTATACCGAAACGGCGGAAATGCGCAAGGCGACCACGGTCAGCGGCGATTGATGGCGTCAGCGCAGCAGGCGGCGCCGAACCCGTTGTCGATGTTGACCACGGAAACACCGGGCGCGCAGCCGTTCAGCATGGCTAAAAGCGCCGCGACGCCGTGAAAGCTCGCGCCATAGCCAACGGAAGTGGGCACGGCGATCAGCGGCGCGTCAACCAGACCGGCGATGACGCTGGGCAGAGCGCCTTCCATGCCGGCGACGGCGATGATCACGCGCGCCGCCCGCAGCCTATCGAGCCACGCCAACAAACGATGCAATCCGGCGACGCCGACATCTCTGATCTCTTCAACCGGATTGCCAAGGCAGCGGGCGACCAGCGCCGCTTCCGAGGCGACGGGCACATCGGAAGTCCCGGCGCAGACCACGGCGATCATGCCCCGCTTTGGGTCGCAGGATTTTGGCCTGGCGTACAGAATGCGCGCCGTGGCGTCGTAGGCGAGTTCCGGCACAGCCTGCCGCGCCTCGGCGGCTTTCGCCTCATCGACACGGGTGGCCAACACCTGTTCGCCAGTCGCCAACAACCGCCGCGCCAACTCGATGATGTGCCCGGCGCTCTTGCCCTCACCGTAGATGACTTCCGGCAGGCCGGTGCGCAGCCGCCTTTGGGTGTCGAGGAGAAAATCCGTCCCGGCTCCGGCGGGAAAATCACGCAACATGGCCAAAGCCGCATCGGGCGACAGGCTGCCTGCGGCCAATCCATGGACGATATTCGACAAACGGGATTGATCCATGCGTTTCGTCCTCGTTATACGCGGAAATGGCCGTCGCGCCCGCCCGGCTTGCAATCCGCCCGTAAGAAATGGTACATGTTGGCGTTTTCCCTTTTCATCACATCAAATGAGGTTGACGCCGTGCATACGCAAATTTATGTCCTGCGATTCCCGAAGGATACCAGCGACCGTCCCTTCGTGTACCGCCTGGTCAAGGATTACGACCTGGAGTTCAACATCCTGAAAGCTGACATCCTGTTGCAGCGGGAAGGGATGATGATTCTTGAAATCAAGGGCGCGAAGGAAAGCGTGAAAGCGGGTCTTGATTACCTGCGCGGCTACGGCGTCTCGGCACAGCGTCTGGCCTCGCGCATCCGCCGCGACGAAAGCAAATGCTTCCAGTGCGGCGCCTGCACCGGCGTTTGTCCATCCGGCGCCTTGTCAATCAGCCGCCCACAAATGACCGTGCTCTTCGACGCCGAACGCTGCACCGGTTGCAATCTCTGCGTGCCGATCTGCCCGGTGCGGGCGATGGAAATTTCGCTTGACCGTGACATGGCCCTGGCTGAAGACCTAGCTTGACCCGGTTTAGGACACAGCGCGCCTCTCCGCTTTTATGGCCTTTCCTGGGATTTGCTCTGGGGCGGCGCCACCCGCTTTTTCTGAAACGACATCCAGTCAGGCAGGGCGATGGTCGGCAGGTACGAGGTAAAATCCTTCTCCGGCGTTTTGCCCGCCTTGATCTGGGCCAGGAGTTCTTTGGCCTTCGGTGCCAGCGTGCTGTCGGGATACAGGGTGAGAAGATAATTGAACCGGCCCTGCGCTTCCTGTGGTTTCCCCTGCCGCAGATAGTATTCGGCGACAAAAAATTCGTGGTTGGCCAGAAAATCCTGGGCCGCTCGCACCCGCGCCTCGGCCTCCGACGCATAGGGTGAATCGGGAAACTGGCGCAACAACTGCTTGAATTGTTTCACCGCCTCGGCGGCGTAGCTGGTGTCGCGGTCCACCCGGTCGATGCGCAAATAATGGCACATGCCTTTCTGAAAAAGAACGTAGGGCATGGCCTCGTTGGTCGGATGGTGCTCTTCAAAATCCCGGTACTGCCCCAGCGCCTCGCCGTATCGCTCCATGAAAAATTTGCAGTCGGCGGCTTTTAATTCGGCGAGCGTCGCCTCCGGGGAAAACGGGTAGCGATTGAGGATTTTTTCAAAATAATCCACGGCATTGAAATACCGCCCCACCCGATAGTCATCCATCCCTTTTTTAGCCAGATTGATAGCGCTTTCGGCGTCGTCCGGTTTTTTTGCCGCCGCCCGCTCGATGGTCACGTCATCCAAACCGATATAATCGGAAACGGCGGCACAACCGGACATCAGCGCCAGCAGCGCGACTGCGGCGATCAATCTTGTCATGGCGTGCGCTCCAAATTCATGAGATAGCGTTCAGCCGACAACACCGCCACCGCCGCGTCGCCGCAGGCGTTGATGATTTGCCGCGTCTCTTTGGCGCAGATGTCGCCCGCCGCCATTACACCCGGCACACAGGTGCATGATTCGACATCCACTGGGATAAAGCCGTTTTCGTCGGCCTTAAGCCTGTCCAGCGGCAGACCGGCGTTGTTCGGCGTGATGCCAATGAAGACAAACACCCCCTGCGCCGCCAGCCGCGAAACCGCGCCGTCGTTTCCAGTCACTTCCACTGCCTCGACCTCTTTGTCGCCGAAAATAGCGCTGACCCGGCTGTTCCAGATGAATCCTATTTTCGGATTGGCCAGGGCCTTTTCCTGCACCACTTTGGTGGCGCGCAGGCTGTCGCGGCGGTGAATCAGCGTGACCTTTTCGGCGAATTTGGTCAGATGATCGGCTTCCTGCGCCGCTGTGTTGCCGCCGCCCACCACCACTACATGCAGGCCGCGAAAGAACGGGCCGTCGCAGGTGCCGCAGTAGCTGACCCCCTTGCCGAGCAGCTTCGTCTCGCCAGGCGCGCCGCAACTGTTGGCGCGCGCGCCGCTACAGATGATGAGACTGTCGCAGGTCAGGCGCGAGCCATCGTCCAGACCGATGATCTTCGGCCCATGTTCCGGCAGTTCAACCCGCACGACTTCTCTGATGATGGAATTCATCTCGAAGCGCGCGGCCTGGGCGGCCATCTTTTCCATCAGGTCGTAGCCGGAAATGCCGTCGGGGAAACCAGGATAATTATCGACCCAATGGGTGTTCAAAACCTGGCCGCCGGTGGCTCCTTTTTCAATCAGCAGATGGTCGAGCCGGGCGCGGGCGGCGTAGAGTCCGGCGGTCAGACCGGCCGGGCCGCCGCCCAAAATGATCAATTCGTAATGTGTTTTCGGCATGGGGAACGGACTGGGGGATGGAAAACGCGACGCTCCGAAGCAAAAAGCCGGAGCGCCATGGAATCACAGCGCTTTGTTCACAAGGTCGATGATCTGCGCTTTGGCGGCGGCGCCGGTAATCTGGTCGATAAGCTGACCGTTTTTGAAGAGAATCATCGTCGGAATGGCGCGAATGCCAAATTTTCCCGGCGTCACGGGATTGTCGTCAACATTCATCTTGGCGATGATCGCCTTGCCGCTGAAATGCTCGGCCACTTCGTCGATAACCGGGCCTAAGGCTTTGCAGGGGCCGCACCAAGGCGCCCAGAAATCGACGAGGCAGGGTTGGGCGGAACTGGTGACTGACGCGAAATCGGCGTCGCTGATCTGTTGCACTTTGTCGGAAGCCATGGCTGTAATTCCTCCTTTGTAAACGATGAAAACGGGCGGGAACCCGCCCACGAACAATGCGCCTGGCTGAAACGCGGAAAAGAATGTACTGGTTGGAGTCGCCCTCGACAAGGGAAAATCCGGCGGCGACGTTGACGGCGGATAAACCCGCTTCTATACTCAAAGCTTTCTTTTCTGAGGTTTTCCATGGATATTTCCCCTGACAGTATGTGTTTCGGACTCGACCACGCGCTTGATGTCCGCTCGCTCATCACCTATCTGCGACTTTTCGGACGGCGCGAATTCGCCTCGCTTCTGGCCGCCCGCATGTCCAGCGAGGAAATCATCGCGCTCACTGACCAACTAACCGGTTTAATGAAACGGCATCTCAGCGAAGACGAATACCATCGCCATTTCCTCAATGAATCCGTTAAGTAACAGGACGCGCCATGAATCCCCCCATCCTCGCCGACCTGCGCGCCTATCTTGATGTCCTGCGCCGCGACGGCGACCTCCTGGAAATTGATCAAGAATGCGATCCGTATCTGGAAATCGCCGAAATCCACCGCCGCGTCATTCAGCGAAACGGCCCGGCCCTGTTGTTCCGCCGCGTCAAAGGCTCATCATTTCCGGTGGTCACTAATTTATTCGGCAGTGAGCGCCGCCTGGAACAGGCGTTTGCCGGGCGACCGCAACGCTTTGTCCGCGAACTGGCCAACCTGGCCGAATCAGCCGCCGATATTTCCCTGAACACACTGTGGCGAAAACGCCGTCTGGCTATTGACGCTTTACGAATCGGCTTAAAAGCCGTCAAAACCGCGCCAGTGCTCGAACATTGCCAAATACCGCCGCGTTTAGGCAGTCTACCGCTCCTCACTTCCTGGCAAGGCGATGGCGGGCCGTTCGTCACCCTGCCCTTGGTATACACCGAACATCCGGAAGGGAAGGGCCACAATCTGGGCATGTACCGCATCCAGCGTTACGACGACCAGACCACCGGCATCCACTGGCAGATTCACAAAGGCGGCGGCTACCACTATCATCGGGCGGAACAACTGGGACTGGCCTTGCCGCTCACCCTGTATATCGGCGGCCCGCCAGCCCTGATGCTGGCCGCCATCGCCCCCTTGCCGGAAGATATTCCCGAACTCATCCTGACATCTCTTTTACTTGGAAAAAAATTGCCGCTGGTTGAAGACCCGCGCGGTGGTCACCGTCTGGTGGCCAGCGCCGAATTCGCCGTTAAAGGCATTGTCCCGCCTGGCCTGCGCCGCCTGGAAGGTCCGTTTGGCGACCATTACGGCTATAATTCACTGACCCACGACTACCCGGTTTTCAAAATCAGCCACATCTATCATCGACGGGACGCCATTTACCCGGCGACAGTGGTCGGTCGCCCGAAACAGGAAGATTATTATATCGGCGATTTTCTCCAGGAATTGCTGTCGCCACTCTTCCCCTTGGTGATGAAGGGCTTAAAACAGCTCAAGACCTTCGGCGAAACCGGTTTCCATTGCCTGGCGGCGGCCCGCGTCGAAAACCGCTATCCACGGGAAGCCTTCGCCTGCGCTTTGCGGGTGTTGGGCGAGGGCCAGTTGTCGCTGAGTAAATTTCTCATCGTCACCGATGGCGACCTCGATGTCAGCAATTTCAAGACCTTGTGGACGCATGTGCTGGAGCGAGTCAACTGGGCGAGCGACTTGCATATTTTCGCCGACACCGCCCAGGATACCCTCGACTACACTGGGCCGTCGGTGAACATGGGGTCAAAAGCGATGCTCATGGGATTGGGGCGGGAAAAGTGCCGCGAGCTGCCCCTGGAATTTCATGGCGAGTTGCCGCCGGGCTGCCGCCGAGCGCGGCTTTTTCTGCCTGGCACTCTGGTGGTTGAAGGCGACTCATACAAAGAAAACAAAGATTTGGCGGCCCGTTTAGCCGCCTGGGAAGGCTTGGGCGCGATGCCCATAGCCATTCTCGTTGATGATTTGGCCGCCTGCGTCGCCTCAATGCAAGAATTCCTCTGGACGGTCTTCACGCGATTTGAACCGGCGGCCGACATCCACGCCGCTTCGCGCTTTGTCCGCCGTTTTCACGTTGGTTTGCAAGGGCCGGTGGCGCTGGATTGCCGCATCAAACCCTGGTACACCGATGTGTTGGCGGTTGACGAGGAGACCAGGAAAAAAGTCGATGCGCGACTACCGAAACTGTTGCCGCCGTCGCTTCGATGAGCGCCTTGCGGCTACATAAATACCTGGCCGCCTGCGGCGTCGCCTCACGGCGCAAGGCCGAGACCATGATCGCTGCCGGGCGCGTTCAGGTTGACGGCGTGGTCGTCAGTGAAATGGGGCGACTGATTGAGCCGAAACGCCAGCGGATCACCTGCGACGGCCGCGAGGTGACGCCGCCGACCAATCTGGTGTACATCCTCATGAACAAGCCCAAGGGCTATGTCACCACCACCCGCGACCCACAGGGACGCCCGACAGTTCTTGCGCTTTTGCCGCCGATGCAAGAACGCCTGTTTCCGGTGGGCCGACTCGATCTCGACACCGAGGGCGCTTTGCTTTTCACCAACGACGGCGCCTTCACCCATCGCGTGCTACATCCTTCTTTCCACAGTGAGAAGACCTATGAGGCGGTGGTACGCGGCGCGCCTGATGACATCGCTTTACAAAGGCTGGCGCGCGGACTTGTCCTTGATGATGGGCCGACCGCCCCATGCTCTGTTAAATTTCTAGAAACTCTGCCGACCGGCCGCAGTCGAATCCGCATAATTTTACACGAAGGACGGAAACGGCAAGTTAAGAGGATGTTTGAAGCAGTGGGCTATCCGGTGATCGCCCTGCGGCGAACCGCCTACGGACGATTGCGATTGGGCGACCTGGCGGTGGGCAAATATCGCTTTCTCGCGGCGGCGGAATTGAGGAAATTTTTCCTGTAGCTTTCCCTTTACAAACGCCAAAAAAGCTGATTAGATTCAAATCATTGCAGTAATATCAAAGAGATAAACGAGGTCGGCGCAGATTATTCCCGCGCCGGGGAAAACGGTGAATCCTGCGGCATAATATCCGTGATTTTACCGTCTTCGGCCAAAACCCGAAAACAGCATCCTATCACTCCAACGTGTTCGCGGGAGGCGCGTATGAATAAATCCGAACTGATTGAAGCCCTGGCGCAGGAAATCAACATTTCACACAAAGAAGCCACCGCCATCACCAATACGGTCATCGACGCCATGACTGACGCCTTGGCCAGGGGCGACAGCATCGAAATTCGAGGATTCGGCAGCTTCGTCATCAAACGCTACGGCTCGTATGACGGGCGCAACCCAAAAACCGGCAAACAAATCACGGTGAAACCCAAGAAATTGCCGTTTTTCAAAGTCGGCAAAGAGTTGCGTGAGCGGGTCAACAACGGCCAGTGAATCGCCTACACGGCGCGCCTTTTTCCTTGTTCAGACGATGCCGCCCGCCAAGTCGTAGGTGTGCGCCGTATCAATGCGCACCCGCACAATATCGCCGGGATTGGCGACTCCATCGGTAATATAGATACAACCATCCACTTCTGGCGCCTGGTGGATGCCACGTCCCTCCAGCAGCAAATCCGATTCCCGCGCCACGCCTTCCACCAACACATCCAAGGTTTGCCCAATATAGGATTTTTGCCGGGCGGCGGAAATCTTCACCTGCGTCGCCATAACCAGATCAACGCGCCGGGCCTTTTCTTCTTCTGAACACTGATCCGGAAAATACTCCGATGGACAACCTTCTTCATTGGAATAGGCGAAGACACCCAAGTGGTCGAATTTGTTTTTTCCAATAAATTCGATGAGTTCTTCAACATCAGTTTCTTTTTCGCCCGGAAAGCCCACGAGCAGCGTGGTGCGCAAACTGATGCCGGGGACGGCGGCGCGAATATTCGCCAGTAAATGTTCCAAGATAGCGCGGTCGTAGCGGCGGTTCATCGCCTTCAATATGGCGTCGCTGGCGTGCTGAATAGGAATATCCAAATAAGGCAGCAAACGTGGCTCTGCGGCCAAACGTTCAAGCAGCGCCTGGCTGACGCCCAGCGGGTGCAGATAGAGCAGGCGAATCCAGGGCATGTTTGTCGCCTTTATCAGGGCGTCAAGGAGCAAGGGCAATTCAGCGTGACCGGCGCGGTCGCGGCCAAAGGCGGTCAAATCCTGGGCGATCAGCGACAGCTCGCGCACGCCTTGCCGCTCCAACCACGCCGCCTCCCGCGTTACATCCTCGACCGCGCGGCTGCGCAAGGGGCCGCGAATGGCGGGAATCATGCAGTAGGAACAACGGTTATCGCATCCCTCGGTGATTTTCACATAGGCCCGATGGCGCGGCGCGGCCAGCAGGCGTGGCGCTTCGCCAACGACACCGCTGAGAGAATTGAAAAGCAGTCGGCGTTCCCGGCCATTGATCAGATCGCGTAGCGCGGCGACAATTGAGAGCTGCGCATCGACACCAAGAAAAAGATCAACCTCCGGCAATTCCCGCAAAAGTTGCTCGCGATAGCGTTCAACCATGCACCAAAGACCACCAATTTTTGCTCCGACCGCCCTTTGCAGGAGGCCAGGCGCAGAATTTCGTCGATCCCTTCTTCGACCGCCGCCTGTAAAAATCCGCAGGTATTCAGGAGCAGAATATCGGCCGCCGTCGCATCATCGACAAGTTGAAAACCAGCAGTCTGTAACGCGCCCAGAACATATTGTGAGTCAACGAGATTTTTGGCGCAGCCTAGGCTGACCAGATGAACAGTATTCATGAACAGGTTGGGAAAAAATGGAGCATAGCGTCAAGGAGCGCCGCGTTGGCGCGGCGAAATTCTTCATGCGAGAAACCGGGATGCCAGGATGCGGCGAATAACTCATCCGACACAACGAACACCCCGGCCAGTTCAACTTGGCGAAAGGCTGCGACCGCGCACATCGCCGCATATTCCATGTCAATGGCACCGACATTTTCTTCCGCTTTGAGGCGGGCGAGTTGCCGCCGATCTTCGCGATACAGCGCGTCGGTGGACCAAATAGCGGCCAGCCGCGTTGAAATGCCGCGCGCAGCGCAATAGCGGGCGATTGTCTTTTGCACATCGGCGGATGGATATGCCGCTCTGTCGCTGGGATAATATCGTGAGGTGCCCTCGCCACTGACCGCTTTATCACCAATGACGATCCGACCAATTGGCAAGTCTTCACTCATTGAACCGCACCAGCCGTAAAAGACAATCCGTCGCGCCCCCAGGGCGATCAGCTTTTCCAGACACAGGGCAGCCAACGGCGCGCCCACCGCCGGTCCGGCCACAAAAAAATCGGCGGCGGCAACCGTCAGTCTGGACATGGGTAAATTCCGTTTTTCACCACCTTCAACAAAAAGACGCCGGTGCGCGGTATCGGCGTCGGCAACGTTGGCGAAAAACAGACCGTCAGCAGGAATGGCCCGTTCATTTTTCCGCCTACGCGGCGATATGACGATATGGTCTTCAGTCACTGCGGAAAGCCCCTGATACAAAAAAGGGGATACAGAATTACCGTATCCCCTTGCAACAATAAAGTATGTGAAGCAACCCGATCTTACAACACGGAGCCTACGCCAATCATCAACCCATCAAGGGGTTAGCGTACAGCAGAATCAGAGAAATAACCAGACCATAAATGGCAATAGATTCGGCAAGGGCCATGCCAAGAATCATGAATACCATCAATTTCGGCTGGGTCTCAGGATTGCGGGCGAGGCCCTGGCAAGCGCCGTTACCAACCGAACCAATACCAATACCAGCGCCCAGACCAGCCAGACCGATGGAGAGAGCGGCACCAACACAAATAAGAGCCAACTGAATGTTTCCTTCCATGTTTTTTCTCCTAAAAAATTGTTGTTATTAAACCGTACTAGCCTTCCTATTCCTCGGCGCGCAGCCGTATTGAGCAATTCAGCGCCACACTTTCAGTGGGCGTGTTCGTTCGCCTGCGAGAAATACACAATGGTCAGCAAAACGAAAACCATCGCCTGAACAAAGGAAACCAAAACACCCAGCACCATGATGGGCAACGGCGCGAACCAGCTTCCGGCCAGCATGAACAGGATGGCCAGCAGGGTTTCTTTCGCCATGATATTGCCAAAAAGTCGAACGGAAAGAGAGACGATTCGGGCGATATTACTGATCAACTCAATGGGCAGAAGAAGGGGGATAAGCCACCAGATCGGCCCAATGAAATGTTTGTAGTATCTCCAACCGTGTTCCCTAATGCCGATGTAGTGGTGCAGAATCCAGACGACAAGCGCCAAAGCGAGCGTCGTATTCAGGCTGGCGGTCGGCGACATGAAACCGGGAATCAGACCGACCAGATTGGCCACGGTGATAAACAGGCCGAAGGTGGCGATCAGCGGGAAGAATTTATCGGTGAGTTCCTGTCCCATGTTCTCAGAGCAAAAATCCTCAAAACCACCGATGACGATTTCCCAAAAATTCTGCCCTTGACCGGGAATCAATTCGATATTGCCCATGGTGAGCTTGGCGACAAAAAACAAAAACGCCATCACCAGCCACGTGTACGTCATGTACGGGGCGGTGAAATACTCGATAAAACCGCCGGCGGCAAATCCGTGAGTAACCGGCAGACCCGCTTTCTCTAGGAGAAGCGAGGTAAACAGAATCGGATGCTCCATACAACTTACCTCCCGTGCAAAAAGAGACGTCCCGCCATCACCACCGCGATCACCGAGATCGCGAGCGGCACCACCGACAAACCAACCACCAGGCCAAAAACTTCAACCCACTTGTGCTTTATGAGCGGGAGCAATACAAAAGCCATGACTGCCAATCGCAAAAAAAAACCCAGGATACATTTCCAGGTTTCTCGTTTTCCGCGGGCGATCTGCCGGGCAAAATCATCGTCGGCCATCACCCCGTCGGTCAATCGTCGCACATTGCGGACAGAAAGAGCGAAGCTTACGAGGGCTAATAACCCACCCGCCAATACCGACCATGCCATCTTTTCCGAATAAAAAAACCATCCGCCCGACGTCAAGAGGAACAGACAGACGAATCCGCACCGCGACACATCTTTGATTATCACGACCGGTCGTCCTTGGGTGCGCCATTGGAGCGCTGGAGCACATCGAAAAGGACACGATAACCGGCGGCGATGCCAAAAGATAATCCTATAAACATGAACAACGGCGCTAAACGCCCGGAAAAAATCCGTTGGTCAACAAAATACCCAGCGCCGAAGCCGATGAAGATGCATACCGCAAAGGTTAAGCCAAGCTGGCCGAAATGGGCCAACTGCCGCACCACTTCTTTTTTTACATTCGCCATGGGAGCGCCCCCCGGAGACATGGAAAAGGCCCCGCAATTCAGCGCGAGTTATAGCACCGCGCCCGGAAAAGTCAACGGCTTTGTCTTGGCTGGATCATTCTTTATTCTCGCCGCGCAATCCGGGCAAAAGAAGCCGCGCAGGCGGCCAAGGCGGCTTCGAGTTGGGCTGGCTCATGCGCCGCCGATACGAAAAGCGCTTCAAATTGCGAAGGCGCGAGAGCAAACCCCGACGCCAGCATATTTTGATAATGGCGGGCGTATCGCCCGGTGTCGGCGCGCATCGCCGAAAGATAATCCATCACCGGCCACTCGGTGAAAAACCCGGTCATCAACGAGCCGACCCGATTCAATACCATCGGCAATCCGGCCTTCCGCCCCGCCTCGCCCAGCGCGGCGGCGAAATCGGCCGCCTTGGCGTTTAAGCGCGGGTAAAAGTCTTTTTGTCGCAAAAGCCGCAAAGTAGCGGCACCAGCCGCCATCGCCAGAGGATTGCCGGAGAGGGTTCCCGCCTGATAGACCGGTCCATCCGGAGCGATATGGTTCATGATTTCCGCGCGACCGCCATAAGCGCCGACCGGCAGGCCGCCGCCGATGATTTTGCCCAGGCAGGTCAAATCGGCCTCAATGCCGTACAGCTCCTGCGCGCCGCCATAGGCCAGACGAAAGCCAGTGATCACCTCGTCAAAGATCAGGATAATGCCCAATTCACGGGTCAACGCCCGCATTTTTTCGAGGAAACCCGGCTGCGGCGGCACACAACCCATATTGCCGGCCACCGGCTCGACGATGACGCAGGCAATCTCCGCCGCCCTGGCGCGCAGGGTCGCCTCCAAGGCTTCATTATCGTTGTACGGAATGGAAATGGTGTTTTTGACAATATCCGTCGGCACGCCGGGACTGCCGGCAATGCCCAGGGTAATGACCCCGGAACCGGCCTTGACCAGGAAAGAATCGGCGTGGCCGTGGTAGCAACCGTCAAATTTGACAACGACATCCTTGCCGGTGAAACCGCGCGCCAGGCGAATCGCGCTCATCGTCGCCTCGGTGCCGGAATTGACGAAGCGCACTTTGTCAATTGAAACGAAGGCGTCACACACCAAGGCCGCCAATTCGACCTCGCCGGGTGTTGAAGCGCCGAAACTGGCGCCGCGACCGGCGGCCTGGCAAATTGCCTCAACCACCGGCGGCGCCGCGTGCCCCAGAATCATCGGCCCCCAAGAACTAACAAAATCGACATAGCGGTTGCCATCGGCATCGCAAATGGTCGCGCCCTCAGCGCTCACAATAAAAATCGGGTCGCAACCGACGGCGCGACAGGCCCGCACCGGGCTGTTGACCCCACCGGGAATCAGACGTTTGGCCGCTGAAAACAGTCGGGCCGACTCTGCATGGTTCATCTTTTCCTCATCGGGTGAAATGAAAACGCCTGTCGGGCGAGCGACGCGCCTTTCGGCGAAAACAGTCACTGTACCATGCGTGGCCAAAGAGAAAAAGACACGGAGTGTCGTGGACGCGCGTTCTTCAGGCGGCGGAACCGACGAGTTTCCAGCCCTCCGCCCGTTCGCGGACGCGCACGAAATCAGCATAGAGTCCGCCTTGCGCCATCAAATCTTCATGGCGGCCACGTTGAACGATTTGTCCTTTGTCCAACACGAGAATCTGGTCGGCGCGGCGCACGGTCGAGAGCCGGTGGGCGATCATGACCACGGTCTTATCGTGGGTGAGTTCTTCAAGGGCGGCCAACAGGAGGCGCTCATTTTCCATATCGACGCTGGCCGTGGCCTCATCCAAAATGATGATCGGCGCGTTTTTGAGTATGGCGCGGGCGATGGAAATCCGCTGCCTTTCGCCGCCGGAAAGCGTTGCGCCGGATTCGCCGACCATGGTGTCGTAGCCCTGCGGCAAGGCCATAATGAACTCGTGGCAACAGGCTTTGCGCGCCGCGTCGTGGATTTCCTCCTCGCTCGCCCCCGGTTTGCCGAAACGAATATTGTTGAAAATCGAGTCCTGAAACAGATAGACATGTTGAAAAACCATACTGAAATTACGCAACAAGGCGTCACGGGAATACTCGCGCAGGTCGCGCCCGCCTAGCAGAATTTTCCCGGATTTCACATCTCGGAAACGGGCCATGAGGTTGCACAAAGTGGTTTTGCCGCCGCCGGATGTTCCGACCAAAGCCACAGTGGTTTTTTCCGGGATGATTAAATTGATGTCGGCCAAAAAATCGCTTTCATCATAGGAAAACGCCACATTCTCCAGGCGAATTTCATGATTTTCCGGCCTCGCGTCCTCGCCCAGGTCGTCAAAAGACGCGGCCTTTTCCAACGATTCAACCTTATCCATCGACACAGCGATAACCCGCAAAAGCGCCGCGACCCCGCCCATCATTTCAATATGGGCGTACAGCATAAAGCTCGCGATCATCAGCAAAAGGCTTTTGGCGAGCGGCATTTCGCCATGCAGATGAGAAAGCGCCGCCAGAAGGAGCACGCCGCAGGCCGCGACCTTGAAGATGATCTGAAACACCGCTGTCAGGATGGAAAAGGAGCGTTCCAGCTCGGTGTTCTGAAGGCGGTATTCCGAAATGGCGGCGCGGATGGCGCTGTCGGAACGCTCACCCAGCGAAAAGGCTTTCACCACCGCCATACCCTGAACATATTCCAGAACCGCCGCCACCAATTTCGCCTGCGCCAACCGACGGAGCGGAGAAATCTTCCGACCTTGCCGCTGCATGGCTTCAAAAACCAATATGGATGCCGCCAAACCCAGCGCCGTAACCAGCCCGGCGCGCCAGTCATACAAGGAAATCAGAACCGCGATGACCAGGGCGTGGACAAAGCCGCGCGCCACCTGATCGACAATCGAAACCGCGACGCTCTCGATTTCGCTTAAAGTGGTGGTGACAGCGGCGGTCAGTTCGCCCAGACGGTTGTCGTCGAAATAACCAAGCGGCGCCCGCTTCAGAGTTTCTCCCAAGGCAATGCGCTTATCGGCGCACATATCGTAACCGGCCAGCATCCGGCCTTCGACGGCCATAGAACCGAAGACGATCTTCCCGACCACGCTCGCCACCATGATCACCAAGGGCAAAAACACATTCATCGGGCAGTCGCCCGCGGATAAAATTCCGTTCAAGGCTGCGACAATGGCGAAAATGGCAAGCGCCTCGGCGATCGAATGCAGAATTCCCCACACGAAGGCCGCCGACAGAGCGGCGCGAGAACAGCCGGAAAACTTCAGCAATCTGACTATGATTTCAAACATGATGTTCACCCTCCCCGGAAGCCTGCCACAGACGTCGGTACAAATTCGATGAAGCCAGCAATTTCTCGTGTTTGCCAATCGCTGCGACTTGCCCCTCCTCCATGACCACGATGCGATCGGCGCAAATGATGGTGGTCAGACGATGGGCGATGACGATGAGCGTCTTGTTCCGCACCAGCCGGTTGATGGATTCCTGGATGACGGCCTCGTTTTCCGGGTCGGCGTAAGCGGTGGCTTCGTCCAGGACAACAATCGGCGCGTTTTTGAGCATGGCGCGGGCGATGGCGACGCGCTGACGTTCGCCGCCGGAAAGCCTGGTCCCGGCGTCGCCCGCCAACGTATCAAACCCCTGGGGAAGCTGGGCGATAAAGCCGCAGGAAGCCGCCTGGGCCGCCGCTTCCACTGCGGCGTCGGTCGCCTCTGGTTTGCCCAGGCGGATGTTTTCGCGCAGGCTGCAATCGAACAGAAAATTTTCCTGGGCGACGTAGGCCACGGTATTCATCACCTGCTCAAGCGGCATCAGGCGGGCATCAACGCCGCCTAGCAACACACGCCCGCTGTCGGCTTCCCAGAAGCTGACCAGAAGTTTCGCCAGCGTCGATTTGCCGGAGCCGGACGGCCCGACGATGGCGGTCACGCCGCCTTCGACGGCGGCAAAAGAAACCTCATGCAGCGCCTCTCCGGCGGCGTCTTTTTTGTAGGAAAAGGACACCTGGTCGAAGGCGACTCCGCAACCTTGCAAAGCGGCGGGTTTCAAAGGCCGCGCCATTTCTTCCCTGTCGAGAAGCGAGGCGGTTTCCTTCAGCACGCCGTCCATCATGGCCAAACTGTCGGTGTAGCCCAAAGCCAGAATGATCGGCTGGATGAGTCCTAAAGAGAGAATGACACAGGTGACGGCGGTGGGGGCGGCAAGGCTGCCGCTCATATGAAAATAAACCGCCGTCGGCAACACGGTGAGGAGAGAAGCCGGAGCAATGGCCATGCCGACCACGTAGTAAAGGTTGGTGGCGCGGAACCAGGCTTGCAACGCCTCGCGGTTGGCCTTGACCGCCTGCGCGTACTTTTCATAAGAAGACGTGGTCTGATTGAACATTTTGATGACTTCAATGCCGTTTATGTACTCGACAATGGCGGTGTTCATCTCCTTGCCCGCGTTTTGCGCCTGGGAAAAGTATTTCGCGTAGTCTTTGGTCATGCCCATGTAGCACAGCAGTCCCAAAGGAAAGGTGACAAGCGCCAGGAGCGCCAGCCGCCAATCCAGCCAAAACAGATAGCAAGCCATGCAGAAGGGAATGAACAGGTTTGAAATCAGCTCCGGGATAAGATGGGCGAGCGGCGTCTCCATTTTTTCCACAGTATCGACGATCAGGGTTTTCAGCGCGCCGGAGGGCGTTTCCAGCACGCCGCCCAGAGGCATCCGCGCCAGTTTTTCCGCCATGCTGATGCGAATATCGGCCAGGCTTGCAAAGGCGGCGCGATGGGAAAAAATGGT
Source organism: Desulfobulbaceae bacterium (assembly GCA_031287565.1). Taxonomy (GTDB): domain Bacteria; phylum Desulfobacterota; class Desulfobulbia; order Desulfobulbales; family Desulfocapsaceae; genus UBA8130. Next base: position 28,492 of record JAITSS010000022.1, read on the forward strand.
TGACGCCGTTCCCAGCGCCACCCGGCCAATTTGCCCCAAAAGAGCGACGAGCGCCAATCCCGTAAGGCCGCCCGCCGTGGCCGCGCCGACATACAAATCGACGACCATGGCGGAAACGGCGAAATAGGGAACCATGCCGCAGGCCACGCCCGCGACGGCGAGAGCCACCGAGGCGGCCAGCGTTTTTCTGCCCGGCGCGGCGAATCGCCACAAAAGCGCCGACGTGGATGGTGCGTTCATGAATCAACTCCCGGTTTGAAATTGACAAGTTTTCCGTTGCGGGGCACGTCCCGTGTCACCCAGGTGTTCGCGCCGATGGTGGCGCGTTCGCCCACGGTGATATTGCCCAGTATGGTCGCGCCCGCATACACGGTGACATCATCCTCCAGGCGAGGATGACGGGTAATGCCTTTGATGCAAATGCCGTCGGTGTCTTTCGGGAACGACAACGCGCCCAAAGTCACACCCTGGTACAGACGGCAACGCCTGCCGATGACGCAGGTTTCGCCGATAACGACGCCGGTGCCGTGGTCGATAAAAAAACTTTCATCGATAACCGCGCCGGGGTGAATGTCGATGCCGGTGATGGCGTGCGCCATCTCGCAGAGAATACGGGGAATGACCGGCACATGCAGAGAATGCAGTTCATGGGCGATGCGGTAGTGAATCATGGCCAGAATCGAAGGGTAGCAAAAGATGGTTTCGCCTTTGCTGGCCGCCGCCGGGTCGCCGCGATACGCCGCGTCGGCGTCGGTCGCCAGCATGTAACGAATGCGCGGCAATCGTTTGATGAATTCCATGGTCTTTTCCCGCGACACCCGCTCGCACTCCAAACATTCGTAAGCATATTCGACGCAGGCGAAGCAAGCGCCGCAACGAATCTGTTCGGCAAGCTTATGAACAACGGAATCGAGATGAGCCGCCAGGTGGTAGCGCATCGACTCCACGCGCACCGCTGACATGCCAAAATATCCAGGGAACAAAACGATTTTTAAGCTCGCGAGAATCTCTTGCAAAGTTGCCAGGCAAGGCATAGGCGCGTCATGCAAGGGCCGGTGAATGACATCTTTCAGAGAAGACGGCGAACATAACTGCTCCACCACATGGTCGAGTTCGGATACGGCTGGAAACGACGGATGAGCTTCATGATTCATGGCAATAGTTTCTCACTCGGATCATTGGCGGGCGCGACGTTCATGCAAGCATCCGGACCAGCGTCTCGGCCCGGTCTCCATAGGGTGACAGGATCTCCTTCATGGCCTCGACCATATCCAATTCACGGATGAGTTCAGCCAGTTCCTCAAAATCGATTTCCGCCTGTTCGTAAAATTGCCGCGCCGTATCCGGCGACAACGAACCGCCGCGAATCTGATTGCAGAATTCAAAATCCACGTAGCTGTTGGTTTTGTTGAGAAAGGCCATGAACGCCCACAGCTTCACCAAGCGGCACCCGGAGGCGATATAGGTTTTGGAAAACCGCTTGATCGGCTGCCAGTTCAGGCGTTCGCGCGCCTGCTTGATCATGACTTCCGGACGATAGGGAAAGTACTGGAAAGGAAACAGTAGCTCCACGCCGTCCACATGCAAGGAATCGGGGAACAGGGGAAGTTCCGGCTCGCCGTGCCAGCGCCGCCAGAGACGCAAGGCCTTCTCGGTCTCTTCGTTCAGCGTTTCCATGAGAAAATCAACGAGGATTTCTTGCTCCGGCGTCTGGTGAATGCTCTCGCCCATGAGAAATATCTGGTCAGGATTGTGGCCGGAAAACACCATGGGAATGCCCAAACGGCGAGCGAAATCGCAAGCCGTATGGATCAAGAAACGGCCACAGAACAAACAGACCTGACCGCCATCCGGCTGAACAATCGCCTGTTCCGTGAACAGAAAACGATAGTAGCGGCGCATGATTTCGTCGTCCTGACGAAAAATTTCATAAGGAATATCAATCCGTTCCGCCAGAGCGCGGGCGTTAGCGAAGGTTTCCGGATACTCGTAGCCGATGTCGATGACCAAGCCTAATATGTTCAGTCTGTATTTGTTCTTCAGCATATCGGACAAATAGGCGCTGTCCTTGCCACCGGAAAGCATCAGCAAACCATCGTAAGGGCGAGCGCCGCGCGCCCGTTCAATCCGCGTCGAAAAGGCATGTTCCAACGTCGGCCAATCGCCCGTCGCCGTTCCAGGAAGAGGATTGGCGCAAAGCGAACAAATCCGGTCATCATTGAGCGTGACTTTGTGAAAAGGGTCATGTTGCAGGCCACATAAGCGGCAGATGTCTTTTGTATAACGAAACATGTCCTGATCTCCGCAGTGGAAGTTGTTATGACCGTCCAACCGGCTCATGCCTGGCGGCTTTCGGCGCCGAATCCCGACACTGATGCGCCAGCGCCTCCAAACGAACGCGCGCGCCAGCGTCATCCTGGCCGCTGAAACAAATGGTCATGAAAGGCAGATTGGGAAACAGGGCGCGGAATCGTCCTTCCAAACCCTGAATCACCGCGCCCGGCACGCAATTAAAGGGTATGGCGTGGATGATGCCACGCGCGCCTCGCCGCGCCATGGCCAGCGACGCCCCAAAACCCAACCCGGCGTCCAGGTTCAGGCCGCTTTCGGCGATGGTATCCCAGATACTTTGTTCATACGGTTCGGAAAGGACTGTCGCGCTGTGGCGACGCATCCGCCGCTCGACCCGGCGCAAAAAACCGTGCTGAAGGCGGCGCAGAAGCGCCTGCAAACGATGATTAGCCAACTCATGGAAGTATCGTTCTTTGTACAGCGAATACCACAAGACCTCCATGATGGCCGGCATACATATCTCGCCGCCCAAACGCTCTACCTGTCTGATAATATCGTTGCCGGCAAACTCGACGTTGCGCAAATAGGCTTCACCGACCAGGCCGATGAGAGGTCGGAACACGGAGCGGTCCACCGCCACTGCCCGTATTTTTTGCACCATGTCGATGACGACCTCTTCCACCGCGCCTTTTTCTTCCACGACGTTGACGAGATTTTCAAGACAGGCGCGGCACACCCGGTCGGTTTCGCCAAACACGAGTTCGTAAGGCCGCGTGCGCAGCCGCAATTTTTCCAGGATGTCGGCGGCGATGAAACCGCGCCACGACAACAAGCCGCAGGAGAGGCCATCCATAATGGCGTGCAAGCGGCGATTGGCGCCTTTGTATTCATCGACCAAAACGACATCGCCCAAACCCAGGTCTTCAAAAACGATACGCTGCAAAGGGTTGAAGAGGTCGTAGCGGCAACTGCCACAGGAACCCGGCATGAAAAAGGCGACTTTGGCGGGATCGGCGCCGTCTTCCAGAATCAGACGCGCCATGTCGCCGGTCATGAGGGTGCAGGGCAAACACTCCTTGCCGTCCAAAAGGCGCCGTCCCCAGCGCAGACTGCGCTCATCGGGTGGCGGCAGGACGCAGGCGTTGACGCCGTGCGCCCGCAAAGCGGCTGCCCACACGGCCATGCCATGCGCGGCGTGGGGCAGATACAACACCCGGTCGCTGTCGGGATCAAATTCGGCGCGCTGAATCCGGCGCGGCATGATCGGACGGACCGCCTTGAAATTTGCCGCAGCGTCGAGGAACGCCTCGCAGCGCGTCACCACCCCGGCCTCGGCGGAATGCTCGTCGATTTCCAAGGTCAGGAACGGTTTTTCTCCCATTTCTCGGCCAAAAAAACGTGGATACATCGAGTCGTTCACACAGCCGAAGTTTGTCAGATAGATGGCATTCAACCGGGGGTCGCGGCGGATGATGTCGGCGGCGGCCAGCGCCCGCTGTCCCATGGCCAATGTCATGTTGCGCCACGCTTCGCCCACTTCCGGAGAATGGAACAGATCGAGCAGATCGCCAGGGATGGCCTGCGCCCCCATGCCGCGCAGAAGACGCGCCAAACCCATGTTGACGCCGGGGTCGTGGATGTTGTGGGCTTTACCCACCACCACCACCACAGCCTTGCCATGTTCGCCCAACTCAGCGAAAGCCTGTCGCCCCAATTGGTCGCGGGAGGCGCGGAATCGCGCCTGGGTTTCATAAGCGACGCGGCAGGCGCGGCGGACTTCGGCGCGGGAAGTCACGCCCAGAAGCGCCGCCGTTTTTTCCAATTCGCGGCGGACATGCTCCTTGCCAAGGCGAAAATGCAGCGCCGGACACAGGAATTTGACGCCGGAATGTTCCAGTTGCAATGCTTCGTTCAGCAAATCGGGAATGAACTGGATGTAGCTGCAATGATTGGCGTGGGGATGCGCCGCCGCCGTCGGCAGGGTTTCGCGCACGGCGGGAATGAACATCCAATCCGCCCGCCCTTCACCGATCGCCGTTTTCATCCAGGCGGCGTGTCCGTGTGCCACTTTGGTGGGAAAACAAGCGGTGGTGGCAACGGCGGAAACACCGATGCGGGCGATTTCTCCATTGGTGGGCGGCGAGGTCAACACCGCGAAACCCAGCTCAGAGAAGAAGGCCAGGAAAAAGGGGTAGTACTCGTAAAAGGTCAGGATGCGCGGATAGCCGATGACGCCGCGCCCGCCCGCTCCCTTGCCAGGCATGTAAGCCGTCATGAAAAGCCGGTCGCGCTCGGCGAAAAAATCGCGCAATCCTTGGACGCGACGCAAGCGGCTCGTCTCATAACGTTGGCAGCGACCGCCATAAAACAGCGGTTGGTGTCCGGCCACGCGAATTCTGCTGATGTCGCATTGATTGGCGCAATGATCGCACTGGAAGGATTCCTGTTCATAACCCCGCTCCAACACCTTGAATCCCGTAAAACCGGTGGTCAATCCCGTCGTCGCCGCCTGCTGGCGCCGCGCCAGAAGGCAACAACCGATCGCCCCCATGACCTCGTGGTGCGGCGGCGTGACAATGTTTTTCCCCGTCAGATTTTCAAAGGCCGCCGCCACCGCCGCGTTGAAGGCGACACCGCCCTGAAACAGAATGCGCTGTCCCACTGGACGCTTTTCCACCACCCGATGTAGGTAATTGGTGGCGATGCTGTAGGCCAAACCGGCGACAATATCGCCTGTTGGCGCGCCTCGTTGCTGGTGGCGCACCACTTCCGAATCCATAAAGACGGCGCACTGCTCGCCGCAATCCACGGGGTGTTCGGCGGCCAGAGCCAGTCGGGCGAAATCCTTTTTCACGCTGATGGCCAGTTTTTCCGCCTGCTCCTCAAGAAAACTACCAGTCCCGGCGGCGCAGGCTTTGTTCATGGTGAAATCACGCACCAAACCGTTTTCCAAACGCACGTATTTGGAATCCTGCCCGCCAATCTCAAAAATAGTGTCAACCTGCGGGTCGATGAAAACGGCGGCTTCGGCGTGCGCCGTGATTTCGTTGACCACCACATCGGCGCCGATGAGATCGCCTATTAAATGACGACCGGAACCGGTGACGCCGACAGCCAACACCTGGGCGCGGTCGCCGTAGCGCTCGATGATGTCGCGAAAGCCGGTTTTCACCGCTTCGATGGGACGACCGGCGGTCATGAGGTAGTATTTCGCCACCAGGCGCTTCTCCTGATCCAACAAGACGATGTTGGTGGAGATGGAACCGATGTCGATACCGAGAAACAAGCCGGTTTTTTGCCGCAAAGGCAGGCGGAAGAGATCAGCGGCGGCATCGCTTGCATCGGTCGATGCCGATGGTTCCGGTTCCGGCCTTTCCGCCTCGCCCCCGCGCCGCGCTCGCAAGGGCGCGAGCGTCCGCGTTTCCGGTTCCTGTTCCAGCCCGCGCCGCAGGGCGGAAAGCCCGACATACAACCGGGCTTCACCCTGACCGCGCAGCGCGAAAAAGGCCGCGCCCATCGCGCCAGTCAAAGCAAAATTCGGCGGCGAGAACAGGTCTCCATCGGTCAGACCCAGCACAGCCGCCAAGGCCTTGACCACTCCGGCGTTGAACATGACGCCGCCGACCAGGGCGACGGGCGCGTCCAGGCTTTTCGCGCCGACAACCCCGGCTTTGAAGCCCCGCGCCATGGCCCGGCACAAACCGGCCACGATGTCTTCCACCGGAACGCCCTGCTGCTGCAAATGAATCATGTCCGATTTGGCGAATACCGAGCAGCGCCCCGCGATGCGGGCGGGATGACGCGAACGCAGCGCCGCCGCCGCCAACTCGTCTTCTCCCTGCAAACCCAGACGCGCCGCCTGCCGATCAAGAAAACCGCCGGTGCCGGCGGCGCACGTCGAGCTGACGGAAAAATCCCTGAGTCGCACGGCGGGTTTTCCATGTTCCCGAACCGATTCGAGCTGGATGTATTTGCCGTCCTGGCCGCCGATGTCGATGATGGAACGCGCCTGGGGATAGAGAACCGAGGCCGCCGCCACCTGGGCAAGCACCTCATTCACCGCGCAGGCCGGAAGCAGCGACGCGATGCGCCCAGCCGCCGTTCCGGTCACGGCGGCGTGGGTGATGGAATGCGCCCGCTCCAGTTTTTCCAGAGTATCGATGAGTGTTTGGTCCGGACAGCCATGATGGCGGATATAGTCGCCGTCAAGCATTGCGCCAGCGCCGTCCAGGACCACCACGTCAAGGCTCACCGAACCGATGTCGAGTCCCAGCGCCCGGATTTCATTCGGCGGCATTTTCCTTGTCATGTCGCCGCCCCATCTCGTCTGCGCATTTCTTCCGGACTCGGCAGAAAGCCCGTCTCCACGCAATAATCCAGATAGCGCCGCAACAACACAGCGTCGGGCGGCGGGCAGCAAATGCCCGAACCGGCCAGCCGTCGCCGGGTTTTTTCCGAATCGAATATGGCGGGCGATTTTTCATAATCATCCAGATAGACGATGACGCTTTGCAGACCGCGCAGAAACAGTTCATCGTCTCCATCCAGAATCTCATCCATATACCGTTCCGGCGGAATGACCCGCGCCGGAAAGCCGTAGTCGCGGATGAATTCCCATATACGCGCCTTGAGAATCGGCTGAGGATTGCAGATGTGATAGACACCCGGCGGCGTATCATCGGCCAGGGCGATATGAGCGATGGCCGCCGCCGCATAATCGACCGGCGTCACATCCATGAAATCGTCTTGGTGCAAAGGCGGCGCGACGCGCATGAAGATATGCCCTTGCAGATGCAGGTATTGGGCGTCTGCGGTGATGCTCTTCTTGAAGCGTCCGGTGCGCGAATCGCCCATGATGAAACCGGGACGGAAAATGCGCAGGCGACGCCCGGCCAGAAGCGCTGGACGCAGACGCTTTTCGGCCTCGTGTTTGGTTTTTACATACACATTGGGGCATTCCAGATGTTCATGGAAATCGGCCTCGTCGAAGCGATTTTCCGGATTGTCGCGCCGCCGCCCGCTGACTGCCAGCGTGGAAATATGATTGATGGTTTTCTCCCGACCCTCGCCGCAGAAGGTCAGCAGCTGTTCCACGCTCTGAACGTTGACGCGCATGAAATGTTCCAGCTTGCCAAAATGCCAGAGCATGGCCGCGACGTGGAAAATCGACCCGACTTCCCAAGCCAGCTCCTGGTGGCGTTCCGGACTAAGACCAAAACGCTCGCGCCCCAGATCACCGCTAAGCGGCCGGATGCGATGCCACGGCCAACCCGCGACCGCCTCATCGCCAAAAAGAAAACCGGCATTTTCCATGAGGCGGTGACGCGCCTGATCGGGAGAATCCGCTCTGACCAGGCAGTACACCGGCGCCTCGGAGCGTTCGAGCAATTCTTTCAACAGATAGCCGCCGAGAAAGCCGGTGGCGCCGGTGAGCAGGATGGCGGCCTGTTTTGGTCGCGAGCCGTTTCCGGTCATGATTGACGCTCCTGAAAAGATGATGGGATCGAACCGCTTCTTTCATCCCGAAAGGCGAGCCGCAAAAGCGACAAACCAAGGATGAATCCCGCCGCCATAAAAAAGAATATCGGCCACTTGGCGGTGATGGGCGCGGCCTGAACGCCCGCGAAATCCAGAACGCTTTCCAGCATAGCCTGCCCGAAAGCGAGCGTTGTATAACCGCCGATGGCGGCGAGGCGCGTCTTGTTGTCGAAGCCGGGACGCATGAGGTCGAACAAAACCTTCCCCAAGGCCAGGCCGTACATCAGGTCGATGATGTAGACGCTGCGCCAATTCCACGGGCATGGATCCGCTGGCGCCAAGCCGAGGAGAATCAGCGGCAGCGACAAGGCGCAAACAACGGCGACGGGAAGGCCCAAAATCAGCGTGAGGCGGAGCGCGATATTCCTGCTCCCGTTCATGGTCGTGCCGCGGCCATGGCTGTTTGCGGCGAGCAATCACCGCCTGGCAGCGAGTATCCAGCCGCCTGAAAATACTCCATAAACAGGCATGGATTTGGAAATTGTGCCGCCCGAAACACCCCCGGCCTCATGCCTTGCGCCGCCAACTGCGCGCCAATGGCGGCGCAGATACCAGTGGCGCGATAGGTCTCCTCAAAAAACAGAAAACGGGTCAGTTCCCGCGCCGCGCCGCCGCACCGTCCACGCATATGCAGATGCAGCATAAAACCAGGTTTTTTGCCGCCCATGTCGATGGCCGCCGCCTTCATGATCAGTCGAGCCGCCCAATCCAGCCTTTTCTCACTGCCGTACAAGCGTAGCGCCCGCGCCAAGACAGTAGCCAAAGTCGTCCAGCATCCCCAATTGTTGCCGTAAGCGTGGGCGCTTTGTATGCCGCTCGCCGCAACGAATTCCTGCAAATCATCACGCATGAGACGAAACACGGTATGCCGACCGACCGGCGGCGGCAGATGGATTTTGCTGGCGGAAGTCAACAATCCAGCCATTTTGCGCAGGCCCTTTTCGTAGTAGACGGGACTTTCGCCATTGCCGATATTGCCCACGCCCCAGGCAATGTCCCTGGCCGAAGCGTATGTCCAGAAATCCCGCCCGACAGCGGCGCAGACGAAATGCTCCACCTGGTCGAATTCCTTTCCGGCCACATAAACGGGCAGAAGCTCCGAAAGACCTGGCAGAACGCCCAAGGTGAGGAGGAACGTCACTCCCGCTTCACGTATCCGTTCCGAATGCGCCGCCAGAAGCGAAAAAAGAGGCGTATAGCCGCCGGGATCGACGTAATGGCACCCTTGCGCCAGCGCCGCCAGGGCGACTCGCTCCCGAATCTGAGAAGCAGGGCCGGCGCAGTTGACCACCACCCGGCAATCACGGCAAAAATCCGTAAGGCTTTTGCTATCGTAAACGTCCAGGTTCCGGAAAGGCGCAAGGGTGAAATGATCCGGTCTGTGCCGCCCGCCCGCCAGTGTCGGCTGGGCGGCCGCCGCCAGATATGCCAGGCACTCTCGCCCCACACGCCCGTTTCCGCCGACAACGCCTATCTTTTCCTTCACGCTTTCACCTCGGCGCGACGCTTGAGCGGGCGGAACGTAAGCAGGAAGGCGGGCACGAGGAAATAATCGGCCAGAAGCGCCCACAGGAAGGCAAAGCAGGCCAATCCGCCGAATTTCATCACCCCGGTCACATTGGAAAACAAGAGCGCCGCGAAGCCGCCCAGCATGATGATGGTCGTGAACAGCATTGGTCTGCCGACGGTGAGCAGGGTTTCCCGCAAGGCGTCCTGGTAGGAGCCGGAGCGGTCAAACGCCTTGCGGTAATGGAACAGGAAATGGATGGTGTCATCGACCACCACGCCGATGATAATGGCGCTGAAACTCATGAGCGGCGTATCCATGTGGATGCCGCAGAAGCCCATGAAACCCAGGGTGATGAGCACCGGGAACACGTTGGGCAACATGCTTAAAAATCCCAGGCGTAATGAGCGCAGGGACACGCACATGAGCACACTGACGATGACAAGGGCCGCGAAGAAACTCTGCCGCTGGCCGATTTCCAGCAGGTCGTTCATCGAGCGGGTCCAATCCAGACTGCCCGCCATCGACACCGTGACGCCGCCAGCGAAAACCTGACTGGAAAAAGTCTCTACATCCTCGGCCAGACGACGCGCCTCGCCGGTGCCGAGGGTCTTGGTTTTCACCACCAGGCGCGCCACCCGGCTGTCGAAACTGACGAGCTTCTCCAGCTCACGTCCGTTGGCGGTTTCATAGAGCAGCAGATACTGAGCGACGGCGGCGTTTCCGGTCGGCAGCGCCTGGGCCGCCTCGTCGCCTCCCCGCATCGATTGATTGATCTTTTTGATAATATCAAGAACGCTCGCGGTCTTCGTCACCAGCGGCGAGGCGTCGAGACGCGCTTGCAGTTTTTCCAGACCGCGCAGGAAATCCAGCTCTTTGACGCCGTTTTCCTTGCCGGAATCGACCATGACTTCCACCGACATCGAGCCGCCCATGCGTGCATCGACGAAATCATACGCCTGACGCAAAGAGAGCTTTTCTGACAGCATCTTCGCGGTGCCGGTTTCCACCTCGACCAGCGAATAGCCATAGCAGGCCATCACCGTCAAAATGACAAAAAGAGCAAGCAACAGACGGGGAAAACGCCAATTGCAGCGATAAACGCCCAAGAGAAAACGGTCGAAGCGATCCGGCGCGACGGTTTCGGCCTTGGGGGCAATCGTCGGAGAAATCGGCGCGTCTTTTTTCAGACTGGAAAACAGAATCACCACCAAGAGGCTGAGGATGTAGGCCATCATCGCCCCCACCGCCGTGTACACGCCCATTTCTCGGAATGGCCGCAGGTCGGAGGCGCAGAAGCCAAGGAAACCAGCCGCCGTGGTCAGGCTGGTGTACAGGCAGGGCAGGCCGGTTTCGGCCATGGCGCGACGAATCGCCGCCGCCGCGCCATGGCCCTGGCTGATAAATTGATTCCTCGTGGCGATGATGTGCATGGAATCGCCGATGCCCGCGCAAATCAGCAGCGTCGGCACGATGATGATAAAAAGGTTCAGGGTATAACCAAGAACCTGAATCAGGCCGAGCGTCCAGAAAACGCCCAGGACGACCACCAGCATGGGCGCGAGCGCGTCGCCAAAGCCGGTCCCCAGTTTGTACAGAAGCGCCATCTGGATGAGGACACAGACACCGAAAAACGTGGCCGATTCGCGCATGGAAATTTCCTGGTAATCGCTGTGTAGAATCGGCTGCCCCACGGCTTTCACATCGAGGGCCGCGTATTCCGGTTTCGCCAGAACCTGGCGAAATTTCTCCGTCGCCTCGGCGCGGGGATCGACGACTCCTACAGGATAGGTTTTCATCTCGACGATCATACCGGCGGTTCGTCCGTCCTGGGAAATATAGGCGTCGCGATAATTCTTTTCGGCCAGCGCTTTCTGGCGCAACTCATCCATGGACAGGCGGTCGCGCAAATCCATGAAATCAGAAATGATGATTCCTTCATCGTTCGCTTCGATGGATTCGGCCTTGCCCAGCCACGTCACTCGCTCAACAAAAGGAACCTGTTTTTTGATGTCGCTCGCCAAGGTGTCCAGTTTCCTGAAAGCCTCCGGCGTGAACAGCTTTTCGGCAGCGAAAACCAGATAGATGAAATCGTCGTTGCCGAAGAGTTTTTCAAAGGATTTGATGCGGGCAAGCGCCGGATCGCCTTCGGAAAACCAGATTTCATTGGAGTTGTCGAAACGCAGGCCCGGCATCCGCCAAAGAAAAAACCCGGTGACGAGGATGATGCACACGGCGACCGCCGCGCGGTTGCGCAGCACAAAATCGGTCAGGTGAACAAAGAAGGAGGACATGAATGGGCATTCCTTAAAAATTCACACGCAGGATGAGGCCGAAGACGCGAGGGTCGCCAGCCTGGGCCAGCGCCGATGAGCCGGAAAATGAAAAGGCCACGCAGTTGTAGTCCTCGTCGAAGGCGTTGTTGATGAAGAAGGTCACAGCGTAGTGTTCAGTTTCTAGGCCGGTGCGTAGATTGACCAACTCGTAGGCGTCCTGCTCCAGGGTGTTGGCGTCGTTCCAGTAAAATTTGCCCACCCCTTGCACCTCGGCGCGTGATTTCCAGGTCAGGGAATCGCCGTCGTGGAACAGGTTGAAGGAATCGGTGACGGGCAGGCTGTACTGCAAGGCCAGGTTCCAGGTGTATTCCGGTGCCACCGGCGTGCTCATGCCGGAATAATCGACGCCGCCGTCAGCGTATTCACTGTATTCGGCGTCGGTGTAGCCGAAGCCGCCTTCAAGAAGCAGGCCGTCGGTAATCAGCGCCGAAATCTCGGTTTCAAAGCCCATGGAGCGCGATTCCCCGGCGTTGCGAATGACGGTGTTGGCGGTCGGCAGCACATGCGTCACCTGCTGATCTTCCAGGTCGATGTAAAACAGCGCCGTGTTGAAGGTCAGGCGGTTATCAAGCCACGAGGATTTGAAGCCGATTTCGTAGTTCCAGCTGAACTCCGAACCAAAACTGGAATCGGCCATGTCCATGAAGGCAGTGTTGAAACCGCCGCTCCGGTAGCCACGGGAAAGGCCGGCATAGGCCATGAATCCGGGCCTGAAGCGATAGCCAATCTGCGCCTTGGGCAGAAACGCATCGTCATCGTCATCGTTTGAAAAGACGCTTTCCATGCCGGGGATGGTCATGCCGCCCGCCGACATCAACGAGGTGTAATCCAGTTCTTTCTTGCCGTACTCGTAGCGTAGCCCGGCGGTGAGTTCGAGTTTGTCGAACAGTGTATAGGTGGCTTGCCCGAAAACGGCTTCTCCGTGTCCCTTGATGTCGGAAATGGCGGTCTGGGTCATGGCCATCGGCGTCATGCCCATGGACACGGCGTCTTGCCCATAATTCAGGTCAAGAAGATGGTCTTTCTTATTGTTATAATAATACAGCCCGGCCAACCATTTCAGCGGCGACTTGGAATCGTCCGGCGAGGCGAAACGCAACTCTTGGGTAAACTGGCGATCCTCAATGTCTTCCCGCGCCGTGATCAAATCGTAGGGCATGAAATCCTGATCGTTGGTCGTGGTGTCGTCGTAGCCGCGATAGGCGGTGATTGACGTCAGTTTCCAGACCGGCGCCTTGTAATTCACCTTCAGGGCCGAACCTAAGGTGTCGCGACGGTCGTTTCCTTCATAGTCGTAGGCGACATGGTGGGGATTCTTCGCCGATTGCCGCATGTCGGTAAGCGGGAATACGCCGTCGTCGATGCTCTCGCCGTCGATGCTGAACAGGACATCCATGCGGTCGTTCGGCAGCCAGCGCAACTGACCGCGCCCGTTGAAGCCTTTACGCTCATCCACGTCTTCATTCAGAAAATCGTTGGTGTTGTAGCCGTCGCGACGCTCGAAGGCTCCGGACAGACCGAGGAACAGTTTGTCTTTCACCAGGGGCGTCCGTAGCCAGACCGCGCTTTCCCACAGGTTTTCATTGCCGATGGTCTGCTCGAAGCCCCAGTGGGTCTGGTTGCCAGGTTTCTTCGTGACGATATTGATGACACCTGCCAGACTGTTTCTGCCGTACAGGGCGCCCTGCGGCCCGCGCAGCACCTCGATCCGCTCGATGTCGAAGAGCCGGGAATCGAAGACGCGGGAATCCATAGAATTCACGTCATCGACATAAAAGCTCAAAGCCGGATCGTTGTTGATCGCCCCGATACCGCGGATAAAGGCGAAGGAATTGCCGCGAAATCCCCAGTTGGCGATGAACAGGTTAGGCACCTGATGGGACATTTCCTGGATGGTGGTGATGCCCGCGTCCTCGATCCGACCGGCGGTCAGAACCGTGACGCTCGACGGAATCTCCTGAACATTTTCCAGGCGCTTTTCCGCCGTCACCATCACCGGCGCCAATTGCAGCGCCTCTTCCGCCGCCAAGGCCACCGACGCCGCCAGGGGCGCGAGCGCCGCCAAAGCCGCCGCCAGAATGTTCATGCCGTTTTTTTTCATTCCTGTTCTCCTCTCTCCCGTAAAACCGCGTTGATAAAATGGCGGACTTTTTCCGCCAACTCCTCCGGATGTGTCTTGATAAGCATGTGCGCCCCGCCCACCTTTTCATAAAATGGAGCGGAAAACGCCCTGCTCCACGCCTGAACCCGCGTTCGTAACTCCTTCTCCTCCTCATCGACGCCGACGATGGCCACCATCGGGGCGAGAACCGGCGTTCCGAAAGCGAAATCCAGCATGGCCTGGGTATCGGTTCGCAGCGTCTTCATGTATTGACGCCGCTCGTCCTCGGTCATATCGACGAAGTCGTAGTGATAGATTTCTTTGGACAGGCGCCGGATTTCCTCATCGCCACGATTCAGAATGGCGCGCAAACCGCCGGTGACGCCCGGCGGCGGGCAGGAAACCAACACGACTCCGGCCAGAGAACGCCCTTTTTCCTCCAGTCGCCGCGCCATTTCATAAGCCAAGTAACCGCCAAAGGAATACCCCAACAAAAACAGGGGCGTTTCATCATGAAAGGCCGCGAGCTGTTCAACACACAGGGCGGCGATTTCGGGGATTGAGACCATGGCCGCCCCCTCTTTACCGTGACCAGGCAGATTGGCGGCCAGAACCGACCAATTTTCCGGCAACAGGCGGCTGAGACCGAAGAACATGGTCGGATTGCCGCAGGCGTAGGGCAGGCAGAACAGACGCGCCTCCGGATTTTCCACATCGGTGAGGGCGACGATGCCCGCCTCATCGGCTTTGCCGTCGCCTTTTTTCAGGATGCGGCTGACGATCGAAGCCACGGTCTGATACTCAAAGGCTTCTTTCAGGCCGAAGTCGATGAAGCCTTCCTTTTTCATGCGCATGATCAGGCGCATGGCTTTCAGTGAATCGCCGCCCACATCCCAGAAATTGCTGGTCATCCCCAGGCCGGTCACACCCAACACGTCTTCCCAAATGCTGGTGATGCGTTTTTCCAGGTCGGTGACGGGGCGAATGGTCGAGGTTCGCCCGCCGACTTCGATGACCACTTCCGGCAGACGGTTTTTGTCGAGCTTGCCACTGGGCGTGCAGGGCATTTCGGCGAGAAATTCAAAATGACCGGGAATCATGTAGTCCGGCAGGCGCGGGGCGAGATGCTCGCGCAGGGTGGCGGCGGTGACGGCGGCGCCGGTGTAAAAAGCCACGAGAGTCAGGCTGTCGGCCGTGTCTTTACGTGGAACCACCACGGCTTCGGCGACGGCTTCATGGCCGCGTAAGGCGCTTTCGATGTCTCCGGCCTCAATGCGGTAGCCGCGCAGATTGATCTGGTGATCCTCCCGCCCCAGAAATTCCAGGTCGCCGCCAGCCGTCATACGAACCACGTCGCCGGTGCGGTACAAAGTTTCCGTCGACTTGAAGGGATTGGGCGTGAAGGCTTCGGCGGTTTTTTCTGGTTTGTTGTGGTAGCCCCGACTGACGCCCGCGCCGCCGATGTACAATTCGCCGGGTACGCCGGGCATGGAATGCTCGCAGGCGGCGTTCAGCACATAAACTTGTGTGTTGAAAATGGGCTTGCCGATGGGAACCACCGGCAAATCAATCCGGTTTTCCCCATTGACGGGGATTTCAAAATAGGTTGAAGCCACGGTCGCTTCAGTTGGGCCATACTCATTGATAAAGCGATGTCCGGGATAAAATTTCAGCCAGGCGTTGAGGTCGTTGATGTTCACCAACTCGCCGCCCAGCATGATGCGCATGGAGGCGGGCAAAGGTGGATTAGCGTCGCCCAAAAATTCCCTGGCCTTGGCCAGAAGCGAAAAATGCGAGGGCGTGACATTGAGAAAGGTGATGTCCCGTTCGCTGATAAAACGCAGCAAGGCGCTGATGTCTTTGGTGTTTTCCTCGGACAGAATATGCAGCGACGCCCCGGCCAGAAAGGGAACCCAGTTGCTGGTCATGGTCATGTCAAAGGCATAGGAAGTCACGAAGGCGAATCGCTCATCTTCGCGTATCTTCAACCCTTCTTTCACCCACAGCAGAAAATTGATGATGTTGCGATGGCTGATCATCGAACCTTTCGGCTTCCCGGTGGAGCCGGAGGTATAAATCATATAGGCGAGATCATCGGGCGAACCCAGCGGCGGCGTCACATGCCGCCGGTCCTGATAAATGGTCGCGGGCACAATGACGCGGCCGATCAAGGGAGCGGGGATATCGCCTTCCGTCGCGCCTTCATCCAATAAAATGATGTGTTCCACCTTATCGAGCGTCCCCGCCAAAGCGGCCAGGCAATCCGAACGGGTCAACAGCGCCCGCGCTCCGGAATCGGCGAGCATATAGGCAATGCGCTCGGCGGGATAATCAACACCTATCGGGAGATAGGCCGCGCCCGCCTTCATAATCCCCAGCTGCCCCATGAGCATTTCCGGGCAGCGGTTGAGAAAGAGGGCGACGAATTGGTTTCTGGCCACGCCCAATTCGGTCAACAGACCGGCGATCTGCCCGGCTTTCACGCCAAATTCCTTGTAGCTGACGCTTCGGCCCTCATAGGTCATGGACTGGTTATCGGGGCCACGCCTGATGCTCTCTTCAATCAGCCCATGCAGCGTGGTTTCCGGCATCGGATGCGCCGTGTCGTTGACCCTGGCAAGAAGCCGACGGTACTGTTCCGGCACGATGGCCTCGCCGTTGAAGGCGATATCCGGTTGCGAGGGGCAGACGACAATGCGCTCAAGAAGGGTCTGATACTGCCCGGCCAGGGTTTCAATGAATTTCCGGTCAAACAGGTCGCGGATATAGTTCCAGTTGAAATAAAAGATATCGTCGCCCTGGCGACTCACCCGATAATCGTAAATGACCAGATCGATGAAGGTGCCGGGCGCGCCGGTGCGGAATTCCGGAGTGTTCAGGGAAAGCGCCTTCATGCCGCTTACTTCTCCGGCGTACATGCCGATGGAATTGCTGAAGATGATGGAACTCATCGAGGTGGCCTTCATCTCCTCGCGCTCAAACAGCTCGCGGGCAAGTTCAATGGAGGAAACCGGCGTTTCCAGCAGTTTGCGGGTAAAGGCGTCGGCCTTGCGAGCGATATGGATGAGCGGCTCCTGGGGGGTGGTTTGCAGCCGCACCGGGAAAATATCGATGAAACTACCCACGGTTTTGCGCGCCCCGGCGAAATACTGCTCGCGATTGAACACCGGCATGTTGATGATGAGATCATCCTGGCCGGTCCAGGCGTTCATCAGCTTAAAATAGGCGGCGAACAACAGGGCGTTGAGGCTGAGCCGCTCCAGGGCGGCGACGGCGTTCAGCCCTTCGATAATTTCCGGGCTGATCTCCTGATAAAAAGTGTCGAAATAGACCTCCTTGATCAGAGCTGGATTGCGCTTGCCAGGCAGAATCGCCTTGGCGGGCGGATTTCTGAACAGCCCCAGTTGGAATTCCAGAGCGTTTTTGTACTCCTGAGTGCGACCGCGCAGATGTTCCACGCGCGCGTAATCGCCAAAGGTCATGGTTACTTCCGGCAATTCCCAGGATTCCCCGGCGACCATGCGATCGTAGGTGTTGAACAGCTCGTCGAAGACCTGCATGTAGCTGTAGCCATCCACCAGCAGGTGATCGATGTTCATGGCGAAGAGGTAACGGTCGCCGGAAAAGCGCGTGATTTCATAAAAAAAGAGCGGCCAGACGCCCAACTCGAAACGGTGATCGTTGAGTTCGCGGCCGCGCCGCAGGATGTATTCGCGCTCCTCGTCCGGCGCTATATGGCTCATGTCCACATGGCGGGCCTGCACGCGGCGGGGCGGGCGGGCGAAAACCTTGAAGCGGGGTTTGTCGCCTTCCTCATCAATGACGGCGCGCAAAATGGGATGACGGGCGACCACGACGTTGAACGCATCGTCGAAGATGTTCGGACGGAAATCGCCGTCCATACGAGCGCTGATGTAGATGTAGCAACTCAGGCCGCTCGGTTCGTTGCGCACGAAACCCTTGCGATGGAAATACAGCGTTTCCTGAAAGTGCATGAGCGGGAAATAGCGCGCCTCGGCGGCGGCATCCTGGCCAAAGACCCGCGGCCACAGATATTCGGCCATGTGGCGGATGGTGGTGAAGCGCGACAATTCATCGCCGATTTCCAGGCCGGAGAACACATCGCGGATGGCGGCCAAGAGGGCGAAGGCTTTCGACATATCACCCAAAAGCGGCATGAAATCGGCGCTGACGCTGATGATTTCCGCCTTGACGCCAAGGCTTGCGGCCATGATTTTTCGCAGAATCTCTTCCAGTTCGTTCTGCGGCGGCTCGATAGAAAAATCGCGGCCGCCGAAATACTGAATTTGTTGCTCGACCGTCGGAAAGAGGTAGCAAAAGCTCGCCTCCATGCGGGCATGATATATATCTTCAAGGCGCGCCTGTAGTCGCATGGCGCGGATGGAATCACCGCCCAGACGGAACAGGTTTTTGCGTCTGCCGATCGATTCGACCGGCAAGGCGAGAATCTCGCTCCAGACGCCAAGCACGATGCTCTCGTGATCCATACCCGCCGGATTCAGCCTTGGCGGTTCCACCGACGGTTCAATGATATTGTCGTTAAAATCACCGCGCAGATATGCTTCGCACAAAGCGCCGCGCATGACCTTGCCGCTGGATGTGCGGGGAATATCGCCCTGACGAACAGCCAGAAAGCGGTCGATGGAAAACCCGGCCAGTGTCGAAACCTGTTCATTCATACGGCGCAGACGGCGACGGACTTCCTCTTCCGCCTCGCCTTTTTTGGCCGGAATGAAAAACATCAGGATGACTTCGCGACTTGCCCTGGCGTCATAGACGCCACAGGCCACCACGAGTCGAAATGCGTTCTCGATGCCGGAAACAGCCATGCGCTCGACATCGGTCGGGTAATAATTCCGCCCGCGAACGATGATGATTTCCTTGGCGCGTCCGACGACGCACAAATCGCCGTCGTGGTCGATGAAACCCAGGTCGCCGGTCAGAAACCAGGCATCGCGGAAAGAAGCCGCTGTGGCCTCCGGATTCAGGTAATAGTCGCTGATGACGTTCTCGCCCTGAATTTCGATCTCCCCGACGCGCCCGGCGGACAGGATATTGCCGTCGCCATCGACGACGCGGATTCGACAATAAGAAAGCGCGCCGCCGACGCTGATGAATTCCGCAGCATCGGCGCCTGTCGCCGGTTGGGCGATGCGCTCGGAGACCAAGATGTCGCGATCCAGACTGTAGGTTTTTATCGGCGTATCACGCGGGTGGCAGGTGGCGACCAAGGTGGTTTCCGTCAGGCCGTAACCAGGCATGAAAACATGTTCCGGCAATCCATAGGGGGCAAGCTGCTCCTGAAGGGTTCGACAGGATGCGGCGGAAACCATTTCCGCGCCCACGGTCCACACCTTGAGGCAAGACAAATCCACCGGCGGCAGACGTCCGCTCCGCAAGGCGATGAAGGAGGACAGATGCTCAATGCCGGTATTGATGGCGGAAGTGATGGAAGCGCGGTGTTCGTGAATCTTTTCCATCCACAAAAATGGACGCCGCGCGAACAGCATGGGATCCATTTTGACCTGGCTCATCCCCGCCAACATCGGCATGAGATGACAACCAAACAGGCCGAAGTCATGGAAATAGGGCAACCAGGTCACCAGCGTGTCTTCTTTGGTCGCTTCCTCCATTTCCCGCAGGGCGATGATATTGGCCAGAAGATTGCGATGAGTGAGACGCGCCCCTTTGGGCGAACCGGTGCTGCCGGAAGAAAATTGAAGCAGCGCTGAATCTTCATGACCGGGAACAAACCGATCACCTTCATAACCGTCGATCATGCGGGCTTCGGCGATCAGGTCTTCCCCAGCCAGAAGCATGGCGTCCGTCCCACGGAATATGTCAGACAACACGGCGAAAGCACGTTCATTTTCGGCGTCGGCGACGATGGGGCAGCGCAGAAGATTCCAAACATGCAGTATCTTTCGCGCCTCCATGGATTCGGATTTAGGGACGCGCAGGGGAGAAAGCGGCGCGGACAGAACGCCCGCGAAAATACTGCCCCAGAATATCTCAAGGAAGGGACGCGAATGTTCCAGGCAGAGAATCAATGGCGTTCCCACCCGTATCCCGCGCCGATACAACACCTGAGACATGGCTTTGGCCTCGTCAAGCAAACGGCGATAACTCTGAAATTCCTCGGAAGCGTCCGACGACGACACATGATAAATACCTTTCTCCGGGTCTCCGGACACCGCCTCCAGCACCTCAAGCAACGTCCCGGCGAGGTGCGGTTCCACCTTGCTTCGTTCATTATTTCGTTCCATGACTCTCCTCTTATAAAAAAGTTTGTAAAAGTTTGCATTGGCTAACGTCATTCGGGAAACTTTATACCGGGCTTCTCAGCGCAACGCTGTCATCAGCGTCTTTCTTTTTTGCATTTAAGGCTGGCGACGGACCTCATTCTTTTCCGTTTTTTCTCGCTCTGTTCAGGCCATGCGATCCAAGCGCGAATCGTTCGCCATGAATGAACTCGCTTCCGTTCATCTTCAGACGCATCAGACGGAAAATACGTTTTTATACTCCCTGGAAAAATAAAAATAATTCAATTATTTTAAATAGATAAAGAATATATTCCGGTCTATTGCATATCATTTGTTTTCCGTCGCATTGCAAGCGGGCAACCGCTCTGTCGTCGCCGGAAAAGTAAAGAATCGGCAAAAAACGCTTGCGCTTCTCCCGGAGATGTTTTAAGCGATATTAAACTTTATTTGCCATATATAAAATTATTCTAATATACTAATTAATTCTGTTAATTCCTGACTTAATTATTCTGCTTATTATCGCAGAACCATGAAAAAAATATCACAAAAAAATAGTATGAATGTGATGGACGAATCGGTAAAAAATCCGGAAGTCCTCGTCTCAGCGCCACAGGTTCCGTTACCGGGGAATTGTCCCGTCCAGCTATGGTCTCTTCGCCTTGACCAGGAAGCCTCACACGAAAACGACCTCTTTGACGCTTTCCTCTCGCCGGAAGAAAGACGAGAGAGCGCTCGATTCGAGCATCCGCACCTGGCGGCGCGCTATCGACTGACTCACGTTTGGATGCGCCAGATGTTGGCGCGACAACTTGGCCGTTCCGCAAATGATGTCGTCATCGTCCGGGGAAAATCCGGCAAACCCAGGTTGCGCCCAGACCATTTGAACAGGCCGGATTTCAATCTGTCGCACACCGACGCGCTGGCGTTGCTGGCAATGCGCAACGACGGCGCCGTCGGCGTCGATGTGGAAACCATTCGCCCAACGCCGGAAGCCTTCGCCATCACGACGCGCTGGTTTTCAACTGCGGAACGACGGTGGCTACATAACGCCGCCGACCACGACCGCGCCTTCCTGCGTCTGTGGGTGTGCCGCGAGGCTTTTCTGAAAGCGACGGGGGATGGATTCCATCGACCTTTGGACAGTTTTTCCCTGCGACCAGACGGCGACGTCCTGCGCATGGACGGCGCGTCACTCATCGAATTTGCACCGACGCCGGGACATGTGGCGGCGATAGCCCTCGTCTGAGCCGCATTCGACGTTTTTCACCAGGAGTGAACCATGTTTTTTCGTTCTCCATTGACCGGAAACCATTGTGTCGTCGCCGCGCTCTGCGGTTTCTTCTGCGCCTTGGTCGGCCACGCGGCGTTCGCTGTCGCCCTGACCGGGCGCGACGTGGCGGTGAAAGTGGATGAAGCGGACGCCTGTACAAGCTCGGATATGGCCATCGTCATGGTCATACAACGCGGCGGCCAGACCCTTGAACGGATTATGTCGGTGAGGAAAAAGAAATTTACCGACATGGAAAAGCAGCGCATTCGTTTCCTCGAACCGCCCGATGTCCGCGACACCGCCTATCTCACCTGGAGCTACAAAGACTTCAAAAAGGATGACGACATGTGGGTCTACCTGCCCGCCCAATCCCTGACCAGGCGCATTAGCGGCGGCGGCAAAAAAGGCGCGTTCATGCGCGGCGATTACGCCAATGAGGACATGTCGCGGCGGGAAGTGGACGAGGACGCATACACTATGCTGACGGATGAAAAACTGGCGGGCGTCGATTGCCACGTGATTGAAGCCAGGCCGGTTTTTCCCGATAAAACCAACTATTCAAAGCGGGTTATCTGGGTGCGGAAAGACTTCTGGCTGCCGACGAAAATCGACTACTACGATCAGAACGAAACTTTGATGAAGGAACTTGTCTTCGGCGGCTTCAAGGAAATTCAGGGAATCTGGACCGCCACTCGCCAGCGTATGAAAACGGTGGACGGCGATTCGGAAACGACGCTGGAACTGCGTCAGGTGGTGTATGACGCCCCGGTCGCTGACGACATCTTTTCCTCGCAGGATTTGAAACGATAAAAGTGCGGCGCTTCACAGTTTTTCGCCTCATCTGTCTTATCGTCCCGCTCCTCGGATACATCCGCGCCGAGGCGAACGAAACCGTCGCTGGCGATCCTTTCGCGGTCGAGACGGCGTTTACGTCCATGAATACGGTGGCCAAACCGGATGGTTTTCATCTCAGCGGGTTTGTCGAATCACGCAATCAGCTGGCGACCGGCCATTTCGACCGCCCGATTTCCCTGCGGCAGAAAGTCCAGATTGAAGGCGTCCGCCGCTGGCGCGGCCTGTCCGCTTTCATCAGCGCCGACGCCAGTTGGGACGGCGCGATGAATACCTGGCCGGGCGAACACGACCCATGGCGTGGCGGCCTGCGCGAAGCCTATCTTACATTTGATACAAACAACTTCGACGTTTTCGTTGGACGCAAAGTGCATCGCTGGGGCGCGGGCGACGGCGTTAATCCCATGGATATCATCAATCCGCTTGACAGCAAAGACCCGCTCGCCAGCGGTCGCGCCGACAACCGCCTGCCGGTCGCTCTCGCCAGCCTGACTTTTTCAATCGGCAAAATGAGCTTTGAAGGCGTCTTTGCGCCCAGGGCCGAGGTGAACGACACGCCGGAGTACGGCAGCCCCTGGGAACCGCGCTCCCTGCATGAAATACGCGCATCGGGCGCGGCGGGCGACGAGGAAAAGCCCAACCAATGGTTCGGCGACGCGGAATTCGGCGGTCGTTTTTTCGCTACTATTTCCGGATGGGATGTGGCGCTTATGGTCTTTCGCGGTTTTGTCGATACGCCGCTGTTTGACATCGGCGCGTCGCCCGGCGGCCTGACCTTTACGGCTGTTCATCCCCGCTTTTCCGCCTACGGATTGTCCTTCGCCAAAGGATTTGGCAACCAGACCTGGCGCGGCGAGGCGGCCTTCAAGCCTGACTATCCGATTCAGATTTCAACGGATCCGGCGGACTACGCGCCAAGCGTCGGTGAAGCTGATCTGTGGCAGGGGGTGCTGGGCTGGGATTGCGACATCGACGGCAAATACTATCTGAATGTGCAGATGTTCACCGACCAGCAAAGCCGCGATGACGCCGCCGGAAAACGCCGCTGGAGCGGGCTAGCCTATGAAATCAGCGGCCTGTGGCGGCTCGACGCCCTCAAAGCCGGTCTGCGCGGCAAGTTGTACGCCGCCGGAGACGGAGCGCTGACCGAATTATTCTTCGATTACGACGTGAATGACCGCTGGAAGACGTCGGTTGGATTGATGATTTGGCGCGGCGAGGCGAACGGCGTCCTCGGCGAATACGACGACAACGATTTTTTCTACCTGACTCTGCGCCGGGTGTTTTGATGAGGACTGCTCTCATGTCAGCACGTGAATCAACCAGGCCGGTGAAAGCGCTTGATCGCGCTGAACCGCATGACGAACGTCCGCCATGCCTACGCTGCTTTTGCCATCCGGGAAATCAACCCTGCCCGGAGGTCTCGCTCCTTGTTCTGGATGACGACCGGCCAGTGACCGAACCGCTCATCATGCGTTCCGACCGTCCGCGCCTGACCTTTTTTTATTGTCTGAAAGGGAAAGCCGACCTGGAGATTCCCAGGCCAGACGGACGGAAGCGCAGCGAAAAAATCACGACGGGCATGAGCCTCTTTTTCCTTCTGGACGGCGAGTCGCGTCTCAGCCGCCGCCGACTTCCCTTCCAGGCGGTGGCGCTGCAACCACATCCGGAATGCCTGAATGTGCCGCTCGCGCGCTTCGCCTCGCCGCCGGATGGCTGCATTATCATGAAAGGCAACATCCCTTTGCGCCTGCGCATCCTGCTGGAGCATATGTTCCTGTGTCGCGACGACGGCGTTCTCCGCGAGGTCTTTTTTACGCACAAAAAATATGAGTTGCTGTACCGGCAGATCGAGCTGCTCGGCGAACGGGGCGTCGAAGATGACATCAGCGCCGCCGAACGACGGGCGGCGGCGCGCGCCTGGAACGCGCTGCTGGAACATGTGAGCGATCCGCCCAGCCTGACGGAACTGGCAGCCATCGCCGGTGTCAATCGCACGCGGCTCACCGAGCTGTTCCGCGCCCTGTTCGGCGACACGGTGTTTGGCGCGTTGCGCCGGGAACGACTGGAATGCGCCCGCAAGCTGTTGGAAGGAAAGAACAAAAGCGTCTCCGACATCTCCTATCTGTGCGGGTTCTCCAGCCCCAGCCATCTGTCCAGGGCCTTCGCCGCCCATTTCGGCGTAACGCCCACGGAATACCAAAACGCCGGAAAACGCGGCCAGGGCGCGGCGGCAAACAATCTGGCGATACGCTGACCCCAAACGTGCGCCAGTTGTCCCAAAGGCCGCATCAGGATTGCGCCACATTATAGGGACACGACACATTTCCCAGAGTTTTCACTTGCCCCGAAGCGCCAGTATGCGTCACACCCGCGCCCGCAGTTTTTCATATTTCACTTTCAGCCAGGTATCGCCCCAAAATTGCGGTCGTGTATCGTGGGCGGCGACATAACGGTAGACCGCGATGAAATCCGGCGCCCCGTCACGCAGGGCGGCTAGAATCAGTCGGTCGAGTTTGCCCAGACCGGTTTCGTCGGGCAATTCTTCCAGCAGGCGGGCGCAGGCGGCGGGCAGAAACGGCAGCGGCGCCGATTGTTCCAGGGCGAGACGCCGCAAATCCACGACATCGCGGGCGGCAAAGGCGCGTTCGGCGCGGCGGGCCAGGGCGAATTCCGGCGACGAAAGCAGGTGGCGCGACCGATACAATGAGGCGAAATCGGCCGAGCGCAACTGACCGAGGCCATGGAAATCGGCGATGCCGGGAAACTCGTCGATGCAAATCAATTCGACTTGGCGGTAGGCCAAATCATCCAGGCAGGTGAGCAGATGGACGAGCGTCGTCTGATCCATCAGACAGGCATCAAACCAGAGAACTACTGTTTCATAGTCAAAGACGCGGCGCAGTTTTGCGTATTGCCCCTGAAGATTGGTCAAAACATCCGCCGAGTTTAAGCAGAATATATTTGCCAGAAAAGTCGCGTGAGCCGTCAGGGCTTTTCCATCCGGAAAAGCCATCTCACGAATTGGGCCATCGAAGAGGATGTCGCTCCAGGCCAAGATTTCGCCAGGAATACCGCCTTGTCCCAGCCGTTCCGCCGCGCAATCGCCGTTGGTGATGTGGAGAACGTTCAATGCCGCTTTTTATTCGCCGTAACTGAAAATCAACTTGCCGTCCTGATAATCAATCTTGGCCTCGCCACCGTTTCTCAACCGGCCAAAGAGAATTTCGTCGGTCAGCGCGTCGCCAATTTCCGTCATGACCAGACGCCGCAAAGGCCGCGCGCCATAGCTGGGGTCGTAGCCTTTTTCCGCCAACCAGCTCCGCGCCGCGTCGGTCAGGATGATGCGCGTCTTTTTATCGGTCAGCTGTGTCGCGAGTTCACTGACCAGCTTATCGACCACCCGTTTCATGGCGGCGACATCCAGCGCTTGGAAAGAAACGATCGCGTCAAGGCGGTTTCTGAATTCCGGCGCGAACAGTTTATTGATCGCCGTCTGATCCTTGCCCTTTTCGCTGGTGACAAAACCAATTGATTTCGTGGCCATTTCTCTGGCCCCAGCGTTGGTGGTCATGATC
The DNA here is from genome assembly GCA_031287565.1 of Desulfobulbaceae bacterium. GTDB lineage: Bacteria > Desulfobacterota > Desulfobulbia > Desulfobulbales > Desulfocapsaceae > UBA8130. The sequence goes on from JAITSS010000022.1 coordinate 54,250, forward strand.
AGAATAACGTTTCGGAAGTCGGCCTTGCGCCCAGAATTGTCAGTTAAGGTGGCATGGTCCATCACCTGCAACAGGATGGAAAAGATGTCAGGATGCGCCTTTTCAATTTCATCCAGAAGCAGCACGCAGTACGGGTGTTTCCTGATCGCTTCGGTTAACAAGCCGCCTTGGTCGAAGCCGACATAACCCGGCGGCGAACCAATCAAGCGCGCCACCGCGTGTTTTTCCATGTATTCGCTCATATCAAAGCGCTCAAAATGCACGGAAAGCACGCTGGCCAGTTGGCGGGCGACTTCAGTTTTGCCAACGCCGGTTGGCCCGGCGAAGATAAAACTACCGGTTGGCGCCAGCGGATTGCCTAACCCGGCCCGCGCCCGTTTCACCGCTCTGACCACGGTGCCGATGGCCTCATCCTGGCCAAAAACAACCTCTTGTAAATCGGTTTGCAAGCGCGCCAGAGCGCCCGTGTCGGTGGTCGCGCCGCTTTTCGCGGGCAGACGGGCGATACGGGAAACCACCTGTTCCACATCCTCAACCGCGACCACGCCATCGAGCTTCCCTTCCAGCCGGAACATCGAGCCGACTTCATCCATGACATCAATCGCCTTGTCGGGCATGAATCGCTCGTTGATGTAACGGGCCGATAACTCGGCCATGGCCCGCACTGCGTCTTTGGCGTAAATCACGTGGTGGTGCGCCTCGTAGCGTGGTTGTAACCCGCGCAGAATCAGTTCGGTGTCGGCGACCGACGGTTCTTCAATATCAATCTTCTGAAAGCGGCGCGATAAGGCTCGGTCTTTTTCGATCTGGTTCTTGTATTCCTCATAGGTGGTCGAACCGATGCAACGCAGATTGCCCGCTTGTAGCGCCGGTTTCAACAGGTTTGAGGCGTCCATTGAACCGCTTGAGGTCGCGCCCGCGCCAACGATGGTGTGAATTTCGTCGATGAATAAAATGGCGTTGGGCTTTTTCTCGATACCGGCGATCACGGCTTTCAGGCGCTTTTCAAAATCGCCGCGGTATTTGGTGCCGGCGACCAGCATTCCCATATCCAACAAATGGATGTCACAATCGCGCAGAAGGTCAGGAACGAGGCCCGGCCGCTCGTCTTCGCGGGCTTCGCCATCCTCATAAATTTTCAGGGCCAGGCCCTCGGCCAAGGCGGTTTTGCCGACGCCCGGCTCACCGACCAGAAGCGGGTTGTTCTTTTTGCGACGACACAGCACCTGCATGATGCGCGTCAATTCCTCTTCGCGGCCAATCAGCGGATCGAGCTTGTGGGCGGCGGCCTTTTCAGCCAGATTAACGGTGAATTCGCCCAATGCTTTATCTTCCGCCGTCTCAGGCGGCTTGGCCAGCGGTTCTTGCTGCAAATTGCCCAGGTTGTCCGGCAGCGAGTGCGAGATGAAATCGACCACCGCCATGCGGTTCAATCCAGCTGAATTCAGGAAGAAGACGGCATGTGAATCGGTTTCGGCGAAAATCGCCACCAGGGCGTCGCCGGAATCGACTCTGGCTTTGCCGCAACTCTGCACGTGGGCCACCGCCCGCTGCAAAACCCGGTTAAAACCGATGGTCTGAATCGGTTCCTGGCGGCCACTGGCGATCTGCGGCACGCCTTCGCGGAAAAATTCCTGCAATTGTTCCTTCAGGCTCTGGGTCGAGCCGCCGCATCCGGTGATGATATACGAGGCCAGTTCGTCGGACAGCAGGCCAAACAGCATGTGTTCGACGGTGACATATTCATGGCGATAGTTCCTTGCCTCACGAATGGCGCGCATCAGGGACTGTTCAAGGGTTTTGCTCAACATATTCGCCTCATTGGTCAGGCTTTTTCCATGGAACAGCGGAGGGGAAACTCGTCGCGCCGGGCCAGGTCATGCACCACAGCGATCTTGGTCTCGCAGATTTCTTTCGTATAGATCCCGGCGACGCCGACGCCCCGCTCATGGACTTCAAGCATGATGCGCGTCGCCTCTTCATGATTTTTCTGGAAGATTTGTTCGAGGATGGAGACGACGAATTCCATCGAGGTATAATCGTCGTTATGCAGCAACACCTTATAGAGGGGAGGTTCGGCGAGATCGTTTTCGCCATTCAGCGCCAGGGTTTCCTGGGAGTTATCGGATTGTTGACTCATATGATTCGCGTCCGGGGCTGGGAATATCGGAAAGCCGGTCATCCGGCTTATGATAAGGATGGCCCGCCGCAAAAGCAATGGCCGCGAAGGTCAGAGAAGGGCCGAAGCGGGGATGGGAAATGGGCGCAAAAAAAGGGTTACGGCATCAGCCATAACCCTTTTAACTGGTCGGGATGAGAGGATTTGAACCTCCGACTCCAGCGTCCCGAACGCTGTGCTCTACCAGGCTGAGCCACATCCCGAAAAAATCACGAAAAGTTGACGGCTATTTAGCACCGCCTCCGGCAAATGTCCACAAAAGAATACGGGAGTCAAGCGTTTTTCAGACAAGCGCCGGCCTTGTTCCAAGCGCCGGTTTTGCTCCAGCGAAGTTTTTCGAAAAACAGGCGGTCGCTTTTATACAGGTCGCCGTTTTGGGCGCGGCGGATGAATTTATCCAGTTGGCCGGGGCCGCCGTTGTACATGGCGTAGACGGCGGCGGCCAGCATATCGTCGCCGGTCAATCGCGCCTTTTTCTTCAAAGCGTACTGGCGCAGATACAGGGCGGCGATTTCCGCGCCCGCCGCCGCGTTGTATGGCATATCCCAGCGGAGACGCTCCTGGTCGTACAGGCCGCGCCAGACCCGCTCATTCACCTGCATCAAACCGACCGAGCTGCGATTGCTCGACAAAACAAAGGTCATGCGGCCATCGCTTTTCGGAATGAACTGTCTGAAGCAGCTCTCCTGCCAAGCCATGGCCACCAGCAATTCGGCGGGATTGGACAAGGCGGCGAAGGCGCGTTGCTTGTTCGCCGTCGCCGTGAGAATTGAGAGCATTTTTTCCAGATAGGCGGCGGCATTGTCCGGCGGCGTTTTCCAGGCGATAACATCCTCGTCCCACCAGGGCGCGGGCGCGTCGGCAGCGGCGGCTATCGGGCACAGCGCGTCGGACAGACTCGAAAAGACGCGACGCGAAACGGGCCACCAACCGCTCTGGCCGTCGGCGGGCGCGGTTTGTTCTTCAGGTTGCTTTTGGTTGCCAGGATGCGCTTTATCATCCGGCGAATCGTTCGAAGGCGGCGCGACGTCTGGCGAACTTGGCGCGTCTTGTCGTGGCGGCGCGGCTGGCGGAATCTCCGGTTCGGCCTCCGGGCTTGTTTCCGGTTCGGCCTCCGGAAGCGCTTGCGACGGCGCGACACTGTCATCGCCTTTCGGCATGGCTTGTTCTTCGGGCTGAGCCTGGTCATCAGAAGGCGTTTCAGCATCCGGCGGTAAGTCACCCTCGATGAAGTTGTCATCCGGCGGCACGCTGATTTCCGGCGCAGGCGAGGCGGCTTGCGGCTGCGCCTCAGGCAGGGTCAGCAAATCACGGAGAAATGGTTGCACGTCACCGGAATAATGCAATTTCCGCTCGCCAAGCATCTGGGCGAGCCGCGCCAGTCCCTGTTCACTGATTTCCAGGCCCAGGGCCGGACCCAGGGCGTCAAAGACCCGCAAGGCATCAGCGGCGGTAAGAAACGACAGGTAACCCCAAGGATTTTCCTCCGGTCGCTCGTCCAGACGCCGCCGGAAAATAGGAGCTATTTGTTGCCAGGCGGATAAGAACTGCCGCCGGACGAAATCCTCGCCAACATGGCGGTCGTCAAGCGCCGCGACAAAGGCGTATCGGGTGTCAAGCAAAATTTCCGACAGCGAATCGCGGTCTTCCTCGGTCAAAAAACGCCGATTGAACACCGCCAGCAAGCGCACCAAAAGACTGTCCCACTGTTCCCACAGCCGCGCCGCCCGCGCCAATTCGGCGTCACTTGGCGCGTCGCCACGCCTGGGGGCGCGGCCAAGCGGCGCTTCAAGACGCAAAGAGATGGTCAGGCCAGTCTCTTTGACCGCAACCGATTGCCCAACAAGCGAATTAATCATATCCCGCGACTGTTCGCGACTTTGCCAAGGAAAGAGCGTCGGCAGAAATCCTTGCAGTTCGCGCGTCGGCGGCGCGAAATCAAAGGAAATTTTTCCGGCGTGACGAAAGATGAGGGGACTGACGAAATTCCACAGGATGCCCGCCATACGGTCGGGGCGGCCATCCGGCGTCAGCAAAGCGCTGTCGGCGACGGTAAAGGTCAGGATAAAATTTTTCCCGTCGAGCTGTGGCCGCAACAAAAGGCAAATCTGCCCGCGCCACTGCGCCGAAGCCAGGCAATGATCGCCCATCGAGGCGCCGACCCGCGCCGCCACCCGCAAGTCGAGGCGCAACAAATCACCGTGGGCGGAAAAACGCGGCTCGGAGAGGTACAGATAATTGCAACCGTCGCGCTGGTCGGCCAAAGCCAGATTTTCCGCGCCAGCAGTGAAAAAAGTTCGGCGGTATAGAGCGGTTAACAGCGGGTAATCAACGGTCAGCGGCAGTGAAATAGTCGCGGCAAAGCCCGGCGTCGCCAAAACCAGGATGAACAAAACCGACAAAACGAGGCGGGCCGGAGAAAAAAGGCGCGGGCGGGAAGCGGGTATTTCAGGCCTGAGCGCCGCCCGCCTCGCTTGTATGACGACCTGCCTGCCGCAACGTTTGTGCGGCGCAGGCAGGCGGACGGCGAATGCCGACATACAAATCAATACAAGGGTTTCATCGCGCCCATATGCGAACGCAATTCTTCACCGACCGCCTCGACATCGGTATAGCGAATCGCCTGGTTGATTTCGATCAGTTCCTGATTATCGACACATGTATCGGTCAGCGCCAATCCTTTGCCGATGACATCGACATCGATCTTTTTCATGAAATCAGTGAGCAAGGGCATCGCCGCCTGGGAAAACAGATAGTTGCCGTATTCGGCGGTATCGGAGATGACCACATTCATCTCATACAATTTTTTACGGGCGATGGTGTTGGCGATCAGCGGCACCTCGTGCAACGACTCGTAATAGGCCGATTCCTCTTTAATGCCGCTTGCGACCATCGTGTCAAAAGCCAGCTCGACTCCGGCTTTGACCATGGCGATCATCAGGATGCCGTGGTCAAAATATTCCTGCTCGGCAATTTCGCTTGTGACCGAAACCGTCTTCTCGAAGGCCGATTCCCGCGAAGCCTGACGCCAGCGCAACAGATCGGCGTCGCCACCCGCCCAATCTTTCATCATCGTCGCAGAAAACGTCCCGCTCATGATGTCATCCATGTGTTTAGCGAAAAGCGGCTGCAAAATGGCCTTCAGCTCTTCGGCCAGGTAATAGGCGCGGACTTTCGCCGGGTTCGAGAGCCTGTCCATCATATTGGTGATACCGCCATGCTTCAGCGCCTCGGTCACGACTTCCCAACCGTATTGCACGAGTTTCGAAGCGTAGGCCGGATCGACGCCCTTTTCGACCATTTTATCAAAACAAAGCAACGAGCCGGTTTGCAGCATTCCGCACAAAATGGTCTGCTCACCCATTAAATCCGATTTGACTTCGGCGATAAAAGACGATTGCAGAACACCCGCGCGGTCGCCGCCGGTGCCGCAACAGTAGGCTTTGGCCATTTCCCAGCCGTAGCCATCCGGGTCGTTTTCGCCATGCACGGCAATCAGCGTCGGCACGCCGAAGCCGCGTTTATATTCCTCGCGCACCTCGGTGCCCGGCGCTTTCGGCGCGACCATGACGACGGTCAGGTCTTTTCTGATTTTCATTCCCTCCTCGACGATATTGAAACCGTGCGAGTAGGACAGGCAGGCGCCCTTTTTCATCAAAGGCATCACGTCGGAAACCACGGCGGTATGCTGTTTATCCGGTGTCAGGTTGATGACCAGATCGGCTGTGGGAATCAGTTCCTGATAAGTTCCGACCTTGAAATCGTTGCTGGTGGCGTTTTTGAAGGACTGGCGCTGCTCTGTAATCGCCTGCTCGCGCAGGGCGTAGCTGACATCCAAGCCGCTGTCACGCAGGTTCAGGCCCTGATTCAAGCCCTGAGCGCCGCAGCCGACGATGACGATCTTTTTGCCGCGCAGAAATGCAACGCCGTCGAATTCATCATCATTCATAAAGCGGCACTGCGAAAGCTCTTCCAACTGCCGCCTGAGCGGCAGCGAATTAAAATAATTTTCACTCATGGCAGATTTATTCTCCTTTTGGTAATTGTTACGAAGCCGCCGCTTTCGTTCATCTTTGCCGTATGCTTCAGAAAAACCGTTTTTTCTCTACCGGTCTTTCGGCGGCGACCGGCAACGATATTGATAACATCTGGTGGCGTCAAGCGATTATTTTCCCGATTTTCCGAAGAAGACCGCCGCCGGGAATCGCCCGTCCGGTCTGGATTTTTGTTTTCTCCGACGCTCTGTGCGTATAGCCCATGGCGTCTTGGTAGGACACCACTTTCTGAAAACCACCGCCGAGACGGAAAACATCACAAAATCGAAAGCGAGAGGAGAAAAAATGGCGCATTTGAAATCAGTTACGACGATGGCACTGTGTTTGTTGTGCGCATGCGCGGCGAAAACAGAGCATCCCAAAACGGTGTGGGATGAGACAAATGCGGTTTCCATACCCGCGATTACGCCGGTATTCAGCCAGTTGGTGTCCTATCAGCTGCCGAGAAACTTTGTCCCCGCCTTTGATAGCGTCAAAGGCGGCTTTTACATACAGGAGTCGGTTCTCGCAGGAGAAAGTGTGGAAAAATGGTCACAGATGATCACGCTCAGCGGCGCGGAAAACCTGGCCATGATTCCGGACATGACGTCGGAGAGGCTTCTCGGCCAGCTTGAAACGCGGTGTCGACTTTCTTGTCTGCCGTCATTCAGCGTCATCGAGCTGGGCAAAAGCATGATTGACGGGCATGAAGCGGCCATAGCCGTATTCAGTTGCGGAACCGCTGACGACGACGACGAAGTCAAGGCGCTGAGCGGGCCGCACAGCGAATCGGCCCTTGTCGCCGTCATCAAAGGAGAGCGTGATTATTACACCTTGCAGTGGGCGGAACGCGGCAAAGCTTCATCCGATCCCCTGACTTTGAACAAGGCGCAGTGGCTGGAGCGGTTCGGCAAGCTTCAGCCCATTAAATTGTGCAAACGGATCCCCGGAGAAAAACGGCCCTTCCCAAGTTGTCTCGGTCGGCCATGACCGGCGTCTCCCATCCGGCATTGGATTTTCCCAGTGGGGCATGATAGAAATTGTAAGGTCGCGCCGATCGGCGCTTTGCAAATTGGCATTCTATAAGGAGAAGCGTATGAAAAGTCCCAGCGACTATGACCGCTTGTTACAGGTTGGCCGTCCGCCGACCATTGCCCGGCTGTTTCCGAACTCAAAGGCGCTTCTGGTCAGCGGCAAAGTGATCGACCGGGCGCTGGCGAAAAAAGGCCACGCTATGACCATCGCCGCCAACGGCCGTAATTACGCCGTCCTGCGCGGCGCTTTGCAGGCGGCGGCCAGGGCCGATGCGGCGATCATCATCGAAATCGCCCGCTCAGAGTGCGGCTATTGCCCGGTGCATTTTTTCAACATCGCCCGCCAGGTCGATACCGTCTGTAACGAATTAGGCATTACCACGCCGGTGGCGGCACACGCCGACCATTACGCCATTAAAAAGATGGAAGACATCCCTTACGCCTGCCAGGAAATCCCCGCCATGTTCGAGCAGGGCGTAACCTCGATCGCCATTGATGCCTCGCACATGACCGACGACAAAAACCTGCTCACCAATATCGAGCTGAATCAGTACATCCCAAAATGGGCGAGCCTTGAGACGGAAGTCGGGGAAATCAAAGGGGCGCAGGGGCTTTCAACGGTGGAGGACGCCTCGTTTCTCATCAAAGGTCTGAACGCCCATGGCATCGTCCCCGACTGGATCGCCTTGAATAACGGCACCACGCACGGCATTGAATCAAGCGGTCAGGGTATTCAGGTGGAATTGACCGCGGCAATCCATGAGGCGCTTGTTCCCTACGGCACATCCGGGGCGCAGCACGGCACTTCTGGCAATAGTTCCAACAAGTTACGCGATATAGCCGCGAAAACCCGCACCACCAAGGCCAATGTCGCCACCGCCCTGCAAATGGTCGCCTGGGGCGTGGAAGTCAACGATGACGGCAACGCCATTTTTGACGCCGACGGCAATTTCAAAAAGGTGAAGGGCGAAGGCTTATCGGAAGAACTGTGGGCCGAGATGGTCGCCTACGCCGAAGGCAAAAGCTGGAAAAAAGGCGATTATAAAAAGCTGAATCTGCCTTTTGAGATGAAAATCCTCGCGCAACCGCACGCGGTGCGTGAGCGGATGTATAAGCGGGTTGAGGATTTCGTGTATGGCATATTGACCAAGGTCTTCAACGCCGAAGGCACGGCCTCAATCGCCCGCGCCCTCCTGGCCGAAGCCGGAACCTACGACCTCGGTCCGAAGGCGGCGGCTATCGAAAAGGCCGCCGACTGGACGACGGAAAAAATCATCGAAAAAGCCAAGGGTTTGAGCAGCGACAAAGGCCCGGCCGGTCATTTTGATGATTGATAACCGAAAATCACCCTGATTTCGTCCGTTCGCCCTTCGACAGAACTTCAGGGCGGACGGACGGAAACGGCCTTTTCCTGTGCAATTTCACCCTTTGCCGCCCTGGCGCAGCAAAAGAGACACCGCCGCCACCGCCAAAACCGACAAGGAGACGCCAATCGCCGCGATGATCGCCTCTTGCGGCCAGAGACGCAGCCAGCGGACGCAGGCGAAATAGGCGGCAAGGCCGGAAAGCGCCGCGACCGCGACCAGAGAAAACGCATTCAGCAGGCGACTGAAAAAGCGCTTCATCACCCGGCCTCCTCACCCCACATCAGCCGCTTCACGCTTTCCCACGCCTCATCGAATTCGGCCAAAAGCACTTGACGCGAAAGCTGCTCGACGGCGGCGCGGCTTTTCTCATCCAGAGACTGCGCCGAAATATCGTTAAGCAGCCGGTCGATGTCGGCGATATTTTTTTCTTCCAAGGCCCGCGCCAGTTGTTCAAGAGAGACCGCATCGAGCGCCGCCGTCCCCTCCCGGCCCGTCGTCCGGGTGTTCGTTTTCAGCGCGGCGCGGATGCGTTCCACCAACCTGACCAGGCAACTGATAAATTCACCGAGCCGCGACTGAATCAGTTCAATATCACCGTCGAGTCCGGCCTGCTCCAGAATCGCCGCCTGCTCGGCCGGATTCAGCGCTCCGACATTGGCCGAGGCGCTTTTCAAACCATGGACACTGGTGACGAAGGCGGCCATGGAGGCCGCGTCGTCGCCCTTAAATTGGCGCAGAAAGGGCAGATGTTTTTCCACATCCAGACAATAGATGCCCAAGGCTTCGATATACGAGTCAAGCGAGCCGCCGATCATCGCCACGCCACGCGCCACATCCAAGCCCTCAATCGCCAAGTCGGGTTCGTCCGCCGTCCGCGCATCACTGGCCGCGAAACGGCGCTTCTCAGGCGGCACCCACTTTTCCATGATGGCGCGCAGGCTGGCGATTTCTATCGGTTTCGACAGGAAATCATCGAAGCCATTTTTCAGGAACTGTTCCTTCATCCCGGCGACGGCGTTGGCGGTTAAGGCGATGATCGGCGCCCTGGCCAGCCAATCATCAATGCCACGCAGCAGTTTGGTGGCCTCCATGCCGTCCATTTCCGGCATCATGTGATCCATGAAGATCAAATCAAAATGATGCTGCCGCGCCAGATCGATGGCCTCGCGGCCACTCTGACAGGTGGTGATATTCAGTTGGTACAACGAAAGCAACCCCCTGGCCACCACCAGGTTAAAGGTCACGTCGTCCACCACCAAAACGCGGCAAGTGGGGGCGACAAACGGCGCGCGCTCATCCTCTTCTTTGACCGGCGTGGTCTGCCAGCTCTCGATTGCGCCAATTGGCGTCTCATCATCGAGCTTCTGCATGATGGTGATGGTGAAGGTCGAACCCTGGCCATACTCGCTGCGCACGGCAATATCACCGCCCATGCCGCGAGTCAGGTTCCTGGCAATTGACAAGCCCAAACCGGTGCCATTGATATGCCGATTGGCCGATTCGTCGAGGCGCACGAAATCGCTGAACAGAAACGGCAGGTCTTCCGCGCGGATGCCGATGCCGTTGTCCTCAACCTGAAATTCCAAAACCACCAAGTCGCCCCGCCGCTCGTGACAGGCGGCGGCGAAACGAACCCAACCTTTCGGCGTGTATTTGACCGCGTTCGATAACAGATTCAGCAGAATCTGCCGCACCCGCACATGGTCGCCAATCAGGCCGGCCGGAATATCCGGCGAAATATCGACCTTCAGTTGCAGATGCTTTTCACCGATATAGGCGTACACCACCGACAATAAATCGCTGAGCAAAGCCACGCTGCGATAGGGGCCGCTGGAAATCGACAAATGGCCGGATTCGGCCTTCGACAAATCGAGAATATCGTTGATGAGCGCCAGCAGATGCAGGCCGGCTTTTCTGATTTCATCAATATATCCAATAACCTGTGGCTTACCATAATCGCGTTTGGCCAATTCGCTCATACCGATAATCGCGTTCATCGGCGTGCGGATTTCATGGCTGACCCGCGCCAGGAAGGCGCTTTTGCCAAGGTTTTCCTCATCCGAGCGCATCTTTTCCAGCCGGTAGCGCACCAGAAGCCAACTAAGAATGACGGTGAGAATCAGGCCGAGGCAGGCCAGCGCCGCCGCCAGGTTGTAGACATCGCGGTAAAAATCGGCGCGGGGAATCAGCGCCCCCAGATACCAGCCGTTGAAGATTTTCCGGAAGAAAACCACGCTGTCACGGCCGTCGGTGTCGCGGAAATCAATCGCCGAAATTTTCTCTTTGCCAGCGAGGAGCTGGGCCAGATTCGGAAAATCGCCGCCCGCTTCGCCAATATTTTTCCCGGTCAGGGATTGATCGCGGTGGACGATGAACTTCAAGTGGTCGTCGATCAGGACGCCGTAGCCGCTGTCGGCGATCTTCTGCCGCTGCACATAGGAAGTGATCAGACCCAACTTCAAATCCATGGCCAAAACGCCGTGCGGCCGACCCTGCTGGTCAGAAATCTTCTGAGAAAAACTGACACAGACGCCGCCGGTTTCGGCGTCGATGTACGGTTCGGAGAAATAGACGCGGCCATCGACCTTTTCGGCGCCGATATACCAGGGACGGCTTTCCGGGATGTAATCAACCGGCGGAATCCAGCCAGAGCCATCGAGAAATTGGCCATGGATAAAACCGTATATTTTCATGAAATTGGGCATCGGCGACCGCGCCCCGGTGAAATACTCGTTGGAGTCGCGGAGGTATTTGAGAATCTCCGGGGTGTCGCGCCGCAGCAACATATTTTCAAGGGAGCGGGCGACATTCACAAAAATCAGCTCGGTATTTTGCAGACTGGCCGACACCTGACTCTGAATGGTGTCCATACCGGCGTCGCCGATCAGCTTCATCTGCCTTTTGACAATAACGCCAGCGTAAAAATACGACATCAGCGCCATGATCAGAAAGGCCGAAGCCACCAGCGACACCGGAAGATAATTTGTTCTGACCAGTTCTTTGAGATTCTTCACTGCCCAGGTCTCCTTGTTGGCGACACAAATTTCCGCTGGAAACAAACACGCCCGCGCGAGGCCAAAAAGCGCCGCATGGTGTGTTCATACCCGAAAAATCCATGAAAAACCACAAGGCCGACAAGACGAAACGCGCCTCGTCGCATGAGTAAGGCGGGGCGACGGGAGCGACAATCAGATTTTAAACTGCTTCACTAAGGCGTCGAGCTGCTTTGCGAGATCAGCCAAGCCCTGAGCGCTTTCCCGCACCTGGCCCGCGCCCGCGCCGACCTGGCCGGATTGGTGGTTAATTTCATTGATGTTCTTGGCAATGCCGGCCACCACCACCGTGCTCTGGGCGACGCTACCGTTGACTTCGGAAATGCCCAACGACGCCTGGGAAATATTACCGGCGATTTCCGTCGTCGCCGAAGACTGCTCTTCGACCGCCGTGGCGATGCCGTTAATCACCGCGTTGATTTCGGCGATGACACCGGAAATCTTCTCGATGTCGTCAATCGTCGAATTGGTGGTGGTCTGCATCTCGTCGATCTGGCTCTTGATTTCCACGGTGGCAGCCGCCGTCTGCCGCGCCAATTCTTTAATTTCGTTGGCGACAACAGCGAAACCCTTGCCAGCGTCACCGGCTCTGGCCGCCTCGATGGTGGCGTTCAAGGCCAGAAGATTGGTCTGCTCGGAAATTTCGGTGATGGTTTCCGTGACCCGGCCCACTTTTTTCGCCGATTCGCCCAAAAGCGCGACCTTTTCCTGGGTTTCCTGCGATTGTTTCACCGCCGTCTCGGAAACCGCGCGCGCCCGCTCGGCGTTCTGGCCGATCTCCGTCACCGTCGCTGTCATCTCTTCGGTGGCGGTGGCGACCATGCCGATATTTGAGGACGATTGCTCCATCGCCGCCGAAACCGACTGGATGTTCGTGCTCATTTCTTCGGCCGCCGCCGCGACGGTGGCCGATTTATCGGCGGCCTGGCTCGCCGAATCGGAGAGATGGCGGGACACCGCCGCCATATCGCCTGACGACTGGGTGAGATTATCAATGCCCTGGCTGATCTGCCCCAACATGGTTCGCAAATGTTTGGACATGTCATTCATCGCCTTGGCCATCTTGCCGATTTCATCTTGCTGATCGACATCGAGGGTTTTCGTCATATCGCCTCCCGCCATGCTATCAACCAACACCAGCGCTTTATTCACCGGCCCGGTGATTGAACGCACAATCAGCCAGGCGCTGCAAATGGCGACCACCAAGGCCGCTATGGCCACGATAATAATGATGGTTTGCGCGGATTGTATATCGTTGTGAACTCGCTGGCGGTTGGAGCTGGCCAATTCTTCCAGCTCCGCCAGAAACGTATTCATTGACTCTTCCAGCACGTTCTGCTGGTCGCGCAGACCGTGCATGACCTGAGTTTGCGCCGCCGTCCAATCTTGCTGCCGCGTCAGTTCCAGGGCCTTCCGCACTTCCGCGTTCAAACCGGTCCAATCTCCTCGCACCGTCTGAATCATTTTTTTTGTTTGCGGAAGGCTAAGTTTGCCATCGATTTCCTCCAGTTGTCGTGAAACGCCCGTCGAGAGATCGACGACATCCTGGGTCCAGCCGGATTGTTTCTCTGGCGTGTGATCGATCACCATGGCCCGCAGCACACGGATGATGGCGCTGATGTCATAGTTGGCCTTATGCGCATTCATGACTATGCGCATTTGCACCCGGACAATGTTGTCAAAATCATGTCCAAGGGCCATGAAACGGTTGACCGCCATCGAGGCGTTGACGATGAAAAAGAGCATAATCAGGCCAAAGGCCAGCATCAAACGGGTGGAAATTTTCAGATTGTTCAGCATGACATTTTCCCTCATTCATAGACTCATGGAACAAGCGTGATTCCAATTGCAAAAAAACGGGCCGCAGCAACCAGTCAGCGCCTGCCCGGCGACAGTTCACCGACGCTTGCGGTTACATTTTTGTAGTCAATCACAAATGACGATGCTGGTTCAACGGCATACTTGTCTCAGGAAAATGCGGATACGCCCTTTGGTAGCGCTCCAAAGCGAGCGTTGAGGAATTGAGAATGGCGGTTCAGGCGTTTTTGCCGACCATTTTTCGCAGGGGCCGAACCGCGAGACCCAAACCCATGGCCCGCAAAATCGATGTCAGGGTTTTCAGCTCCGGATTACCATGTTCAGAAAGAGTTCGGTACATCTGGTTCGGGTTGAGTCTCGCCTCTTTCGCCACGCCGCGAACGCCGCCAAAGGCTTTGGCTAACAGACGAAGCGCGACCATAAATTCACCCGGTTTGCCGCTTTCGAGGACATTGTTGAGCAGTTCCACGGCCATTGTCGGATTTTTTCGGTATTTGGCCGCCATAACATCATCATGTTTGTCATTCATGTTCAATTCTCCTGTCTTTTTTCCGTATTCACCGATCCGCCGAATTGCGGCGCTCGAACCGGCATGGTGAACCGGACGAGCGACGTGGTTCCGCCTCTTATTAACTGGCTCTTTCCCAAAACGGGTGGGTAAAGGGGTACTGTAGAATATTGGCCCCCACCTTTCCCTCCTGACTCTGAACTGAAAGAAATGGAAAAAATCTTTGAGAAGGCGCTTGGCGT
>JAITSS010000050.1 GCA_031287565.1 Desulfobulbaceae bacterium
ACAAACGGCATGGTCGAACGATTCAACGGGCGCATCAGCGAACTTTGCCAGCAAACCCGCTTCAAGAACAGAACCGAACTCGAACAGACCTTGTTGAACTATCTACAGGCTTACAATCACTTCATCCCGCAACGAGCCATCGGCTACCAATCCCCCATCGATGCCCTCAAATCATGGTATGCACAACAGCCTGAATTGTTTGTTAAACAGGTCTATAAACAGGCGGAACGCGACACCGGAACCGTCGCGGTTGATTCGGAACTAGAGCGCGCCATGAAGCGCCCATTCATCGGCCGGTGGCTGGCTCATTTCCGAGAATATTTCCTGAAAGGGAAGTATTTCGCCACGCCACGCTGGGACAGGGTGTGCGTGACCACGCTCTTTACCTTTCACTGGAAAGTAACCGCCCTGACAATCGAGTTTGCCAAGCGAATTGGCCGGGAAGTTTTCGTTGGCGGTATTCTGGCGTCGGTGTTGCCGCGTGAGCTGGAAGAGGCGACAGGAATAAAGCCGCATGTCGGCTGCTTGCGGCTGAAGAATCTTCCCGGCGATTCGCCCTTGGAGGTGATGATTGATGAATTGCCGCTTGATTACTCTATTCTTGACGAAATTGATTATCGCTATCCGGCGGATGACGCATTCTATGCCTATGCGACCAGGGGTTGCGTCAATAAATGTAAATTTTGCGCAGTTCCGACGCTGGAACCGGAATACATCGAATATATTCCGATACAATCAGGAATAGAAACAGCGCACGGGCGATTTGGTGAGCGCCGTAACCTGATGATGCTCGATAACAATGTCTTCGCGTCGGACAGATTTGACGAAATTATTGATGAGATACGTGATTGTGGTTTCGCTAAAGACAATACCTACATTCCACCAAATCACCTGGATGTTGCGATACGGCAATTACAATCAGGATGGAACGATCGTGCCGCGATTCGTCGAATTGTTATGTTATTGAATGAGTTTTTGGAGAAGCAAAGTGGCGATACATACAATATCATGTATTCGGTATTGAAAAACAACGCTTTGTTTTATGATTATACAGCCAGCAAAGAAAACATTCTGGCTGTATATGAAGAGTTGAAAGACGCCTACGAAAAAGCCAGGGTAAAAAAGCCGCTGGTTCGTTACGTCGATTTTAATCAGGGATTAGACAGCCGTTTAGCCACGGACGAAAAAATGGCCAAGCTCTCGAAAATCAATATCCGGCCATTGCGTTTTGCTTTTGATTCGTGGAGTTTGCGCGAGCCATACGCGAAAGCCGTCTGTCTGGCCAAGAAGCATGGCATAACCAATACATCCAACTATCTTCTGTATAATTTCACCGAAGAGCCGGTGGATTTATACCGGCGGATGCTTTTGGGTGTTGAATTGAGTGATGTTCTGGAGATGGACATCTATTCGTTTCCGATGAAATACCATCCCATTGCCGACCCGAAATATTTTACCAACCGGGAATATCTGGGCGCGAAGTGGAGCCGGAAATCGATCAGAACCGTGCAGGCGGTGCTCAATTCGACCCACGGCAAAGTCGGGCGCGGGAAGAATTTCTTTTTCGCCGCCTTTGGCCGGAGCGAGGAGGAGTTTCACGAACTGATCCAGATGCCGGAAGCCTTCATCATCAAACGCTGGGATGCCGAATATTGCCAACTTGCTGACCAATGGCGGCAGGCGTATCGGGCGCTCGAGGCGCGGGAAAAAGATGCGGTGGATAAAGTTGTCGCCGACATGAAATTCGCCCCGGATGAATGGGAAAACCTGAGCGCGCCAGCGCGGACAGTTCTGGAACTTCACACGATAAAGCGGGAAGACATCCGGGAAGCGCCACCGGAGGAAAAGCGAAAACTTATCGACGATTTCGCAGGTACCTGTCCGCAAGAGGTCAGCGAAGCGTGCCGGGCGCTTACGCGACAAGATTGACGTGGCGGAAGGCTAGGCGTTGGGCGGCTCGCGCGTGCCGGTCGGGAAGGGAGTGGCCGCGTTTTCGTTTTCAGATGTCCAGCCGCACCCAGCGTGTGCAGAAGCGGTTGGTCGCTTCCAGCAGCTTTTTCACATTGATTGCCGGATGCGCGAACAGGCGCACACGCCCGGACAGGTCGCGGCAGATAAGCAAGCCTTGCGCAAGTTGTTCTTGGCCTTGGTCATGGCCGATCGTCAGCGGAGCGTTGAACAGCTCGGCGACCAATTCCTCATCCTGATATTGAAAAAGGGCCATCTGGGCCAGGGCGAAAAATTCATGCTTGGCGCTGGCCTCCTGGTTTGTGGTCAGGGTTTTGATGTAACCCGCCTCGCGCAGGGCCATTTCCGGGGCGATAATCACGCTGGCGCATGGGGTCGCCGCAACTTGGTTTCCTGATATCGTGATCATTTTTCTTCCTTAGAAAAGGTGTTGGCGTGGGCATACGGGCCGCGTCGCTCTCTGGCTGCAGTGAAGCATATACGGCATTTGGCGGCGAGATGAAAAAGAAAAACGCTGGACACAAAAAACCCGCGCTGGCATAAAACCGGCGCGGGTTGATGGAGCGGCTGGAAGCGTCTGGAACGATCAGAAGGTGGACGGGCTGGCGTAGCTTGAGCCGCCGCTACCGGGTGAGGGCACACCGGCCATCGACGGTCCGGCGGCCTGGGTATAGGCCTGGGTGTCGGTTACTTGGTCGCTGCATTCTTCTTTGCTCTTTTTGAAACCGGCGATCAAGACCAGCTCGGAAATCTCGAACTGATCGCAGGCTTTTTTGATGTCGTCGCCTTTGTAGCCGGCGCAGTACATCGCTTTGATCAGGTTTTGCGGGTTCAGGTCTTCCAGGGCCAGGCCGCCTTCCATGAAGGCGTCGGGCAATATGCCCTCTTTGATAGCCAGGATGGCGGTTTCGTCAATGCCGATCTTTTTATAGTTCTCGTAAAAAGTGGTCCAGTACTCGCCGAGCATCATGGAACGGCCACCGGCTTCAATGGCCCAGTCGGCCGAGCCTTCTTCCGGCGCGGTGGCGGCGGCGGCTTCCTCACCAGCGGGCGCGGCCTGCTGCGCGGTTTGGCCAGTGGTCGCGGCGGTTTCGGCAAGCGGCGGTGCGGCCGGAGTCGGCGCGTTCTGGGCAATGCTGCGGTCGTCAACGCAACCCTGGCTACTGTTGGCGTTGAACGCTTCGACCAACACCAGGTCGGAAATCTTGGCCTTTTCGGCGCTGATGCGGATGGCGTCGTCGTTGGCGCCCGCCGCGTACAGGGCGGTTAAAAGAGTTTTCTGATCGGCCTGGCTCATGGTCGCGGCTTGGGCGATGATGGACGAGACCGTGGCCCCGCTCGATACAGCGCTGCCAACCGCTTTACACATGCCCGACGACTGAATGTCTGAAGATAAGGACGCCATCGCCACCGAAGCCGACGACATCGACAGGGCCAGTGCCGAGATGAGGATAATCTTTTTCATACCCGCCTCCACTCATGATATTTACGAACGTTTATAGACTGTTGAGCGCCAAGCTTCCAAAGCGACATCCAAATTTATGCAACATTTATGCCAAAACCAGAGAAACGATTCTTATTTTGTTCTTCCCGGATAATACTGACTTTTTTATTCCAACGAGCCTGGTGGCGTCGGTCGCGTCACTCCAGCTTTTCTTTTTTCCCGGAAAAATACCGGAAGGAGATTCCGCTTATCCGAACCGTCGCCCAGTGTCGGGTGTTTTTATACCGTATGTCCGTGTGAACAGGATATAGTTCATCCCTTTGACAAGGACAAGCCCATCGTGTAAACGTTGACGATTTCTTTACATGTTGTGACGATTTCCGTCATACCCTCCCGCCTTCGCCTGTTCCCGCCGCCTGCCACTCACGGCGGCGTTCCCGTTCGAGATACCAGATGACGCAGGCGACGCGATGAATGCAGTACAGCATCGGATTGGGGCAGCGTAGGCATTCATCGCACAGATAACGGTCGTTTTTCTGGCAATACTGGGTCGCCGGGCGGTTGGGATGACGGGAGCAGCTGTTCATTCATTGATTCCAACATGATGGTAATCGGCATGAAAACGCGGATGTTCATCGCAGGCTACCACCTTCGCCGATTCCGGCAAGTCTCCACCGCGCCAAACGCCGTCGCATCTCGACATGACCATTTCCTGGCATAATGATGATTTTTCAGTCCGCCTGGCCGTTATGGGCGCTCGCCGCTATGAAAAGGTCAGCTATCCCTTATATTACGGCGAATACGGCGTCGTTGAAACCGCCGATTGCCTGTTGCATTTTAACCGCGAAAACGAAATCATCCGCGCCAAAGGCAAGGGCGCGGACTGGCCGCACAGAAACGAATGGCTGAAGCGGACGTTGGGCGACGACTGGCTGTACTATTCCACCGGCGGTTATACCGGCGTCTTTGAGGCGCTTGGCGAATTTTATCTGCCGAATCTGCCGTATCCGACCAATAATCTTTTGGGCGGCCATCCGCTACGGGATCAATCGGTGCGGCGGCTCATCGACGTTTGGCCGGATGTGTTGGCCGAATGCCAGGCCGCGGCCTGCGACGCGCCCGAAGAAATCAAAGAATTTCTGCAATTATGTCTGACCAATAAGCCGGAGAAGCTGGCCGCGAAGGCGCAGGCGGTTTTCGCCAATTACGGCGGTCGGCCCAGCGTGTTGCCGCCGGACGCCCGCCATGTCGATTACCAACTGATTCCGATAGGCATTTCCAGCGGTTGTCTCTATAAATGCCGTTTCTGCGAGGTCAAAAACCGGATGTCTTTTCAAGCCGCGACCGAGGCCGGGATTGCTAGGCGGATTGAGCGGCTGAAGACGCTTCTGGGCGCCGACGCGGCCAATTACAACGCGGTTTTTCTCGGCGATCACGACGCCTTGGCCGCTGGTGGCGGGCTGGTCATCGAAACGCTGGCGCGGGCCTGGCGCGGTTTTCATCTGGCCGATGCGATTATGCTGGGCGCGTCGGCCTTTCTCTTCGCCTCGGTGGCGTCCCTCGCGGCGACCTCGGATGATTTTTTCGCCGAACTGGCCCGTTTGCCCTACGACACCTATATAAATATCGGTCTTGAATCCGCCGATCAGGAAACGCTCGATTCTCTCGGCAAGCCGATCAGCGTTCGAGAAGTGGAAGAGACCTTTGCCCGGATGCAATCCTTAAACGACCGCTGGCCCAAACTGGAGCTGACCGCTAATTTTGTGTTCGACGACGATTTGCCGGACGGCCATTATCCGGCTTTTCTGCGGCTGACACGCGACAGCCTGCCGCGACGAAAAGTTAAAGGTTCCGTCTACCTGTCGCCGCTGAAGTTCGATCAGCCCTCGCGGTTGAAGACCTTTGATTTTCATCGACTTAAGGTGGCCAGCCGCCTGCCGACCTTCCTCTATCTCATTCAACGCCTGTAAAAGAAAAAGAAAAAAAGGATTTCGCCATGATCAATCCCCAGGAATTGCGCAAAGCCACGCTGGCCGCCCGCGACGCCCTGTCGCCGGAAGAACGACGGCTGAAAAGCGAGGCCATCGCCGAAACGCTCGTTGCCCGCCCGGAAATCGAGCGCAGCGACAACATCCTGTTGTATGTCAGTTTTCGCAGCGAGGTCGAGACCATGGCGCTCCTGCGTCGGATGCTCGCTATCGGCAAGAAGGTGTCGCTACCGTTCACGCACGTGAAGGCGAAATACCTCGACGCCATCCCGATTACCGACCCGGAGCGGCAGCTGACGCCCGGCTACTGCAATATCCCGGAACCCAGCCCGGAGGCGCGAAAAATCATCACGCCGCCGGAGACGATTGAAGCCATCATCTTGCCCGGCTCGGTCTTTGATCTGCGCGGCGGCCGCTTCGGCTACGGCGGCGGTTTTTACGACCGCTATGTTTCGAGCGCGCCCACGGCCTGGCGCATTGGCCTGGCCTTTGACATACAAATTGTGCCAGAAGCGCCCTTGCAGCCGCATGACGAATTGCTCGATCTAATTGTTACCGAAAGCCGGGTCATCAGCGGCCAACGGCGGCGTCTGGTCTGAACATGGAAGCGAAGAGCGCATCAATGCTGGTCGCGGCTTCGGATTACGACGGCACCCTCTGCCGTGATCGCCGAGTGGCGGCAAGCGACCTCCAGGCGATTGATGACTGGCGGGCGGCCGGGCATTTGTTTGGCATCGTCACCGGGCGCGATCTGGGGATGATTGACGCGGAAATTACCAAATGGCGAATTCCCTGCGATTTTCTCGTCTGCTGCTGCGGCGCGACAATGTATGACGATAATTTTCGCGAGTTGCGCCGCATTGATATGGATGACGCCCTCATCCCGAAGCTGCTGTCGCATCCTCTCGCCGCCGCCAGTTTCCATTTTGAATTGAGCCGCCACGGCCAAACTTTTTTGCATATACAAAATGCGGCCTCGCGTTTTCCGCAACTGGGGGTGCCGTTTACGCCGCTGACCCGCGCCGAGGCCATGGCTCTGACCGGCCTGCAACTGATCAGCTTCACCTTTGCCGACGCCGCCGAATGCAAAACGTTCACCGATATGGTGATGATGGAATTTTCCGGTCGCCTGCGTAGCCACCAGAACGGCGTCAACGTCGATGTCACTGATTGGACGGCGGATAAGGGCGAAGGTCTGGTCGCCCTCTGCGCCCTGCGCGGCTGGCCCGCGCCGCTGGTTATTGGCGACAGCGAAAACGATCTGCCGATGCTGGCCCGCTTTGGCGGGTTTACTGTGGAGACGGCTCCGGAGGCGGTGCGGGCGCGGGCGCGGGCCGTCTACGCCGATGTTGGGACGATGCTGCGGCGGTGGTTGCGATGAATATCATCCTGACCGGATTTATGGGCACAGGGAAAAGCGCGGTCGGCAGGCTGCTGGCGGCGCGGCTGGGTTTGGATTTTGTCGATACCGACGCCCTGATCGAGGAGCGGCAGGGTCAATCGGTCGCAGCGATTTTCGCGGAGCGGGGCGAGGCGGTCTTCCGGCGCATGGAGGCGGCTTTGGCCGAAGAACTGGCGGCGCGGGACGATCTGGTCATCGCCACCGGCGGCAAATTTATGCTGGCCACGGAAAACGCCAAGGCGCTGGCCGCCGGACGCATCTTTTGTCTCTTCGCTTCGCCCGAAGACATTCTGGCCCGCGTCATGGCCGATGGCGCGGCGTGTCGGCCGCTGCTGGCTGCGCCGGAGCCGGAAACGAAAATCCGCGCTCTTCTGGCCGAACGCCAGGTCGGTTACGCCCAGTTCCCGGCCATAAACACCAGTGGCAAAACGCCCGGCCAGATTGCCGCTGAAATTGCGGCCCGGCTTGCTGCCCAGCCAGCCGCCGATTCTTTTCCTTTTCAGCCGGTATGAAGATGGGGTGAACCGGAATGAAGCGTTTACCGGCCAATAAAAAATATCATGAATCAGTCAGGTGAAGATGTTTTGCACACTGAGACGTCCGAATTTCTTGCCGTCCTGCATATCCTTGCTGACAAGGACATCACAGTTGGCCGAGATCGCCGCCGCGACCACCAGACTATCCCAGAAAGAAACGGAGTGGCCGGAGCGCAGGCTGGATGCCTGCTCAAGAATTCCGCGTGAACAATCGACCACTTCGCATGATCCACACATGAAGTCAATGACGCGACCGACCAAGGATTCCTCTTGGCCTTTTTTGCGGATGAGGTTGGCGCAGACTTCGTTCACGACCTGCCAGGAAACGACTTTGCGCCGAGCTTCGGCCAGCATGGCGCCGACCCGCTCTTTTTTCTCAGGATCGTCATCGGTCAGGAAATATATCCAGACATTACTGTCGATGAAATGTTTACCGTTCATGACAAGCGTCTCGGTCAAATGTATGCCCTTTCTCAAAGACAGGGTTCTCTTTGGCGAAATCGAGAAACTCGGTGAATTTTTTGCTGCGCCGCTCTTCAAAGGCGGACGCTCCGCGCAACTTCACGGGAAAAGGAAAACCGTTCGCGTCAAGAGAGACGCGCAGAAAAACGTTGACGGCATCGGAGAGATTGAGGCCGAGATGGGCGTATAAGGCCGCCGCCCTTTCTTTGATGTCTTCGTCAATGCGAATGTTGTGCGATTTGGTCGCCATAACGCGCCTCCTGGCTTGAGTGAATGCGCAATATGCTCACACATTGAGCATCACTTGTCAATCAATGAGGCGGCGGCCCCTCGTTGATCGTCAAATGATAGGTGTTTGGGACCGCCCATGCTTCTGCGTACCGAGGAACATATCATTGCCCACCAACTGCGGGATTTTCCCGAATGGCATCAGGGCGTCAGCCATTATGGTATTTGGTGCGTCATGCTTGATGAGCCGCTGTGGCTACGGCCTGTCGCTGCGGCGCAGGCACATGTGCGGCGATTGCTCCATCCTGGCTACCGGCGTCAGCCGCATATCACGCTTTTCGCCGGTGGTCTGCTGGCGGCGCGTTTTTTCAGCGACGAAACGCTGGCCCGGCAGCGCCTCGCCCTGACTAATGCGCGAATTCAGCCGTTCCGGCTTCAGTTGCCGGGGCATCTCGACAGCTTCGCCACCGCGCCGCATCTACCGGTTGTTGATTGTGACGGCGGTTTGGCGAACATCCGCGCCCTTCTTGCCGCCGTCGCCGCCGAAGACAGCCCCGGCGACCGCTATCATCCCCACATCACCCTGGGATTTTACCGAACATCTGTTCCTGTTTCTGAAGTCGCCGCCCGTTTGCGCGTTTTCAGCCAGCCGCCCGTTTCCTGGACGGCCACCTCTCTGTCCTTTTGCCGTTTTGCCACCGCCGATACCCAGGGGCCGCTGGAAACTGTGTTTCGGCTACCGCTATAAGAATCGGTGAGGTAAAGCGCCACGCGGCCTCTACCAGGCTATCATGCGAAAATATCGACATAATTTTTTATGGTTGGTATAAGACAAAATCCATTTGCGCTTGTCGGAAACGTCAAGCCGCAGCATTCATTTTTTTCATCAACCGCCGCTGTCCGGCGACGGTTCACGCGGTTTTTCTCCATGGCAGTCAGGCTGTATTGGCGCCGCCGCCAGGAGAAATCCGGTTTAATCCAGAGGAGGCCAGTATGGCGAAAGTTGGGGTGTACGTCTGTCATTGCGGAACGAATATCGCGGGCGTCATTGATGTGGAGGCGGTACGCGACTATGCGTCCGGCCTGCCCGATGTCGTCATCGCCCGCAAAGATTTGTTCATGTGTTCGGATTCCGGCCAGGAGATGATCAAAAAAGACATCAAAGATGGCCTGGTTGACCGCGTCGTGGTGGCGGCCTGCACGCCGCGCACCCACGAGCCGATTTTCCGCGCCGCCTGCGAAAAGGCCGGGTTGAACAAATATCTGTTTGAGATGGCCAACATCCGTGACCAGAACAGTTGGGTGCATGGCCACGACCACGCGGGCGCGACGGCCAAAGCCCTGAAAATCGTCGCCTCGGCGGTGGGTAAAGCGAGAAATCTTGAGCCTCTGGAGGAAAAATTCGTTCCCGTCACCGACGCCGCTCTGGTTATTGGCGGCGGCATCGGCGGCATCAGCGCCGCCCTGGAACTGGCGCGCATGGGCCACAAAACCTATCTGGTTGAAAAAGAGCCATCGATTGGCGGCGTCATGGCGCAGCTTGATAAAACCTTTCCCACCAATGACTGCTCGGCCTGCATCCTGACCCCGAAAATGGTTGAAGTGTACAACCATCCGAATATCGTCGCCCTGACCTATTCGGAGGTCGATGACGTTTCCGGCTATATCGGCAACTTCAACGTCAAGGTACGCCGGAAGCAAGCCTATGTCGATTGGGTCAAATGCACCGGCTGTGGCGACTGCGCCAGCAAATGTCCGGCAAAAGTCCCCGACCGATTCAACGCCGGTTTGTCCGAACGTCGCGCCGCCTACATCATGTTTCCGCAGGCGGTGCCGAAAAAGGCGGTCATCGACATCGACAACTGTCTGAATTGCGCTGGCCGTGAAATCGGCACTGAGCCAAAAGTTAACGCTAAAACCGGCAAGCCAATTCTCGCGCCCTGCGAAAAAGCCTGTCCGGCCCAGGCGATTGACCGCTCAATCGCCCACGACCCGCAAGGGGAGATCGTCGAAATTCAGGTTGGCTCGATTGTCGTCGCCACCGGTTTCCAGGTCATGGAAAAAGACTGGTTCAAGGAGATGGCTCCGGCTTCGCCGAACGTCATCACCGCCTTGCAGCTTGAGCGCATCATCTCGGCCACCGGCCCCAGCGAAGGGAAACTGACACGGCCCTCCGACCACGAAAAGCCGCATGTCATCAGCTTCTTGTCGTGCATGGGTTCGCGGGATGAGCATTTCCACAGTTACTGTTCGCGAGTCTGTTGCATGTACATGATTAAACAGGCCCGGTTGCTGAAGGAAAAATATCCGGACTTGGTTATCAACATGCACTTTATTGATGTCCGCTCGGCTGGCAAGGGCTACGACGAGTACTACACCGGGGCCAGGGCTATGGGCATCAACATCTTCAAGGGCAAAGTCGGCGGCTTGGAGATGCTGCCCGGCGATAAACTGCGGGTTCTGGCCTACGATATGGAAGGCGCGACGCCGATTGAGTACGAATCCGACTTGGTGGTTCTGGCCACGGCCATTGAATTGCCCGGCGACGCCGTGTCGCTGGCGCAAAAACTCGGTCTGCAATTCTGCGGCTCGAACTTCTTCCGCGAACTGCATCCAAAATTAGGCCCGGTTGAGACCGCTGTCGAGGGCCTTTTCCTGGCCGGTTGCTGTCAGGGGCCGAAAGATATTCCCGATACGGTTTCCCAGGCCAAAGGGGCGGCGGCGGCGGCGGCGGTGCCTTTGTCACAGGGCCAGGTGAAAATCGAGCCGATTATCTCGGAAGTGCATCCGGAACAATGTAGCGGTTGCGGCATCTGCGCGCCGCTCTGTCCGTATCACGCCATCAGCCTCGATGACTACGGCGGGCATCCCAGGGCCAAGATCGAAATGTCGGCCTGCAAGGGCTGCGGCGTCTGCGCCTCGGCCTGTCCGTCGGCGGCGATTGTCCTGCACGGCTACGAGGACACGCAGATTTTCGCCCAGATCGAAGCCCTGACCGCCTAAGGAGAACACTATGATTATCGACCAGAAAAAAATCGACGAAGCGATCGAAACCGTGATCGGTTACGGCGGCGAGCATATCCGCAACTGTGTGCAATGCGGAGCCTGCTCGGCGGTCTGCCCCGGCGTCAAGGCCGGTTTTCCGCTGTTGTGCCGCTCGCTGATCAGGCAGCTTTTAAACGGCCAACTTGAGGAAATCATTGAGGATTCATCCAGTTGGGCCTGCCAGTCGTGCAGCCGTTGCACGGAAATCTGCCCGCGTGGCGTCAGGCCGCAGGAAGTGGTCTTCGCCTTCCGCCGTTACCAGGCCAACCAACTGGCCTTTTCCACCTCGTCGATCACCAGCCAGATGAATTTGTTCCAGACTGGCCACGCCGTCTTCGTTGATCCGAAAGAGGCGCGGAAAAAAGTCGGTCTGCCGGAAGAACCGCCGACCTCAGCCTATGACGAGGCGGCGCAAAAAGAGATTCAGACCCTTATCAACAACAGCCCGATGGGCGAGTTGGGCCTTTTTTAACTGGGGATCATTATGGAAAAAATCGGATTATATCTCGGCTGCAACATCCCGCTGAAAGCCCCGGATGTCGAGCAATCGTTCAGAAAAGTGTTCCCGGTTCTCGGCATCGAGCCAGTCGATTTGCCGGGCGCGACCTGCTGCCCGGCCTGGGGCACCGCGCCGTCTTTTGACCGCGACACCTGGTGCGCCATTTCCGCCCGCAACATCACCATCGCCGAGGGTTTGGGCGTGGACATCATGACCGGCTGCAACTCATGCTTCGGCATCATGAGCGAGGCCAAACATTTCCTGCATGACAAGGCCACGACAGAGCGCGTCAACGCGCGGCTTGCGGAAATTGGTCGGAAATACCAAGGAACTTCCGATATTTATCATGTCATGCACGTGCTGCATGATAAGGTTGGTTGCGAAAAAATCCGCGAAAATCTGAAATATTCGCTGGATGGCTTAACCATCGCCGTCCAGACCGGCTGCCATACTCTCTGGCCGTCGGATGTCTATTCGACTTGTGAGGCCAATCCCTTCTATCCGGTGATGCTGAAGGAACTCTGCGAGGCGACCGGCGCCGCCGCGCCGCACTATTCGCGGCTGGAAAGCTGTTGCGGCATGGGCGGGATGCGCTCGACCGACGCGGAAAAATCCCTGGTCATTTTCCGCGACAAGCTGATGTCGATGCAGGAAGAGATCAAACCCGACATCATCGTCACCGCCTGCTCATCCTGCTACATGCAGTTCGATATGTCACAGCCCATCTTAAAAGAGCGCGGCTTAATCGACTTTGAGCCGATTCCGACCCTGTACTATACCCAGTTGCTGGCCCTGGCCATGGGCTTTGACTCAAGCCAGGTGGCGGCCATCTCGCAGATTGATCGAAGCGCTATCATCAAAGAAATCCAGAGCGAAAAACGCCTGATGAAGGAGGTGGCCTGATGTCCGCACCATCGGAATTACCGAATATCGTTGGTTTTGCCTGCCAGTGGTGCACCTATGCTGGCGCCGATCTGGCCGGCAACCTGCGCGCCAAATATCCGCCGTCGATTAAGCTGATCAAGGTGCCGTGCTCCGGGCGCGTCGAGCCGGAATATATTCTGGAGGCCCTGGCCAATGGCGCTGACGGCGTTTTGGTCGGCGGCTGCCACTTCGGCGACTGCCACTATAAAGAAGGTAATTACAAGACCGCCAACCGCATGATGATTCTGAAAAAGCTCATCGAAGACAGCGGTTTTGACAGCCGCCGCTTCCGGCTCGAATGGATTTCCGGGGCCGAGGGCTATAAATTCGCCGAGGTGGTGAAGGAATTCACCGAAGAGTTGCAGGCAATCGGCCCGAATCCGCTGAAGAAGGGAGGAAACTGAACATGGCCAAAGTAAAAACCGCCTTTCTCCTGGCCGGTGGTTGCGCCGGTTGCGAAATGAGCGTCGTCGATTTGTCGGAAAAGCTGGTCGATGCCCTGGAAGCGCTGGAAATCGTTTTCTGGGCGCCGACGGTGGCCGATGTCAAATATAAAGACTTGGAAGAGATGCCGGACGGCTCGATTGACCTGGCCTTTGTCGATGGCATGATCAGAAACAGCGAAAACCTGCACACGGTCAAAGTTCTGCGGGCAAAAAGCAAAATCCTGGTCGCCTTCGGGGCCTGCGCCTCCTTGGGCGGCATTGCGGCGATGGGCGATCTGCACACCAAGGAAGAATTGTTTAAGCAGGCTTACAAAGATTCCTTTTCCACCGACAATCCGGATGGCGTCTACCCAACGCCAGAGTATCTGCTGGATGGCAAATACAACCTGACCATTCCCACCTTCCTCGACCACTGTTCGACGTTGGCTCAGGTGGTCGATGTCGATTATTTCGTCGGCGGCTGCCCGCCGCATCCGAATTTTGTTGGCACCCTAGTTGGGGCGATTCTGGCCGGGAATTTGCCAGAAAAAGGCTCCTGGTTGACCGGCGGCAAGGCGGTTTGTGATGTCTGCAAACGCAATCCGGCGATTACCGGCCACCAGCGTTTGCCGGTCACGGATATCAAACGCACCGTCGATGGCCAACCCGACCCGGAAGCCTGTCTTTTGCAGCAGGGTTATATGTGTTTCGGGCCGATTACCCAGGGTGATTGCGGCGGCTCATGCTTAAACGTCAACATCCCCTGTCGCGGCTGCGGCGGCCCGATTCCCGGCATCCAAGATTATGGCGCGCGGGCGGTTTCAGCCATCGCCTCAAGCCTGGCCGATGAGGCGACGACAGCCAAATTCATGGAGAAATTCAACAACATGGCGAAACTGTTCTACCGCTATTCGCATACGGCCTCAAAATTCAACCACCGGGTTTCAGAACTGAAGGAGAAAGAGGCATGAAAAAGATAGAAATCAATCCGATCACCCGGCTGGAAGGCCACGGCAAAATCGCGATTTTCCTGGATGACCAGGGCAATGTCGATGACGCCTTCTTCCAGACTGTGGAATTTCGCGGCTATGAGAAATTTTTGCAGGGGATGCCGATGGAAGAGGTGCCGCGCACCGTTTCCACGGTCTGCGGCGTCTGTCGCGGCGTCCATTTCACCGCCTCGATGAAGGCTTCCGACGGCGTGTTCGGCGTGACGCCGCCGCCGACTGGTCGCAAGCTGCGTGAGTTGTTTTTTAACGCCCACTACGTCGAAGACCATTCGGTGATTCTCTACGCTTTGGGTTTCCCGGATTTTGTCGTCGGCCCGGAAGCCAGCCCGGCTGAGCGCAATATTGTCGGCTTAATTAACGCTGTCGGCGCGGAAGTTGGGCGCGAAGTGCTGCGCAAGCGCGGCCTGGCCGTGAAAATCTTCGAGCTTTTAGGCGGCAAACCCAATCATCCGGTGGCGGCCATCCCCGGCGGCTGGTCGAAACGCCTGACTGAAGACGAGCGCCAACAGGTCGAGGAATGGTCAAAAGAGTTAGTCGAACTGGGCGAGCTGACCCTGAAGATTTTCGCCGACGTCGTGTTGAAAAATGACAAATACATGGCGCTTGTCACCGGCGACATGTACAAGGTCGAAGTCGGTTACATGGGTTCAGTCAATGACGACGGCAACATCACCTACTACGATGGTTTGCAGAAGGTGATCGACGCCACCGGCAAGGAAATCGGCACCTTTAAGGGCAAAGGCTATCTTGATTTTATCTCCGAGCGGGTCCAGCCCTGGACCTATCTGAAATTTCCCTATCAGAAAAAAATCGGCCCGTGGCAGGGAATTGTTGAAGGCCCGAACACCAACATCTACGCGGTCGGCCCGTTGGCCCGCATGAATATCGTCAAGGGCATGGATACGCCGAAGGCGCAGGCGCATTTTGAGCAATTCCACGCCGCGCTCGGCAAAGGCCCGGTGCATAACGTTTTAGCCTATCACTGGGCGCGGGCGATTGAGCTTCTCTCCGCCGCCGAAAAATGCCTGCAACTGTCGCGTGACCCGGAAATCACCGGCAAGGAAACCTGGACCAAACCGACTTCCTGTCCCGGTGAAGGCGTCGGTATCATCGAAGCGCCACGCGGCACCCTGATTCATCATTATGTCACCGATGATAAGGGCATCGTCACCAACGCCAATCTGATCGTCGCCACCACCCACAACAACGCGCCGATCAACCTGGCCGTGAAGAAGGCGGCCAAGCACTTCATCAAAAACGGCAATGTGTCGCAGGGAATGCTCAATTACGTCGAGATGGCCTTTAGGCCCTACGACCTCTGCCTGGCCTGCGCCACCCACACCGTCACCGGCCAGACGCCCTTGGAAGTCGAGATTTTTGACGCCAGCGGCAAGCTGTATAAGACGATGAAGAATTTTTAAGCGCCTGACCGATATTTTGTTTTACCGCGCCCGGAAGCAAAGCACTGCTTCCGGGCGCGTTTTTGCGCATGGCGGTTTGCCGACGCGCTTCTCCCACGTTTGATCAATACAAATTCTTTGGATGAAATGGTGAATCCGACTAGCCCGGAAATCATGATTGTCGCCGGTGAGGCTTCCGGCGATGCGCACGGCGCGTCTTTGGCGCGGGCCATGGGCGCGCTTGCGCCTGCGGCGAGTTTCGTTGGCATGGGCGGCCTGGAGATGCGCCGCGCCGGGGTTGAGATTCTGTTTGACGCCGGACAAATCGCGGTGATGGGCGCGGTCGAAGTCATCGCCAAGCTGCCGACGATTTTCACGGCCTTGCGCCTTCTGAGGCGGGCCTTGCGCGAGAGACGCCCGGCTTTGCTCATCGTTATCGACCTACCCGATTTTAACCTCAGGCTGGCGAAGCAGGCGAAAACACTCGGTATTCCGGTGTTATACTACATCACGCCGCAGGTCTGGGCTTGGCGGGCCGGGCGGCTGCGAACCATCCGCGAGCGCGCCGACCGACTGGCGGTGATTCTGCCCTTTGAAGAAGAATTTTTCCGGGCGCGGGGCCTTGTTGCCCACTATGTCGGCCATCCCCTGCTTGACCAGGAAGCGCCGAAAAGCACGCCCGCGCAATTTCGCGAGCGCTTGGGCATTGCTGAGGACTGCCTCTGCATCGGCCTGTTGCCAGGCAGCCGCCTCCGCGAATTGACGAGTCTCTTGCCAATCTTTCTGCGGGCGGCGGCGCTTTTGCGGCAGCGACGCCCAGAACGGCTCGCCATTCTCATCCCGGTGGCTTCAACGGTGACGGAGGCCGACCTCGACGCGGCGGGTTTAGCGGAATACCGAGATGTTCTCGATATTTACACCGTTAATGAAGACCGCCGGGCCTTGATGGCCGCCTGCCGCGCGGTGATAGCCGCTTCCGGCACGGTGGCGCTGGAGCTGGCCTTGTGCGATACGCCGATGGTGGTCTGCTACAAAGTTTCACTCATCACTTATTTGTTGGGAAAGATGCTCGTGCATGTGCCGCATTTTTCCCTCGTCAATTTGATCGCCGAAAAGAGAATCGCGCCGGAACTGTTGCAGCGCGAGGTAACGCCCGAAAATATCGTCGCGCATCTGATGCCGCTCATCGACGACGGTCCAACCCGGCAAACGATGTTGGCCGGTTTGGAATTGGCGCGGACGCGTTTGGGCGCGCCCGGCGCTTCGGCGCGGGTGGCGTCGATGGCTATGGAAATGATTTGCTAGGTAATTAGAGTTTCCTCAGAAACTCCCTACTGTCGGCAATGTTCTGGGTGTCGCGTCTGGCCGGGATGCGATGGAGCGGAATATGCTACGAAAATCCCACGCCAAAATGCGAAAAATAAA
>JAITSS010000061.1 GCA_031287565.1 Desulfobulbaceae bacterium
GCAAATTTACGATTTTTTGGCATTCATGGACTACGACCTAACAAAAATATCCCAGTTCAAACAGAGCCTCCTAGAAAATATACCCGCCCTTGCGGAAAGACTTGTGTAGATACCTTTGCGCCTTGAGGGTATTCAGATAATCCGCCCAAGTTTGTATCATCCCGCGCCGTTGTGGCAAATACTTGGCGCGATTATCAGCCGGGTCGGCATACGGCCAACAAAAAAGGCCGAAACCCGTAATTTGTCTCAGGGTTCCGGCCTTTATCAGGCTGCTTCGCATCCAAGCATTAAACATGATTTTGTTTCGAGGTTTCCAATAGAAATACCATTAAAAATGCCACCGGGAGATTTCGCCATTTTTACCGCCATGGTTTTTGAAACTCCGCTACCGGCACGTCCAAGGCGGCGGCGAGTTTCTTTGCCACGCTCAGGCCGATTGTTCGCAGACCGGTTTCCATCGCCGCGATATTACATTGGCTGATGCCAGTTTTCGCGGACAATTCCTGTTGTGTTAGCCCGGCGTTTTCGCGGCGAATCCGCAATACGTCACCCACTGTCATTTCCGCCCGGATACTCCGGAACCACTCGGTGTCTCGGACATTGACCAGTTCGTCCTCGTCGTCGAGGATTTTCAAATCATCGCCGTATTCGATTTCCAGCGCTGCCAGAATACGTTTTGGAATGGTTTCGCCGACGATGCGCAGATCAATATGGGGCGTTTTCGCGACTGCCAGCATAATACACCTCAATTTCGATAGTTTCGGCTTCGTGCCGCCAACAAGCCACCCAGTGATACGAGAGGTGGCAATGGTATTCGTTCGCGCCCAGGCGGCTGTAATTCCGCCAGCGTGTTTGTCGTGGGCCGTCATGCTCCAGGTCGGTGATCAGTCGTTCAAGTGCCTGTTGTTCCATTTTCGGCATTTTACCGATGCTTTTGATCACTCTCTTTTTGATCGTCACCGTGTATCGCATGTCAGCATTATATCAAAAAACGAAATAATGGGCAGCAAAAAAGCGGACTATGCGGGGTCGGTGGCGGGTGGCGGGGGAACGGGTTGGGAACCAGAGGCGGGCGCGTTTTCGCCAGACGTTTTTCCCAATGTGACGGATTTGCGATTGGCCGAGTTCGCCGCGCTCCTTGCGAGATATCTGCCGACAAAAAAGGCCGGAACCAGTGATTTTATTCAGGATTCCGGCCTTTCCGACACTGCTTTAAACTGATGCGGATTTGTTTTCTGGCGGAGGAGCAGGGATTCGAACCCTGGGTGGGGTTCCCCCCACAACGGTTTTCGAGACCGTCCCGTTCAGCCGCTCCGGCACTCCTCCAAACCGGCGGCACCATACCAGAGACGCGGGCGGACGGCAACCGGCTTGGCGCGTTTGTCACATGCCGACCGCGAACATCCGGTCGAGGTCGTGCGGAGAATAGGTTTTGAACGCCAGCATGGTCTCGGTTTTGTCGATGCCTGCAAGCGGGCGCAGTTTTTCCGTGACCAAGCGGGCCAAAGCCTCGTTATCCGGTACTCGGATGATGGCCACCAAGTCATAGTTGCCGCTGACCGAATACACCTCGGAAATGCCGGTGATTTCCACTAACTTTTCGGCCACTTCGTTGGTGCGGGCGCGTTGGGTCTGGATCAGGATGATTGCTGTTACCATGGTTTTGCCTCGATGAATTTTGAAGGGAAGGGCGCTTGGTCGATGGTCGTCGAAATGGTGGATTGTTCAATCTGCCGTAAGCGGGCGGCGTGTGGCGAAGATTTATCCGACATATTGGCGATGGGGCGGCGAAATCGCAAGTCCGAATCGTCGTCGCTCACGCCCTGGCGTTTTTTGGCAGGCGGATGAGAAAATGCGCGCCTTCCGGGGCGAAAGTCAGCAATTCAATGGAGCCGCCGTGGCCTATCGCCACTTGGCGCACCAGGCTCAGGCCTAAACCAAATCCATCTTCACGTCCGACATTGGCGCCCCGATGGAATTTGCTGAACACGGCTTCCTGGTCTTCATGCAGGATGCCCGGCCCCTGATCCGCCACCTCGATGGCGATATGCTCTTTTTCTTCGCGGATAACGAAGACAATCCGTGACTGCGGCGGGCTGAACTTCACCGCGTTTTCCAACAAATTGATGATGGCCTGCAACAAGAGCGGCTCATCGCCGTAAACCGGTGAGCATTTGCTGGGCAAGTGGCTTTCGATGCTGATTTCCTTCTCTTTGGCGGCGTAATGCACCGCGAATACGGCGTCGTGGGCCACCGCCAGAATGTCGAGTGGCACGCCGCGCAGCACGTATTTGCCGCTCTCGATTCGGGAAATGTCCAGGAAGTTGTCGATCATTTTATTCAATCGCTGCGTTTGGCTGTAGATTTCTTCGGCGTGTTGGCGATGCTCTGTCGGCAGCACCGCCAAAAGCATCTCGCTATAACCCAAAATAGTGGTCAGCGGCAGCCGCAGTTCGTGCGAAACCACGCTCAGCACTTCGCTCTTCATCTTTTCCAATTCGCGCAGTTCGGTTACGTCGGTCAGGATGGCGATGATCCCGGAAAAAAAACCGTCGCCGGTGGCCACATTCTGGAAAACCACTTGAAAATACGATGATTTTTTGCCCGGCAAACGCACGATCAGATTGCGTGGTCTGGTCTCGGCGGCAAGCGCCTCCACCGAGCGCTCCTTCTGTCCATCGTCATCCAGCAGGGCGAGAAATTGCCCGGCCGTCGGCGGTTCCGGCTGAATCCGCATATCATGCCACAGACGGCGGAATAGGGTGCTGGCCAGAACCACCGCGCCGTTTTGCTTTTCCCACAGGATAATCGGCGGCGTCGCCTCGCTTAAAAGATGATGGATGAAGCGGTTCTGCGCGTTCAGCGCCAATATCCCTTCGTCCATGCGGCGCAGGTATTCGCTGATTTCGCCGGGGAAATTGCTCATGAATGTCCGGCGGTCCCGAATCTGCAAAAATTGACGCGGGATGGTGATGTAGGTGTTTTGCAGGCCGCTGACCAATTCTGTATTCAGGGCGTTGACGGCCAGAAACATGCGCCGCGCCAGCCACAAACCCTGAAGGATCAGGTAGGTCATGTAGGTGCAGGCCAGGGTCAGAAGCGACGGAATTGGGTCAAAAAAGATGTTGCGCAGAAAAAAGAGGTATGAGGCGGCCAACAGGCTCGTCCCCAGAAAGACAAAGGTCAGGACATGGCCGACAATTGGGATATTCGGCCACAAAAGAAGGGCCATGACAAAGACCGCCAGGGCTACGAACCAACTCAGACGGCTGAACGAGGTGAGAAAATTGTTTTCTAAAAGGTTGCCCAAAACCGTGGCCTGCACTTCCACGCCAGGGCTGGGCCGGGTTTTGGTGTAGGGCGTGGCGTGGACATCGCCAAGACCGGCGGCTTCGGCCCCGATCAACACATAGCGCCCGGCGAAAAAATGCGGGTCGATGTGGCCATCCAGCACGTCGAAATACGAGAGATAGGGGAAGGTTTTTTCTTTGCCGTAGTAGTTGATCAGCAATTGGCGATTGGCGACGCGGCCAGCCTTCTCACCGACCATGGCCAAAGATAAAAGCGGTAGACCGTCGTAATGCGGCAACACGCCGCGCGCCACGCCGTCCGGGCTGATGGGCGTGTGGATGTGGCCCAGACCGGCATACCCGGAAAGCGTTTCACTCGGTGTCAGCAGTTGGCCGTGACTGTCCTGGGCCACCGACAGGAAAACCGGCGCTCCCGCAGCCATGGCCTGACTGAATTCTTTATCGTCCTTCGTCGCTTCGCGAAACAGAATATCGAAGCCTACCGCCTTGGCTTCGCGCATCCGCGCCAGCAAGCGGGCGTGTAATGACCGAGGAAAAGGCCACATCCCCAGGCGGGCCAGGCTTTCTTCATCAATGCCAACGATGATAATGCGTTGGTCGGTCGGCCGCTCGCCGCGCCAATGGAAAAACTGATCGAGGATATTGTCGGATAGCGATTGCAGACTGCCGGAGACGTGGGCGCTCCAGACCAGGGCCAGAGACAGAAGCGGCGCGACCAGCCAACCCAGAAGCCAAGGCAGGCGGCGGGTCAGTCGCCTGCCTAACCAGCCGCGCGAGGTCGTCATCCCGTCACCCCGAAAGGCGGACTTACAGGATCAGACACAGAATCAGCGCCCCTAAAATCAGCTTGACCGCCAAGGTCATCGGCGCGGGATTGATGGTGATTTTCTGCGGCGGCCCCCACTGGCTGGGCGGGCCGTCCACCGGGTTGCCGCGCACCCGCACATAATACGTGCCCGGTTTGAGCGATTGCTCCAAGGTGTATTCTGGTTGCCGCAAAGCCTGCGCGGAGACTAAGACGTCGCTAAAATCCGCCTGAGGCGCCACCTGCAAATCGTAGGTCGCGCCACCCTCGACGGCCTTCCAGCGGAAGTGTATCGGGCCATCGGCGGTCATTTCATCGGATAAAAGCCGTGGCGGTTCGGCTAAAGAGAAGGAAACCGTCTCGGACCAGGCCGACTGAAACCCATCAGCGGCGATGCTGCGCACGCGGGCGTGGTAGGAGCCGAACGGCAGTTCCGGACATTGCCAGGCGGGCGTAGCGGTTTCGGCCTCGCACAGTGGTTTGGCGAAATTTGTGTCGGCGGCGACCACGACTTGATACCCTGTCGCTCCTGCCACCACGGCCCAGGCCAGAGGCGCTTCATGGGTGAAAAAGCGGGCGTTTTTTGCGATGGTGAGAATTGGCGCGGCGGGTGTGGTGCGCAAGGTAAAAGCTTGAGCCGGGGTTGGCAAACTCTCGAAGCCCGCTTCGTTAATGGCGCTTAGGCTCAGGAAATAGTCGCCGTCTTGCGGCAGTGTCACGGACAGCGATTCGCCCACTTTGCCGATACGTCGCTCGATAACCCGCAGCCCCTGTTCGTCGGCGCTGATGGTCAGCCGCATGACGCCTTTTCCGGGTTGTTTCGGCAGGACAAAATGCAACGGTTGGCTGTTATAGGTGGTCGCGACCGACAAATCGCTTGGCGTTGCCGGTAACGGGCGCGGCGGGCTGGGCGGCTGTTTTTTGCGGACGATGACGCCTTGCCCTAACGGCACGGCGCGGCTGACGCCCTGCGCCTCGGCATACACCTCGCCGCGCAGAGTTTCGATATGGGTGCTCTGGCCATCATCGGTCTTCAAGCGATATTCGGTGCCGCGCACGCCGGTGAGCGCGGTCGGTGAACGTGAGATAAAGCTGTCGTTCGGGCGGCTGCGTGGCTTGACGTTATTCAAGGTCGCGCCCTGTTCAAGCGTGGTTTCTATCTTCAGAGAGCCATCGGCCAGGCGCATCGCCATATCGACCCGCAGGCGGCTCGCGGCGTCAACCCGAACGAAACGCTGGTCGGGGAAAATCAGAAGGACATAGCCGTCTTCGCCGGTCTCGATTATGGAACCGGCGGCCACGTTGTCGCCGGTCGTGATCGGTTGCGCCGCTTTGGCCGGTTGTGTCAGGCGGGCCTGGCCGCGCGCGGCCCCAACCAGGGCGCTCACGCTATCGCCCAGCAGCAAGTCAGCGGGAACCATGAGCGCGCTGTCTTCTTTGATAACGTAGGGCGGACGCAGATTGTTGACCTCGGCGATGCGCCGCCAATCCTCTCGACCGTGGCAATAGAGATTGGCCAGGCCGATAAGACTGGAACCGGCGCGGACTTGCAAGGCCACCATCGGTTCCGCCGAGACCGGCGGGGCGATGGCGACCAGAATGGTCAGCGAAAGGAGGCACAAACGAAGAGTTTTCACCGTATTCACCTGAAACCGGATGACCGGTATGAGGTTCAAGTCCGCTCCTTCAGGCCACGAGCTTATAGCCGATACCGGCGACGGACTGGATATGCGGGGTTCCCTGGATCGACATGGAACTCAGCTTGCGACGAATATTGGCGATATGCATGACCAGGGCCTTGGTTTCCACGTCGGATTTATAGCCCAAAACTTCCGTGAAAAGTTCGGAATGCCCAACCACCTGTGGCGCTTTCCTGGCCAAATGCAGGAAAAGATCAAACTCGGTTTTTGTCAATTGCAAAAGGTCGCCGCCCGCGCAGCGCACTTCCCTGGTCGCCGGATTGATGTCCATGTCGCCGACCTGAATGGTCTGAAGCGTCGTCTTGCCGCGGCGCAAACGGCTCTTAATGCGGGCCAGCAGTTCGCGGCTGCTGAATGGTTTGGTTAAATAATCATCCGCGCCCATGTCGAGACCCTGCACTTTGTCGTCAACGGCGCCGCGCTCAGTGAGCATAATCACCGGCGTTTCGACACCGGCTCCGCGCAGCCGCCGCAACAACGCGAAGCCATCATCACCTGGTAGCACCACATCCAGCAGGATGATGTCCGGTCGGCGGGCGCGGACTTCGCTTAAAAATGTCAGTCCGTCGCCCAAAACCGTCACTTCGCCACCGTTTGCTGATAGGTATGTGGCGAGCATTGCCTGAATGGATGGATCGTCTTCGACGATCAAGACCTTGAATTCCCGTATTTCGTTCTGCATGGTTCCGTCAGTCATACCTATCTTTCGTCGGAGATTACCCAGGCGACAGCCTGTCTGTTCGATACTGCCGTAAAGCGCCAGCGCGCCGCCATTATCCTTGCCACAGCCTCTTTAACGTGTTGCGGGCGACCTCGGTCAAGTGGTCTCCTGATTTATATTGCAAAAAACGTGCCCGAATAAAGGATTCCAGCGCGAAAGCCACGCGAACCGATGGATAATTGCCCAGCTCGGTCGCCACCGCTTCGAGGATTTCATCCTGGCGGTCGCCCTCAATCCGACGCCAGTCGCGCAAAACGCCAATCAGCGCCGCTTCGACATCGGTGCCGCCGCTGGCCGCCAATTTGGGAATGACCTGCAATTTGATTTCGTTGTCGCAGGAAGCTAAGGCTAAAAGCCATTTGTCCCGCGCCGTGTCGCCGCCGGTTTTTTCCACCGCCTCAATCACCTGGCGCTGAATGCGTTGGTCGGGAAAATCAAGATACGACAGCAAATACCGCTCCGGCGGCGCCGGGGTCAGGTTGGCAAGGATGCTGATGATGTTGCGCACCACATACCAGGGCGGATTTTTACCGGCCAGCCGCACCAACTCTTCGGCCATGCTTGGGTCGCCATGCGAGAGCAAATCGACCAGCTCAAGCCGCCGATCTTTGCTCTCGCTGGTGTACAGTTCCTGGATGAAACGCCCGCGCGGCGACACCGTTTCCTCGCCGCCGATGAGCGCCAGTTTCTGATTGGCGAAGGCGGCGGGGTTCAGCACTTTTTCGGCCAGCAATTGTTGGAAGAGCCGGTCGATGATTTTGCGTATCGCCGCCGGTTTGGCAATGCCGCCCTGCTGAATCGCCTGCAAGGTCAGAACCAGTTGCACCATGGCCTGGCTCATGCCCTGTGGTGCGACCCAGCGCAAAAAGGCGTGAATCTGGGCGCAGACCGATTCAAAACCGGGAATGAGTTGCTGCTCATGCTGCAACCAATGGGTGAACACCTCGGCTATCGCCTCGACGCTGCGCCGACTTTGGCTGGTCATGACCGTTTCGGCGTAGCGGGAAATCAGGAACAACAAGCGCTCGCGATGCTCAATTTTTGGAGTGCAACAACCGGCGCGGAATTTATCGAGCAGACGCACCACGGTGTCGATTTTTTCCTTTTGATGCAATGACTTAAGATAGTTGTCGAGGCCGGAGACAAAGGCGTGGTCATCGAGGGCGGCGAACTGGTCGCGCTCCAGGCGCAACAAATCCCTTTGAAAAAGCAGCAGCTCTTTTTTTCTGCCGACTGGTTTTGTTGGGGCCGCGCGCTGGGACATGACGTGAGATGGGTTCAATGGATGGCGAATTGTTGTGTTCGCCAGAGCTAAACCATAGCACGCCGTCTGGGGGAAAACAATCCCGCAGCACGGCAGTTTACTGAATCTTTGCGCCATGTTCGGAGCAAAGCGATGGTGATATAATAAGCGCATAAAATAGGTTATACACAAGGGCGGCGCATCAGCTCGGCAAAGAAAGACGTTGGAATTTCTTGCTTCACGGCGGTGGTCATGGCAATCATTACAGACTGAGATGCGCCGAACAGGCGGGACAAACGGCGAAACATCCACCACTTTTTTACGGGTCGCGCGATGAGGCGGCCCCCGGTCATAATCCAAAAATCAACGGAAATTCCATGCAATTCACGGTCAATCAGTCGTATTCCGGTTTTATTCTCGAAAAATATCAGACCTTAGCTGAAATTGATTCCCAGGTCTTTCTCTTCCGCCACGCCACGACCGGCTGTCCGTTCGTCGCCATAAAAAATCGCGACAGCAACAAGACGTTTTCTGTCGCCTTCAATACCATCCCCACCGATTCGACTGGTGTCGCCCATATTCTCGAACATTCGGTGCTTATGGGATCGAAAAAATATCCGGTTAAGGATGTGTTCGGCGAGGTTCACAAAGGTGGATTGATGACTTTTCTGAACGCTATGACCGGCGCGGACATCACCTATTATCCATTTGCCACGCGCAATATGCGGGAATATTTTAATCTGATGGATATTTACTGCGATGTGGTCTTCAATCCATTGCTGTCGCGCTCGACTTTTGAGCAGGAAGGCTGGCATTACCACCAGGAGGACGCCGCCTCGCCCATGACCTTTCAGGGCGTTGTTTTTAATGAAATGAAGGGCGCGTTTTCCGACCCGATCCGGGCGATTTTCCATAATATTTATCGCGGTTTAATGCCTGGTTCGACGTATGCCCACGAATCCGGCGGCGACCCGAAACGGATTCCTGATTTGACCTATGAGGAGTTTGTCGCTTTCCACCGCCGCCATTATCATCCGTCGAACGCCATGTTTTTTGTCTATGGCGATGCCGATTTGGCCGAGGAATTGCGTTTCCTCAATGAGAATTTTCTTGCCGCCTATCCGGAACGGTCGGAACTCTGTCGCGTCGAGCTTGGGACGGACAGAAACGAGCCGATTTTTCTGCGCGATACCTATGCCGTTGACGGCGTTGAGGCCGTCGGCAAAACCTATCTTGCCGTTGGCTCTAAAGTGGGAACGGCTTTGGAATTGCGCGAGAATATGGCTCTGCACATCCTGTCCGGCATCCTCTATAATTCTGACGCCTCGCCTTTGAAAAACGCCATCATCGGGAGTGGTTTATGTAAGGATTTCGGCGGATTATACCTGTCGTCATCGTCATTTTCCACGGTGATGCTCACCTATCTGGTTGGCAGCGAGGGGGAGCATCGTGACGCCTTTCTCGATTTGTATCGAAAAACCCTCACAGAAATGGTCGAACAGGGCCTCGACCGCGACCTGCTGATATCCGAGCTGAACCGTTTTGAATTCGCGCTTCGCGAGGAGAACAGCAAAGCGCAGCGCGGTCTTGATTTGATCGGCAAAGCCATGAGCGCCCTGAAATATGGCGCGGATCTGTTTGCCAGCCTGACGAATGAAGAGATGCTTAAATCGGTGCGGCGGGCGGCCTTGGAAGAGCGGTTTTTTGAGAAACTCATTGCGGAACGGCTGCTGGACCAAGCGGCGACCGCTGTTCTCACCTTGTCGCCCGACCCCAACAAGCAGGCGAACAGCCAGGCCGAAGAAAACGCCCGACTGGCCGCCCATGCCGAGAGGCTTGACGCCGCCGGGCGCGAGGCGCTTGTTGCTCGCGCCCAAAATTTGCTGGAGGAGCAGCGTCGCCCGAACAGCCCGGAAACCCTCGCGCTTTTGCCGCAACTGGCTATTGCCGACCTGCGCGACGACATTGAAATGTACGAGGCGCGTCCAAGCGAGTTCTTCGGTTGCCAGGCGCTTGTGCATGAATTGCCGACCGGCGGCATTACCAGCCTCGACCTGGGTTTTGATGTGCGGGCGCTGCCGCCGCGTTTTCTGCCCTGGCTGGATATTTTCGCGGTCATCGTCACGGAAATCGGCACCAAGCGGCTTGACTACATCGCCTTCGCCAAGGAAATCGCCACCCACACCGGTAGCTTTAGCCATTCCATCGCCGCATACAGCCACCGGAGCCAGCCAGCCAGGCCGCTCATCTGGTTGCACATGAAATGCCTGCCCGGCTCGCTTGCCGAGGCGCTGGCGCTGGTGGCCGAGGTTTTGGCCGATGTGTCGTTCGCCGACCGCCGCCGCATCGCCGAAATCGTCCAGCGCGAATTCGCCTGGAGCGAACATGCGGCGCAGAGCGAAGGCTATGAGCTGGCCGCCGCCCGCGCCATGGCCCACCTCGGCGAGGCCGGGCATTATCATGAACTGTGTAGCGGCGTGACCGCCTATCTGGCGCTGAAAGAATTAGCCGGGCATTATCAGGAAAATGAGGAGGAATTTCTCGCCGCTTTGGCTGAAATGGCCCGCCGGTTATTTGTCCGCGACAATCTGTTTGTTTCAGTCACCGGGCGCGGCCAGGAACTGGATGTCGTTCGTCGGAGCGGCGAATGTTTGATAGTAAATTTGCCCATGGCCTCCCAGGGTGAACGTCACGCCCTGCCTCTGTTCGGCCAACCGGCGCATGAAGCCTTTATCACCGCGTCTGAGGTGGTTTTCTGTGTGCAGGCGGCCAATCTGTTCACAAACGGCCAGGGGTATAACGGCCATTTCGAGGCGCTGAAGACCTGGTTATCCCGTGATTATCTGTGGAATACTGTGCGGCAGATGGGCGGCGCCTATGGTTGTTTCATCCAGGCAAGCTCCATCAGCGGCAATTTCGCCTGCATCAGCTACCGTGATCCGCAGGTGCGCAAAACCTACGCCGCCTATCAAGATATGGCCGAAAAAGTGGCCGCGTTGAACCTGGATCAACGAGCCTTGGCGCAGTTGATTCTTGGCGCCTATGGCGCTTGCGACCCGCACCTGAGCGCCATCGGCAAGGGCGTTACCGCCAGAAATGAATACCTTATGGGTGTTACCGCCGCCGAAAAGCGGCAACGCCTGCGGGAAATCATCGGCGTGACCAATGAGCATTTGCGTGAATTCGCCGCGAAGTTTGCCGCGATGCTGCCGCTCGCCCACCGCTCTATTATCGGCAATCGCGGCAAAATCGAAGGCGGACGCGAATTGTTCGATCGCATTTATGAATTGTGAATACGGAGGAGACCATGCCGGTTATCAATCTGCGGCAGATGAAAAAGGGACAAAGCGGCATCATCACCGCGATCACGGTTGGTGGCGAATTGGGGCGGAGAATCAGGGAAATGGGCTTGGTGCCGGGCGCGGAGCTGACAGTGCAGGGCCGGGCGCCGCTCTACGATCCGGTGGCGATCCGGGTTCTGGACAGCACATTATCCCTGCGCAATAACGAGGCCGACCACATCAGCGTCGAGGTGGACGACTGATTTTTTTCTCTCACAATTTAGTGCTTTCTAAAAGAATTTCAGGTTCTTGATCTCCCGGATCGCCCTTGTTATAGTTTGGACGAATAAACTTTTACCAGCGGGAGTTTTACCATGACTTTCAAGAACCTACGCCATTCCTGCCGCCGGATAGGCGCGTCGGTCATGGGATGCTTTCATGCCAAACGCGATTGCGCCGACCGCTGCCCGGAGCGCCGCGAGATGCCCCTGTCTTCCTGTTGTCGCGGCGGGCGGCTGCGCATCTGCCGCATCGAGGGCGACCGCGAGCAGTGCGCGAAAATGGCGGCGATGGGCCTGTATCCGGGTCGTGAAGCCGAGCTGATTCACCCCGGAGCATGTGGCGGACGATGCCTGCTGAAAATTGAGGATTGCTCGCTCTGCCTCGACAAATCCACCAGCGAAGGCATCATGGTGGCCGCCACGGAACCACGAGCGCATGGACGAATCCGCAAAATATCCCCTCGCTGAAATTTTCGGGCGCTTGCCCGGCGATTGTTCGCCCACGGCGGAACGCTATCGGAGAAACCGTCTCTGTCCCTTCAACAATAAAGTCCCGAACTGTACGAAAGATAAGGCGCAAGACCCTTTGGGAGTATGCAGCATTCTGCATAACGGTTTGCCAACCATCACCTGTCCGATTCGCTTCCGGGAAGACTGGCGCATCACCGATGACGCCGCTTCGTTCTTCTTTCCCAAAAAAGCCGCATGGACTTCCCTGACCGAAGTCCGTTTGAACGACGCGAACGGCAAATCGGCGGGCAACATTGATATTGTCCTTGTAGTCTACGATGAGGATGGGCGGTTACTGGATTTCGGCGCACTGGAAATCCAGGCGGTGTATATTTCCGGTAATGTGCGCGAGCCATTTGCTTGCTATATGCGCGAGTCGCGCCACGACGAAATAAACCTGAATTGGAGAAACGAACCCAACTATCCGCGCCCGGATTACTTGTCGTCCTCCCGAAAAAGACTCGCACCGCAACTCCTCTTTAAAGGTGGCATTCTTCATGCCTGGCGTAAAAAAAGTGCGGTGGCCATCGATCGGAAATTTTTTGAGACACTGCCAAACCTCGTCCCAGTCGCTCAGGAACAAGCGGAGATTACCTGGCTTATTTATGGCCTGAAAAAGGTGGATTTTGAAGGCTGCCCGCGTTATCGCCTGGAGCTGGTCGATACGGTTTTCACGGGATTTGAATCGGCGCTTTTATCGATAACCACGCCCGCGCCAGGCGATTTGAGAAAATTCACTGGAATGTTACAGAAAAAGCTGGATGCGCGATTGGAAACTCCACCAGACAACTACACTCTTGATGCGTCATTTATTTCATGAACGCCACACAGCTTTCACTTTTCCCAGAGATCATTCCCGATAAAAAACCGCGTCCGGTCAATGTCGCGTCGGTTCCTCAGCGCAGTCTGTTCCGCTATCCTGGAGGCAAGACTTGGTTCGTTCCAACGTTCCGCCAATGGATGCGGCATCAGCGCGTAAAACCGGCGGTATTGATCGAACCATTTGCCGGTGGCGGCATTATCAGCCTAACAGCATTATTTGATAGGCTCGTGGAGCGTGTCGTCATGGCGGAGCTTGACGCCGATGTCGCGGCGGTGTGGCAAGCCATCGTGGATGGTCAGTCGCATTGGTTGGCGGAAAAAATTCTTCATTTTGCATTGACCAAAGAATCTGTCATTGACGCTATTACAAAACGCCCTGGGAGTGTGCGGGAAAAAGCGTTTCAAACCATTTTGAAGAACAGAACTCTTCATGGAGGCATCCTGGCGGCAGGCGCAGGTTTTATTAAATCCGGCGAAAATGGCAGAGGAATAGGCTCCCGTTGGTATCCCATGACTTTGGCGCGTCGATTGGGCGATTTGGCCATCATCGCGCCTCAAATTGATTTTCGTCATGACGACGCCTTGAATGTTATCCGCGCTTTTTCCACGGAAGAAAGCGCTATCTTCTTTATTGATCCTCCTTATACAGCGGGTGGTAAAAAAGCTGGGCGACGGCTTTATAAACACTGCGATCTTGATCACAACGAATTATTTACCCTATGCGCCGCGCTTAAAGGGGATTTTCTCATGACGTATGACAATGCTTCTGAAGTGAGAGACTATGCCCGGTCGCATAATTTCGCCACGCGCCTGATTCCCATGCACAACACCCACCACGCGACCATGCGCGAACTGGTCATTGGCAAAGACTTGGCGTGGATGGACTGACGCTACTTTTCCCTTCATCCTTTTTTCTCCCAAAACTATCTCATGCCTGAATCCACCA
Organism: Desulfobulbaceae bacterium; assembly: GCA_031287565.1. Classification (GTDB taxonomy): domain Bacteria; phylum Desulfobacterota; class Desulfobulbia; order Desulfobulbales; family Desulfocapsaceae; genus UBA8130. Next base: position 13,621 of record JAITSS010000061.1, read on the forward strand.
TCACCATGGCCCTGGCCGGTAATCCGAACGCCGGCAAAACCACATTGTTTAATGATCTGACCGGCGCCAGACAGCATGTCGGCAATTATCCCGGCGTCACCGTCGATTACAAAACCGGCTCTTTGCGCCACCAGGGGAAAGAAATCGTCATCACCGATTTGCCCGGCACCTATTCGATGACCGCCTATTCGGCGGAAGAACTGGTGGCCCGCGATTATCTGATTCGCGAGCGCCCGGCGGTGGTCATCAACATTGTCGATGCCTCAAATCTTGAGCGCAATCTGTATTTAACCTGTCAATTGCTGGAGCTGGGTATTCCCATCGTCATCGCCTTGAACATGATGGATGTGGCCAAGGATCGCGGCATTGAAATCGCCGTGGAAAAATTGGCCCGGCTCATTGAAACGCCGGTGGTTCCCGTCGTCGCCCGTTCCGGCGTCGGCGTCAAAGACCTGCTCGATGCCGCCGTCGCCCTGGCCGCCGAACACCACGCCTGGCGGCCCCGCGTCATTTCCTACGGCGAGGATGTGGACGCGGCGCTGGCCGAAATGTCGGCCGCGATTGAAAAACGCGGCTTTCTCACCGACAGCTATCCGCCGCGCTACACCGCCGTCAAGCTGCTGGAGAACGACGAGCAGCTCGCCAATCTGAGTGCGGCGACCGACCCCAATTTCACCCGCGAACTGATTGAGCGGATGGAGAAACTCAGCGAACACACACAAAAGACGCTGGATGTTTATCCGGAAGCGGTGATCGCCGACCACCGCTATGGCTATATAAAATCGATTATCCGCCAGGGTGTTATCACCCGCGCCTACGATTCCAGCCGCCTCTACGCCTCGGACAAAATTGATAAAGTCCTCACTCATCGTCTGTTGGGGCCGCTGATGATGCTGGCGATTCTGTACGCCTTGTACACATTCACCTTTTCCTGGAGCGAATATCCGGTCGCCTGGCTGGAAGCGGGTATTGGCGCGATCAGTGATATGGTCTCGGCGCGTCTGCCGGATGGCCTCATCAAATCGCTCGTGGTTTCTGGGATTATCGAGGGCGTCGGCGGCGTCTTCGGTTTCGTGCCACTGATTATGTTCATGTTTTTCGGCATCGCTATTTTGGAAGATTCCGGCTATCTGGCGCGGGTCGCCTTCATGATGGATCGCGTCTTCCGCATCTTCGGACTGCACGGCTCGTCGGTTATGCCGTTTATTGTCTCAGGTGGCATTGCCGGCGGTTGCGCCGTGCCCGGCGTCATGGCCACGCGGACCCTGCGTTCGCCGAAGGAGCGGCTGGCGACCCTCTTGACGGTGCCGTTTATGAATTGCGGCGCCAAAGTGCCGGTTCTGGCGCTTCTGATTGGCGCGTTTTTCAGCGAGCATCAGGCGCGGAACATGTTCCTCTTCACCATGCTGGCCTGGATTATGGCGCTTATAACCGCCAAATTGTTGCGTTTGACCGTTTTGCGCGGCGAGCCGACGCCCTTTGTCATGGAGTTGCCGCCGTATCGTTTTCCGACCCTGCGCGGCCTTTTGATTCACACCTGGGAGCGCACCTGGCAGTACATCAAAAAGGCTGGCACGGTGATTCTGGCCATTTCCATTGTATTATGGGCGCTCATGACCTTTCCGAAGCTCGACGCCGCAAGCCGTGACGGATTTGACCGCGAGCGCGATGCGGCAAAGGTTGTTTTCACCCAGGAAATTCAGGATGAGGCGGCCTCGGAGCGCGAGGATATTTCCGAGACTGGGCAAAGCCTGCGTGATAAGCTGGCGGCAATCGACGCCCGTGAGGCGGAAGCCGGTCTTGAATATTCAGTGGCTGGTCGTCTTGGCCGAGGATTTGAGCCGATTTCGCGCTGGGCCGGTTTCGATTGGCGGACCAATATCGCCCTTTTGGGCGGCGTCGCGGCCAAGGAGGTCATCGTCTCAACTTTGGGCACCGCCTATTCGATGGGCGATATTGACCCGGACGACAGCCGCTCGCTGGCCAGCCGCCTACAAGCCGATCCCGGCTGGAACCCGGTGACGGCGGCGGCGGTTCTGGTGTTCATCATGTTTTACGCGCCCTGCTTCGTGACCGTGGTCTGCATCGCCCGTGAATCGTCGTGGAAATGGGCGGCGTTCTCCGTCTGCTTTAATACCGTCTGCGCCTTTTTGTTGGCGGCGGCGGTTTTTCAGATTGGCGCGTTTTTGGGCTAGGGGAAATGACATGCCGACTGGGCTGCGAATCGCTGTCTACCGCATGATGTTGTATTCAATCGGATGGAGATGAGCCGGTTCACCTCATGTTTGCAGAGACAACAAGGCGGCGAAATTTTGGATATTGCCGACTCGCCTGTCGATGAACAACGGATATTCGGCGCGAGAATGAAGAAATTGAGAAAATCGTCGAAGACAATGGCAAAGGAATCGAGAGAAGATGGTAAGAATGGTTTAGCGCTGATTGAACGCAATCCCATTGCGTTATCACTGTAATTCAGCGATGACGAAATGATTATATCGCTTATAGGCGGAAGATGTATTTCCGCGCCTTTATCCTGGTATCCTCGGCTGGCCTGGGCTTCGCCAAGAGAACGCGAAAATGATCAGCTCATTGGTGGATGCGAGGATATTCATTGGTCAGATATAGATGAAGGTATATCAAATGGTTGGCATTCTGCGTGGAAATCCATCCTTCGAATCTGAACAATCTTTAAGAACATGGCTACAAGGCCGTAAACAATTATGTGAGCGTCTATCGCATCAGCGTGGCCTCATCGCAAATGATTCTTCAACCGCATTTTGAGGGCGAACCAGCATGGAACAATTTTTTTCTCTTCTGAACAGCTACTTATGGGGTTGGCCGATGCTGATCCTGCTTATCGGCTCGCACCTGTTTTTAACCGTGCGAACCGGTTTCATCCAGCGCTATACCTGGTTGGGGATCAAACTTTCCGTGACCAAAGACCCGGACGCCGCCGGTGATGTCTCGCAGTTCGGCGCTTTATCGACGGCGATGGCCGCGACGGTTGGCACTGGCAACATCATTGGCGTTGGCACGGCGGTGGCCTTGGGTGGGCCGGGCGCGGTTTTGTGGATGTGGCTGACCGGCGTTTTCGGCATCGCCACCAAATATGCCGAATCGCTCGTCGCGGTGAAATATCGGGTGCGCACCGAAAATGGCACCATGCTGGGCGGCGCGATGTTCACCCTGGAGCGCGGCCTCCATTGTCGCTGGGCTGGAATGCTGTTCGCGGCCTGTACCGCTTTGGCGGCCTTCGGCATTGGCTGCTTCGTGCAGGAAAAGGCGCTGATTGAAACCGTGCACGCCAATCTTGGCGTCCCCGACTGGATAACCGGCGTCGTCATCGCGGCGCTGGTGGCGGTAGTCATTCTTGGCGGCGTTAAATCCATCGCCGTCACCTGCTCGGCGCTGGTGCCTTTCATGGCGTTTTTTTACGTCATCGGCTGCTGTATTATTTTGTTTATTAACGGGCCGTATCTTATCGACACTGTTGAAATTATCATCAAAAGCGCCTTCAACCCGGATGCCGCCGGAGGTGGGTTTGTCGGCGCATCAATCATGATGGCCGCCCGCTACGGCGTCGCCCGCGGGCTTTTTTCCAACGAATCCGGCATGGGTTCAGCGCCGATTGTCGCCGCCGCCGCGCGAACGAGAAATCCGGTGCGCCAAGCCCTGGTTTCGGCGACCGGCACCTTCTGGGATACCGTGGTCATTTGTCTTTTAACCGGACTGGTGCTGGTTTCCACCATCCTGGCCGACCCGTCGGTCAGTTTCGATTCGGCGCACGGCCAGTTCGCTGGCGGCTCGCTTTTGACCACGCAAGCCTTTGGCAGAATTCCGGTGGTCGGCCCCTTTGTGCTGGTGGTTGGCCTCCTGACCTTCGCCTTTTCGACGATTCTGGGTTGGTCATATTACGGCGAGCGCGGCGCTGAATACCTGTTTGGCAAGAAGGCCATCATGCCGTACCGCATCATCTGGGTGGCGGCGCTTCTGGCCGGTTCTTTCGTCATGTCATTGGGCGCGGTCTTTGAAATGGCCGATACTTTGAACGCCCTTATGGCCATCCCCAACCTGGTCGCGGTCTTGTTGCTGTCAGGCGTTGTCGCCAAAGACACCAAATACTATCTGGATGGTCGCATCGACGAGATCGACCAGACCGAAATTCCGGTGGTGAAAGGGTAACTAACGCGCCTCCCGTTTGGGGCCTGGCAAAAAACTTGCCAAGCCTCAAACAAGATGGCAAATAGAGCGGCGGAAACCGTCTATGAGTAAGGCGGTGTAATGGATGTCACACCAAAAACGCAGGAGGAATGTATGAAAAGAACAAGGGTTTTGCTTTGTGCCGGAGCCGTGGTGATTGCAGTCAATTTTGGCCTTTTGGGGAGCATTTTTGCCGCTACTCACAGCGGCCAGGCGATTAAAGAATCCGTGCAAGCCAGCGGTCACGCCAGCGCCGCCGCCGGTCACGCCATTGGCGCATCCGGTCAGGTGACGTCCGCCGCTGTTGCCGTGCCAGTGGCGGCATCGGGCGTGGCGGACGGTTCTGTCGCCGCAGGGGCAATGGCTGTGGGCGCATCCGCAGGCGTGGCTGGTTCAGCGGCCACGAGCACTGCGGCGGGTTTGGTAAAATCGGCAACCGCCCCCATTGGTACGCCTCTGGAAGTCAGCGATGAGACCGTTACCGTTGGGCCGCCGCCGGACAAGGCTCTGAAACCGGCGACACCCGTCCAATAAAATACGCTACGAGGCTACAATGAATTATCTGAAATATGTCTTGTTTTCCCTTGTTGCCTGCCTGTTGTTCGCGCCAGGCGACGTGCGGGGAGGGAGTAGCCAAGCCGGGGGTGAACTCCACTTCAAACCTGAGGAGATCATAAAATTCTCTAAAAAGGTTGAAAAGACTTTGGCGGAAAAAGGCGCCAGAGTCGCCATCATTGCCAGAGCTGGCGTCCCGCGCAAGAAAATGCCGGAAGGTATCCGCTTCACCCACACCGCTTTCGCTGTTTATTCTCAAATCACCACCGCTGACGGCAGAAAAATACCGGGTTACGCTATTTATAACCTCTATCAGCGGAACAAAGAGCCTGACGTCAGTGATTTGATTGTGGATTATCCGGTGGATTTTTTCGCCGGGGTTAAGGAACTGGATGCGGGGATCATTATTCCCTCGCCAGAGTTGCAAAGTCGGCTTTTGGCAACGCTGACTTCACCGGTTTACCAAAAACTGCACAATCCCCACTATTCGGTGATCGCCAATCCTTTTACCCTTGATCTCCAGAACTGCACCGAGCACACGTTGGATGTGCTGTTCGCGGCCATCTATCAGACGGACGACATCAAAGTCATCAAGGCCAACGAAAAGGCGTATTTCACACCGCAGAAGGTGAACGTCAACCCGATAAAATTGCTGATTGGTTCGATATTTTCCGACGATGTGACGACTTCGGATCATCCGGACAACACTCCCGTGACCGTGACCTTCACGACCATAAGCAAATTTCTGAAGCAGTACGATAAGGGTGGTTCTCAGGCATTCCTTGTCACGCCAACGGCTGTCACCTTGTACTGAGTAAAAAATAACCTTGTTTGTTAGTCGAATCTGCTCCGCCCGTCCTGAGGCCAAGCCAAGGGCGGGCGGATGCAAGCGGCGTTTCCTTTAATCCGCCTTGTCGATTTCCTCGACGCCGACCACACTAACGCCGCCTTGCCGCAGGGCGAGCGCGGCGGCATCATTGTCTTCCACCCGTAAAACCACATAGGCTTGGCGTTCGCGCCGCGTGATGAAGGCGTAGAGGTATTCGATATTGATCTTCGCATCGGCCAGTATCCGCAGTGTTTTCACCAGAGCGCCCGGCTCGTCGTCGAGGCCGACCGCCAACACCGGGGTGGTGGAAACCGCGAAACCGGCTTCGCGCAGCAGGGCCACCGCTTTTGCATGGTCGCTGGTAATGATTCTGGCGATGCCGAATTCCGCCGTGTCGGCAATTGATAAGGCGCGCAAATCAATACTGGCTTTGCCCAGAGTTTCCGTGATTTCTAAGAGGCGGCCAGGGCCGTTTTCGACGAAGACGGTCAGTTGATTGATGGTCATAAGGTGTTCTCCCATTCAGATTTTGCGTTTATCGACCACCCGCACCGCCTTGCCTTCGCTGCGAGCGATGGAGCGATGGGCGACCAGAGTGATCTTCGGTGAAATGCCCAGCATTGAGCGCATGGCCGCGATCAGGGCGTCTTCACGTTTCGAGATTTCCTTAACCGTATCGGCGACCATCTCTGGCGTCAGCTCGACCCGCACCTCGAAGGTGTCGGTGTGATGCACGCGATCGACAATAATCTGGTAGTTCGGCGAATAGCCTTCCTGCAACAGCACGGTTTCTATCTGCGACGGGAAGACATTGACGCCACGGATGATCAGCATATCGTCGGTGCGGCCCATCAGTTTTTCCATCTTCAACAGTGTGCGGCCGCAGGAGCAGGGTTGGCGATGCAGCACGCAGATGTCCCTGGTGCGGTAGCGGAGCATCGGGAAGGCGTATTTGGCGATGGCGGTGAAGACCAGTTCACCCTTGGACCCTTCCGGCAACACTTCGCCGGTTTCCGGATCGATGATTTCGGCGACGAAGCAATCCTCGTTGATGTGCATCCCGGTTTGTTCCGCGCACTCGAAGGATACGCCTGGCCCGGAAAGCTCGGTTAGCCCGTAAATGTCATAGGCTTTGATGCCTAAAGTGTTTTCGATGTCGCGGCGCATCTCCTCGCTCCAGGCTTCCGCGCCGAAGATACCGGCTTTTAAGGCGATTTTATCGCGTAGGCCGGAGGCGACGATGGATTCGGCCAGATAGGCGGCATAGGAGGGCGTGCAGCACAGAATGGTCGAACCAAGGTCGCACATGAACTGAATCTGCCGGTCAGTGCTGCCGGACGACATCGGCAGCGTCATCGAGCCGAGTTTGTGCGAGCCGCCGTTTAAACCCGGCCCGCCGGTGAACAGGCCGTAGCCATAGCTGACATGCACCACGTCTTCCTTTGAGCCACCGGCGGCGACAATGGCGCGGGCGCAGCAGTCTTCCCAGCGGTCCAGGTCTTGCTGCGTATAAAAGGCCACCACCCGTTTGCCGGTGGTGCCGCTGGTCGATTGAATGCGTACCACGTCGGCTCGCGGCACGGCCAGAAGACCGTAGGGATAGGCTTCGCGCAGGTCGTCTTTAACCAGGAAGGGCAGTTTCGGCAGATCGTCGATGGTCTGGATGTCGTCGGGCGTCAGGCCTTTTTTGCCCATACTCTCCCGGTAAAACGGGACGTTATCATAGGCGTGGCGGACAATTCCCCGCAGGCGCTCCGATTGCAGCGCCCGCATCGCCTCGCGGGAGGCGCATTCCATTTCCGGCTGAAAATAATTCATGGTTTCTCCAACATATTTATGGCTGAAATAAAGCGTCGCCGGGCGGGCCGACTGGCTGTTGCGGAACGCCTGGCATCATATCTGGGGGCGGGTGAAAAATCATCCAAAACGACGAAAACCGAACTTGGCCTTTTATACAATAGTAGCGAATTGGCGCGACTTCAGTCTGCTTGCCATCCGCCGCTTTCGTCTTATGATGTGCGCCGGGAGAACACCAAAGCATGGCCGGGCGACCGGTCATTTTCCAAATGGAGGCTGCATGATGATGAACAGAAAACAGATGGGAACCGGCGCTCTGCTCGTCGCCGCTTTGTTGCTGACGTTGTTTGCCGCAGCGCCGCCCTTGGCGCGGGCGCTGGATTCTTCCGGCGGCAATGCGGACGGCAAGGTGATCACGATGCCGTCTTTTGCCGGTGTCGCGAAAATGGCTGGACCGGCGGTGGTGCATATCCGCGTCGAAAAGTCGGTAAAAGGCGCGAATATGATGCCGGGTTTCGACGAGATGTTTAATAATCCCTTTTTCGAGCATTTTTTCGGGCCGCAATTCCGTAACGAGCGGCAACCGCGCCGCCAGAAAAAATTCACCCAACAGGGGCAGGGTTCCGGTTTCATCATTGACGGCGATGGCCATATCCTAACCAATAATCACGTGGTGGAAGACGCCGACAGTATCACGGTGATTCTCGCCGACAAAAGGGAATTCAAAGCGAAAACCGTTGGCAGCGACCCGCAAACCGATGTGGCGCTCATGAAAATCGAGGGCGCGGGCAATCTGCCGACCTTGCCTTTGGGCGATTCCGACGCGCTGGAAGTTGGCGAATGGGCCATCGCCATTGGGAATCCCTTCGGCCTGGAGCAGACCGTCACCGTCGGCGTGATCAGCGCCAAAGGCCGTAGCCGGGTTGGCATCAACGACTATGAAAGCTTCATCCAAACCGACGCTGCCATCAATCCCGGCAACTCCGGCGGCCCGCTGATCAACATCAAGGGCCAGGCGATAGGCATCAATTCGGCGATTTTTTCCCGCTCCGGCGGCTATATGGGCATCGGTTTCGCCATCCCGATCAACATGGTCAAAGAGATTCAGAAACAGCTGTTGGCAAGCGGCAAAGTCACGCGCGGCTGGCTCGGCGTCTCGATTCAGGATGTTGATGAAAATTTGGCGCAATCCTTTGGCCTGAAGAAAGCGGGCGGCGTTTTGGTCAGCGATGTGCAGGACGGGACGCCGGCGGCCAAAGCCGGGTTGCGCCAGGGCGACGTGATTATCAAACTGAATGGCGCGGAACTGGCCGACATGGCCGATTTGCGCAACCGCGTCGCCATGCTCGCGCCTGGCTCAAAGGCGGATTTGACCCTGATGCGCGACGGTCGGGAGGAGCGGCTGAGCGTAACGATCGGCAAGCAGCCAGAAAACTTCGGTCAGGCGGATGAAGGCGGCGGAGAAACGCCAGGCGATAGCGCCGACCAATATGGTCTGGAATTGCAGAATTTAACGCCGGAGCTGGCCCGACAACTGGGTTATGAAAAACGTCGCGGCGTACTCATCGCCGGGGTTGAAGAAGGTGGCGCCGCCGAAGCGGCCGGATTAAAAGCCGGTCTGCTGATTGAGGAAATCAACCGCCGCCCGGTAAAAAATGTGCATGAGGCCGCAGCGGCGATGAAGCTGACCGCCGACCGCAAACAGGTGCTGCTCAAAGTGCGAATTGAACGCGGTAGCCAGTATGTGGTCTTGTCGGCGCGGGCGCGGTAAAAAGATGAGGGCGGCTTTGGCGAATCCGCATTCCTGATAGCAAAAAGCGGCCCTGCGGAATTAGGGCCGCTTTTTTTGTCCGCCTTCGTGCTAGCCTGCCAAACTATTTTTTCTGCGGCATCCAGTCTGATTTTCCTTATTTCTCCCTACGTGAATTCCATGACCGCCATCGTCTTTCAGTTGTACAAACGCCGCGACCCCGCTTTTGAGTATTGCTTCAACATTGAAATCAGCCGCCCGTTGACGCCTGAGGAAGCGTCGCGCTTGCGGTTGATTGTCGCCGATGGATTCCTTGCCGATTCCGTCAGCGATAAGCCGACGCTTGTTGGCGAGCGTGTCGTCGAAGTCGGGCCGCGGCTGAATTTTGCCACCGCCTGGTCGTCAAATATGGTTTCAATATGTCAGGCTACGGGGCTTGACGCGGTCAGCCGCTGTGAACGGTCGCGGCGCTATCTGGTTCCGGCAGGCGAGAACATGGCTGATTTCATCGCCCGCCACCACGACCGCATGACCGAATGCCCCTATGCCGCGCCCTTAAAAAGCTTCGCCACGGGTATCAGGCCGGAAGCGGTTTATGATGTTGATTTAATTGGCCAGGGCGCCGACGCGCTTCTCCATTTACCTGGCATTTCAATGGATGAAAATGACCGTGCGCTGTATTACGATTATTTCGTCAACAAGCTTGGCCGCAATCCGACCATTGTCGAGATCATGGATTTGAACAACGCCAATTCCGAACATTCGCGGCACGGGTTTTTCAAGGGAGGACACATCCTCGACGGCGAAGAACAAGCCAGCACGCTTTTCGATTTGGTCACTGCGACGCTCACCGCCAATCCCGACGGCTCGCTCATTGCCTTTAAGGATAATTCCAGTGTTATCGAAGGCTTCAGTATCGAGACACTGCAAGCGACACGGCCGGGCCAGCCCTCGCCCCTGTTGGCGCGGCGCATCGAAGCGCATCCGCTTTTAACCGCTGAAACCCACAATTTCCCGACCGGAGTCGCTCCTTTTCCCGGCGCGGAAACCGGAACCGGCGGTCGTATTCGCGACGTGCAGGCCACCGGGCGCGGTGCCCAGGTCATCGCCGGAACCGCCGGATATTGCGTCGGTGGCCTGCATATTCCCGGATATGAATTGCCGTGGGAAGAGAATTTGCCGACGCCTGACAACCTAGCTTCGGCCTTGAATATTGAAATCGAGGCGTCGAACGGCGCGTCCGATTACGGCAATAAATTCGGCGAGCCGCTGATTGCCGGATTTACCCGATCCTGCGACCTGCGTTTGCCAGGTTTTCTGCCTGACAGCCAGACCGGCGAGCGCTGGGCTTTCTTAAAACCAATCATGTTCACCGGCGGCATCGGCCAGATGGATGGTCGTCTGCTCGACAAAAAGCAACCGGAGTCGGGAATGCTGATCATCCAGATCGGCGGCCCGGCTTACCGGGTCGGCTTTGGCGGCGGCGCGGCTTCAAGCATGTTGCAGGGGGAAAATACGCAGGAACTCGATTTCAACGCGGTGCAGCGCGGCGACGCGGAAATGGAGCAGAAGATGAACCGCGTCATCCGCGCCTGCAACGAGATGGGCGGCAAAAGCGTAATTGAAGTGATCCACGACCAGGGCGCGGGCGGCCCGGCCAATGTCTTAAAAGAATTAGTAGAAAAATCTGGTGGTTATGTCGATATACGAAAAATCCGCGTCGGCGACCCAACCATGTCGGTTTTAGAAATCTATGTCGCCGAATACCAGGAACGTTGCGGCCTTTTGCTGCGGCCGGAACATCTCGCGGCCTTCCAGGCCATTTGCGACCGCGAGAAGGTGGCCTGCGAGGTGTTAGGCGAAGTGACGGGCGATCTGCGTTTCGTGGTCCGCGACAGCGCCGATAACACGACGCCGGTCGCCATCGACCTGCCGGATTTGTTGGGAAAAATCCCGCGAAAAACTTTTCGCGACCAGCGCTGCGCCGTGGCCGCCGCGCCGTTGAAGCTGCCGGATGTGAGCATTTTCGCGCATCTGGAGCGGGTCTTGCGCCTGGTTTCCGTCGGCTCAAAACGTTTTCTCACCAATAAGGTTGACCGCGCCGTCACCGGCCTCATCGCCCAACAACCTTGCTGCGGCCCGCTGCAACTGACGGTCGCCGATATGGCGGTGGTGGCGCAGAGTCACCTCGGCGTCACCGGCATCGCCTCATCCATTGGCGAACAAGCGTTCAAGATGATTCTTGACCCGGCGGCGGGCGCTTCAATGGCCGTTGGCGAAGCTATAACCAACCTGGCCTTGGCGAAGATCACCAGCCTGAAGCGGGTGAAATGCTCGGCCAACTGGATGTGGGCGCCAAAACTCGCGGGCGAGGGAGCGGCCCTCTACGACGCGGCTCAGGCGATGGCGGAGATTATGAAAACCGTTGGCGTCGCGGTCGATGGCGGCAAAGATAGCCTGTCGATGGCCACCAAAGTTGGCGACGAAACCGTCAAATCGCCGCGTCAGTTGGTCATTTCGCTCTACGCGGCCATGCTCGACATCAATGAGAAAGTGACGCCCGACCTGAAATCGCCCGGCGATCATCTCTATTTTCTCGACTTGGCCGACGGGAAAAATCGGCTGGGCGGCAGCGCCTTGGCCCAGGTTTATGGTCAGTTAGGCAATGACTGCCCGCGCGCCGATGGTGAGTTGCTGAAAGCCGGGTTCTGGCTCCTCCAGGAAATGCTGGCGCAAAACCTGATCAGCGCTGGGCACGACCGCTCGGATGGCGGCCTGATCACCACCCTCTTAGAGATGGCCTTTGCCGGCAATTGCGGCCTGGAGATCAATCTTGATAGTGAATCGGACGCCGTGAGCGCGCTGTTCGCCGAAGAATTGGGAATGGTCGTCGCTTGCCCGGCGGCCGCTCGTGAGCGGCTGGAGGAACTGCTGATGGCGGCCCGCTTGCCGTTCAGTTACGTGGGGCGAAGCGTCGCCGAACAAGAAATCCGCATCGCGGTGAACGGTCAAAAGGTGTTGACCGCCCCGATGCCACAGCTGCGGGCCATGTGGGAGGAAACCAGCTACCAGTTAGAGCGGCTGCAAATGAACGCGGCCTGCGCCGATGAAGAAAAGGCCGCCATCTTTGAGCGGCAATCGCCCCGCTACCACCTGCCGTTTACGCCGCGAGCCACCGATACGGCGATTCTGAAAGCGGCGAACAAACCCAAGGTGGCGATTCTGCGCGAAGAAGGTTCAAACTCTGACCGGGAAATGGCCGCCGCTTTTTATCTGGCCGGTTTTGAACCCTGGGATATTTGTATGCGCGATCTGTTGGATGGGAAAATCGGTCTTGGCGGTTTTCGCGGCCTGGCGGCGGTCGGCGGCTTCGCCTATGCCGATGTGCCGGAATCGGCCAAGGGCTGGGCGGCGACCATTCGTTTCAATGAGCGTCTGGCCGCGATGTTCACGGAATTTTATCAGCGCGAAGATACCTTTACTTTGGGCGTCTGCAATGGCTGCCAACTCTTCGGGCTTGTGGGCTGGGTGCCTGAGCTGGGCTTGGCGGCGGAAAAGCAGCCGCGTTTTGTCCACAACCGCTCCGGCCGTTTCGAGTCGCGCTGGACAACGGTGAAAGTTGGCGGCAGCCGGGCGATGATGCTCTCTGGCATGGAAGGCATGGTGTTCGGCATCCACGTCGATCACGGCGAAGGGCGACTGCTGTTTCCGGACGAAAGGCTACGGGAGCGCTTGGCGGCGAACGGCCAGATGCCAATGTTTTATGCCGATGACCTGGGTAATCCGACCGAAGTCTATCCCTTCAATCCCAATGGCTCGCCGGGCGGTATCGCCGGTTTGTGCTCGGCGGATGGCAGGCATCTGGCGATCATGCCGCATCCGGAGCGCTGTTTCCTGCCCTGGCAGGCGCATTGGTTGCCGGAAACAATGAAAAACGCGCCGGTTTCGCCGTGGATGAAGATGTTTCAGAACGCCTTCGCCTGGTGCCGCGACGGGCGCTGATTTTTGCTCTTCCTCATCAGTTGTCCCATTGAGGAATGGCCAAACCAAACGAATAATCGGATTATTTTTATGCAATCGCAGATGAGCAAAGCGCCGAGTCTATCACCAAAAGAGATGCTGGCGAGTCTGTGGCGAAACCGCCACCTGATCAAAACTCTGGTGCGCCGCGACATTGCCAGTCGCTATCGCGGCTCATTTCTCGGCATGTTGTGGTCGTTTTTCAACCCGTTGTTCATGCTTGGCGTCTATACTTTCGTCTTCAGCGTCGTCTTCAAAGCGCGCTGGCAGAGCGGCGGCGACTCGAAAAGCGAATTTGCTTTGGTGTTGTTCGCTGGCTTGACTGTGTTCAATATTTTCGCCGAATGCGTCAATCGCGCGCCGGGCATCATTCCCGCCAACGCCAACTACGTGAAGAAGGTCATTTTCCCGCTGGAAATACTGTCGGTGGTCAATCTGGGCAACGCTTTGTTCCACGCGGCGATTAGTTTTTTCGTTTGGTTCATCGCCTGTGTCATCCTGCGCGGCCTGCCCTCGGCCAGTTTTTTGCTCTTGCCGCTTCTGCTCGTCCCTCTGGTGTTCACCACTATGGGCATCTCGTGGTTTCTGGCGTCGCTGGGCGTTTTTCTGCGCGATGTCACGCAGATTATCAGCGTCGCCACCACCGCTTTGCTGTTTCTCACCCCGATCTTTTATTCCGCCGCCAATCTGCCGCCGAACTACCAGAAATTCATGCTGCTCAATCCGCTGACCCCGATCATCGAGCAATCGCGTGGCGTCATGCTGTTTAACATGATGCCGGATTGGCGCATGTTTGGTGTCAATCTCTTGGCGTCGCTCATCGTCGCCGCTTGTGGTTTTGCCTGGTTTCAGAAGACCCGCAAGGGATTTGCCGATGTGTTGTGAACGAGACCGCGCGCAAACGTTTCCCCGCTGAGGTTCCGCCGTTCTCAATTTGCGCGCGAACAGGCACAAAAAAGGCGGACAGCGCATACCGCGCGTCCGCCTTTTTGTTGTCGGTATTTCCCAGGCTTTACGGGCAGGGTACCTGATAGCTGCGCACCACCGGATGGGCGAATTCAACCCAGACCGTATTGCCGTTCGCGTCATACTGATATTCACCGGTGACACGACGCTCTTCGCTGCACATGCGCGGCGCCGCTTGCTGCACCATCATCGGCTGCGCCGACACATACACCGGTTGTTGCACCACCTGCACCGGCGGTCTGGTCGCGGCGACGACCGTACCGGCAATCAGGCCGCCGACCAGCAGGCCGCCGACCACGCCGCCGATACCGCGACCGCCATGGTGATGATAACGCGGCGGCGGTCCGCCATAGCCGCCGCGCCAACCGGGGCCGGGGCCGCCGTAATGCCGCCAAGCCATGGCTGGCATACTGGTTAAAAGAATCACCGCCATTAACAACACGGGAACCAGCGTTTTTTTCATGTCATTCCTCCCTGGCGCATGCGCCAATCAGAAAAATTCCTCCTCAAACCGAAATAATAACCACCAGCGCGGCAACGGTCAAACCATCTCGCGTTGACCGCCGAGCGGCGGCGGTCAAGAATGGATAAATTCCCGTTTTCAGCTTTCAATTTTCAATTTTCAGTTTTCAGGCCAGGCGGCCACAGCATTTTTTGTACTTTTTACCGGAGCCACAGGGGCAATCGGTGTTGCGACCGATCTTTTCATGCTCGCGGCGAATCGGTTGCGGCGGGCTGTCATTCGCGCTGTCGTCGGAACGTCGGACCAGCCGTTCTTCCTCTTCCTGCGCTCGTCTGCGCTCTTCTTCCATGCGCTCGACATCCTCCTGACGCATGACCCGCACCCGCATCAGGGAAGACACCGTTTGCAGTCGGATGATTTCCATCAGCTTACTGAACAGCAGAAATCCCTCGCGCTTATATTCGATCAAAGGATTCTTCTGGCCATAGCCGCGCAGGCCGATGCCTTCTTTCATATGATCCATGGCCAGGAGATGTTCCTTCCACAGGGTATCGACATTCTGGAGCAGGAGGAAGCGCTCAAGTTGTTTTTGGGTTTCGTAGCCGTTGAAGGAAATTTGCTGCTCGTAGGCGACCTTGACCGTATCGTTTGCGAGTTGCAACAAATCAGCCGCCTTCATCCCGACCTTGGCGTCCTCATCAATCGGTAGCGGCGCGGCGAAGACTTCGTTCATGCGGGTGATGAAGCCATCCCAATCCCAATCGGCGGCGTCTTTGCGGTTGGTGGCGAATTGGGCGACGATTTCCTCGGTGGTCTCGCGCAGCATGTCCTGCACGACTTCGCTCAAGTCGGTCGTGGTTAGGAGTTCGCGTCGCCGGTGGTAGATCACTTCACGCTGCTTGTTCATCACGTCGTCGTATTCAAGCAGGTGTTTTCTGATTTCAAAGTTGCGGGCTTCAACCTTTTTCTGGGCGTTTTCAATGGCTCGCGTGATCATTGAATGCTCAATCGGTTCATCCTCTTCCATGCCCAATTTGTCCATGATGCCGGAAATGCGATCCGAACCGAAGATGCGCAAAAGGTCGTCTTCCAGAGACAGATAAAAGCGCGATGAACCGGAGTCGCCCTGTCGCCCGGAACGCCCGCGCAACTGGTTGTCGATGCGTCGCGATTCGTGCCGCGAGGTGCCGATGATGTGCAGGCCGCCCGCCTCGACCACGCCCGCGCCGAGTTTGATGTCGGTGCCGCGACCGGCCATGTTGGTGGCGATCGTCACTTTGCCATACTGCCCGGCGCCGGCGATAATTTCCGCTTCGCGGGCGTGGTGTTTGGCGTTGAGCACCTCGTGGTCGATTTTTTCCTTTTTCAGCAGGTTGGAAATTTTTTCGGAAATGTCGATGGAGATGGTGCCGACGAGCACCGGTCGGCCCTGTTCGTGCATCTCTTTGATTTCCCGGATAATCGCCCGATATTTGGCCTCGACATTTTTATAGATAACATCGGCGTAATCGACGCGAACCATCGGCATGTGGGTCGGCATCACTGTGACGTCGAGGTTGTAAATCTTCTTGAACTCCGGCGCTTCGGTATCGGCGGTGCCAGTCATACCGGCCAGTTTCTTGTACATTCGGAAATAATTCTGGAAGGTAATTGAGGCCAGCGTCTGATTTTCCTGCTCGATTTTCACATGCTCTTTGGCCTCAAGCGCCTGATGCAGGCCGTCACTGTAGCGTCGTCCTTCCATGACGCGGCCGGTGAACTCATCGACAATCTTCACCTGTCCGTCGCTGACGATATAATCGACATCGCGTTTGAACAGCTTGTGCGCCTTAAACGCCTGATTCAGATGATGGAGCTGGTCGATATTATTGGGGTCATAAAGATTTTCAACATTGAGCAGTTCTTCGGCCAGGGCCACGCCCTCGTCGGTCATGCTGACCTGACGCGCTTTTTCATCAATGGCGTAATGCTCGGTTTCCTTAAATTTCGGCAGAATGCGGTTGACCTTGGCGTACAGCTCGGTCGGAATATCGGACGGCCCGGAGATGATCAAAGGCGTCCTCGCCTCGTCGATCAGAATCGAATCGACCTCATCGACGATGGCGTAATAAAATCCGCGCTGGCAGTAGTCGTTCAGGTCAAACTTCATATTATCGCGCAGATAATCAAAACCAAACTCGTTGTTGGTGCCATAAGTGATGTCGGCGGCGTAGGCTTGGCGGCGCTCGGTATCATCCAGGCCATGGACGATTTTCCCGACCGTCATGCCGAGAAAGGTATACACGCGGCCCATCCAGTCGGCGTCGCGCCCAGCCAGATAATCGTTGACTGTGACCACATGCACGCCCTGACCGGCCAAGGCGTTGAGGTAAACCGCCAGCGTTGAAGTCAGGGTTTTGCCCTCGCCGGTTTTCATTTCGGCGATTTTTCCCTGGTGCAGCACCACGCCGCCGACCAGTTGCTCGTCATAATGACGCTCGCCCAAAACCCGCCGCGCCGCCTCGCGCACCGTGGCGAAAGCCTCCGGCAAAAGCTGATCGAGGGTTTCTCCCTGGGCCAGCCGCTCGCGAAAGGCGATGGTGCGGGCGGCCAAAGCCTGGTCGTCAAGCTGAGTGGTCTCTTCTTCCAGTTGGTTAATCCGAACAATCAACGGACGAATCGCTTTGAGCACGCGATCATTTTTACTGCCGAAAATTTTGGTGAGTATTGTCGCGATCATAATATTCCAATGCGGTTGCGATAGTATGCCGCGAGCGATACAGCGTGGTCAGCGGCGAGATGAATCGGTCGGCGGCGCTTCCGTCTTTGCGGCGGCGGTTGGGTCGGACGGCGACGAAATGGTCTGCCCGGCCCAGATACCCAAGATGAACATCCAAAGAAAAAGGCAGAAAACCAGCGCGGCGATGCCCAGAACGCCGCGCCAGGTCAGCTCGAAACGAATTGTCCGCCTGGGGGCGCCCTGTGCCACGTTCCGCTATCCCCTTACATGGTTTCCGGTGCCCGTAAGCCGCTGATTTCCAGCGCGTTTTTCAAAACTGTCAAAATGGCCGTAATCAAGGCCAAACGCGCCGCAGACACGCGCCGGTCATCACCTATTACTTTGAATTTGTTGTAATAACTGTGAATGCGCCCGGCCAGATCCATCAGATAGAAGATCAGCTTGTAGGGGGCCAAGTCGCGCGCCGCGCCGTCAATCAGCGCCGGGAATGCGGCAAGCGTCTGTAACAATTGCATCTCTTCCGGCTCCGTCAAGAGCGAAAGCGCTTCCATATCCGCAGTCAGCCCGGTTTTTCGCGCCTGCGCCAACACCGAGCACAGGCGGGCGTGGGCGTACTGCACATAGTACACGGGATTTTCCTGGCTCTGGCGCGTGGCCAATTCCAAATCGAAATCCATCTGACTATCGGCCCGACGCATCATAAAAAAGAAACGCACCGCGTCCACCCCAACAATATCGATCAGCTCATCGACGGTGACGAAGTTGGCTTTGCGGGTGCTCATTTTAATCTTTTTGCCGTCGCGGGTCAGGGTAACAAATTGATGCAGAATAACAGTGACCTTGGCGTCATCATAGCCGAGAGCGCGGACACCGGCCAGGACATCGGGCACGGTGGCGGCATGATCGGAGCCGAAAATATCGACGAGCCAATCGAAATCGCGACGGAATTTTTCCCGGTGGTAGGCGATGTCCGGCAGGCGGTAGGTTGGCTCGCCTGAAGATTTAACGATAACCCTGTCTTGTTCTAAGCCCAAAGCGGTTGTTCGGAACCAGACCGCGCCGTCCTGTTCGTAGACGAGTCCTTTTTTTCTTAAAATATCTATTACTTCTTCGATATAGCCTTTTTCATAGAGGGAGCGCTCGTTGTAGTATTCATCAAAATGAATATCCATGCGGGCCAGGGTTTTCGAGATGTCGGCGAAGATGAACTCTTCGGCGCGCTTCTGAAAAGGCGTGACCTCAACCTGATCTTTCAGCGTATCGCCCCTTTCATCAATCAGGCTTTGGGCAATTTCATAAATGTATTCACCATGATAGCCGTCTTCAGGAAATTGAAAAGGCAGCCCCAGCCGTTCCAGGTAACGGGCGCGGGTCGATTCACCCAGCACTCGCATCTGCCGCCCGGCGTTGTTGTAGTAGTATTCACGGTGCACCCGATGGCCGGTGGTTTCCAGCAGGCGGGCGATGGCGTCGCCTAAAATCGCCTGACGCCCGTGGCCGATGCTGAGTGGCCCGGTGGGATTGGCGCTGACGAATTCAACCATGACTCGTCGGCCCGCCCCTTGCTCGCTATGGCCAAAGCGCCTAGCCGCCGTGACAATTTCCGGAATCAGCTCACGCCAGACCTGGGGCGCGACGAACATATTGACAAAGCCCGGTCCGGCCACTTCCACGCGCTCGAACAGGGCGCTTTCCTTGGTCAGTAATTCGGCCAGCAAGGCCGCCAGTTCACGGGGTTTTTTCTCGTCGATACCGGCCATGACCATGGCCAGGTTCGTTGAAAAATCGCCCTGACCCTGGCGCTTCGGCAGTTCCACCGCGTATTTGCCGACTCCGGCCTCCGACCAATAACCGGCCGCCACTCCTTTCTGAAAGCAGGTGTCAACCACCGCATGTATCCGCGACCGAATCATCGTAATTTTTCAACTCCCGTTGGTTGTTATTCCCAATCATACAAAGTAGTTCATAGCTGATAGTTCCGGCGCGTTCCGCCAGTTCGTCGGCGCTCACGCATTCATTTCCCTGACGGCCAATCAGCACAACTTCATCCCCGGCGGCGGTTTCGGGAATATCGGTGACATCGACCATACACAGGTTCATACAGATACGCCCGACGATGCGGGCGCGCCGACCACGAATCAACACATCGGCCTTATTTGACAGGGCGCGTTGATAGCCGTCTTCATAGCCCACCGGCAGTACAGCTAAGCGGCTTGGCCGGGTGGTGATAAAAGTGTGGCCATAGCTGACGCCGCGCCCGGCCGCCACATCCTTGACCTGAAGCACACGGCTGACGAAACGCATTGCTGGTTGTAGCGGTTGACCACGGATTATAGCGTGTTGCGAAACGCCGTCCGGGGTGTAGCCGTACAGGGCGATGCCGCTGCGCGCCATATCGAAATGCGCCGAGGGCAGGTTGATGATGCCGCCGGAATTGGCCAGGTGGCGGCGCGGCGACAGCCCAAGCGCGCGCTTCAGCGCCGCACTGGCTGCGCTGAATGTATCGAACACCCGCTGATTACTCGATTGTTTCGGGCTGTCGGCCTCCGGAAAATGGGCGAAAAAGCCGACGACTTTAAGACCAGGCAAATGATTGATGGCCTGAGCAAAGGCCACACTTTCCTCTGGCGTAATACCTAGCCTGGTCATGCCGCAGTCAATTTTGATATGCGCCGACACCGTCCGCCCGGCGGCTTCACCCGCCGCCGACAAAAGCTGGGCGCTCTCGATGGAATAAACCGCAGCGCTTAAATTATATTTGGCAAAATATTCTTCCTGTCCCGGCAAAAGACCGGCCATGACGAGGATTTCTCCGTCGATTCCCGCCGTCCGCAGGCGCGCGGCCTCTGGTAATTCGGCAACCCCAAAGTGTCGGCAACCGACCGCGCTGAATGTTTGAGCGGCATCGATCATGCCGTGGCCATAACCGTCGGCTTTGACCATGGCCAGAAGCGGCGTTCCCGGTGGCAGAGTTGTGGACATCAGCCGATAATTGGCTTTCAGAGCCGCCGCGCTGATTAAGACTCGGTTGGCCGAATCAGGAAAAGATTTCATGAAATCCATCGGCGCAAAAAACGACAAGCCCATCCCCCAGAGGAGATGGGCTTGGGAATGGGCCAAAGCAAAGCAAAAAACCGTCCGAATCAGACCTCGCTGACGGTGATGGCGCCTTCCGGGCAGACCTCAACACAGGTCTCACAACCCAAGCATTCGTCCATTTCCACCGGCTCGGCTTTCCCATCAACCATTTCAAAAACCTGGCTGGGGCAAGCGCCTACACATTCCTCATCGCCAACACATTTGTCTTTGTCAACTTCTACTTGATACATGGCACGCCTCCATAAAATGAATTGAAATAAATCCCAGTATTTTTCATACGAAACAGCGCAGTCCAAATACCGCCCGCGACCACAATCGCGCATTTCCGCCCCTGTATCGCAACCGGAATGCCTTTGTCAAGAAAAAATCAAAACCCGCCGCAAGCGGTGTTTTTTTGGCGCGATGCGTCTTATTTGCCGCCGAAATGGAACCAAGCCGACCGCACCGTGTTTTTCATCAGCATGGTGATGGTCATCGGGCCGACGCCGCCGGGAACCGGAGTAATCTTGCCAGCGATTTCCTTGGCCTTGTCGTAATCGACATCGCCTTTCAGAATAGCTTTGCCCTTGTCGGTCATGCCGACGCGGTTGACGCCGACATCAATGACGGTGGCGCCGGGTTTGATCCACTCAGGTTTGACCAGATCAGGCACGCCGGCGGCGACAATCAGAATGTCGGCTCGCTTGCAATGACCGGCCAAATCTTTGGTGCGGGTGTGGACAATGGTCACAGTGCTATTCGCGCCTTGGCCTTTCTGCGCCATCATCATGGCAATCGGCTTGCCGACGATATTCGAGCGGCCAACCACCACCACTTCCGCGCCGGAGGTTTCGGTGCCGGAACGGACAATCAGTTCCTGGATACCGGCGGGCGTGCAGGGCGGATATAGCACTTCCTTGCCGCCGATCATCAAACGACCGACATTGACCGGGTGGAAGCCATCGACATCCTTATCGGGATTGATGGCGTTCAGCACCTTTTTCTCGTCAATATGTTTGGGGAGCGGCAACTGCACCAGAATGCCGTGAATCTCCGGATTCTTGTTGTATTTTTCAATCAGGGCCAGAAGATCGGCCTCGGAAATATCCGCCGGTTGGCTGTCCTGCACTTCATGGAAACCGAGGCTCTCGGCGGTGCGGATTTTCAGGGTGACGTAGCTGATCGAAGCCGGATTTTCACCAATCAGAATCGTGACCAGACCAGGCACCTTGCCGTATTTGGCCTTCATCTCGGCGACTTCGCCTTTCAGCTCAGCCAGGATGGTTTCGCGTATCTGGGTGCCGCTGATAATTTCTGCTGTCATGCCTTCCTCTCTTGGACTGGGGCGACGGCATGAACCGCCGCCCTGAGCGCGAAATACAAGCGCGATAAACGACCCGCCACCAAAAAAAGGGGCGACGGGCGTCGGTTATGGATCAGAATACGCCCTGCACCTTGCCGGTCTTGACATCAACGTCAACACGACGGAAGGCCGGGTTGGAGCTGGTGCCTGGCATCAGGGTGATCGCGCCAGCGACTGGCACGATGAAGCCAGCGCCGCCGTAGGTCAGAACCTCGCGCACAAACAGACGCCAGCCTTTCGGCACGCCTTTCAGGTTGGGATTGTCGGACAGCGACAGATGGGTTTTCACCATGCACAGGCCCATTTTCGCCGAGACCGGATCTTTTTGCAGACGGTCGATGGCGGCATCGGCGGCGGCGGAATAATCAACGCCGTCGGCGCCGTACACCGTGGTGGCGATTTTCTCGATGCGGGTTTTGATTGGTTCGTCCAGCTCGTAGAGGAATTTGAAGTTGTTCTTCTCCTCGCAGGCGGCAATAACCGTTTCGGCGAATTCAATTGCGCCGTCGCCGCCTTTTTCCCAATGCTTCGAGACCGCGACTTTGGCGCCGACCGCTTCAGCCCGCTCGCGAACCTTGGCGATTTCCGCCGGGGTATCGGTGTAGAAGGCGTTAATGCAGACAACCGGGCTGATGCCGGCTTTCCGCACGGTATTGATGTGGTGAATCAGGTTGTCGCAACCTTTCTCAACCTGGGCGACATTCTCCTCGCTGTATTCTTTCGGCATCGCTTTGCCAGGAACCGGCACCGGCGCGCCGCCGTGGCATTTGAGGGCGCGGATGGTGGCGACGATGACCGCGCAATCGGGAACCAAACCGCTGTAGCGGCATTTCAGGTTCCAGAATTTTTCAAAACCGATGTCAGCGGCGAAGCCGGACTCGGTCACATGATAATCAGACAATTTCAAACCAATCTGATCGGCGATGATCGAACTCTGGCCGATGGCGATATTGGCGAACGGCCCGGCGTGGACGATGACCGGCTGACCTTCGATGGTCTGCATCAGGCTGGGTTTCAGGGCGTCAACCATCCAGGCGGTCATGGCGCCGGCGACCTGCAAATCTTCGGTCGTTACCGGTTTGCCCTTCTTGGTGTAGGCGACAACAATCTTGCCCATGCGCTCGCGCATATCTTTCAGGCTGGTGGCGACCGCGAGAATGGCCATGACTTCCGAGGAAACGGCGATGCCGAACTTGGATTTCATCATGAAACCATCGGTTTTGCCGTTAACGCCGTCGATGCCGATGATGATGTTGCGCAGGGCCTGGCAGGCGAAATCCATAATGAAGCCCATCTCGACTTTGGTCGGGTCGATATCAATGCGTTTCATGCCGGAAAGGCGCTCAAGCTGCTCGTCGTCGTAGTTGCGCTCATGCTGTAAGCGGGAGGTCAGGGCGACCATCGCCAGGTTATGGGCGTTCATGATGGCATTGATGTCGCCGGTGAAACCCAGAGAGAACGGGGTCAGCGGGATGCACTGGGCCAGGCCGCCGCCGGCGGCGGAGCCTTTAATATTCATGGTCGGGCCGCCGGACGGCTGACGGATGGCCGCGCTGACCTTCTTGCCCAGCTTGCCCAAACCTTCGACTAAGCCCATGGTCGAAGTGGATTTGCCTTCGCCCAACGGTGTCGGGGTGATGGCGGTGACATCAACATACTTGCCGTTCGGTTTGTCTTTGAGGCGGGCGAGAACCTTCTGAAAATCAATTTTGCCAATGTAATGCCCCTGCGGCAGCAGCTCTTCCTTGGTCAAACCCAGCTTTTCGCCGATCTCATAAATGGTCAGCATCCGGGTTTCCGCTTCTTCGGCGATCTCCCAATCTTTGTGTTTCGTTGGATCCAGTGCCATGGCAGTTTCTTCCTCTCTGGAGTTTCAAATTTGACGACACCCGCCGGGTTTGGGCGAAGCGTCATCACGTTGGACATCCCCGGCAAAAGGGGTATCATCGGCAAAAAAATCGGTGACGGACTCGGCGGGCAAGCTACACGAACAAATCTTGTTCCCGCAAGTGTTTTCTGTGAAATTTCTTTCGCCGTAGCATCTTTTTTCGCGGCCATTATCCTGCCATATAAAAAGCGCTGAATGCGCCGCTTGGCGAGGCTGTTTCGCGTGTGGACGTGTCGGGTGGCGGCTATTATGTATAGTGGTCAGGAAGACGGTGGGCTGGGCTGGTGGACGTTCGCGGGAAAACCGCTGCCGGGTCGGCGTCTCGTCTTCCTGAAGAGGGGGAAGGAGGACGAGACGTCGCCCGGCAACAGTTTATCGAAAATTTATTGCAATAACCGTACCATTTACGCGAATCAGCCGGGCGAAAGCGTCGCGGCCAAATTTTTGAGAAGAGAATATGAGCGCATTTTCCATCCTGCTGGCTTCGCCGCGCGGCTTTTGCGCCGGTGTGGTGCGGGCCATCGTCACGGTGCGGCTCTGCCTGCAAGAACACGGCGCTCCGGCCTTTGTGCTGCATGAAATCGTCCATAATCGCCACGTTTTGAGCGAACTGGAATCGCTGGGCGCGGCCTTTGTCGGTTCGCTCGCCGAAATACCGCCGCGCGGTCTTTGTATTTTCAGCGCCCACGGCGTGCCGAAGAGCACGGAAATGCAGGCGAAAAAGCTGGGTTTGCACACCATCGACGCCACCTGTCCGCTGGTTGCCAGCGTGCATCGCATGGTCGAAAAATACCATCGTGAGGGCTATGATATTATCATCATTGGTCATCGCCACCATCCGGAGGTGGAAGGCGCGGCCGGGCGCGTGGACGACCGTGTCCATGTAGTGTCCAACGAGGAAGAGGCGGAAAACGTCGCGGTGCAAAACCCCGGCAAGGTGGCCTGCGTCACCCAGACCACGCTCAGCCATGAAGAAATTTCCGGCATTCGCGGAATTTTACGCCGCCGTTTTCCGGAACTGCATGGACAAGAATCAAATATCTGTTTCGCCACGCAAAACCGTCAGGACGCCGTGCGGCTCCTGGCCCGCCAGTGTGACTGCATCTATGTGGTCGGTTCAAAAAACAGCTCGAATTCCAACAGGTTACGGGAGGTCGCGAAAAATTCCGGCATTTCGGCCTATTTAATCGACGATTACCGCGACATCGACCTGACCCAAATCGCGGGGACGCGAAATGTTGGCGTCACCGCCGGCGCTTCAGCGCCAGAGCGCCTGGTGGAAGAAGTGGTGCGCTTTCTTCAAGCCCATGGCGGCGGCGAAGCGCGAGGCATGGATGGCGTGGAAGAAAAAGTGTGTTTTCAACCGGCGCGACTGCATGATTGAAAGCGTCAGGCCGTAATCAATGCACTCAACTCCGGCGCGGTCATGGTCGGCGTGAATTGCACATCGTTGTAAACCGCGACTCCATGGATATGAAATGGGTCATCGGCTAACAGGTTTTCAATTTCCCGCCGAGAATTGCCTTTCGCCACAATGACGCCGCCAGCGCGCGGCTCTTGGGGCCGGAAAAAAGGAGCGCGCTGCGGGCGTAATGACGCGACAGAAAATGATAAAACCCCAGCTTATTTCGGGAAGCCGCGCCATAGCGCGATGGTTTTCTCATCAATTTCCACCGGCTTTTTGCTGTTCGCCGCGACCGCGCAGTGTTGGGTATAGCCGAGGCAGGCGATTTCGCCGTCCGCCGCCCTGGTGATGAGATAATCGAAGCGCACTTTGACCAGGCCGATCTCGGTCGGGCGGGTGTGGATGTACATCAGATCGTCGTAATGCAGTGGCGTGTGGTAGCTGAGTTCGGTTTTGATGATTGGGTAGATGTGGCCATCTTCCTCTACCTGTTTGTATGGATAATCGGCGTCACGCATCAGAGAGGCCCGGCCGAACTCGAAATAACGCAGATAGTTGGCGTGGTACACCACCTGCGAGCGGTCGGTATCGACGTAGAGAACGCGCATGGCCGAACGATGCCAGATCAAACCGCTGGTTCGGTCGCGGACGAACAGCGCTGCGGGCGGGTCGGCCTGCGGCGGTTTCGTTTGGAGCGGTTCTGGCAGAAACGGTTTTGGTCGCATTCACATTCCCTTGAAAACAAGACAGCAGTTGGTGCCGCCAAAACCGAATGAATTGGACAGGACAAATTCATGGGCGTGGCGGCGGGCTTGATTCGGGACGACATCCAAGTCGGCGAGCGCCGGGTCGGCCAAGTGGTTGACTGTGGGCAACACCAAGCCCCGGCGCATTGATTCTATGGCCAGCGCCGCTTCAATCGCCGCCGAAGCGCCCAGCGAATGCCCGACCTGGGATTTATTCGCGGAAATGGGCAGGCGCGGCAGCCTTGCACCGAATACCTGGCGCAGACAATCGGCTTCAGCGCCGTCGCCGGCCTTGGTCGAGGTGCCGTGGGCGTTCACCGCGCCAATGTCTTCGGGGGACAGCGCCGCGTCGGTGATCGCCTGCCGCATTGCCTGGCTGACAGTTTGTGGATTTGGCCGCGTGAAATGATGGGCGTCGGAATTCCAGCCAACGCCCGCGACTTCGGCTTTAGCGGCAAGACCATGCGCTTTGGCCGCGTCCGCCGCCGCCAATACCAGAACCGCCGCGCCTTCGGCGAGCACGAAGCCTTTGCGATCGAGGCTGAAGGGCCGCGATGCCTGCGATGGATCGGCATAGGCGCGGTCGTTTTCGCCGACTTTTATCGTCGCCAGCATGTTGGCGAATCCCAAAATGATTTCCGGAGTCAGGCAGGTTTCGGCGCCGCCGCACAGGGCGAAATCGCAGTCGCCGGCCTGGATCATCTTCGCGCCCAGGGCAATGGCGTGGTTGCCGGAAGCGCAGGCGCCCTGCGGCGAAAAGACCGGCCCGGTAAAACCTAAGAGCATCCCGGCCTTGCCGCCAGGCAGGTTGGCGCACAGGTTCGGCAAAAGATAGGGGCTGACCTTGAGCGGGCCATGGGCGGTGTACTGTTCCTGGGCGATGCGGTAGGCGTCGCTGCCGTTCAGAGCTGAACCAATCAGACAGGCTGTGCGCGGGCCGGTGGCGGCGTCGATGACCAGACCGGCGTCATCGAGCGCCTGGCGGCACATTTCCATGGTGAGAAACACGAAGGCGGCATTCCACATCGCCCGGTCTTTGGCGCTGACATAGGGAAGGGCGGCTGGGTTCCAATCCGCGATTTCGCCGACGACGTTGCTGCGGGTCGCCACCTGGCAACGACTCAAAGGCCGGAATCCGGCTTCGCCCTGTTCGGCCCGCCGCCAGGTCGCGGCGAAATCCGCGCCCAGGCAGGTTGCCGCCGCGTAGCCCAAAACGACGACTCTGTGGTTCTCTGGTTGTTTCATGGCAATCGCGCAAAGAAATGGCGGCGAATCGCCCCGTCATGCCGGAAATCCGCCGCCGTGGGAAGAGCCGGGTGTCGCAACTGGCGTGTCACCAGTAATACAGCGCCTGTTTGCCCAGTTCCTGTTCAATCTCCAGCAGACGGTTGTATTTGGCGATGCGCTCGCTGCGGCTGGCTGAACCGGTTTTCAAGACGCCGCTGTCCATGGCCACCGCGAAATCGGCCAGGAAGGTATCCTCGGTTTCGCCAGAGCGGTGCGAGATGAACGAGCGCCAACCGGCGTCGCGGCACATGCGCACGGCGTCGATGCTCTCCGTCACCGTGCCAATCTGGTTCAGTTTGATGAGCACGCAGTTGGCGGCTTTTTCGGCGATGCCCCTGGCGATGTATTTGGTGTTGGTGACAAACAAATCGTCGCCGACCACGCCGATTTTGTCGCCGACCTTGGCGGTCAGCGCCTTGAAACCTTCCCAATCCTCTTCGGCGAAGGGGTCTTCCCAAGTGACGATTGGGTATTTCTTCACCCAAGCCTCGCACATGGCCAACATTTCAGCGCGGCTTTTCGCGCCGCCGCCGGATTTCTTCAAATCGTAAGCGCCTTTCAAATCGGTGGCGAACGAGCTGGCGGCGCTGTCCAGTGAAATGGCGATGTCTTTCCCGGCCTGGTATCCGGCCGCCTCAATCGCTTCTAAAATCACATCCATGGCCGCTTCGTTCGAGGGCAGATTCGGCGCGAAACCGCCTTCGTCGCCGACGCTGGTGGCCAGGCCCCGCGATTTTAGAATTTTTTTCAGATGATGAAAGGTTTCGGCGATTGAACGCAGACCCTCGCTGAAGGTCGGCAGGCCCACCGGTGTGGCCATGAATTCCTGAAAATCGACGCTGTTGTCGGCGTGCGCCCCGCCGTTGATGATATTCATGGCGGGCACCGGAATGCGCCTGGCCGCCGCGCCGCCCAGATATTGATAGAGCGGCAGTTTGCAGGATGCTGCCGCTGCCCTGGCGCAGGCCATGGAGACGCCTAAAATGGCGTTCGCGCCCAGCTTCGATTTGTTTTCTGTGCCGTCCAGCTCAATCATTTTGTTATCAATGGCCGCCTGCTCAATCGCCGTCATGCCGACGACCGCCGGGGCGATCAGATCGTTGACATGGGCCACCGCCTTTAAGACGCCCTTGCCGAGATAGCGCTTTTTGTCGCCGTCGCGCAGTTCGATGGCTTCGTTTTCGCCGGTTGAGGCCCCGGACGGCACCGAAGCGCTGGCGGTCGTGCCGTCACACAGCGTGGCGAAGGCGCGGACGGTGGGATTGCCCCGTGAATCAAGAATTTCCATTGCCCGCACGGCGGTGATTTTCGCGGCCATGTCTTTCTCCATGATGTTGATATGTGGGGGATGATTCCCCGGCCTCGCGCCCGAACTTCTGCTCGCAACCGCATATTTTACGCCCTATCGCCGCGCCGGTCAAACGAAGGATGCGCGAGGGCGGGACGGCTGTGGCGCCCCGTTGATGTTCCGTGTTCTCTTCACCCGGCCAGGGCCTATTCCACGCTTTTACGGCGGACTTTTTTCTGCTACTCTATCGGATTCTTTGCAATTGATTCCGTCTTGCCAGGGCGGCCAACGCCCGCGCGCCTTTCCTTCAGTGTCCAGAACATTTCATCATGAACCGTTCCCGTCTCGTCATTACCTGCGTCATGGCGGTGTTGTCCGTCGCCCTGTGGATGATCGCCAATCGCCCCGACAATGAACCGCCGTGGCCCCAGAAAATACAGGGCTTTTCCTTCATGCCCTACCGCGACAGCCAATCGGCGGAAAAGGGGCAGTATCCAACTGTCGCCCAGATCGACGAAGATCTGGCGCTTTTGTCAGGCAAAGTGGATGCGGTGCGCACCTATACGGTTGCCAATACCATCGGTCAGGTTCCGGCGCTGGCGGCGAAGCGCAATCTGAATGTCGCGTTGGGGGCCTGGATTAACCGTAATCCGGCGGAAAACGAGGTGGAGCTAGCCAAACTTGTTGAAGTGTACCGCGACAACCACCAAAACATCACCCGCGTCCTGGTCGGCAACGAAGTCTTGCTGCGCGCCGACCAGACGGTGGAGCAGATGATCAGATATATCGAACAGGTGCGGCGATCAGTGTGGGCGCCGATCAGTCTGGCCGAGCCGTACCACATCTGGCTTGAGCATCCGGAACTGGTCGAACATGTCGATTATATCGCCGTGCATCTGCTGCCGTACTGGGAGGGCGTCGCCGTCGAGGACGCCATCTCTTATGTCGTCAATTTGCATCGCGAACTGGAAAAAAGATACCCTGACAAGCCAATTCTTATATCGGAAGTTGGCTGGCCAAGCAATGGCCGTACCTATGGCCAAGCTGTCGCCAGTCTGACCAACGAGGCGAAGTTTCTGCGCCGCTTCCTGAAAACCGCCGCTGACAACGGCTATTCCTATTACATTATGGAAGCCTTTGACCAGCGTTGGAAGGAGGCGATTGAAGGCGAGGCTGGCAGTCACTGGGGCGTCTACGACAACAAGCGTCAGCCGAAGTTCGCCTTCGTTGAGCCGGTGGTGCGGGTGCCGCAATGGCAGGGCCTGGCCGTGGTCGGTATCCTCTTGTCGATGGGACTTTTGCTGCTGCTGTTCCGCGACAGCGACGGCTTAAACGCCTCCGGCCAGGGCTTTCTCGCCCTTATCGCCTATCTTATGAGTACCTTCGCTGTCTGGGTGGTCTATGATTTTTCCCAGCGCTACATGAGTCCGGCGGCGGTACTGGTCAGCGTCGTCATGTTTCTGGCCGCTCTGGGCGCTCTGATGGTCATCATGGCCGAGGCCCACGAATGGGCCGAGGCGATGTGGACGAAAAAATGGCGGCGGATGCCAGCGGCCCCGGAGGAACCGTCCGGCGGCCAGGCCGTCTACGCGCCGAAGGTGTCGATTCACGTTCCGGCCTACAACGAGCCGCCGGAAATGCTGAATCAGACGCTCGACGCCTTGTCCCGGCTTGATTATCCCGATTTTGAAGTGCTGGTTATTGATAACAACACCAAAGATGAGGCGGTCTGGCGGCCGGTTGAGGCCCATTGTCGTGAGTTGGGCGAACGATTCCGCTTTTTTCACGTCGCGCCGCTGGCTGGGTTTAAGGCCGGGGCGCTGAATTTCGCCCTGCGCGAGACCAATCCGGAGGCCGAAGTGGTGGCGGTGATTGACAGCGACTACATCATTTTGCCGAGCTGGCTGAAGGTGATGATTCCGCAGTTCCGCCAGCCGAACATGGCGATTGTCCAGGGGCCGCAGGATTACCGCGACGGCGGCGAGAACGCCTTCAAAGCCATGTGCAACGCCGAATACCGCGGCTTTTTTAATATCGGCATGGTCACGCGCAACGAGCGCAACGCCATCATTCAGCATGGCACCATGACCATGGTGCGCCGCCGCGTTTTGGAAGAAGTCGGCGGCTGGTCGGAATGGTGCATCACCGAAGACGCCGAACTGGGCCTGCGCATCTTTGAAAAGGGCTATGACGCCACCTATTTGCCACATAGTTTTGGCCAGGGATTGATTCCCGATACCTTTCTTGACTTTAAGAAGCAGCGCTTTCGCTGGGCCTACGGCGCGGTGATCATTCTGCGCCAGCATATGATGAAGCTGTTGGGCCTGGAGAAATCGCGCCTGACGCGCGGCCAGCGCTATCATTTTTGGTCAGGTTGGCTACCGTGGTTTGCTGATGGCATCAATCTAATCTTCAACGTCATGGCCATTTTATGGTCGGTCGGCATGGTTTTTTTTCCGGATTACGTCTATCCGCCGCACACCCTGTTCGCCATTTTGCCGCTCAGCCTTTTTGTCTTCAAAAGCCTGAAGATGTTTTTCCTCTACCACCGAAATGTCGCGGCGAGTTTTCGCCAGAGCCTGGCAGCCGCTTTGGCCGGCCTGGCGCTGTCGCACACCATCGCCCGCGCCATGCTGACCGGCTTCATCACCAGCAAAATCGGTTTTTTCCGCACGCCGAAAAACGCCCAGGCCAACGCCCTGGCCCGCGCCTTGGCCAACGCCCGCGAAGAGTTGATCTTTGCTATCGCCCTGCTGGTGTCGATGGCGGCGATTCTCTCGCGTAAAGACGGAATGCTGTTGGACATTCGCATCTGGGCGGCGGTGCTGTTTGTCCAGTCTGTGCCCTATTTGGCGGCGGTGACGGTTTCGATCATCAGCGGAATGCCGAAACTACCCGCGAGTCTTATCGGCGTCATGCCGCCTCTGCGCTATAAAACCGCGTCGGCGGAACCAGCCAAACCGGAGGTGGCGCATCCGACAAGCGCCGCCTCCTCACAGGAGAAACAAGCATGAGCGACTGCATTTTCTGCAAAATCGTCAAAGGCGAAATTCCGGCGAAAAAACTCTACGAAGACGATGAAATCATCGCCTTCTGGGACATTGATCCACAGGCCCCGAAACATTTTCTCGTCGTGCCGAAAAAACATCTGGCGGCGGTCGCGGCGCTGGAAGAGGGTGACGAACGGCTGGCGGGCCGAATGCTCCGCCTGGGCGCGCGGCTGGCGGCGGAACACGGCGTTGGCGACTTCCGGGTGATTTTCAATAACGGGCCAATGGCTGGCCAGGAAGTCTTTCACCTGCATATGCACATTCTGGGAGGCAGGCAATTACACGGATTGGGCTGAAGACAAAGAGATTGGCGGCGGATTGGCTCAGGGCCATTCGCCGTGGATATAGGCGTTGAAATACCACTGAATTTCCGGGGCGAAGAAGAGATACACCGCCGCCGCTCCGGCCAGATACGGCCCAAACGGAATGCGGGTCGCCGCCTGCCGTTTTCCGAGGGCGATGGCGGTAAGGCCGATAATCGAGCCGCTGAACGAGCTGGCCAGGATGATAAAGGGCAACGCTTGCCAGCCGAGAAACGCGCCGAGCATAGCCAGAAGTTTGATGTCGCCGCCGCCCATTCCCTCCTGCTTGCGTAAAAGCTGATACAACCAGGCCACCGCCCAGAGGACGCCGCCGCCGCCGAGAATGCCTAAGAGTGATTCCTGCCAGGTGATGAAGCCGCTGGCGACGGCGAAGAGAAAGCCGGCCACGATGCCGGGCAGGCTGATTCGATCCGGGATGATTTGCAGATGAATGTCGATGACGGTAATTACCAGCAAGGCGGCGAGCAGCAGGAACAATCCGAAGGCGATGAAGGTCAGGCCGAATCGCGCCACCACGGCCACGGTCAGAAGCGCCATCGCCAATTCAACCGCCGGATACTGAAGCGAGATTTTCTCGCGGCAATGGCGACATTTCCCGGCCAGGAAAAGATAGCTGATAACCGGGATGTTCTCGTACCACGACAGCGGATGCAGGCAACGTGGGCAGCGCGAAGCCGGATAGACGATTGAGGCGGTGTCGTCGGGCAGGCGCAGGATAACAACGTTCAGAAAACTTCCGATAATCGCCCCGAACAAGGCGGCGATGACGAACAGAATCGGGTCGGGAAAAGGCGGCAGGATGGTCATGGGTGGGCTTTCCGGGCAACGAAAGCCGACGGCCTATCCGTCGGCGCAATGGCGAAAGTCTATAATTTCACCCGTGAAAAGACAAGCCGCTTCGGCGTGTCGCGGTCGCGTTTACGGTTTCTTGACTCAGGGTTGGATGATCCAGGTGCGCAGCGGCAGATGCTGTTTACCGATGACGCGGTTCAGCAAATTGTAATACTGGCGGTCGCCTTTATTTTGCAGAATCAGGGCCGCGCCTGGTTTTTTATCGCTGTCGATGGTAGCGAAATAGGCGCTGCCGATGGTCGCGGCCCAGTTGGTGGCGAAGGCCGCCGCTACCCGGTATTGGCCAAATTCACAGATAGGTAACGGCGTGCCGGTCAGTCGGATGATTCGTCCCTGCCGCTCTTGGCACCAGGCACGAGCATACTGAGCCTCACTGAAAACAGTAGCCTTAGCCGTGCTGGCCGCCAAAGCCAGGGCCAGCAGCAGGGCGGCGCAGGGCCGTCCGCAGATTTTTTTGTATCGCATCGGCATCTCCTGTCAAAGCCACGGTGGAATCGTCGTTCAGGGAAAGCTTGATCCATACCCAAACGATATGCGCAATATTCACGTGAACCAAAATTTTTTTGCGCGCGGGTTCGAGAAAAAATGAATACACAAGGGCAATCTCGCCGCGCCCTTACCCGTTTGCCATGTATCGCCTACACCCCAGGAGCGTGTCATGAATATCGCCGCCCATGAGATTGGTTTTGATTTTGATGGTGTGATCGCCGACACTGCCGGGGCCTTTTTGCGGCTGGCCTGCGAAGAATATGACTATTGCTCATTCACGCTGGAGGACATCAGCCACTTTCAGGTTGAGGAATGTTTGGCCATGCCCGACACGGTGGCGACGCGGATATTTCAGGCGCTGAACGACGATTGCCTGGCCGCCGGTCTCGCGCCGATGCCGGGCGCGGTCGAAGTACTCTCTGAAATAGCCAGGAAAGCGCCGACGCATATCATCACCGCCAGGCGTCAATCCGGGCCGGTCGCCGCTTGGCTGGCCCATCATTTCCCGCCAGAAGTTTTGCCGCGCATCCGCCTGACTGCCATCGGCGAACACGACGACAAACCGCGTCATATCAAGGAATATGGTCTGAAATTTTTTGTCGATGACCGCGCCGAAACCTGTCTGGGGCTGGCCCAGGCCGGGATTAGGCCGTTGGTGTTCGAGCAACCGTGGAATCGCCGTTGCCACACTTTGCCGACGGTCGCGAGCTGGCGCGATATTGCTAATTTAATAAGATAGGAAAAATCATGCTCTGCCCCCATTGCCAGAAGGAAATCAGCGTCTACCGCAACCCGACGCCGACCGTGGACATCATCATTGAAATCGGCGCAAAAATCGTGCTGATCGAGCGGAAAAATCCGCCGTATGGCCACGCCTTGCCCGGCGGCTTTGTCGATTACGGCGAATCGTTCGAGGCGGCGGCCCAACGCGAGGCCAGGGAGGAAACCGGCCTGGAGGTGACGGAGCTGTATCAGTTTCACACCTATTCACGGCCAGATCGCGACGCCCGCCAGCATACCGTTTCAACTGTTTATGTCGGCCAGGCTAAAGGTGAGCCGCAGGCCGGCGACGACGCCCAAAAAGCCGGGCTGTTCGACGAAGATACGTTACCGCCTTTGGCCTTCGATCACGCGGAAATCCTGACTGATTATTTCATGGCCAAACGCCTGGGGCGGCGGCGTCCGGAACGATGAGCGTTGTTACCTGCGGCGTCTGCGCCCACGCCTGCCGCTTTGCCGCTGACGCCAGCGATTTTCACGGCCTGTGCCACACTCGGCGGCGGCGCGGCGCGGCCATCGAATCGTTGGTCTATGGCCGGATTGTCGCCGAACACGTCGATCCGATTGAGAAAAAACCGCTTTTCCATGTCTCGCCCGCGAGCCTGACCTATTCAATCGCTACAGTCGGTTGCAATTTTCGTTGTCGGCACTGCCAGAACAGCGGCATCAGTCAGGTGGACGAGGCGCTTTCTTTGCCGCGCAGCGGTCGCCGACGCTCGCCTGACGAAATCGTGGCCGCCGCCCTGGCCTGTGGTTGCCGCAGTATTTCCTACACTTATGTCGAGCCAACGGTGTTCATCGAATTCGCCCTCGACTGCTGCCGCGCCGCTAAGGAAGCAGGATTGGGCAATATCTTTGTTTCCAACGGCTTCATGTCGGCGGCTTCGGCGCGGCTGCTGGCCACCGAACTTACGGCCATCAACATTGACCTGAAAAGTTTTTCCGACACATTTTATCGCGACATCTGTGGTGGCCGATTACAGCCGGTTCTCGACAATATCGCCTATTTTTGTCAGTCAGGCGTATGGCTTGAGGTGACGACGCTGCTGATTCCCGGCCTAAACGACAGCCAGGCGGAAATCATGGCCATGGCCGATTTCCTGGCCGCGCTCAATCCCGATATTCCCTGGCATCTTTCCGGATTTCACCCGGCCTGGCGCTTGCGCCATATTCCGCCGACGCCCGCCGAAACCCTGACAGCGGCGCGACGCTTGGCGCTTGCTCGCGGCCTGCGCCACGTCTACACCGGCAATCGCCCAGGCGCGGCAGGCGAACGCACCATCTGCCCCGGCTGCGGCACGGCCCTGATCCGCCGCGACGGCTATCGCGTCATCGAAGATGCGCTGACCGACGGCACCTGCCCGCGTTGCCGCGCCTCCATCCCCGGCCTCTGGGGTTGAGAAATCCTGAACGGGCGTCCGCTTCCGCTTCGTTGGTTTTTCTTCCTTCCATGAGGCCTTCTATGCCGGAAGTCTCTACACAAGTTGTTTTTTCCGTTCGCCTTGTGAGAAGCGTATCGAAGGGCGAAACCGTTTGTGGTTCGACCGGCTTTTCACCACGAACGGGGCGTTTTATCACGCTTCACGTATGGCTTGTGTAGAGTAGGGGCACGGCGCGCCGTGTCCCTACTTGCGCGGGAATGCCTCATAACGTCATGCCCGCGCAGGCGGGCATCCAGGCAGGATATAGAAAAAGCGACGGTATGGATTCCCGCTTGCGCGGGAATGATACAAAATTCGTCATGCCCGCGCGTTTTCAGCGGGCATCCTGGCAGGATATAGAAAAAGCGACAACATGGATTCCCGCTTGCGCGGGAATGACACAAAATTCGTCATGCCCGCGCGTTTTCAGCGGGCATCCAGGCAGGATAGTGCAAAAGCGACAACATGGATTGCCGCTGGCGCGGGAATGACGGAGGAAAGCGCGGGAATGACACAAAATTCGTCATGCCCGCGCAGGCGGGCATCTAGGCAGAATATAGAAAAAGCGACGGTATGGATTCCCGCTTGCGCGGGAATGACGGAAGAAAGCGCGGCAATGCCTCATAACGTCATGCCCGCGCAGGCGGGCATCTAGGCAGGATAGTGCAAATGCGACGGTATGGATTGCCGCTTGCGCGGGAATGACACAAAATTCGTCATGCCCGCGCGTTTTCAGCGGGCATCCAGGCAGGATAGTGCAAAAGCGACAACATGGATTCCCGCTGGCGCGGGAATGACACATTATATTGGCTGAGATTTCTCGCGGAGTTTCTCTCGAAGCGAAGCGAGAGACCTGAAATGACAAGGCGCTGTTGATTCAATGATCCAATCGACAAATCCTATCATTGAACATGATTTTCCCTGATGTTCCCCAATATGATTTTTGCGGCGAATTTTCCGGAGCAACTTTACGAAAACACTTGGCAATCCCAGCAAACATGTACCTTCTTAGCAGAGCAGGCTGAAGGCGTCCCGATTCAACGGCTCTTTTTAGGTTGAATACAAAGCCTCGAAGGGAAGCCGCTGGCGGGTGCCGTTAGGCAAGGTGCGCTCCCAATAAAAATCCCGCCACGCCTCCCCGGAAACAGAATTGATGCGCCCGGTTTGTGGTTCCCAGACTACTTCGCTGTCCTCTACCAGCAAAAACTCACGAATGATTTCATAGGGCGCGGCTTGAGCGTTTCGGATTTGAAGTTGTCCCTTGCTTCCTAACAACCACTGCTGCCCATCGGGAGACCACGAACAGGAACGAACATATCCAGCGTCTTTGATTTCCAAGTCCTTGTTTCCCGTCTGCGCATTGTAAATCGCTAAAACACGCCAGCCCCCCGCGAGGACACGCTGCCCGTCGGGAGACCACGAACAGGAAAAAACAAATCCAGCGTCTTTGATTGCCAAGTCCTTGTTTCCCGTCTGTGCATTGTACATCGCTAAACCGCTCTTGCCCGCCGCGAGGAGACGCTTCCCGTCGGGAGACCACGAACAGGAAAGAACAAATCCAGCGTCTTTGATTGCCAAGTCCTTGTTTCCCGTCCGCGCATTGTACATCGCTAAACCGAACCCGCCCGCCGCGAGGAAACGCTGCCCGTCGGGAGACCACGAACAGGAACGAACAATTTCATTACCTTCGATTTCCAAGTCCTTGTTTCCCGTCCGCGCATTGTACATCGCTAAACCGCTCCCGTCCGCCGCGAGGAAACGCTGCCCGTCGGGAGACCACGAACAGGAACGAACATCTCCGACGTAGTTCAAGCGCAGGAGGTCACTTCAACGGTTCCGGGTGTTTGGGGCTTTGAGTCTCGGAGGCGCGGCGATGACGTGACTCGCCAGTGTAGTG
>JAITSS010000039.1 GCA_031287565.1 Desulfobulbaceae bacterium
ACTTCATCCCGCAACGGGCCATCGGCTACCAATCCCCCATCGATGCACTCAAATCATGGTACGCGCAACAGCCTGATCTGTTTGTTAAACAGGTCTATAAACAGGCGGAACTTGACACATATCCCTTGTGTCATTCTGGAGGCGGCGAGCGGATTTGAACCGCTGAATGACGGTTTTGCAGACCGTTGCCTTAGCCACTTGGCTACGCCGCCCCAAAAAAAGTCGCGTCTTTATACCATAGAAAATCCGTTTGACAAGGAGAAATCACCGGCATGACAAGCACGTTGGACGCCCTGATTCTCGCCAACAAAGCGCGTTTGAGCGCTTTGGAAGGGCGGTTGGGCTACCGTTTCATCGACCTGCGTTTACTGCAACGCGCCCTGGCGCATTCGTCGTTCGCCTTTGAGCAAGGCAAAACCGCCGAACACAACGAAGTGCTTGAATTTCTGGGTGACGCGGTGCTCGGCCTCCTGGTCGGTCATCTGCTCATAGAGCGGTATCCCGAACTGCGTGAAGGCGAGCTGACCCGGCTGCGGGCGGCTGTGGTCAACGAAAAGCATCTGGCGCATCTGGCCCGGCAAATCGAGCTGGGCGAATATCTCTGTCTCGGCAAAGGCGAAGAGGCAAGCGGCGGCCGAGCCAAACCGTCGATTCTCGCCAGCGCCTTTGAAGCGGTTTTTGGCGCGGTCTTTGAGGATGGCGGGTTCGCGTCGGCGCGGGCTTTGGCCATGGCGCTGCTCACGCCGGATTTTGACGAACACCGGCAGCGCTTTCTCACCGACGACAGCAAATCGCTGCTCCAGGAGTCTTTGCGCGAGAAATACCACGAAGAGCCGGTGTATCGGCTGGAAAAAGAGGACGGCCCGGCGCATCACAAGCATTACACCGTGTCGGTGCTGCTGCGCGGCGAGGTTCTGGGTGTTGGCGAGGCCGGTTCAAAGAAAGAGGCGGAAAAGAAGGCCGCCGCCGAAAGCCTGGCCTGGCTGCGTCAATCCGCTGGCTGATGTCTTTGATCATTCCCGTTTTTATCGGCCACCGCGGCTGCCCGCATCGTTGCCTGTTCTGCGACCAGAAGGCGATAAGTGGCGCGGATGGCAGGCCCGATGTGGCGGCGGAAATCGAAAAATGGCTGGCCCTATCGCCAAAACGCCCGGCGCAACTGGCTTTTTACGGTGGCTCGTTCACCTGTCTGCCCTGGCCGGAGCAACAAGAGCTGCTGGCGCCGGCCAGGTTTTTTCTGCGGCGCGGCGATATTGATTCGATTCGTCTTTCGACCAGGCCGGATTGTTGCGGCGAAGAACGCCTGGTCCGCTTGCGCCGATATGGCGTTACGACCATCGAAATAGGCGTCCAGTCGCTGGATGAGCGGACGCTGGCCCGCGCCCAGCGCGGCCATACAGCGGCGGACAGCCGTCAGGCCATCGCCACCGTCAAGCGCTTGGGCTTGGCCTGCGGCGTCCAGCTTTTGCCGGGCCTGCCGGAAGAAACCTGGCCGTCATTTCTCGCCGGAATACAAGAAATCATCGCCCTTCGCCCGGATTTTGTCCGCCTCTATCCGGCCCTGGTTGTCGCTGGAACCGGTCTCGCCGCTTTACACACCGCCGGATTGTACCGGCCTCTTTCCCTCGCCAGAGCTATCGCCTGGCTGACGAAATCCACCCCCATTTTTTCCGCCGCGCACATCCCGGTGATTCGTTATGGCCTGCCGCCATCGCCAGAGCTGGAGCGCGCGCTTGTCGCCGGGCCGTATCATCCGGCTTTGGGAGAACTGGTCGCCCAGCGCCTCTGGTTTCTCGAACTGCGCCGCAGGCTTTCCACCCTGCGGCCAGGACAAATCCTGACAATTTTTGTCTCAGGCCGCGACCTGTCGGCCCTCATCGGCCAGCGACGCGGCAATCTCATCCGTCTTGAACAGCTTGGCCTGCGCCAGCGACTGAATATCGTTATCGAACCACACCGCGCCAAAGGAAGCGTCGATTATGCTCTCGATTCATGGTCTTGATATTCGCTTCGGCGATAAACACCTCTTCAAAGATATTTCCGCCCAGATTTATGAAGGCAACCGCATCGGTCTGGTCGGCGTCAACGGCGCGGGAAAATCGACGCTCATGAAGATCATGGCCGGACTTACCCTCACTGATGACGGCGTAGTCAGCCGCGCCAAAAGCTGGACAGTCGCCTATCTGCCGCAGGAATCAACTGAACTGCTCTCTGGCCGCAGCCTCTACGAAGAGGCGCAGAGCGCCTTCGCCCATCTCATCGCCCTGCAAAAAGAGGCCGAAGAACTGCATGAGCGCCTGGCCGTTCTGTCTGAAGACAGCCCGGAATTCGCGGCGACGCTGGCGCGTCAGGGTGAAGCCCAGCATATTCTTGATGCTTCCGGCATCTACACGATGGCGGCGCGGATTGAAAAGGTGCTGTTGGGCCTGGGCTTTCGCGTCGCCGATATGAGCAGGCCGGTCTCGGAATTTTCCGGCGGCTGGCTGATGCGCTTAAAGCTCGCCAAGATGCTGCTCGAAGCGCCGACGCTGCTGCTTTTGGACGAGCCGACCAATCATCTCGACCTCGATTCTCTGACCTGGCTGGAAAATTTTCTCAAAGAGTATCCAGGGGCGCTGGTCATCATCTCGCACGACCGCGCCTTTCTCGACAAAGTGACCAGTCAGACTTGGGAATTGAGCCTGGGAAAACTGACGGTGTACAAGGGCAACTATTCGTTCTACGTCCGCGACAAGGCCGAGCGCTTGGCCATCCAGAAAGGCGCGTATGACAATCAGCAGGCGAAAATCCGCCAGACTATGCGTTTTGTCGAGCGCTTCCGCTCAAAAGCGACCAAGGCCAAGCAGGCGCAGAGCCGCTTGAAGCAGTTGGACAAAATGGAGCGCATCGAGCTGGAAGAGGATGAAAAGCAGATTCACTTTCGCTTTCCGCCGTCGCCGCCCTCTGGCCGTGACGTTTTATTGGTCAGGGATTTGTGCAAAGGCTACGGTGGGCGTGAGGTCTTCGCGGGCGTTCAGTTGTCCTTGCAGCGCGGCGATAAGGTGGCGGTGGTTGGCGTCAACGGCGCGGGCAAATCGACGCTGGTCAAGATTCTCGCCGGTCTCATCGCCGCTGACAACGGGGACATCCGCTTCGGCGCCGGTGTCAGGCTGTCGTATTTCGGCCAGCATCAGGCCCAGGAATTGTCGCCGGAATTGAGCGTTCTGCAAACCATGGCCTTAAGCGGTGAAGACCTGACCGTAACCCGCGTCCGTTCCCTGCTCGGCGCCTTTCTTTTTCGCGGCGCCGAGGTGGAAAAAAAGGTGGCGGTGTTGTCCGGCGGCGAAAAAAGTCGCCTGGCTTTGGCGAAAATGATCGCCAGCCCGGCCAATCTGATGCTTTTAGACGAGCCGACCAACCATCTGGATATGAGTTCGCAGGATATTCTGCGCGAGGCCATGGCCGGTTATGACGGAACGATCATCGTCGTCTCGCACAATCGCTATTTCCTTGATGGCTTCGTCAACAAGGTGCTGGAAGTAAAAAACGGAACCGTCACGCTGTACGATAGCGATGTCGAAGAATATCTGCGTAAAATCGAGGAAATGGCCGATACCACCGACAAAGCGGCGAAAAAGACCGGCGCGGCGGCCGCTCCTCTCGATGAGGCCAGCAATCAATCCAGCAAAGACCGCCGCGACCAGAAAAAGCGGCAAGCCTGCCGCCGTCAGGAACGCGGGCGTCTGACCGCGCCCTGGCAAAAGCAGGTGAAAGAGGCGGAAGAGGCCATCGGGCCGCTGGAAGAGGAGAAGATCGAGCTGGAAGCCGTCATGGCCGACCCGGCCCTCTACGCCGACAACAAGGCGTGGACTGAAACCTCAAAACAGTACAACGAATGTAAGCGTCGCCTGGAACGCTGGTACAGCCGTTGGGAAGAGGCGCAGGAAAAAATTGAGGAAATCAACCGGCGCTTCGCCGACTGAAACGCGCCGCCCACCCTGGGAGCGGCTGGACAAAACGGCTGTCCTTCGCGATAATGGAACGAGTGACACGCCTGAGCGCCTGCCTGTTTGTCGGCGGGTCAGTCCATTGTTCCGACCAGAACGAGGTTTTCAGATGAGGCTGTTGATTGCTGAGGACGAATACATTACGCGCATAATGGTGCAGGTGGTGCTGGAAGACAGCGGCTATCACGTAGACAGTGTCGAAAGCGGCGACCGCGCCTGGGAAATTCTGCGTCGCGACCACGCCCCGGAGATCGCCATCCTCGATTGGGAAATGCCGGGCGCGATGGACGGCCTGGCGGTCTGCCGTCAGGTGAAAGAGCTGGAGCGCCTGAACCCGACCTATATCATCATGCTGACGGCCAGAAACGAACCAGAAAACATTCTCAGCGGTTTCGCCGCCGGCGCTGACGACTACATGACCAAACCCTTCGATGAAAACGAGCTGCGGGCCAGGGTGCGGGTGGCCGAGCGGCTGGTGCGGGTGCAGCGGCAACTGGCCCGCTCAAATGACGAGTTGCGGGCCATCCTCAACCATTTTGGCCAAGGCGGCATCGGTCTGTGCCAAGGCTGCGGCCAGATTCAGGCCGAAGACGGGCGCTGGCTCGATTTGGCGGCCATCATCCGGGAAAAGGATGACAGCCGCTTCAATTTTCAGATATG
Source organism: Desulfobulbaceae bacterium (assembly GCA_031287565.1). Lineage (GTDB taxonomy): Bacteria > Desulfobacterota > Desulfobulbia > Desulfobulbales > Desulfocapsaceae > UBA8130. Next base: position 4,647 of record JAITSS010000039.1, read on the forward strand.
CCCATCCTGCCAGGATTCATTGTAGCGTCTCCCTTGCTGATTCGTCCGTCAAGCGCCTCGTAGGCCGCCTGTACCTCGGCGAAGCCGCTCTTTACTTCACGCGGGTCAATGGATATGCTGAGAGAAATATCTTTTGATGAGGCGGCCATGGATAATTCCTACGATGAAAATGGATGGGCTAT
>JAITSS010000044.1 GCA_031287565.1 Desulfobulbaceae bacterium
GGCTCTTTTCCAAACCGGATGGGTAAAGGGTTACTGTAGAGTCTTGGCCCCCGCCTTGCCCTCCTGACAGGAAAGCTTCAACCTGCAAAAAGTTATAGTAAACGGCATAAATAATCGTGCTTGAAATATATTTGATGGTATTGCTCCACCAATTAAATCTCGAAAGTGGCACAATTCATAATGTCGTTTACTATAACCCTTTCTTACCCACCCGGTTCGGGTGAGAGCCAAAAAAAAATGGGAAGTGGATGGGGGCCAGCCCCACCCACCCACCGATCATCCGTTCAGAGACAGAGATCGGTGGGCAAAGGGAGATACTTCCGCATATGATGGAGCGTGTGGAGCGAGAGAATGAAAACGATATTGTCAGGCGTGAAAAAAATCGTCTCATTTCCTCGTGCAAAATACGACCAGAATCCAGTCTCATTTCTTGTGCGAAGTGACATGAAGACGACCTGGCGCGTCTGGAAGAGATGGGACAAACGCTGGCCGCAGGCGTCGATTTTGGTATTTTCTGAAGACGAAGGCGGCATTCCTTCAGTCAGTCCTTTGTGGTATGTTGGGCGGCCCGCCGATCCGCCACTCTTACCCAAACGCCCATGACTATCCGCCTGATTGTAGCGCCGCTGCGCGGCATCACCGACCAGCCGTTTCGCCGCGCCATCGCCCGGCATTTTCCCGGTTTCAGCGAGGCGGTGGCCCCCTTTATCAACCCGCAAAAAGAAGGCGGCGCGACGAAAAAGCTCGCGCCGCTGGCTGATCTGCTGCCGGAAGGCAACCAGGACTTGTCGGTCACGCCACAACTGTTGGATAATCACCGGCAATCTTTTGTTGATATGGCCAGGCGGCTTGAAGATTTGGGCTATCAACGCATCAACTGGAACCTCGGTTGCCCGGCGCCGATGGTCACGCGCAAAGGACGCGGCGCGGCCATGCTGGAAAAACCCGAGGCGATATCGGCGCTACTCGATTTCGCCCTGCCGCGCCTGCGCTGCCGCCTGTCTTTGAAGATGCGGCTGGGAATGCGTGATCGCGGCGAGATTCTCGCTGTCATGCCGCGCTTACACGACTATCCGCTGACCGAACTCATCATCCACCCGCGTCTGGGCCGCCAGATGTTTCGTGGCGCTCCCGACCTAGATGGCTTTACCGAAGCGTTAGCCGCCAGCCGCCAGCCGGTGGTGTATAACGGCGATATTCTGAATTCCGATGATTTCCGGCGCTTGCATCAGCGTTTTCCCCAGGTCGCTGGTTGGATGATCGGTCGCGGCGCGGTCGCTCGGCCGGTTATCGCCATGGAAATCGTCGCGGGCGCGCCGCCTGATCTGAAGCCGCGCCTGGTCGCCTTTCATGATGAGCTGTTCGCCGCCTATCAGGAAAAACTCTGCGGCCCCGGCCATCTGCTCGGTAAAATGAAGCAGCTCTGGCTCTATTTTATCGCATCATTTCCGGGACAGGAGAAATCCTTGAAAGCGATTGTTCGCGCCAAAGACCTAACCCGTTACCACGAAGCGACCCGCGCCGTCTTCGATAATCCTGACAATAAATAAAATTATGAACGAGCCAAACCACATCGAAGTCGCCGAGACCGACGAACTGCTGTCTTTTCTGCTGCGTCGTTTTCCCCAGGAGGGGCGCAAGCGGCTGAAAAACCTGCTGCGGGTCGGCCGCATCCTGGTCAATGGCCAGAGCCAACACCAATTCGATTTTCCGCTCGCGGTCGGCCAGAACGTGGCCATCGCGCCGCAAAAGGCCACCATCGCTCGTCCAGGCGCGCCGCCAATGCCAATCATCCACGAGGATGAATTTCTCATCGTCGTCAACAAACCATCGGGCCTTTTAACCGTGGCCACCGACAAGGAAAAACGGCGCACCGCTTACGCCATGCTGAGTGAGTATGTGAAGGCGGCGCATCCGGACCACAAAATTTTCGTTGTCCACCGCATCGACCGCGAAACCTCCGGCTTGCTGCTCTTCGCCAAAAGCGAGGAAGTCAAGCGAGCCATCCAAGATTCCTGGCTTTCGGTCATCGAAGAACGGCTGTATATGGCGGTGTTGGAAGGAAAACTGGCGCAAGCGTCGGGAACCATCAAATCCTATCTTAAGGAAAGCGCCGCCATGCGGGTCTATTCATCGGACAATCCGCACCATGGCAAAGAGGCGATAAGCCATTTCCGGCGGCTGGCGGTGAGCCGCGCCTATACGCTGGTTGAGTTGCGCCTGGAAACCGGACGCAAACATCAGATTCGCGTCCATATGGCCGAACTTGGGCATCCAGTGGCGGGCGACAAAAAATATGGCGCGACCACCAATCCGCTGAAACGGATGGCTTTACATGCCAGGGTGCTGGCCTTTCATCATCCGGTCGATGGCCACTTGCATCACTACGAAACCCCGGTTCCGCCCACCTTCGCCGCGATGTTTTCCGCCGCTTCAGGCAATATCAAGCGCTGAGCCGCGTTTATCGCGGCCATGTCTCTTTTTTTTGGCGGTAAACGGCGAGGCGGCGGCGCGTTTCTCGGCCTTCTCGATGAATATCTGGTGCACGGCCCGCTGGTCGTCGCCCTCACGCGGCAGGCGCTGGATGTATTCGCCGTTTTCCCGCATCTCCCAGACGCTGCGCTGATTCCCAAGCTGAATATCGAGGATTTCCCGTAGCGTGGCCTGTGAGCGCGCATCTTCTATCGGCGCTACCACTTCGACGCGCATCTCCAGGTTGCGCTTCATCAGATCGGCGGAACCGATGAAATATTCCTCGTCGCCGCCATTTTGAAAATAATAGATCCGCGTATGCTCTAAAAAACGGCCAACGATCGACATGACCCGGATGTTGTCGGAAAGCCCGGCGATGCCGGGACGCAGGCGGCAGCTATCGCGAATGATCAGATCAATCCTCACTCCGGCCTGCGAGGCCAGATACAGCGCTTTAGTCATATCTTTATCTTCCAGAGCGTTGCATTTGAACTGGATGCGACCGGGTTTTTCCGGGCTGTGCAAGCGGATTTCCCGCTCGATTTTCTTTAAGAGCGCCTTCTTCAGACTCTTCGGCGAAGGCAGAATCTTGGTGTATTTGCGGGTTGGCGCATAGCCGGTGGTTAAATAATTGAACAGCTCGGTCAAATCCTCGCAGATAACCGGGTCTGAGGTCAGCAAGCCCAAATCGCTGTACTGGCGGGCGGTGCCGGCGTGGTAGTTGCCGGTGCCGATGTGGGCGTAGCGTCTGAGTCCGTCGTAGTCGCGGCGCACCACAAAGGTCACTTTGCTGTGCGTCTTCAGACCGACCACGCCATACGACACGTGGATGCCCGCTTCTTCCATGGCCTCGGCCCATTTGATGTTCGCCGATTCGTCGAAACGCGCCATCAGCTCAACCACCACCGCCACCTGCTTGCCGTTGCGGGCGGCGTCGAGCAGGTATTGAATGATGCGCGAGCGGCTGCCGGTGCGGTACAGCGTCATTTTGATAACCAGGACTTTCGGGTCCTGCGATGCCTCACGTAAAAAACGCTCAACAGAAGTATCAAACGATTCGTAGGGATGCTGCAACAGGATCGAGCCTTTCTGCCGCAAAACGTGGAAGATATTCGGGTCGTCGGCCAGGAGATCGGGGTTGTCGCAGGGCTGGTGCGAAGGAAAATGCAAATTCGGGCGGTCGATGCGGCCAATTTCCACCAGGTCGCGCACTGCCATCAGGCCGCCAGCGGCAAAGACATCGGTTTCGCTGTCGATCTTCAATTCGGCGGCCAGCATTCCCCGATGCTGCGCGGTCATGCAATCGTCCACCTGCAAGCGGACAATATCGGCGAATTTGCGGTCGCGCAGGGCGGTTTCGATCATCGCCAGCAAATCGTTGGCCTGCTCGCTCATGTGCTCGGTAATGGCGTTGCGCGTCACCCGGAACAGTTCGCAGCTATGGGCGACCAAACCGGGAAAGAGCATATCGAGGTTGTTGGCGATCAAATCCTCGAAGGTGATATAGAGGTGGCCTCGCCCAACCTTAATAAAGCGCGGCACGCCGACGCCGGTCGGCACCTTGAGCCGGTTCAGCAAAACCGGGTCGCTGTCCTTTTCGCGAACCCCGACTAATAAATTCAGCGACAGATTGGAAATGAAGGGAAAGGGATGCGCCGGGTCAATCCCCTGCGGCGTTAAAAGCGGATAGACATCGTGGCGGAAAAAGCGATCCATCTCTTTCTGCTGCCCGGCCCCGAGATCGCTGTAGCGGCAAAAGCGGATGTTTTCCTCCGCCAACAGTGTGCGCAAAACGCCCTCGGTCTGGCGCAGATCGGCGAGAAGAGCGGTGACCATGGCGTAACAGGCGTCGATTTGCTGGCGTGGCAACATGCCATCGACACTCGGCGTGGTCACACCGGCGCCGACCTGCTGTTTCAGGCCGCCGATCCGCTTCATGAAAAATTCATCAATGTTCGAGCCAACCACCGCCAGGAAGAACACCCGCTCCAACAGCGGATTGCGGTCATCCCGCGCCTCCTGCAACACCCGCTTGTTAAATTGCAGCCAGGTCAATTCGCGGTTCAGATACCATTCCGGGCGCTCCAGATCGAATTCCGGTACGGCTTCGCCTGGCGGCGACGCCGCTTCCGGCGTGACTGCCGCTTGCATCTTCGTTTCGGTTTCCGGCGGTTCGGCGCTCTTGTCTGGGGATTTTCGTCTGATCATTTCGTTATGGCTCAGTGGTGAAAAACTGATTGGAGAACTTGGCGGCGCAAAAAGCAAAAGCCGTCACACGGAGGAGTATAGCAAGCCGCCAGGAAAGTACAATTCTCCGACGGCGCACAAACGCAGGGCAACATAGCCTGAGCGGATAGAGACGGCGCGATGAACAGGAAAAAATCAGGTAAATTCAGCGAGGGGGCGAGGCCAGGGGAGAAGGCGCGATTGCCGGGAAATGCGGAGCGGGAAAGAGGGCTTGTTCTGCCTTATCAAGAAGCGCGAGCAAACAGGCTGGAGAATGAGCCTTTCGCCGCGTCTTCAGAGGAATTTTTCAGCGGTCGCCGCTTGTTATCGTCGGCTGGCGCGCCTGGACGAGGCATCGGCGTACAAGGGCCGCGCCACCAGACTGTTCAGGAAGGCTTCCCCTTCTTTGCTGAAGGAAACGCTCTTGGCGTTGTTCAGCCGTTGCTCCTGGTAGCTCAGTTCAATACCGTTCTGCGGCATGTCCGGATGTGAGCAGACCAGACCACGGTTGACCACATGCACGACCGAGCGCGAAGAAACCCGTTCGTTACCGTAATCGTCGTAGCGGAGGGAGTAGCGGGCGCAGCCTTCACGGTCTTCGGCTTCGCGAATATCCAGCGATTGGTTTTTGTAGCGGCGATTGTTCAGAAACTCGCTCTGACGTTGGCGGATGACTTTTTGCAGACTGGCGAAGGAAACTTCAGAACTGGAAAATACCAACTGACTGGCCTTTGACAAGATCGCGTAGTCGGTCTTGCCGACTTTTTTGCGATACACCAATTCATTATCAATCAGAGCTTCAAACCAGGCTTTGCCAGCGGGCGGTTTGACCTCAAAACCCATCGGACTCATGCGCGGGAACCTGTCGTACACTTTGTGATAATCGGCGCAGGTCAAACAAGCGGTGTCGGGACTGGAAGCGCAGGCCAGCAACTGTGACGACACGAACAGGGCGAGAAGCAGACTGAAAAGACGCATGGTGTTTTCCTGGGCAGTCAAGTGCGGGCATTCATCATCCGTTGACACTGGCATAAAAGCAATATCCATGCCTGATTACAGAGTAATTGCCACTTTGTGGTAGATTCTTATTTTTCCATAATAAAATCATAATGTTAATGATGGATGGCGGCGCATCCGAGCGCCAACGGGAAAATCACGGCTATCCTTTATTTGCCGTCGAAATAGCATGTGAGCGGGTCGCCGCTCCGGTTGGTTTCCAGTAAAGAATCCCAGGCGCGGCTAAAGAATTGGTGTGTTTTTGCGGCGCGAAGTAGCGGATTTGCTCCATCTGACCAGGGGTTTTGGATTTTTTTCCGACCATACGGAGATTTTCCGGGAAATCTTTCCGTTTCCTTACTGGGTTTTATTAGAGAAACCAAAGGCGGCCAAAAGCGAAAAACCGCCTCGACAACGGCGCGTCAATTTGCTTTTACCGCCGCACAAACGATACACTAGCGGCGACAAACGGCATTAGACCTGCGGATTGAAAAACGGTTCCAAACGAGAAAAGCGGAGAGCCATGACAGAGACATCATCAGACAGCGTTCAGGCGACGGACGGCGAAACCAAGGCGGCGCTGCCCGCTTATTACGACAACGCCAATCGTGCTATCCTACGCTTGCTACCAAAGGACGCGGCGACAATTCTGGAGATTGGTTGCGGCGGCGGCGCGTTAGCCAGGGAATACCGCGCAATCAATCCGGACTGCCGCTATTACGGCGTCGAGATGCACGCCCCGGCGGCCAGGGCAGCCACAGAGCGCATGACAAAAGTCGGCGTCGGTAATGCCGAAACCTTCGATCTGGCCGAGTTAGGGCTTGCGCCGGGCACGCTCGATTGTCTGGTTTACGGCGATTCGCTCGAACATTTCATCGACCCGTGGCAGACCCTGATCCGCCACGCGACCTATCTGAAAAAAGATGGAATTGTTCTGGCCTGCATCCCCAATGTCCAGCATTGGTCGGTGTTGTATCGGCAACTGACCGGCGGCTGGTTCTATGAAGACGCCGGGATTCTTGACCGTACTCATCTGCGCTTTTTCACCTTGCAAACCATCATCGACATGTTTGGTCGGGCCGGTTTGCATATCGTTACGGCGCAATCACGGCCGTTCGTCAGCGAGGATTTCGCTGAATTGCAAGGTCTGTTCCGTCCGCTCCTGGACAGGTTCGGCGTCAATGCGGAAGAATTCGCCAAGCAGACGGCGGCCCTCCAGTATGTGGTGGTGGCGACGCCAGCGGCGGCGGTGGCGGAACAGGCGACGGCGAAACCAGACCAGCCGTTGGCGGCGAGGTTGGAAAATGCCGTCGCCACTTTCCGCGACGAGAAGTTTGACAAAGCCGCGTCGCTGTTCGCCGAGCTGGCCGCGCAAGAGTCGGAAAATCCGCTGCCGCCCGCCTATCTCGCCTTGATCGCCGCGCGGCAGGGCGATTTGGCGGCGGCGCAAAACTTGATCGAACACGCCCTGGCTCTGGCCCCGGAACGCGCCGACTTGCCGGCTTCTTTGGGTGAAACCTTTCTCACATGCGGCGAGGTGGCTCTGGCCGAACGCTATCTGCGCCAAGCGCTTGATATGCAGCCGGACTTATGGTCGGCCTATCCAGCCCTGGCGCAGGCCCTGCGGCTTTTGGGGAACGGCGATGAGGCGCTTTCGATGCTGCTTCTGGCGGCGGAACAAGATTCGCCGACGCGGCAAAGCATACGGAGGATGGTCATCGAGATGCTCGCCGAACGCGGCGATGTCGTCCATCACGGCAAGGCGCTCAGGCGCTACGCCGACACCTCCGAGGACACCCTCGGCGATTTGCTGGCGGCGGCCTGTGATTTCGCCCGTTTTGATGAGAGCGGCGAGCAAATTATGGATATTCTTGGCCAGGTACAGCGGGGATTGGCGGCGGCGGGCATCACCCTGGATGGCGCGGCGGTCACGCGCGATTCCGCTCAAAACCGGCCCCTGAACATCGCCTTTCTCTGCGCCGATTTCAACCGCGAAGGACAATCGGCCAGGCTGACGGCGCTTTTGCGCTTTCTGCCGCCGCAGCGTTTTTACACCATCTTGCTGAACGCCGACACCAAGCCTAGCGATTTCGCCGCCCATTGCGAACTGCTGGCCGATAAAATTCTGCCGATAGCCACGCTGGATGACGCCGCCGCTTGCAGCGCCCTGAAGGCGACGCCGCTGGATATTCTCATCAATCTGGACGGCTACGCGCCGACCGCTCGCCTGGCGCTGTTCCATGGCGCTGCCGCCGCCGCAAAACTCCTGTGGGGGATGGCGCCAATGCCACCGATCGCCCCGGATTGTCTGACGGTGGTCGGCGAGGCGCTGACTGTCGGGGAAATGCTACCGACTTTGCCGCTGCCGGGCCTCGGCCAATGTTTTTCTTTTTCGCCGCCGTCAAATTCGCCGTCGCCAAATTCGCCGCCGTCAAATTCGCCATTAGCGCCTGCGGTCGTCAACACCTCCGCCGACGGCCCGGTTTTTTTCTGCCTGGCGCGGGCCGACCAAGTGCCGGAAAGCGCTTGGCGCTTGTTCGCGGAAATTTTGCGGGCGCGGGAAAAGGCCAGTCTCATCGTGAATCTGGCTGGACTGGGCCAGGCGGCGCGGCAATTCATCAGCGGCCATTTCACGGCGGCGGGGGTCGAAGCGGAGCGCCTGCGCTTTGTTTCGGCGGGCGCCATCGATGAGCTACGCCCGCTGGCGGCCGCCAGCGATTGCGGATTGGCGCCGCCGCTTACGACCGGCGGCCCGGAATTGATTGCCTGTTTGTGGCAGGGCCGACCGTATATCGCCATGGCCTCGTTTTTGCCCTGGGCGCGGCGTCCGGCGGCGACGCTGACGGCGCTGGGTCTGGGCGATCTCGTCGCCGATTCGCGAGAAGATTATCTGGCTTTGACCGAACACCTCCCGGCCCCCGACCCAAGCCTGTGTGAAAAAATGAACGCTTGGGGCCTGGGCGATGAAGCGGCCTTCGCCGCGCATTTCGTTACGGCTATCGATACGCTGTTCGCCAAACAAAACGCCGCGCGGGAGGAACATTGATGAACGCCCCCAGCTTTTCCGTGATCATATGCAGCATCAATCCGTGGAAATTCGCCAGCTGCGCTCGGCATTACGAGGCGCTGTTGGCTGGTTTTCCCTATGAAATCATCGGCATCCACGACGCCGCCTCGCTGGCGGAGGGCTATAATCGTGGCATGGCGCGGGCGGCGGGCGATATTTTTATCTTTTCCCATGACGATCTGCTGATTCTTGATGATCACTTCGCCACGAAAATCAGCGAACGCCTGCGCGATTACGACATTTTGGGTTTCGCCGGAACCAGCCGCCTGACACCGGGAAGTTGGCTCGCTTCCGGTCAGCCCTGCTTGCGCGGAGTGATGGCGCACACCTCGCGCCAGCGTTTGGGTTTGGCCCTGTACGGCGTCGATGAGTGGCCAGTGGCCGGAGGCATCGAGGCCATTGACGGTCTCCTCATGATCGCCCAACGCCAAGCCGCTTTAGCCGTGGGTTTCGACGCCGCCACCTTTGACGGCTTTCATTGTTACGATCTTGATTTCAGCTTTGCCGCCCATCTTTCTGGACGCAAAATAGGCGTTGTTTGCGATATGCCGATCATCCACTCCTCCGGTGGCGACTTCACCGGTGATAGCTGGCGCCGTTACACCCGGCTCTTTCAGCAAAAATACGCTGGAAAACTGGCGATAGCACCCGCGAACATCCCGATGAAAGACAAGCTCATGATAATCAATCTCAGTGATTACCGGGTCCTGGCTGAAGTCTGGAACCGCGACAGCCTGCGCCGCGCCACCATCGCCCTGCGCCGCCGCGCCGCCCTCGCCGCCGCGTCTTGAACGATAATCCGGCGCTTTGTCAGGCCGAACACATGAAGAGCTACCATGTCCGAACAACTGAAACGTCTTCTGCATAAAGCCGATAAGGCGCTGATAAAACACAATTATAAAAACGCGGGCGCCCTGTACCAGCAGGCCGCCGAGGAATTTCCCGCTTCCGCCGCCGCCTGGTTTGGATTGGGCGAGGTCTCTTCAGCCATCGGCATGAACGACGCCGCCGTTGATTTTTTCGCTCAGGCGGCGAGCCTGCGACCGGAACACGCCCGCGCTCATCAACGCCTGGGCGAGGCGTTCAGTAAAATGGGCGAGGTGGAACGGGCCACGGCGGCTCTTGACCAGGCTTTGCGTCTTGCTCCGAACGATGCGCAGATCCGCTGCGCCCTGGCCGGTATTCAGGCGCGGGCGGGCGATTGGCGCGGCGCGAAAGAATCGCTTTTGCCGGTAACGCGGAGCACAAAGGCGGTGGCCGCCCATCACCATCTTTTGGGTTTGGCCTGCCAGCAATTAGGTGAATTGGACGAGGCCGAGGCCGCCTTCCGGAACGCCGTCCGCCTGGATGCCCGCTATACCGAGGCCTGGATTTCCTTGGGGACGTTGCGCATGGAGCGCGGTCGCGTGGACGAGGCCGAATCATGCCTGCGAAAACTTGATGCGATAGCGCCTGGCTCGGCCGATGTCGCCCGTTTCGCCGGTGATTTAGCGATGCGCCAAGGCGATACGCGCGACGCCGTTCAGCGCTATCGCCAGGGGCTGCAAGCCGCGCCGGACGACCCGTATTTGCAAGGGCGCATGGCCCTGTCTTTGGCCGAAAGCGGCGATCTGTCGGCCACCTTGGACGCCATGGAAGCCTTAATCGCCCAAGGGATGTCGCCGGATTGGGTGTTTGAGCAACTGGGCAAAATGATGGTGCGGCAAAAAGAGTGGTTCATGGCCAAAGACAGCCTTGAACTGGCGGTGCAGCGCGATCCGGAAAACCTCACCGCCTGGAACATTTTGCTGGTCGCCTACACCAAACTCGGCGAAGCCGACAAGGCGCAACAGGCCGCCGAAACCATTCTGGCCAAAGATCCGAACAGCACGCAGGCCATGAGCAATCTGGCCTCGCTGTACTCGATGCAGGGACGGGCCGACGAGGCGATCACGCTGTTGCGTCAAGCCATGAGACTGCAACCGACTGGCTTGACTCTGTATATCAACCTGCTGTGGAACATGGTGCATTCGAGCGAAATCACCGCCGCCGAAGTCTTGGCGGTGGCCCGCGACTTCGACCAGAATATCTGCCTGCCGCTGCTGCGCCCCGACTCCTTCGCCCGCCGCGACCGCGACCCCAACCGCCGTCTGCGCATCGGCTGGCTATCTTCCGATATGAATAAACACGCGGTGGCCCTCTTTACCTTGCCGTTTCTGCATCTGCTTGATCGCGGCAGGCTGGAGAGCATCGTGTATAACAATTCGATAAAAACCGATGAAACTGCGGACGTGGCCAAAAGCCTCGCCGACATATGGCGTGATGTATTTGATATTGGCGATGAGGCGCTGGCCAATCTGATCCGCGCCGACGAAATCGACATTTTAGTCGATCTGAACGGCAACACCGAGGGCAACCGGTTGTTGGCGGTGGCGCGTAAACCCGCGCCGATCCAGGTGACGTGGCTGGGTTTTCCCGGCACCAGCGGCATGACGGCAATGGATTATATTCTCATTCCACCCGACCCGGTTTTGCAAAAAGGCGAGTGGTGCGCGGAAACGCCATGGCCGCTGCCCGACTGCTACGGCGTCCGCGCCGACATCACCACCGGTATTCCGGTGGCCCCCGGCTTACCGTGCGAATTGCTTGATCGGCCCTTCACCTACGCCTGTCTGAATAATTTCCGCAAGGCGAGCGACCAGGCGGTGGCGCTCTGGAGCCGCATCTTGCTGCAAGCGCCGGAAAGTAAGCTGATGCTGGTTGCTCGCAGCGGTCAGGAAGACAACATGCGCCGCCGCATCGAAGCGCGTTTCGCCGCGCATGGCGTCGGCCCAGAGCGCCTGGAAATTCTTGGGCATATGTCAACTGAACAGTATATCCGCCGTTACAACCTGGTAGACCTCTGCCTCGATCCCTTTCCGTTTAACGGCGGCACTACCAGTTACGACAGCATCTGGATGGGCGTGCCCTTCGTCACCTGGCCCGGCGACATGCTGGTTTCCCGCATGGGCCGGGCGATTCTGCGAAATGTCGGTTTGGCTGAGCTGGTCGCTGACAGCGCCGACGCTTATGTCGCCTTAGCAGTCGAGATGTGGCGTGACCGGGAACGGCTGAAACGCTTGCGTCTGGGCTTGCGCGAACGAATGCAGACCAGTCCTCTGATGGACGCGGCGAAAATGGCGCGGTCGCTGCAAGACGCCTTTCGCGGCATGTGGCTGAAGTGGCTGGAAAAAAGTGGAGCGGCGTGATGTGGAGCTGAAGGCGCGCGCATTTTTGGACGCGCCTCCAGCTTGTTTCAAACCTTGGGCAACGGCGTTTTGGTGTTGTAGGGACTGTCTTCGAGGATGGTCTGCATCGCCCGGTTGGTTTTCGGCGCGAAGAGAATCGGCGCCGACAGATTCAAAGTGATGTTCAGGTCGGGCGGCACCGTGACCACCGCGACGGCATAGCATTCGTCCTCTTCGCCGATTTTTAACATTCGTCGTTCAGCCGCGTCGGGTCGCGCCGCGTAATCGGGGAAGAAATTGGTCGGGTCGGTGAGGACGAAGGCGATATCCGGATCATCGACGCTCTGAATCCAGAACAGCGGCCCTTCCTTGCGGTTTGGCATGACAATGAACCCGCGTAAATCCGGGAAACCAATGACGCCGGTGGGGAAGATGAGCAGATGTTCAGGCTGGTATTCGACTTCACCAAAACGGGTTTGGATGCGGCTCATTTTTTGTTCACTTTGGTTTGCAGATTGTCGCTCAGCGCATCGACATCGGCCATATCCCACTGCGAGGCCGATTTATTTTCGGCGCTGATGCGTTCATACACTTCCATGCGGTAGATTTTGCGATCCTGCGGCGCTTCAATGCCAACCCGCACGGAATTTCCCCGAACATCGACGATTTTGATGAGCACATCGTCGCCAATCAGTATGCCATCGCCAATTTTTCTGGTCAAAACCAGCATCGTCGCACCCTTTGCCTTCTCTGAACCGCGTCGGTGAACATCAAAAGCGGTCGCCGACGCTCTGAAACGCCGACGACCGAAAGCCAATGTGCGCGGATATTAGGGTGGCGCGTCGTCCCTGTCAACGACGGAAGACCGGGCGCGGCCCACACCCCCAATTATCAGAGATAATCAAGAATGCTGATCTCGGAAACCCTGGCCGTGATGTTCAACGCGGCTTGCAAAGCGCTTTCCTGTTGGACAATGGCGTTAAAATTCTCAATGGCGTCGGTATCCTGATAGCGCGACAGCAGTTGCTTCAAATCGTTTTTAACATCTTCTTGGTGCTCCATCGACGATTCGACCCGCGCCGCCCGCACGCCCATCTGGCTACGCAAACGCCGCTCCTGGTTGGCGGCGACTTCCAGATTGGCGGTTTGCTTCTGCACGCCGCCGCCAGGCCCGGTCTCATCGGTGAAATTGCCAGCGCGAACCGCCTCTTCCAGCCGCGTCATCACCGAGAAAATATCGACATGGTTTGCTTCCGGCTGACCGCTGGCCGCCGTCGCGCCATCGACCCAGTTGGCGTTGGAAATACCCATGAACAATTCGTTGCCGGTCAGGGTCGTGTCGATATACTCGCCGGGGCTGATTTCCAGCTTCGCCGGGTTGGCGTCGCCATTATAGGTATAAGGCCAAGTCGTCGAATCCGTTTCATCGTAGGTCGCCGGGTCGTAATTGGGGTTGGCGGAGAAGGGTTTGGTGTTTTCCTGATAGCCGGAAAACACGTATTTGCCGTCGATGGTGGCGTTGGCCGAATCCAGCAGTTCGGAGCGCATCTCGGCGATTTCATCGGCGATCGAATTGAGGTCGTCGCTGGAAAGGCCGCTGTTGATCGCCTTCAAGCCGAGTTCCTTGGCCCGTTGCAGCACGTTTTCCACACTGTTCAGATGGCCGTCGGTCGATTCCATTTTGTCTGCGGTCACGCCCATGGTTTCCAGATAGCGGTCGGTGTGGCGCAACTGGGTGCGGGTGGTCAGCACCGGGCGAATCGCTGTCGGGTCATCGGACGCGACGTTGAACTTTGAGCCGCTCGCGCCTTGGTTGTACAGCGTATTCAGTCTTTTGTTAATCCGTTGCAGATTGGTTTGCAGCAAACGATAGCTGCTGTTTTCCGTAACTCTCATGGCGCTGCCTCCTTGTACCGCCCTTATTGTTTGATCGACAGAAGAGATTCCATCAGCTCGTCAATGGTCGATAGGAATTTCGCCGATGACTGATAGCTGCGCTGGTAGACGATCAGGTCGATCATTTCCTCGTCCAGCGACACGCCGGACAGGCCATCGCGCAGGTTTTCCAACTGCGTCACCGCGTCTTCCGCCCCTTGCAACGACAACTGGTTCTGATTGGTTTCCAAACCGATGCGTGAAGTCATCTTGCCATAGAACGAGTTGAAGTTGTCGATGCCGTCGATCAGATAATTTTCGCCGATATTCGACATGATAAGCGCGTTGCGGTTGTCGCCGGGCGCGATCGAAGCCCCACTGGCCGGCGCTTCAGCCGCCGCGATCTGCGCGGCGTCGGTTATCGAGACGGCCATGGCGCGGGCCGCGCCATCCCAGGGATTGGCCGGTGGCGCGGCGTTGGCGTTCGGCGGGACGCTGAAAAAATCCCGCCCGGAAACCGAATCAAGACCGGCGCCCGCCGCATGTTGGGCGTTGACCTGGGTGGAAATTTCATAGGACATGCGGTCAAGATCGCTCATCAAATCGGGGATGAAGCTGTCGCGGATGTACGACAGGCCCTTGAATTCGCCGCCCATATTTTTTTGCCCCAGCGCCCGCTCAACGCCACCGGCGTGCAGGGTAATATTGAGGTCGCCGCCGTTGGTTTTCGCTTCCAAGCGCATGGCGTCGGTGCCCTGCACTAGCGGCAAGCCACCGGGCAACTGCACCGCCATCATCCCTTTGCTGTCTTCATACGACTGGGCGCCGACCACCTCGGCCAACTGTTTGGCTAATTCGTCGCGGCGGTCGCGGGCGGTGTTGGCGGTCTGGCCGTGCACCTCAATGGTGAAGATGCGGTCGTTCAATTCGGCGATTTCATTGACCATCGAATTAACGCCGTCCACTTTGGCGATCAGCGTATCGTTGATGTTGCTCTGAATCGCTTTCAGGCTGTTGGCGGTGTTGTTGAAATCGGTGGCCAACTGTTGCCCTCGCTGAATCAGCGCGTCGCGCAGGACCAAATCGCTGGGGTAAGCGGAAAGCTCCTGCCAGGCGTCGAAGTATTTATCGACGTCGGTGGCGATATTTTCGTCACCGACGGCAAACAGACGCTCAAGCTCGGACAACGGCTGCGCCTGGCCGCTCTGATAGCCATAGTCGGCGGATTTGCCGATCAACTGGTTGGTGACGAAGACATCGTGGTCGCGCTTGACATCGGTCACACGCACACCCTGACCGATAAAGAAATCGCCGAAATTCATCGACGGATAGGGCGTAAGCTGGGCGCTCTGCCGTGAATAGCCTTGGGTATTGACGTTGGCGATATTGTTGCCGACGATTTCTATCTGCTTCTGGCTGACTTCCAGAGATGTGCGGGCGGAGTTCAGCGATGTGACGAGACCAGCCATTGTTATATCCTCCCAGAAAGCAGACGCCCATGCACCTCGGAAGCGACGGTTTTGCCGCGCTCGGAATAGGTGGAGTTGACGATGCGTGTGCCGAAAAATTCCAACGTGTCGTGAATCCAGCCCAAGGCGGACCGGAACAGATAGGCGTTGCGGCGGTTCTCGTGACGAATCCGCGCCGCCAAAGGTTTGTCCGCCTCATCGAGGCGACGCACGTGACTGAGCATCTCTAAAAGATGCTCTTTCTCGCGCATCGCCTCTTCCATCCCAGCGGTATCCATATTTTTGGCGCATTGCCGCTCGGCGAGAATCACCGCCAGGAGTCGTTCCAGATGTTCGCGTGTGCTTTCAGCCATGGCTTACCGTCCTTCGAGAAAACGCACCAGGGAAACCGCGACCTGCTTCAGGTCGGGCTGATAGGAGCCGTCGGCCACCTGCGCCTTCAGCGCCGCCACCTTCTCGGCGCGACCGCTTTCAGCGACGGCCTGGCCCTCCTGGGCGCGGTTCACTTCCTGGAGAATATCGGAAAACACCACCTTGTCGCCCATGGCGTGTTCTCCCGCCTTTTTTTCCGACGCTCTTCCGGATGGGATGAGACCGCCAATCGCCCCTGTTCCGCCGATTCCCTTAAATTCGATAGCCATGACCGCACCCTATGCTCGTTAAACCGTCCGCTCCGCCGCCGCCGGTGTTTGTTGACCAGCCGCCCACTCGTCGAGCTTTTTCACAGCCGCGTCGTAGGTGGCGTAAGAAATATCGGGCAGCCAATCGCCAAAGGCTTTTTTGGCCGCCGCGAACCCCTGCTCCAATCCTTTTTTCATCGCCTCAAGCTTGGTTACATCACCGCCAGCCGCGCCGATGGCGATATCAACCAAACGCTGCGAGGTCTTTTCAACCCCGAAAAAACCGTCTTTGTCAACCAGCTTCGACGCTTCCTCCGGCGTGATTTGTAAAAGGTTGATTTCCTGCTCACCGGCCTTGATCTTCAGATCCATGCCCTGCTCGGTGAAGACTTTGCCGATATGCTGGCGTAACTGATCAATGTCGCTGGCGTTAATGCCCAAAAGCTGCAACATGCCGGTTTGCCGCGCCGTTTCCGCTTCGCGCATCGCCTGTTTCGAGATGCTGACGGTATCGGGCGTCGCAATGCTTTTTTCCGCCACGGTGCTCTGACTTTGTTCAGTCGTTTTATCGTTTTTCGCCACGGCGACGCCAGCCTGCGCGGCGTTCGCGCCGCTGGTCGCGGCATTGCCATTCCCTATTGCGCCGATACTCGCGCCGATACTCGCGCTCATCCCAACCTCCTTGTCTGTCATTTCTGATGTTCCGCGATCCGTCGCGGGGATTGCCGTTGTCTTGCTTGCTCTTGCCGTTCTTATCGGCGACGGCCTGGTAAGTCTTTAGAAAAAATTCGTGGGAAAAACCTCAGCCCTGTTCTCCCATGGCCTGTTGCACCGCCGCCACCAGCCGCCGCGCCTCGACGGGTTTGGTCAGCACTGTTTGTACCGGCGCGTTTTCGGCCTGGCGCCGGTCGTTTTCGTCGCCGCTGCCGATGAGCAAAATGATGGCCGCCTGCGGGTTAATGGCCAGGATTTCCCGTGCCAACTGGAGGCCGGTCAGACCAGGCATGAAACAATCGCTGACCACCACGTCAAAACGTTTCGGCTCTTGCCGATACTGTTCCAGCGCATCACGTCCGCAGGCGCAGAGGGTCACGGTGTAGCCGTATAGCTCCAGATGACGCCGCGCCGTGAACAGAATCGCCGGTTCGTCGTCCACCAACAGGACATGGCCGCCCGACGCGGTTGGCAGCAGGGCGGATGGTGGTTCGGCCATGGTCGTCACAGCGGGCTTTTCAGCTTCCAGCTGGGCCAGCGGCAGATAAATATCCACCTGGCGCGAGCCGTCGAAGCGTTCCGACAGCAGAATGCGTCCCCGGTGCCGCTCAACGATGCCGGAGACAATAGCCAGATTCAGGCCGCCGCCATCGTCGATGGGCAGATCGTCGCGTGATTTTGCCTCGGATTGGTCATCGCCCGTGCGGGTGATGACCCGCAGATGGGCGCTGGCCGCTCTCGTCAGCGCCGAATGTTCCTGACGCAGGTTGACGGAAAAAATCCAGGCGGGCCGCCCGAAGCACTGGTATTGGGCCGACGCCCAGAGATTAACCAGCATTTGATGGATGCCGGTGGCGTCGGCTGCGACCGGCGGGCAATCGGCGTCGATGTCGCTTTCAATGGTCACTTCCGGCGGCAGCGTCTCGCGCAGATGTTTCAGGCTCTCTTTGACCACCAATTGCATCCGTAACGGGCGTAATTCCGTCGCGCCGTGACGGCTGTACGACTGAAGCTGCCGCACCAGCTCCGAGGCGCGCCGTCCAGCCGCCACGATCCGCCGCAGTTCTTCTTTGGCCGGATGATCGTCGGGCAAAAGTCTCTCCGCCAACTGGCCGCCGCCCAGGATAACCATCAGGATATTGTTGAAATCGTGGGCGATTCCTCCGGCGAGTATGCCAACCGCTTCCATCTTCGCCGCCTCGCGCAGACGTTTTTGCAGTGACCGTTCATGGCCGGTATGACGCCCGACCGCCACGAAATTGCTGATGCGCCCGGCGGCGTCACGCACCGGCGTAATACTCATATATTCATGCAGGACGCCGCCACCTTTTTTGCCGCTCGTCGTGTCGCCGCGCCAGCTCTGGCCGCCATCCAACCGCCGCCAGATTTCCCGATACAAGGCCACGTCGGTCTGTTCGGTTTTCAAAATACTCGGTTTCAAGCCGACAATTTCATCGGCCTGATAACCGGTGCTTTCGCAAAAGGCCGGATTCACATATTGAATGACGCCGCCCCGGTCGGTGATCATTATGGTTTCCATAACCTGATCGAGCGCCGCCGACAGCAAACGCAGCCGCGCCTCATCGCCCAGCCAACGCCTTTCGCGTTCAAGCTGACGCCGCAAACGCCGTCGCAAG
The DNA here is from genome assembly GCA_031287565.1 of Desulfobulbaceae bacterium. GTDB lineage: Bacteria > Desulfobacterota > Desulfobulbia > Desulfobulbales > Desulfocapsaceae > UBA8130. Next base: position 18,283 of record JAITSS010000044.1, read on the forward strand.
GCGAAAATCATCGACAAAAGAAACGAAATAAACGCCCAACACACGATGAGCGTCCATAGAACGACAGCCTGGTTGGGGGAGAAAAATCCCTGGACATTGTTGACAATACTGGTCACAGTGACACCCTTTGTATGTGAGCATCCGCCGCCTGCCTGTCGCAGGCAGGGGCGTTGTTTTTTTGTCGAAGTATAGAGGAGAACCTATGGAAAGGCCAGAAACACCCCAGGAAATCGTCGCTCTGATCGACCGCGACAACCATATCATCGGCGCGAGCGGCCGCGCCCGGATGCGGGCCGAATGCCTGGGCCATCGGGCGGCGGCGATTTTCGTCCGCAACGGCGAAGGCGGGTATTTTGTGCAGCGACGGGCCGCGACCAAAGATATTTACCCCGGCTGTCTCGATGTGGCGGCGGGCGGCGTAGTGCTGGCCGGTGAACGCTATGATCAGGCGGCGGCGCGGGAATTGGCCGAGGAATTAGGCATCAGCGGCCAACCGCTGGCCGCCCTTTTCGACCACTATTATGAAGCGGCGGATAACCGGGTCTGGAGCCGGGTTTACCTGTGCCAACATGATGGGCCGTTTGTCTTGCAGGCGTCGGAGGTGGCGGGCGGAAGTTTCATGAGCGCCCGGCAAATCGCCGCATCGACCGACACCTTCACCCCGGACAGCCTGACCATGCTGAGCCGTGTCGAACAACTGGCTCGCCGCCACCGGGCGTCAACCATTTTCCTGCACGGCCTTGATTCGTCGGGCCTTGGAGCGAAAGGCGAATATTTCCAGCGACATTTTGACCATGTTTTTTGCCCGGATTTCAGCGGCGACCTGGCCAATCGCCTGCAACTGTTGCGGGAAATCGTCGGCCAGCGTGAGGGACTCACCCTGGTCGGCTCAAGTTACGGCGGTTTGATGGCCGTCTGCGCGGCTATGCGGCGGCCACGGCTGGCGCGTCGCCTGATCCTCATGGCCCCGGCCCTGAACATGGGCGGATTTCAGCCGCCGGCGCAAAAGATCACCACGCCGACGCTTTTGGTCATTGGCCACGGCGACACGGTGACGCCGCCGGAACAGGTGCTGCCGCTGGCCCAGGCGACATTTGCCAATCTGAAGGTCCACCAAGTGGACGACGACCACCATTTAACGGACGCCTTTCTGGCGATGAATTGGCGGCAACTCCTGGAAGAATGACGGCGCATCCCGCCCGGTCATGGCGCGACTCGCTCGCCGTGACTGGGCGGTTCCCGCCGCTCAAAAATACTTGGTTTTTCTTCTTTTCAGGCCGCCTGGTCGTAGACGCGGCGCATGGCCCGTTTATTTAATTTGCCGACGCTGGTTTTCTTCAATTCCTCAACGAATTCAATGCGCTCGATGATGCCGAAGCGCGAGATTTTTCCTTCCGCCGCCGCGTCTTCGAGAAGGCGTCGCAGCTCGGTGTCGGTCACTTCGGCGCCCGGTTTTTTCACCACCAGGGCCACCGGCCGCTCGCCCCATTTTTCGTGCTTGACGGCGATCACCGCCACTTCGGCCACCGCCGGGTGGGTGGAAAGCAAATTTTCCAGCGTCAGCGACGACAACCATTCGCCGCCGGTTTTAATCACGTCTTTGATGCGGTCGGTGATTTGCAGCCAGCCGCGTTCGTCGATGTGGCCGATGTCTTGGGTGTGCAGGTAGCCGCCGTCCCATAAGGCTTCCGATTGCTCGGCGTTTTTCAGATAGCTCTGGGTCAGCCATGGCGACCGCGCCACCACTTCGCCCACCGTCGCGCCGTCATGCGGCTGGTCGGCCATTTCCTCATCGACCACGCGCAGGTCAACCAAAGGCAGCGGCGCGCCGGTTTTGCAGCGCAGCATCGTATCCCGTGGCCCGCCGATTTCCGTCTCCGGCAACTGCGCCAGGCTTAAGAGCGGGCAGGTTTCCGACATGCCGTATCCCGTGAAGGCGTCAATGCCCCGCGCCTTGGCCGCTTCGGCCAGACCGGGCGACATCGCCGAACCGCCGATGATCATCTTCCAGCCGCGCAAATCAACGTCGGCGCTTTTGGGATGCGAGAGCAGCATTTGCAAAATGGTCGGCACACAGTGCGAAAAGGTCACGCCTTCGCGCGCTTTTAAGCCCAGAAGCGTGTCGGGCATATAGCGACCGGGATAAACCTGCTTCACCCCGGCCAAGGTGGCGATATAGGGCAAACCCCAGGCATGGACGTGAAACATCGGCGTAATCGGCATATACACGTCGTCGCTGTGCAGACTGCCCTGTTTTGGGGCCATGGCCAAAGCCGAAAGCCCGCCCAATGTATGGAGCACCAATTGTCGATGTGAAAAATGCACGCCCTTGGGCAGGCCGGTGGTGCCGGTGGTGTAAAAGGTGGTGGCGCGGCTGTTTTCGTCCAAATCCGGGAAATCGTAGCGGTCGCCGGACGCGGCCAAAAGCGCTTCGTATTCACCGACAAAGCCGTCAGGAAGCGCCTCGGCCTCGCCATCTTCCAGCACGACCAAGGTTTTCACCGTCTGCAAGTCTTGAGCGACGGCCGCGATAATCGGCAGAAAGACCCGATTGACGAACACCACATCGGCTTCGGCGTGGTTCAGAGTGTAGACGATCTGCTCGTGCGACAGGCGAACGTTCACTGTTTGCAACACCGCGCCCATCATCGGCACGGCGAAAAACATTTCCAGATAACGATGGCTGTCCCAATCCATCATGGCCACGGTCGCGCCGGGTCGAAGGCCCAGGTCGCGCAGGAGGTGGGCCAGGCGGTGGAGGCGCGCCAACAAATCGCGGTAGCGATAGCGCATGACATCGGCGTAGACGATTTCCTGTTCCTGGGCCAAGGCGCGTGGCCGGTGCAGCAGTTGCCCAATCAGGAGCGGGTAGGGGTAGGCGTTGGCAGCGCGTTCAGCGAGCGGCGCGTCGGTCATGGTGCTTCTCCTTGATATAATTGAATATTATTCCGAACCCGGCATGTTCCGGGTGGACTTCCAAAAAAAAGGCGGGTGAAGTGGATTCACCCGCCCTGCGCCCAACAACGACACAGCTTACATATTTCTTCTGTACTTGCCACCCACTTCATACAAGGCGCCGGTGATCTGCCCCAGGCTGCAATGGCGCACCGTGTCCATCATCTCGGCAAAGATATTGCCGCCGGAGAGCGCCACTTCCTTCAGCCGCCGCAGAGCCGCCGGGGCCGCCGCCGCGTGCCTGCCCTGAAAATCGGCCAGGCGCTCCAGCTGCGAATTCTTCTCCTCGTCGGTGGCGCGGGCCAATTCCAAAGTGGCGGTGGCGGCGTCGCTGTCGTGTTCCGGATTTCTGAAGGTGTTGACGCCGATGATCGGGTATTCGCCGGTATGCTTCAGGTGCTCGTAATAGATGGATTCTTCCTGAATCTTGCCGCGCTGAAAACCAGTTTCCATCGCCCCCAGCACGCCGCCGCGCTCGGTGATCTGATCAAAGAGCAACAAAACCGCCTCTTCCACCAGGTCGGTTAAATCCTCGACGATGAAACTGCCCTGGTTCATGTTCTCATTTTTCGCCAGGCCCCATTCACGGTTAATAATCAATTGAATAGCCAGGGCGCGGCGCACCGATTCACTGGATGGCGTGGTGATCGCCTCGTCGAAGGCGTTGGTGTGCAGCGAGTTGCAGTTGTCGTAGATGGCGCATAATGCCTGCAAGGTGGTGCGGATGTCGTTAAACTGAATCTCCTGGCTGTGCAGTGAGCGGCCCGAAGTCTGGATGTGATATTTCAGCCGTTGCGATTCCTTGCTGGCCCCGTATTTGTCGCGCATGGCCACCGCCCAGATACGCCGGGCCACGCGACCGATGACCGTATATTCCGGGTCCATGCCGTTACTGAAGAAAAACGACAGGTTGGCGGCGATCTGATCGATATTCAGGCCACGGGCCAGATAGTATTCGACATAGGTGAATCCATTGGAAAGGGTCAGCGCCAATTGCGTGATTGGATTGGCCCCGGCCTCGGCGATGTGGTAGCCGGAAATTGATACCGAATAAAAATTGCGCACCTGATTGGCGACGAAAAATTCCTGGATGTCGCCCATCATCTTCAGGGCGAAATCTATCGAAAAGATGCAGGTGTTCTGGCCCTGATCCTCTTTGAGAATATCGGCCTGCACGGTGCCGCGGACGTTTTTCAGCACGTCGGCGCGGATTTTCGCCTTTTCTTCCGGCCCGGCTTCGCGGCCATTGGCCTCGCGAAATTTTTCCAGTTGCTGGTCAATGGCCGTGTTCATGAACATGGCCAGGATAATCGGGGCTGGGCCGTTGATGGTCATGGAAACCGAGGTGGTCGGCTGGCAGAGATCAAAGCCGCCGTACAAGACCTTGACGTCATCCAAGGTGCAGATGCTGACGCCGGAGGTGCCGATTTTGCCGTAAATATCCGGGCGAATATCCGGATCCCAACCGTATAAAGTCGCCGAATCGAAGGCGGTGGACAGGCGCTTGGCCGCGTAATTGGCCGAAACCAGTTTGAAGCGGCGGTTGGTTTGCGCCGGGCCGCCTTCACCCGCGAACATGCGGGTTGGGTCTTCGCCGGTGCGTTTTAAGGGGAACACGCCGCCGGTGTAGGGAAAAAATCCCGGCAGATGCTCGCGGCGCAGCCAACTGTAGATGTCGCCGACATCGTGGAAACGCGGCAGGGAAATCTTCGGGATTTTGCTGTGCGCCAACGATTCATGATAGAGCGGCACCCGGATTTCTTTGCCGCGCACGGTATAGACATACTCGTCGCCGGAATACTGTTTTTTCACTTCCGACCAGGAATCGATCAGTTTTTCCGTCTCCGGATTAACCGATGGATTCAGCGAATCGGCCAGGTTCAACAGCGTGGCCATCGCCTCCTCGTTACCGTCCGGGCAGGCGGCGCGAATGATTTCCACCGAGTTGATCAGATGTTTTTTGCGGCGCGCCGCCTCGGCCTGAATGGCGGTCGTTTTGTGGTAGGCGCGCACGGTGTCCGCAATTTCCGACAGATAGCGTACCCGCTCGCCGGGGATGACGATGGTCTTCGACGACGAAGTCTTCCGCGCCGGTCGTGGCAGATTTGAGGTGAGTTTCAGTTTGGTTTTTTGCGCCAGCATGTCGATGATGCCGTGGTACAGCGCGGTGACGCCGTCGTCGTTGAATTTTGAAGCGATGGTGCCATAGACTGGCAGGTCTTCATCTTTGATGTCGAAGGCTTTTCGGTTGCGCTTCACCTGTTTGCGAATATCGCGCAGGGCGTCATCGCTGCCGCGCTTTTCAAATTTATTGACGACGATGATGTCGGCGTAGTCGAGCATATCAATCTTTTCGAGCTGCGAGGCGGCGCCGAATTCGCTGGTCATGACGTACATGGAAATGTCGGCGATCTCGGTGATGCGCGAATCGCCCTGGCCGATACCGGCGGTTTCCGCGAAAATCAGATCAAAGCCGGCGGCCTTGGCCACGGCCACTGCCTCCGGCAGGGCCTCGGAAACCTCGGTGGCGGAATCGCGGGTGGCCAGGCTGCGCATGTAAATGCGTTTGGACGCGCCAATCGCGTTCATGCGGATGCGGTCGCCCAACAAGGCGCCGCCGCTTTTGCGCCGCGACGGGTCGCAGCAGATGACGGCGATGCGGATGTCGCCCAGGTCGTGCAGAAAACGCAGCAGAATTTCATCGGTCAAAGACGATTTGCCCGCGCCGCCGGTGCCGGTGAAGCCAATAACCGGCGGATTGCGCTTGTCAATCAAGGGCTTCAGCTTGGCCATGATGGCCGCCAAGTCTCCTTCTCCGGCCTTGGCCTGCTGCACGGCGGTGATAAATCCGGAAACCTCGCTGAAATTATCGGCGCTGAGTTTATCGGCGTTTAAGGCATGGAACGGCAGCGTCGAAAAATCAATTTTACTGACCAGATGATTGATCATCCCCTGCAAACCGAGCATCGCGCCGTCTTCTGGTGAATAAATCTTGCAGACGCCGTAGGCTTCAAGCTCTTTTATTTCGTCGGGCACGATGACGCCGCCGCCGCCGCCAAATACTTTTATGTGCGAGGCGTTACGTTCTTTCAGCAGATCAATCATATACTTAAACGATTCGACATGTCCGCCCTGATAGCTGGTCATGGCAATGCCCTGCGCGTCTTCCTCAATGGCGGCCGTAACCAGCTCTTCCACCGAGCGATGATGGGCCAGATGCACCACCTCAACCCCGGAATCCTGTAGGATGCGGCGCATGATGTTGATTGAGGCGTCATGACCGTCAAAAAGCGATGTGGCGGTGATCACCCGAACGTTGTGTTTCGGTTTGTAGACTTCAATGGCTGTGGTCATAGCTCCTCCTGATTAGGGGAATGAATTGGCGGCGTATCCGCCAGGATAAACCTGGTTTACAAAAAGATATGAAGGAAAGGTTGCTTGAATCGGCCCGCCTGTTGCAGACAGGTTCAGCCTGAGGCCCGTTCACACCGCGCCCCGACACTCCGAACGACGGAATAAATCCATAAAAATGTCAGGCATGGGATATTCGGAAACCAGTTTTACAGTATGCGGCCCTTCTGTCAACAGCAAAACCAAACCATTGTAACGCTCGACAAAAGAAAAAATTCTCAGCGAAAACCCGGAGCAACAGACCGATAGAAAATAAATTGACAGCGTAGAATTTTCTTGATACTGATGGCCAGGTTTCATTCACGAAACCTATTTTCGTAAATGAAACTAGTGGCGGCGGGCAATTTTGTCGGGATGCGCCGCGCCCAGTGTCCAGCTAACCAAACCCAACCAGGAGGCACAATGAAAGACGTGGTGATAGTTTCCGGCTGCCGCACCGCCATTGGCGCATTTGGCGGTTCCTTGCGTGATCTGAACGGCGCGACCTTGGCCGCCGTTACTATGAAAGAAGCCATCCACCGGGCTGGCATTGACGCCGCCACCATCGACGACACGCGCTACGGCTGTTGCTTGGAGTCATCCAACACCTTAAATGTCACCCGCATCGCCGCGCTTTTGGCTGGAATCCCCGCAACCGTCACCGCCGCCACCATCAACCGCGTCTGCATTTCCGGCATGGAGGCGGTCATTTCCGGCATGGCCATGATTCAGGCCGACATGGCTGACATCATCCTGGCCGGTGGCGTCGAACATATGTCCGGCGTTGCCTATTCGGTGCCGACGGCGCGTTGGGGCTGTCGCCTGCAAGACCAGACCTTCGTCGATGACCTGACCCGCGCCCTGACCTGCGGTTCGCACATCATGCCGCTGGATGCAAGCAGCCCGGTCGATGCCAGCAAACCACCCTATGCCTCGTTCGTCGGCAAACCGTATCTCATGGGCCATACGGCGGAATTTATCGCCCAACATCTTGGAATTACACGAAAAGAAATGGATGAAGTGGCGTTACGAAGCCACAACAACGCCGAACGCGCCAATCACGACGGCTCGTTCGCCGAAGAAATCGTGCCGGTACCCGTGCCACAAAGGAAAAAACCGCCGCTTCTGTTCGCCAGAGACGAACATTTTCGCCCCGGCCTGACCATGGATGCGCTCAGCGCCTTGTCGCCGACCTTCATCCCGAAAACCGGAACCGTCACCGCCGGCAATGCCAGCGGTATCAACGACGGCGCGACCGGTATGGTCATCATGTCATCGGCGCGGGCAAAAGAACTGGGCCTGACGCCCCTGGCGAAAATCGTCGCCGTGGCGCGCGGCGGCTGCCACCCGGCGGTGATGGGATTATCGCCGGTTCCAGCGGTAGGAAATCTGCTGAAGAAGACTGGCATGACCATAAAAGACTTTGACTTGATTGAAGTCAACGAAGCCTTCGCCGCCCAGTACATCGGCTGCGAACGCGAGCTTGGCCTCGACCGGGAAAAAACCAACGTCAACGGCTCCGGCATCGGCTTGGGGCATCCGGTCGGTTCCACCGGCGCAAGGCTCATGGTGACGCTGATGCACGCCCTGAAAAATCGCGGCAAAAGCCTGGGCCTGGCTACTTTATGCGGCGGCGGCGGCGTCTCCATGGCCTGCGCCTTGGAAATGCTGTGAAGGCGGGTGGTTCTGGGCCAAAAAACATCTAAGGAATTCTCATTTCTTCATGGTGAACAACGATGACTGATGATCTTGCAGCGCGATACGGCGTAATCAATCAGGAAAATATTGACTTTCTCATCAATCGGCACAACCGCGTGAACCGTTGGGTAGTGGCCGACATGCTTCGCCGCTCGGCCTACCATTTCCCGGATAAGACGGCTTTAATCTTCAACGGAATCGAAAAAACCTATCTTGAATTGGATGCTGAATGCAATCAGGTCGCCAACGCCTTAACCACTCTTGGCGTGAAAAAATATGATCGCGTCGCCATTTTGGCCCACAACACCCATCATCATGTTTTAACCTGGCTTGGTTGCGCCAAAATCGGGGCAATTTATCTGGCCGTCAATTATCTCCTGCGTGATGACGATATCGCCTATTGCGTCAATCATTCAGAAAGCCAGGTTTTCATTATTGAAGACCGGCTGTACGACAACGTCAAGAACTCTCTTGCCGCGATGCCGCGCATCAGAAATTTTATCTGGTCGGATCAAGGCATTGGCGAGGCTTCGCCCAAAACCGGGAAATTCATTGATTTCAACGCCTGGTATCAAAAATCCCCGCCGACCGAGCCGGATGTCATTCTGCGCATTGAAGACCCGGCGCAATTGACCTACACCAGCGGCACCGAGTCATCACCCAAGGGCGTTATCATCACCAATCAGGCGCTGATCGCCGAATACCTGAGCTGCATCATCGACGGCGGATTTGAGGCTTCGGATATCAGCATCAACGCTCTGCCTATCTACCACTGCGCCCAGCGTGACGTGTTTATGAATCCGATTTTCTGGATTGGCGGCACCAATATTCTGATGGACGCCGACATGACAAAGATCATGGGCGCGATTGAAAAATACCGGGCGACGGTCTTCTTCGCGCCGCCGACAGTGTGGATCGGCATGTTGCGTCATCCCGATTTTGCCAAATACGATCTGTCGAGTCTCGCGAAATGCTATTACGGGGCGTCGATCATGCCGATGGAAATCCTGCGGGAATTACTCAGCCGCTTCCCAAAAGCGCGGGTTTATAACTTTTATGGCCAGACTGAACTCGCCCCGTATCACACCATTCTGAAAGCCGAAGACGCCCAGACGAAAATTGGTTCGGCGGGCATGGCCGGTCTGCATATGGAATCGCGCCTTGAAAATCCGGACGGCGACGGAATGACAGCGGTGGATGAAGTCGGCGAAATTTGTGGCCGCGGGCCACACGCCATGCTCATGTACTTTAAGAACGTGGAAAAAACCGAGGAAGCCTTCAAAGGCGGCTGGTTCCATACCGGCGACCTGGGCGTGCTGGATGCCGACCGCTACCTGACAGTGGTTGATCGCAAAAAAGACATGATCAAAACCGGCGGCGAAAACGTCGCCTCACGGGAAGTGGAAGAGGCAATTTTCCTGCATCCGGCGGTTGAGGAGGTAGCGGTGGTCGGCGTCGATCATCCCAAATGGGTTGAGGCGGTCATCGCCGCCGTCAAGCTGAAACGCGGCATGGCGCTTCAGGAAGAAGAACTGCTTCAGCACTGCAAGGCGCATCTCTCTTCTTTCAAAATCCCGAAAAAGATCATCTTTGTCGATGCTTTGCCAAAAACCCCGACCGGCAAAATCTTAAAGCGCAAAATGCGCCAGGCGTATAACCATTTATTTCACTAATAACATGAGAAACTTTGGCGGGTGGCGTTCCCGGCGGAACTCGACAGGGAATTGGCGCGTCAATAACCAGCTGAAGCCGCGAAGCCAGACCGACATTTGCGGAAATGTTGCGGCCTTGCGTTGGCTGCGGGTACAGTGCCGGACTCATATCGGAGCCGCGAACGATTTGTATCTTTTCAGCGCGGCATCAACACTTTTTATCCCATCCAGAAGGAGGAACAGCCATGGATTACCAGAACCTGATTGTCGAATACAGTGGCGCGGTCGCCACCATCACCTTCAACCGCCCGAAAGCGCTGAACGCCATCAACCGCGATGTGGTTGATGAGCTGGCCGCCTGCTGCGCGGAAATCGCCGCGAAAACCGCCGAAATTCGCGCCGTCATCGTCACCGGCGCGGGCAAAGCCTTCATCGCCGGCGCCGACATCGCCTACATGCGCGACCTTGCGCCTCTGGCGGCCCGCGATTTTGCCCTGGCCGGGCAAAAGGCCATCGCCGCATTGGAAAACCTACCGCAACCGGTCATCGGCGCCATCAACGGCTTCGCCCTGGGCGGCGGCTGCGAAACCGCCCTGGCCTGCGATTTCCGCATCGCCAGCGAAACCGCCAAATTCGGCCAGCCGGAAGTCAATCTCGGCATCCTGCCAGGTTTTGGCGGCAGCCAGCGCCTGCCGCGCTTAATCGGCAAGGGTTTGGCGGCTGAGTTGCTGTTCACCGGCAACATTATCGACGCCCAGGAAGCCTGCCGCATTGGCCTGGTTAACCGCGTTGTCGCCGCCGACCAGTTGATGGCCGAGTGCAAAAAACTCGCCGAACACATTGCCTCACGCGGGCCGGTGGCGGTGCGCTTGTGCAAGGAAGCAGTCAACAAGGGCCTGGAAATGGGCCTGGAAGAAGGCTGTTATTTTGAGGCGGATTCCTTCGGCCTGTGCTGCACCAGTCCGGATCAAAAAGAAGGGATGAGCGCATTCTTAGAGAAACGCCCGGCGAAATTTGTTGGTTGACGGGAATTTTGCCAGCCGCCGAGCGAAATCTTTTGTCATTCCTCAAAATCTTTTGTCATTCCCAAAAATCTTTTGTCATTCCCGTGAAAACGGGAATCCAGACCTAAGGGGAATGGCTGGGAACGAATCATGACGGCTTTATGGTTCATGTATCAAACTCTTTTGTCATTCCCAAAAATCTTTTGTCATTCCCGTGAAAACGGGAATCCAGACCTGCGGGAATGGCCGGGAACGAACCATGACGGCTTTATGGTCTATTTATCAAACAGCGTGAAAGGGAAAAAAAATGGAAAACGAATTGATGAAAATTCTGAAAACCCGGCGCAGCATCCGTCGATTTAAGGATCAAGCGATTGAAGCGGAGAAGATGGCCGCTGTGCTCGACGCCGTGCGTTGGTCGCCGTCCTGGGCCAACACCCAGTGCTGGGAAGTGGTTGTCGTAAGCGATATGGCGGTGAAAGAAAAATTGCAGGCGACGCTGGTCGCGAAAAACCCGGCCACCAAAGCCATGGTCGGCGCGCCGGCGGTTCTCGTCATGTGCGGCAAAGAAAAGGCCGCCGGCTGGTACGACGGCAAACAGGCGACGCGCTTTCCCGACTGGCTGATGTTCGATCTGGGCATCGCCAGCCAGAGCATCTGCCTAGCCGCGCAGAGTTTCGGTTTGGGCACGGTGATCGTCGGCCTGTTCGACCACGCCAAAGCCGATGCGGCGCTCGGCCTGCCCCCCGGCTACCAGGTGGTCGCGATGATTCCAATCGGCTACCCGGACAACGACCCGTCGCCGCCGAAACGCCGCGAAACCGCCGAGTTTACCCACCACGAGAAATTTTGACGCCCAAATTGGCTAGCTGGCCTCGTTGTTGGGGCAACGCATGGTTCCCTTGTAAGGGCGACTTTCCCCGGTCGCCCATTTACAATGAAACTTGTCATTCCCGCCTGTCAGCCGACGGGCAGGTGAAAGCGGGCATGACAACTCCAGACAACTCGTCATTCCCGCGAAAGCGGGAATCCAGGGGTAGTGATTTTTAATAAAAGCGTCGGCGCTTTGACTGGAGTGCGCAATTTGTCATTCCCGCGAAAGCGGGAATCCCTCCTGCCCATTTCTCCGCATTTTCTCGATGCCTTTGGATGCCCGCCTGCGCGGCATGACGGCCCCAGACAGTTCGTCATTCCCACGAAAGCGGGAATCCATCCTGCCCATTTCTCCGCATTTTTCGATGCCCCTGGATGCCCGCCTGCGCGGGCATGACGGCCCCAGACAGTTCGTCATTCCCGTGAAAGCGGGAATCCCTCCTGCCCATTTCTCCGCATTTTCTCGATGCCCCTTGATGCCCGCCTGCACGGCATGACGGCTCCAGACAAATCGTCATTCCCGTGAAAGCGGGAATCCATGTGTGACGACACGGCTATTCAGCCCACGCCGTCGTCGATACACCAGTTCGTCATTCCCGCGAAAGCGGGAATCCATCCTGCAATTTACGAATCTAGACATTCCGTAGTAATCCTCTGTGGTTCGTCATTCCCGCGAAAGCGGGAATCCAGGGGTAGTGATTTTTAATAAAATTAATAGATTATCTGTCTATGAAATTCTCTGCTGTTTATATTACTTGCAAGTAAACGCAACGGGACTCTTTACACCGGCGTGACTAATAATCTCATCAGAAGAGTATGGGAGCATAAAAACAATTTAATTGATGGTTTTACGAAAAAATATGCTATCCATCGCCTAGTCTACTTTGAGCAACACGAAGATATGTTATCGGCAATTACCAGGGAAAAACAAATAAAAAAATGGAACCGCGCCTGGAAACTTGTCCTTATCGAAAAAGAAAATCCGGATTGGCGCGATTTATGGGATGACATCAGCAAATGAAACGCACTTGGTGATGTCAGACATATCATTCCTCACGCCTGTCTGCTCCGGTCAGGCGAAAGCGGGAATCTATGTGTGACGACACGGCTATTCAGCCCACGCCGCCGTCGATACACCAGTTCGTCATTCCCGCGAAAGCGGGAATCCCTCCTGCCCATTTCTCCGCATTTTCTCGATGCCTTTGGATGCCCGCCTGCGCGGCATGACGGCCCCAGACAACTCGTCATTCCCGCGAAAGCGGGAATCCATCCTGCCCGTTTCTCCGCATTTTCTCGATGCCCCTGGATGCCCGCCTGCGCGGCATGACGGCCCCAGACAATTCGTCATTCCCGCGAAAGCGGGAATCTAGGGGTAGTGATTTTTAATAAAAGCGTCGGCGCTTTGACTGGAGTGCGCAATTTGTCATTCCCGCGAAAGCATGGAACAATCGTGTAGTGAAAGATCGTAATCCCTTCGAGTCGGGGCAATGTGATCAACATTAGCGTTTCCACAGGTGCCCGCATCGGTTTTTGCGAGCGCGATTTGCCCGCGCCAATGCCTATCCTGTTTAATCAGAACCAAATTTTTTACGATACGCTGTATTTTCAAGGCATTAACCGGGAAAATCGGCGGAAACAAACGACGTTTTACACAAATTCGCGCTCGCGGAAAATTTTTTCTTATAATTCCCACGAATTAAACGGATCGACCATGGAGTAAATGGTGAAAAAATCGCTCTGGACTGTCAGGGAAATGGCCGCGCTCGCGGAGAGACTGCGAAAGCCTTGACTGGCGCGGGTTTCACGGGTACACTGTTGATCACATTGCCCCGATTAGAGGGGATTACGACTGGGCAATCTTGCAATGTGCAAATATCGCAAGGGTTGATCACATTGCCCCGATTAGAGGGGATTACGACCTTTATTGCCTTTACTATTCCTTCTATCTTCTTCACGTTGATCACATTGCCCCGATTAGAGGGGATTACGACTGTTGCTTTATTGAGTGACATGTCCTGCTTCACGTTGATCACATTGCCCCGATTAGAGGGGATTACGACTATCCTTCCATCCTTATCTATTATTGCACTTTTTGGGTTGATCACATTGCCCCGATTAGAGGGGATTACGACTTTCCAGCTGGGCTTGCATTGTCGCAAGTTCGGCGTTGATCACATTGCCCCGATTAGAGGGGATTACGACGCCAGCCCGCCCGCTTGGGCTGGCCGGAGACTTCTCGTTGATCACATTGCCCCGATTAGAGGGGATTACGACTACTTGCGGCGGGGCCGCAAGTAAGAGAATTCCTCAATGGTTGATCACATTGCCCCGATTAGAGGGGATTACGACCAGGGTACGGCGTCGCGGTGTATTCGCCACCGCGACGTTGATCACATTGCCCCGATTAGAGGGGATTACGACAAGAGAATTCCTCAATGAAGTTCAGCTCACCCTCCAGTTGATCACATTGCCCCGATTAGAGGGGATTACGACAAGAAGAGGCGGCGGTCGTCAAAGCCGCCGCGCGCCAGGTGGTTGATCACATTGCCCCGATTAGAGGGGATTACGACGATCTTAAGCTCTGCATCGGCCTGCGCCAATTCGCGCGTTGATCACATTGCCCCGATTAGAGGGGATTACGACTTTTGGCCCGCTGAAAATAATAGCATGCAAGGGTAAAAGTTGATCACATTGCCCCGATTAGAGGGGATTACGACTTGATAAATATTTCCGGCTAGCCCGCCCGCGTGGGCGTTGATCACATTGCCCCGATTAGAGGGGATTACGACAATAAAGGGGCGGCTGCCATGAAGAAAAGGGCAGCCGTTGATCACATTGCCCCGATTAGAGGGGATTACGACTACGACTTCAGCTTCCTCCGCTGTTATTCCGAATTGTTGATCACATTGCCCCGATTAGAGGGGATTACGACCTACGATGCAGGCAATCGTATTCAATTTAATTAGTAGGGTTGATCACATTGCCCCGATTAGAGGGGATTACGACTTATCCTAGAAGCTTTGATAAACAGGATTTTAGTAGTTGATCACATTGCCCCGATTAGAGGGGATTACGACAGCATCCTCTTCGGCCCGGCTTGCGGGCCTGGAATTTGTTGATCACATTGCCCCGATTAGAGGGGATTACGACACAGGGTAGGCCGTCGCGACGAACTCGCCGCCGCGTTGATCACATTGCCCCGATTAGAGGGGATTACGACAGAACTCTTCGACGAAGTTCAACCGGCCCTCTTCGAGGTTGATCACATTGCCCCGATTAGAGGGGATTACGACTTTTGCCGCCGAGGTTGCGCTTCCCGGCGGAAATTCGTTGATCACATTGCCCCGATTAGAGGGGATTACGACGAAGGCCACCCTGTAGTAGGTGGCTCCCTCGCCACCTACGTTGATCACATTGCCCCGATTAGAGGGGAAACTGTCAGATCAAATCTGAACTACTACAAATAATGCATCGGTGAAATTTTTTCCTCTGTGTCTCGCCTGACTGCAAAAAGCCACAACCCGCCCGTGAAGTGTTTTTCCTCTTTCGCTTTTCTTTACAAAATTCAACATTTCCGTTAGCATGGGCACGTTATTTGCTAAGGAGCTGCTGATTGTTTCTTCCACCGTTCAGGCTGAGAGCGACTATCAAAATCCGCGATTTTGCGAAGAATGCCCTTCGATAGAATTCAGAGCGAACGGGTTTCATCAGCATTCCCTTAAGGGATTTTTTTGCCTAATCCGATCTTCTGAGGATGACCATGCCACGTTTTATTCGCCGTTTCGCGCTCGCTTTGTCACTCGCCTGTTGCTGTAGCATTGTCGCCGCTTTCGCCACGCAGGCCGCGCCGCCGGGTGGCAAGGGCAAGGGCGGCGACGCGCCGATTAGCGTCGAGGCCGACCACATGACGTCTCTGGAAAAATCGAATTCCGTCCTGTTCACCGGCGCGGTTGATGCGCGGCAGGACGATGTGCGCATCCGCACCGACAAGATGACCGTTTATTACACGCCGGAAAACAAGGCCAAGGCGAAAAAAGGCGGCAAAACCGCCGGGCCGGGCGGGCAGGAGGGGCAGGAGGGGCAGGGCGGGCAGAAGGTGGAAAAGATGGTGTGCGTCGGCAATGTTGAAATCAGCCGTAGCGACTGGCTCGGCACCTCAAAAGAGATGACCTATCTGGCCAAAGAACGGCAGGTGCATCTGGTCGGCAACGCCAAAGCCTGGCAAGGGCAAAATATGGTCAGCGGCGAGCGGATCATTCACTACATTGACGAAGAGCGGTCGGAAGTGCTGGCCGGGCCGAAACGCCCGTCGGCTGTGGTCGGCGATAAACCCGCTGGCCCAGGCAAACCGGGCCGGGTCAACATGACCATTTTGCAGAAATAAGCCGCCCGACATGGCCATCCTCGAAACCAGAAATATTGTCAAGCGTTACGGCAGCCGCACCGTGGTCGGCGGCGTCAGCATCCAGGTGCATACCGGCTTCGTCGTCGGTCTCCTGGGGCCGAACGGCGCGGGGAAAACGACTTCCTTTTACTCCATCGCCGGCTTTATCCGCCCAAACGAAGGCGGCATTTTGCTGAACGGCGAAAACATTACCGACCTGCCCATCCACAAACGGGCGCTGAAGGGCATTTCCTATTTGGCGCAGGAGCCATCGGTCTTCAAAAAGCTGACGGTGGAAGAAAACGTCCGCATCATTTTAGAGGCGCACGGCCTGCCGAAAAATGAGATTCGCGAGCGCATCGACACTTTGCTTGCCGAGCTGCGCATTGAATATCTGCGCCACAACCTCGGCCACGCCCTATCCGGCGGCGAGCGGCGGCGGGTGGAAATCATGCGCGCGTTGGCCACGCGGCCGCTGTTCATTCTGCTTGACGAACCCTTCGCGGGCATTGACCCTTTGGCGGTCGGCGAGTTGCAAAAGCTGATTTACGGCCTGAAAGACCGGGGTCTGGGCGTCCTCATCTCCGACCACAACGTGCGCGAGACTCTAAAGGTCTGCGATTTCGCCTACATCATGAACGCCGGACAGATTCTCACCAGCGGTGTCGCCGGAGACATCATCGAAAGCGAAGTGGCGCGCAAGATGTATCTCGGCGAAAACTTCACCATGTGAACGCGCCATGGATTTAGGTCTCAGGCAGCAGCTGAAACTGGCGCAAAAGCTGATCATGACGCCGCAATTGCGGCAGGCGATCAAGCTGTTGCAGCTCAATCACCTGGAGCTGGAAGGCGCGTTGCAGGCCGAAATGGAGCAGAATCCGGCTTTGGAAGAAGGGATAAGCCAGGCTGACGCGCCGGAAGCGACCACGCCGTCGCTAAGTTCCACCCTTGAGGCTGGGACAACGCCGGAACATGAAGGCGATATCACCGAGCGGGTCGCCGTTTCCGACAACATCGGCGAGGTGAATTGGGAGGATTACGCCAACAAGTTCGACAGCGATTTTTCCTTCGCCCATGAAACACCAGCCGCCGACGCCCCCAGCCAGTTCGACTTCATCTCGGAAAAACCCGGCCTGGCCGCGCATCTGCACTGGCAGTTGGCGCACAGCGAGCTGACGAAAGACGAGATGGAAATCGCCCTGTATATCATCGGCAACCTGAACCGCTTCGGCTTTCTCGAATTGAGCCTGGAAGAAATTATCGGCGATTGTGACTGCGACGCCGACACCGCCGAATATGTGCTGGAAACCATTCAGGAACTTGATCCGCCGGGCATCGCCGCCCGTGATGTCGGCGAATCGCTGTTGTTGCAATTGGCGCGCCTGGACGATGCGCCGCCTCTGTGCGCGGAAATCGTGAAAAATCATCTGCTGCCGCTGGCCAATCGCAACTACCGCGAGCTGATGCGCCTGACCGGCGGCAAGAAAAACGAGGTGATCGAAGCCTGCGAATTCATTGCCAGAGAGCTGACGCCTTATCCCGGTCTGCCCTTCAGCAACGACACGACCAAATACATCGCCCCCGATGTCTATGTCGAAAAAATCGACGGCGATTACTACATCCGCTTAAACGACGACGGTCTGCCAACGCTGGCCGTTTCCGGCGATTATCGCAGAATGCTGAAAGAGGGAAAAAAGCTGTGTCGCGACGACCGTGAATATATCAAAGAAAACGTGCGTAGCGCCGAGTGGTTTATTAAAGCGCTGCACCAACGCCAGCGCACCATCCACAAGGTCATGGAAAGCATTCTGAAATTTCAGTTTGATTTCTTTGAATACGGGCCGTCGCACTTAAAACCAATGGTCTTGCGCGACGTGGCCGAGGATGTCGGGATGCACGAATCGACGATCAGCCGCGTCACCTCAAACAAATACGCCGAAACGCCGCAAGGCATCTTTGAGCTGAAATACTTTTTTTCCACGGCCATTCCGCGCCAGGGCGAAGAGGCTATGGCCGCCGAATCGATTAAAACGCGCATCCTGAAAATGATTCAGGAAGAAGACAAAAACAATCCCTTGAGCGACAGCGGGATTTCCGAGCGCCTGGCCAAGGAAAATATTCAACTGGCCCGCCGTACCGTCGCCAAGTACCGCGAGCAGATGAAGATCATGCCGGTGAAACACCGAAAACAGTAATCCTATAAAAATGCTGATTCATTCTGTCAGCGTTTTCCACTCTTTCTTTATCCCATGAATATCGCCCTGATTCAGACCAATCCGATTATCGGCGACTTCGCCGCGAACGCCGCGACCATCGTCGCTTATGCCAAAGAAGCGGCGAAACGCGATTGCCGACTCGCGGTTTTTCCGGAAATGGCCCTCTCCGGTTATCCGCCGCAGGACCTGCTGGATCGCCCGGCCTTTCTCGCCGATCACCAACAGGCTTTGCAAACGCTTCTTTCCGAACTGCCGTCGGAGATGTTCACGCTCATCGGTTGCTTTGAGGCCAACACCGAAGCGAACGGCCAAGCGAAGCGCCTGTTTAACAGCGCCGTCACCGCCCACGACCACCGCATCGTCCATCGAGCGCATAAACGCTTGTTGCCAACCTACGATGTCTTCGATGAAACCCGCTATTTCGAGCCGGGCGCGCCGTCACGGCCTTTAGTTATCGACGGAGAAGCCTTCGGCGTCACCATCTGCGAAGACATCTGGTTCGATGAAACCCGGCAATACGCCCACGACCCAGTGGCGGATATTTTCGCCCAGGCTGGACGAGAGCATATCACGCTCACCGCCTGCATCAATCTGTCGGCTTCACCCTTTGAACGCGGCAAAGAGGCGGTGCGGCGCCGTGTTGTGTCGCGGCTGGCGCGGCGTTTTCACACGCCCTTTCTCTATTGCAACCAGGTCGGCGGCCAGGATTCGCTGATCTTCGATGGCCGGGCCATGGCCTTCGACGGCGCGGGCGAACTGCGGGCCGTCGCTCACGCCTTCGCCGAAGACATGATCATCGTGGACAGCGCCAATGCTTGGGGCGATACGCGCGGGTCGGCGCGCTGCGACGAGGTCGAGGATGTGCTTGCCGCTTTGGTCCTCGGCCTGCATGATTATGTGAAAAAATGCGGCTTCAAACAGGTGGCGCTCGGTTTATCCGGTGGCATCGATTCGGCCTTGACCGCCGCCATCGCCTGCCTGGCGCTTGGCCCGGAAAACGTTCTCGGCGTGGCCATGCCGTCGCGCTACAACGCCGAGGAATCGCTGGCCGATGCGCGGGCGCTGGCCGAAAACCTCGGCTGCGATTTTCAGGTTCTCCCGATTTCGCCCTTGGTCGAGGCATTTCAGACCAGCCTCGCGCCGCTCTTTCATGGCCTGCCGGAAGACCTGACGGAGCAGAATGCGCAAGCCAGGATCAGAGGCAATCTGTTGATGGCGATTTCCAACAAATTCGGAAGATTGCTTCTGACCACCGGCAACAAGAGCGAGATGGCCGTCGGCTACTGCACCCTGTACGGCGATATGAGCGGCGGCCTGGCGGTGATCGCCGACTGTCCGAAGGGCCTGGTCTATCAGCTTTCAGAGTTGATCAACCGCGAGCGGATCATTATTCCCAGGCGCATCATCGAAAAAGCGCCCTCCGCCGAACTGAAACCCGACCAGCGCGACCAGGACGACCTACCTCCCTATCCGGTTTTAGATGCCATTCTCGAACGCTATCTCGAAGAAAGTCAGAGCGAGGCGGACATTGTCGCGGCGGGTTTCGACCCGGCGGTGACTTCCGACATCCTGCGGCGCATTCGCCTGAACGAATACAAGCGCAAACAAGCGCCTATCACCTTAAAAGTGACCGGCAAAGCCTTCGGCTCCGGACGACGCTATCCGATCTGCCAGAACTATCGCGGTTAGCGGACGCGGCGACTGATGGCAACAGGAACATCGCCGGGATGGCGGCGGATGAATCTGGCGGCCTGCCTGTCCGCCGCCCGCAGACAGGCGCTTGTGGTTCTGGTCATGCTGTTCGCCGTTCTCTTATGGCGCGAATCGACGCGGCAACGGCCGCCGGAACTGAGCCTGACTAAATCAGGAACCGTCGATATGTGCCTGTCCTGCCATGCAGAAGAAAAAGAGGGAAAGCTCGACGCGGCGCACGACCCGGCGATTCTGGGTTGCGCCGTCTGCCATCTCGGCGACGCCTTGGTCGCCGAGGCGAAAAAAGCGCATATCGGCATGGTGAAAAATCCCGGCGACCTGCGCCACGCCGCCAGAACCTGCTCGGTCGAAGGCTGCCACCCCGCCGATATACACAAGGTGAAAAACTCGCTGATGGCCACCAATCGCGGCATCATCGGCACCCTTTTGTCCTACTGGGGTGAGACAAAAAGCCAGAATACCGAGCTGACCGTGGAACAGCTGATCGATTCCGGCGAGAACTCGTTCGCCCTGGATTATTTCAGAAAGCTCTGCGCCAGCTGCCATTTATGGAAGCAAAAGGGCGACATGCCCGACGCCCCGGATTTTTTCAATGAAAAAGGCGGTGGCTGTTCGGCCTGTCATGTGGTGCCGCCGCCGGGCGCGGAAAAACCTGCGGCTCTGCCCGGCGATGACCAGGAAGTTCCTGAAACGAAAGGGAAAAAATTGCATTCCTGGCTGACAAAAAAAGTCGCGAGCGACCACTGCGTGCGTTGCCACAACCGCTCAGCGCGGATTGGTCTTTCTTATATCGGCAAATACGAATCGGAAGGCGGCGGCGCACCCTTTGAGAACGGCGGTCTGTCATCCAAACAATTGCCAGGCGAACGCTTTTATCTTGATTTGGCTGATGATGTTCACCACCGGCGCGGCATGGAGTGCATTGATTGCCACACCAGGGAGGAAATCATGGGCGACGGCCACAGTTACGCCCATTATGAAGAGCAGGTCGAAATAGGCTGCGCAAGCTGCCACCGCCACGAGCGCGACGAGCGCTTGGGCAAGACCGAAAAGGGGCGGATGATGACCAATATTGATGCGGGAAAACGGCTCCTCACCGGCAAAGTGGATGGCAAAATCCGCCCGCTGAAAGCGCCGAAAGCGGGCGTCTGCGATTTTTCGGCGCACCGGCGACTCGGCTGCGAATCCTGCCATTCGCCATGGACGCCGCAGTGCAATGGCTGCCACATCGAACGCGACATGCGGACAAACCATCTCGATAAATTATCGCTCAAAGAAACCGCCGGGCGCTGGCGCGAGGGCCGATCTTATATTCGTTATGAAAAACCGATGCTGGCGGTCTGGGACAATCGCGTCGTTATCGTCACGCCGGGATGTCAGGATATAGTCACCGATGTGGATAAAAACGGTCAGAGACGGGCTAAGCTCAACCGCTTCACCATGGCGGCGATCAATCCGCACACCATCCAGGAACAAGGCCGCGCCTGCGCCGACTGCCACGCTGAGCCAAAGACCGTGGGTTTAGGCGAAGGCCGAGTGGCGCTGAAAAATGGCGACTTGACCTTTGTCGGCATCGACCAGGGCCTGCAAACCGGCTTGGGGCCGACCCCGCCTTTGGACGCCTACGTCGATATCAACGGCAAAGCCTTGCAGAAGGGTTCGCGCCCCGGTCTGCGCCCGTTTACCAAAGAAGAGTTGCGGCGGATTCTGCGGGTTGGCTTGTGCGTCGCCTGCCATGACAACTACCACGACGCGGCCTGGCGGAACTATGACGGCAAAACGCAATGCCCGAAGACGAAGATTTTCTTGCCTTAAATGCTTATTGAGAGCGTTTAATATGGATAACATGTTGCCTTGTTTAGATGATTGTTTCTATAATTGACGATCAGACGTCGTTTGGATGCTTCGATCAATCGCTAATCACCCATAACATTTTTCAGGTATAAGCCTTAAAAATCATGCCCGAATTCACAGATAAAAAAGCGGTCGTCACCGGCGCGACGCGGGGAATTGGCCGCGCCGTCACCGAAGCCTTGCTGGAACAAGGCGCCATGGTCGTCGGCCTCTATAGCGGCGATGAACAGGCGGCGGCAAACCTGCGCGACGAGGCGGCCCGCTTTGCTTCGCGTCTGCGCCTGACACGCCTGGATGTCAGCGATTATCCGGCGGCGGCCCGATTTTTCGCCGCCTTCGAGGAAGAATTCGATACCCTGGACATCCTCGTCAACAACGCCGGCATCCGCCGCGACGCCGTGCTGGCCCTGATGAAAGAAGAGGAATGGCGACGGGTCATCGACGTGAACCTGACCGGCGGATTTATCACATCAAGGCTGGCTTTGCCTTTAATGCTCAAGCAGAAGTATGGCCGCATCATTTTCATCACCTCGCCAATGGGCCGCATGGGTTTTCCTGGCCAGGCGAATTACGCCGCCTCCAAAGCCGGCCAGGTCGCTATGGCGCGTTCTTTGTGCCAGGAAGTGGCGAAGCGGAAAATCACCGTGAACTGCGTATCGCCGGGTTTCATCGCCACTGATTTTATCGGCGACCTGGATGAAACCCGCATGAAAGAATACAAAAAAATGGTGCCGTCCGGGCGTTTCGGCACACCACAAGAAGTCGCCCAGGCCGTGCTGTTTCTCGCCGGAAGCGAAGCCGCCTACATCAACGGCGCGGTGCTGGAAATCACGGGTGGATTATGAAACCCGCCGCCGAAATTCTCGCCCGCCTGCCGCACCGCCCGCCCTTTTTGTTTGTTGATGCCATCGTCGAGCGCGGCGAAAATTGTCTGCGGGCGGCGGTGACATTTCCAGCCGATTGGCCGGTGTTCGCGGGCCATTATCCCGGCCAGGCCATCGTTCCGGGAGTTATTTTGTGCGAGGCAATTTTTCAGAGCGGCGCGCTTTTGATCGGCGAACTTGCGCGCGACATGGCCGAAACGCCGTCGGGGTCGCCGCTGGTCGCCCGCATCTTCGCGGCGAAATTCAAACGCGAAGTCGGGCCAGGCGAGCGGTTGGACATTGAGGTGGCGCTGACCGAAAAAATGGCCTCGGCCTGGCTGATGAAGGGGACAGCGAGAGTGGCGGGCAAGGTGGCGGCGCAGGTCGAATTTTCCTGTGTCCTGAAATCCTAATCTGGTTTTCGCCGGGCGAGGCGGCGCTTGCCGGATTTTTCCCTTGACAAGCGTTCGAGTGGCGGCAAGATGACGCCGCCCCTTGAAATTTGTATGGAAGCGAGTAATATGCCGCGCCGTTTTTCCTATCTTTACTGGCTTTATCCAACATTTCTCCCTGTTCCATAACCGCCGTTAGAGGACGCTGTGCAACTTTCCATCACCAGTATGATTATGCACGCTGGCCCGATTGGTCAGCTTGTGATGTTCGCGCTGTTGTGTTTTTCGATTGTTTCCTGGGCCATCGTATTCAAAAAAATCGCCCTGTATCGCAAAGTACGAAGAGACAGCGAGGAATTTCTCGAAGCCTTCTGGGCCTCATCCAATCTCAGCGAGGCGCGCAAATCCGCCGATGAATTCGACTACAGCCCGGAAGCGGGGGTCTTCATCGCCGGTTTCGCCGAGCTTCAGAAAATCAACAAGATACGCGCCAAGAAGGAAGAAGGCGGCCCGGAAACCCTGGACATGCAGTTGGCGACCATGGACAACCTGAAACGGGCGGTGCGCAAGGCCGAGGCGCAACTGATCGGCGAGCTAGGTTCTTCCCTGTCGTTTCTCGCCACCACCGGCAGCGCCTCTCCCTTTGTCGGCTTGTTCGGCACGGTCTGGGGCATCATGGCCTCCTTCCACGACATCGGCCAGCGCGGTTCGGCCTCGCTCACCGTGGTCGCTCCCGGCATCTCCGAGGCGCTGGTCGCCACCGCCGCCGGTCTGGCCGTCGCCATTCCGGCGGTGATTTTTTACAATTATTTTTCCAACCGCATCGAAGAAATCAACAGCGACGTGCGCAATTTTAGCACCGATTTCCTCAATCTGGTCGAGCGCGATTTCTTAAGCCGCGTCTGATTTTTTTCTCGCATACGGGTGAAGCATGTCGATGATGCGGTCGAAAGGCGGCAAACGGTTGGTCGCCGATATTAACGTCACCCCATTGGTGGACGTGATGCTGGTTCTGTTGATCATTTTCATGGTCACAGCGCCGATGATGACCCAGGGCATCGACCTTGACCTGCACGAAACCACCGATGCGCCGCGTCCCCAGGAACAAAAAGACCAACCAATCATCATATCCGTTGGTCAGGATGGCAAACTCGTCCTGAAGGAAAGCGAAATGAGCCGCGAACAGCTCATGCGGGAACTGACAGGCATGTCGAAAGAAGACAAAAAACATAAAATGCTCATCATCAGGGCTGACCGCAACGCCCCCTACGGCCTGGTCGCGACCTTGTTCGCCGATGCGCGCGGCGCGGGCTTTTTGAACCTGACTCCCGCCATCAGGTGAACCATGGGCATGATGGGGTCAAAGGGCGGCAAGGGTTTGGTTGCCGACATCAACGTCACACCGTTGGTGGACGTGATGTTGGTGCTCCTGATTATTTTCATGGTCACGGCGCCGATGATGACGCAATCAGGCGACATCGACCTGCCGGAGACCGTGGCGGAACCGCTGCGCCAGAAAGACGATCCGCTGGCCATCTCCATTGACAAAGAAGGCCGGATCAAATTGAAGAATACCGACATGACCGAAGCGCTGCTGGTGCAGGAATTGGACAAAATGCCGGATGAGGAAAAAAAGGAGCAGATGATTTATCTCAGCGCCGACAAAAACGTGCCCTACGAAAAGATTTATTCCCTTTTTTTGGCGCTGTCGAAAATCGGTTTTGCAAAAGTGGGCATGGTCACCGAACATAGCGATGACGCCACGGACAAGCGGAACTAGGTGATTGTCCAGTGCGGCGCAAGCGACGTGGAA
The DNA here is from genome assembly GCA_031287565.1 of Desulfobulbaceae bacterium. GTDB lineage: Bacteria > Desulfobacterota > Desulfobulbia > Desulfobulbales > Desulfocapsaceae > UBA8130. The sequence continues at coordinate 43,090 of JAITSS010000044.1, forward strand.
CATATCTGCCCGACGGCAACCCGTATTTACCCGTAATCGCCGCCATTTGCGCCCATCTTCTGGTTATGGCGCTGATTGTATTCCTGCCATCGATCGCTCTCCAACGCGAACCAGAACAGGTCGTGACTATCAATTTAATTGACCTGCCCGCGCCACCCGCGTCGGCCGGAGGCGGCCCGCCACCAAAGACTGAACGCCAGGCCGAGAGCAAACCGGCGGCCAAGCCTCAAGCCAAACCAGAACCGGCGCCGGAACCAGCGAAGATCGAAGCAACCCCGGTGAAGGAAAAAGCCAAGCCGGAGCCGCCGCCACCACCGAAAAAAATCGAACCGAAGCCGGTCAAAGAGAAGCCCGCGCCAGAGGTGGTGAAGGAACCGCCGCCACCGCCCAAAGCCGTATCGCTGAAACCCCGGCAGGTCAAAAAACTCGCGCCAGAACCGCCAAAACAAGAAGTCGTGAAGAAACGCGACGACAAGGCGATCAAACGCGAGATGGACAAAATACGCGAGCAACTGGCCCAGGAAGAAAAGCGGCGTGAGTTAAGCCAACTGCGAAAACAACTGGCCCAGGAAGGGCGAATGCGCGACCAGAAGAAGCGCGAGCAAGCGGCGGCGGAAGAACGGGCGGCGGCGGCGGAAGCGGCGAGGCTGACCCGCCAGCTTGAAGAATACAAAGACCAGGCGCGACTGATGGAAGCGCGCGAGCAGGGCCTTGGTTCCGGCGCCAGCCGCAGCCAGACGAGCGATAAGGCCCAAAGCGCGTCGTCAAGCGGCGCTGACAGCGCCTTGGCCAGTCAATACTACTCGCGCATTGCCGGGCAATTGCAATCCTACTGGAAGCTGCCCGACTTCAAGGATTGGCCGCCGAGTATGGTGGCGACTGTGGCCGTCACCATTGACAAGAGTGGTAAAATTCTGGATGTTCAGTTCGAGAAACGCTCCGGCGACGACGCTTTTGACCGGCTGGTGAGAAAGACGCTGGATGACGCCGATCCTCTGCCGCCGATTCCGCCCGCCTTAAAAAAAGAACGTCTGGAAATAGGTTTTCACTTCAAGCCCGGTTCCATCACCGGACGATAATTTTCACACGGGTGTGCATCCCATGTCTCAAATCCGTCGCGCCGTTTTGCCGCTGTTCCTGTTGACCGTTATTCTGTTGACCGCCTGCCGGGCCATGGCCGATGAGCGGGTGTACCTTGATATTTCCTCCAGCGACACCAGAAAAATCCAGTTTGCCGTTCCCGACCTGGCGTCCAAGAGCGGCGGGCGTCCGCAACTGGGGCGCGATCTCGCCGACATCATCGGCAAAGCGTTGGTTTTTCATGGCATCATCTCGCTTATGCCGTCAAGCGACTACGGCAACAATCCCGACTCTGACTGGAAAAAGCTGGGCCTGGATTATGTGGTTCTGGGCAATTACAGCAGCTCAGGACAAAGCCTGTCGTTGGAGCTGCGGCTGCTTGAGGCGGCGTCCGGCGATCTCGTCACCGGGAAAACCTATACCGGCACAGTCAGCCAGAGACACAAGATGCTGTATAAATTCTGTGATGAAGTGATTCTGGCGCTCACCGGCAAACCCGGCATCGCCTCGACGAAAATCGCCTACGTCTCCTTCGACGGACGGGCGAAGGAAGCCTACACCACCGATATTCTCGGCAGCGCCCAGCGCCGCGTCACCCGACACCAGAATCTGGTCGTATCGCCGCGTTTCTCCCGCGACGGCAATTACCTGGCCTATAGTTCGTACCACACCGGCAACCAGAATCTCTACATCACCGACCTGCGCCAGAGCGCCACCACCACCCGCATTATGGGCTTCAAAGGACTGAACTACGGCCCGGCCTATTCCCCCGATGGCCGCTCCATGATCGTCACGCTGTCAAAGGACGGCAACCCCGACCTCTATCTCTGCGCGCCGCAAGGGAAAATCATCGAACGCCTGACCCAGGGGCAAGGCATCAACACCTCGGCTTCCTGGTCGCCGGACGGCACGCGCATCGCCTTTGTCTCCGACCGCACCGGTAAACCGCAGGTCTATGTTATGGACATGCGCACCCGGCAGGCGCAACGGGTCAGTTTCGAGGGCAACGAGAATGCTGAACCAGCCTGGTCGCCAACCGAAGACCTGATTGTCTATTCCAGCCTGGTCGGCGGCGTGTATCAGTTGTTTCTTGTCCGTCCGGGGCAGGGCGATTCAATACAGCTCACCGATGACCTCAGCCACCACGAAACGCCAAATTGGTCGCCAGACGGCAATCAGATTGTTTATGCGCGACGCGGCGGCCGTTCGCACCAACTCTGCGCCATCCTGAAAAATGGCACATTTAACCGACAACTCTTCAATTTTTCCGGCGATCAGACCTATCCGCAGTGGTCACGATGAACCGCGACAACCCATAACCGTCCATTCGCCATGAAAAAATTCCCCCGCTTCCTTCTTCTGACGCTGCCGCTTTTACCGCTCTTCGCGCATTGCGCTTCCTATGGCGAGGTAGAGCGCCTGCAAAATCAACTGCGCACCATGAACCGGAAGATGGAAGACATGAAGTCCACGCAGGTGGACAGCATTCAGCGCGAGCAGGCCGCTGCGGGCGAGAAGATCACGCAGTTGGAAGAGCAGGTCCGTAATCTGCAAAACCAGTTGGACGATACCAATCAGGTCAATTCCCGCTTGAAAGAGCAAAACAAATCGCTGGAAGCCACCATCGGTGCTCGCACCCAACAAGAGCTAGGCAAGCGTGATGAGGCCATCAGCAAGCTGGAAGAAAGCCTGAAAGCCAAGGATGAAAAGATCATATCTCTGGAAGACAAGCTGAAGGCGCAGCAGGACAACATCAAGCTGATCCAATCCCAGCGGGTCGGCGATACCGAAAAGGCCCTGAAGGAAGCGCAGGCCAAGGCGGAAGCGGCTAAGGCTAAGGCCAAGGCGCTTTCGGCTTCGTCCAGCGCCTCCGCGTCCAGTGGCGGCGAAATCAAAAAGATCACCAGCGGCCCAGCGAAAATAGTCAGCAGAACGCCGGTGGTTCCGGTCGTGTCCGTGTCGCCGAAGAAGCCAACCACAACCGCTCAGACATCCGACGACGATCCCTTCGACAAGATTCCGCCACCCGCCGCGACCAAACCGGCGACGACGACAAGCGCCGCCGAACCGGCTGTTTCTGGCGATAAACTGGCGGAAGGCAAACAGCTTTTCGCGCAGAAGCAATACAGCAAAGCGCAGGCCGCCTTTGAATCCTATCTGGCCAGCAATCCTTCAGCCAGCCAGGCTTCTGAAGCTAATTACATGATAGGCGAATGCAATTTTCAGAGCAAAAAATACGACCAGGCGATTATCAGCTACCAGCAAGTCGCCTCCAAACCGCAGATGAGCAAAGCCGCCGCCGCCACCCTCAAGCAAGGCATGGCCTTTGAAGAAATAGCCGATGTGGAAATGGCGAAAACCCTCTACAAAAAACTGATCGACCAGCATCCCGATTCTCCGGAAGCGAAAACCGCGCGGGCGAGACTGGGCAAACTATGACCAAGGCGCGGTGACGACGGAGAAAAAACGGCTGGACGAGCTGCTTTTAGCGCGTGGTCTGGTCGCCGATTTGCAAGAAGCGCGGGCGCTCATTGCCGCCGGACAGGTGCTGGCGGCAGAACGGGTCGCCGATAAATGCGGCCACAAGTATGCCCTTGATTGCCCGCTACGTTTGCGTAAACGCCTCGGCTATGTCTCGCGGGGCGGTCTCAAGCTTGAAAAAGCGCTCTCCCATTTTTCTATCAATCCACATGGTTGGCGTTGCCTGGATATTGGCGCCTCCACCGGTGGTTTCACCGACTGCCTGTTGCAGCATGGCGCGGCACGGGTCTACGCCGTCGATGTCGCTTATGGCCAACTTGACTGGAAACTGCGCGGCGACCATCGCGTTGTGGTCATGGAACGGGTGAACGCCCGCCATCTCAAACCAGGCGACATCGCCAAAGAGATTGATCTGGCGGTGCTCGATGCCTCGTTCATCTCGCTGACCCGGCTCATCCCAGCCTTATCGCCGTTTTTTCATGGCCTGCGGCGGCTCATCGTTTTAGTCAAACCACAATTTGAATTGGCTGCCGCCCAGGTCGCGGCAGGCGGCGTGGTCCGCGACGAGGGTTTACGCCGGGAGGCGGTGGCCAAGGTCGCGCATTTCGCGGCCAGCTTAGGGCTGCGCGACCTTGGCGCGGTCGCCTCGCCAATTCTCGGCCCAAAAGGGAATCAGGAATTCCTGCTCTACCTCACCGATTCCCCGGTCGCGGACGCCCGCGCTTCCGAGTAAGCGCATATAACTATTGGTAGAAGCGTAAACGCTGACGCGCGTCGTTTAACTAAAACGTTAGGCATCAGAGGCCGTAATGCCGATGCGCCTGCGAATCACATCCACTCCGCCCGGAGAAGCACCGTTCTGGGTCCGGGAGAAAGGGCTTGGTCTAAATCTTCCGCTCGCGCAGCGAAAGTCGCCATTACTCACAGTCCGGGTTTTTGGTATATTCACTGGTCCGAAAGGCTTTGTCTCCGGCGTCATAGCCTTCCTCTTGGGCAGGCACGAGAAACAATCTGGCTATGTCGTTGAAACATTGGTAGCTATCGAAGTCCTGGCCCAAAGCAGTCCGCAGGCCGCCGCATGGTGGCGCGAGAACGTGCCACATCTGATTAAGCCAAGACCCTTCTTTTTCTTTCAGCAAGGTGTTGGCTCTGTTGTCAAACCTGGATGTCTAACCCATTTATGCAAGCGGAACTGCCTGCGGCTGTCCGCGTAACTCAAAGGTTAGCTGCCATGAATCCACAAAAAGTCGCGCGGGAAAAGATTCGGCGCTTTACTGATCTTCCAAACATCGGCCCTGCTTTGGCTAAGGATTTTGTGTTGCTGGGCTTCACTCATCCAGCTCAACTGGAGGGTGTTGATCCGCTGGAACTCTACAACGCGCTTTGTCACATTACCCGGTTACGTCAAGATCCATGCGTACTAGACGTCTTTATGTCCGTTGCGGATTTCTTGGGTGGAAATCCGCCTAAACTCTGGTGGCATTTCACAGGCCAGCGCAAGCGGAAATACGGCCATCTTTATGCCAACGGCGGGGATTTGCCGCTGGCGGCTCACAATTCATTTGAGCCGACGCCGTTTCGCGGTGCGGCTTAATTCATAGGTTATGCATCACGACATGCGCATATTGGGTCTCCTCTCCTTCGTTCTTCTGCTCCCAATTCAGACCTGGGCGGAAGACATGGAGATCGCGAAGCTATTTTCCAACGCCGGAGTTACTGGCACGATTGTCATTTCTCCAATCAATGAAGGAAAGACCTTCGTTCACGACGACGTGCGGGCGGGCCGCCGGTTTCCGACAGCCTCAACCTTCAAGATACTGAACACCCTGGTGTCGCTGGAAGAAGATGTCATTTCGGCCAGCGACACCCTGGAATGGGATGGCGTTTCAAGAGAAATCACCGAGTGGAATCGTGACCAAACCCTTGAAAGCGCCTTCAGGTCTTCGTGCGTCTGGTATTTTCAGGAGCTTGCCCGGAGAGTTGGGGTCGCCAAATACAAACACTATCTCGCGACATCGGGTTATGGCGAACTTCATGAGCCATTGAACGAAACGACATTCTGGCTGGATGGCTCTTTGAAAATGAGCGCCACTGGGCAAGTCGAATTTCTCAAGAAGGTTTATCGACGCTCACTTCCATTCAAGGATTCGTCTTACAACTCACTTCGGCAAATTATGCTTGTCGAACAAAATTCTGAATATGCGCTTCGCGCCAAGACCGGCTGGGCAACGAAATCTGGCCCGCCAATTAGTTGGCATGTTGGTTGGTATGTTGGCTACGTTGAAACACGGAAAGGAACTTGGTTCTTTGCCATGAATATGGACGCTCCTGATCAAAGTGTTCTCCCTCTGCGTCAGAAAATCACTCGCGAGGCTTTGCGTGTGAAGGGAATCATTGAATGATGCATAAGCCTGCGTTGAAGCGATTTGCGCGAAAAACCGCGCAGGCGCGCCAACTCTACGTTAGAGGAGCCGACAGGTTTTTGGGGCGCGCAATTCCTTTTGAACAAGAGCCGCGCCTCCAGAAAATCGATTTTTCGAGGTTCCCATCGGTATGAAATCAAAAAAAACCGGATTAGCCCGCATCATCGCCGCCGGCGGCTATTCGATGGCCGGGCTGAAAAGCGCCTGGCGCACAGAGGCCGCGTTTCGTCAGGAATTCATTGTCTATTTGTTGCTTTTGCCAGCGATCATCCTGCCGCCGTTCGCGCCGGACGTGAAAATGCTGCTGTTTCTCGCCAACAGTCTGGTGCTGATGGTCGAGCTGGCCAATTCAGCCATCGAGGCGATCTGTGATATGGTCTCGCCGGAATTTCACCCTTTGGCGAAAAAAGCCAAGGACATCGGTAGCGCCGCCGTCTTCATCGCCCTCTCGACAGCGCTGGCGTTGTGGATATTCGCTGTCAGCGGGCTTGTTCCGCCGATGCGCTAGGACTTTTCATAACCCGCATATGGAGCTTTTCGATACCCACTGTCATCTGGATATTGACGAATGCTTTCCCGACTGGGCCGAGCAGCTGGCCCGCGCCAGGGCGGTCGGGTTGAGCGCCATGCTTTTGCCCGGCGTGACCAGGCGCGGTTGGCCGGGAATGCTGACCATGGCGCGACAACATCAGGGCCTGTACGCCGCGCCGGGCCTGCATCCGATGTATCTGGCCCGCCACAGCGAAGCCGACCTCGCGGCCCTGGATGCAATCGCGACCGAGCCGCAGGTGCTGGCGATTGGTGAAATCGGTCTTGATTACTACCACGCCAACGCCGACCGCCAAGCGCAGCAACGTCTGTTTGAAGCGCAACTGCTCATCGCCCGCCGACACGAATTGCCAATATTGCTCCATGTGCGAAAAGCGCATGACCAGGTTCTGGCCACCCTACGCCGCAAACATTTTCCCTTTGGCGGCATTGTCCATGCCTATAACGGTAGCCTGCAACAGGCTGAAGCTTTTATAAAACTGGGATTTCTTATCGCCGTCGGCGGCGCTGTCACCTGGGAGCGGTCGCGAAAAATCCGAGCGACAGCCCAGGCGCTACCGCTTGATTGCCTGACTCTAGAAACCGACGCCCCGGATATTCCCATCGCCGGGCAAACCGGGAAACGCAACCTGCCGGAACATATCCTGGCCATTTGCCAGGCGCTGGCGGTTTTGCGCGGCGAGGCCCCGGCGGAACTCGCCCGCCAAACCACCGCCAACGCCCGCCGCCTGCTACGCCTGGACTGAACATCACACCGCGCGATTCAAAGCGACAAGAAAATCGGTGGAACGACCATACGGTTGCCTATCGCCCGCGTTGGCCTATCGTCGCCCGCCAAAAGAATAACTTGTGCAGAGACTTCGCCATAAAAGACGCAGTATCTCTCATTGGCATGTGTCATTCCCGCGCTTTCCCCCGTCATTGCCGCGCAAGCGGGAATCCATGCCGTCGCATTTGCCATATCCTGCCTGGATGCCCGCCTGCGCGGGCATGACGGCTGTAGACCGCGCTTTGTTCCGTCATTGCCGCGCCAGCGGGAATCCAGAGTGCCCGTTTCTCGGTATTTTTTTGATGCCTCTGGATGCCCGCTGAAAACACGCGGGCATGACGTTATGGGCATTCCCGCGCTTTCCCCCGTCATTGCCGCGCCAGCGGCAATCCACTCTCAGAGATGGGAACGGACAATCTTTTTCATTGTTGCGCATTACGCGCTCAGCGCCATATCATTGCCTCTTGCTTTGCCCATTGGCGCATCAAGATGTTCTCTCCGGCGGGTTTTGTCAGACGACATCATCAACCAAAAGGCTGTCGGCGCCATCTAGCTTCATACGTAACTGTTTGCGTTCATTCAATTTTTTCTGCGCCTGCGGTGGCAGTTCAGTAAACAGGATGATGTTTTTCGCAATCATCAGATCAATAAGGTCTTCCAAGACCCGAACCAGTGAGTGGTCGGTGAGGCAGAGCATCCCGGCGTAGGCTTCGTTGCCGCCGCCGATGCGGAGGAAATCCGAGACTTCCGGGTCAAGGAGCGACGCCGGTTCTTCGTCGCTTCGCCCTTCGCCCAAACGAATGGCCGTAATCTTTCCTTCCGCGTTTCTCTCCACGATCAGCATGGTTTTCTCCTCGCTTGCTTTGGTATCCGGAAATTTGTTACCATCGCTATCGTAGCAGAAATAAAGCATTTCTCAAAAATCACCCGGCGCATCTCGATGACTGAACCATTGCCGAACGAAACCGCGAGTTGGGGGCGAACCGCCTTCGACGAAGAACATATTGTCGATCCGCTGGCCGATTGCCTGGTTTACCTGGCGCGGTTGCACAACCAGCCGATCAGTCGCATCGCCATCCGCGCCGGGTTGCCGCTGGTTGGCAACCGTCTGACCGTGGAACTTTTCGCCCGCGCCGCTGGTCGCGCTGGCATGGTCTCGCGCCTGATTCAGCGCCCCTTGGCGCGCATCACGGCCTTGGAATTGCCTGCGGTTTTATTGCTGCATGATCGTCGCGCCTGCCTGCTGGTCGCCATTGACCACGAACGCCAGGAGGCGAAGATTCTGCTACCGGAAGCGTCATGCGGCGAATCGATCATCGGCTTTGCTGACCTGGAGCGGCTCTATACCGGCGCGGCGCTCTTTGTTCGTCCGCAATACAAGTTGGAGAATCAGTTTCGCCATGGCGTTGACGACACCAGCAAAACCTGGTTCTGGGGCGCGATTTTCGCATCCTGGCGGATTTATCGCGATGTGCTGCTGGCCTCGCTTCTGATCAACATTTTCGCCCTGGTCAGCCCGTTTTTCACCATGAACGTCTATGACCGGGTGATTCCCAACCTGGCCTTCGATACCTTGTGGGTGCTGTCGATTGGCATTTCGCTGGTCTATCTGTTCAATCTGATTCTCCAGACCCTGCGCGGTTATTTCGTCGATGAAGCCGGAGCCAAGGCCAATTTGCGCATTTCGGCGGCGCTTCTGGAGAAGGTTTTGGGATTGAGGATGGAAGTGCGTCCGAAATCGGTCGGCGCGTTCTCAAAAAATCTGCAACAATTCGAGTCGGTGCGCGATTTCATCACCTCGTTTTCGATCACTTCGCTTATCGATCTGCCTTTCATGCTGCTGGCTCTGGTGGTGGTTTGGTATCTCGGCGGCTGGCTGGTGCTGTTTCATCTGGCGGCCATTTTGCTTATGGCCCTGGTCGCCTTGGTGGCGCAGGGGCCGCTGAAGACGGCGGTCGAAAAAAATTTCGCCGCCTCGGCGCAGAAAAACGCCATTCTGGTCGAAGGCTTGTCGGGCATCGAAACGATTAAACTGCTACGCGCCGAAAGCCAGATTCAACGCGCCTGGGAGGAATCAATCAGCTACATCGCCTCGTGGGGCAGCCGCTCGCGTTTGTGGTCGTCATTCGTCACGCAGTCGTCGCAGTTCATCATGAATATGAACGTGGTGGCGGTGCTGGCCGCCGGGGTGTATCGCATGGCCCAGGGCGAAATCACCCAGGGCGGCATCATCGCCTTAATGATGCTGTCGCGGCAGGCGATAGCGCCGATGTCGCAGGTGGTCAATCTGGCCACCCGCTTTCATCTGGCGCGGACGGCAATCAAAACTTTGAACGAAATCATGGCCTTGCCGGTCGAGCGCCCCAGCGACAAAAACTTTGTCAGCCGCTCCGAATGTCGGGGTGAGATCGCCTTTGAAAACGTCGATTTTTTCTATCCCGAACAAAAAACCCCGGCGCTGAAGGGGATCAGTTTTTCGATTAAACCTGGCGAAAAAATTGCCCTGATAGGGCCAATCGGCTCAGGCAAAACCACGCTCAGCAAATTGCTTTTGGGTTTATACGAGGCGACCGGCGGCATCGTCAGCCTGGACGGCGCCGACATTCGCCAGATTGACCCGGCCGACGTGCGCCGCTTTATCGGCTATGTGCCGCAGGATGTGACGCTGTTTCGCGGCACCATCCGCGACAACATCATTCTGGGTTCGCCGGAAGTCGATGACGCCCAGGTGCTGCGGGCCGCCAATGTATCAGGCGCGACAGAGTTCATCGGTCGGCATCCGCAGGGCTTTGATATGGAAATCGGCGAGCAGGGCCGGGGGCTTTCCGGCGGCCAACGGCAAAGTGTGGCCATGGCCCGCGCCCTCTTGCACGATCCGCCGATTCTCATCATGGACGAGCCGTCGAGCGCCATGGATAACCGCACCGAAAGCCGCCTGAAGGAGCATTTGCTTGAATTGTTGCCCGGCAAAACCCTGATTCTCATTACCCATCGCGCCTCGCTTCTGTCGCTGGTTGACCGGATCATTCTGGTCGATAACGCGACCATCGCCGCCGACGGTCCCAGGGATCAGGTGATGGCGGCGATGAAATCCGGCCAGATACGGTATTGATTGTTGAGCGTCAAATTCTTTGGGAACTTTCTATGTCCGAGCGGAATCAGAAACCTGTGGCCCCGAACGCGCCGCCTAAAATTCCCGCATCCGTGAAGGCGGCGGAGACGCATCGCCAGGTACCAGTCGCGCCGGGACGACCGCCTGCCATCAATACGCCGCCGGTCGCGCCAGCGCCACATCAAGCGGCGTCCGCTCGGCCACCTTTGCCAAAGCGACAGATTCCTCCTGAAACGCCCGCGCCGCCGTCGGCCGCCGGGCAAGAAAAATCGCCCGGCGTCTTCCGCCGGATGCCCGCCGCCGACCTTGATTTGGTGACGGATATCCGCAATACGCTGCTCATTCAGAGTCCCAAAGGCGGTCGCGTCATTTTGTGGATGCTGGCGCTGATCTTTATCGCCTTTGTGGTCTGGGCCTCTCTTTCCCACGTTGATGAAGCGACGCGCGGTGACGGCAAGGTGATCCCCTCGTCGCAGATTCAGGTGGTGCAGAATCTCGAAGGCGGCATCTTGTCGGAGATGCTCGTCCATGTTGGCGATATTGTTGAAAAAGACCAGTTGCTCTTAAAAATCGACAAGACCATGTTCAACGCCCCAGTCATGGAAAACAAGGTGACGGCCTTGGCGTTGCAGGCGCAGATCGCCCGCCTGGAGGCCGAAGTCGATAACAAGGAATTTGTGCCGCCGCCGGAAGTGGTCAAGGAAAAACCTGATATCGCCAGCCGCGAAAAACAGCTCTTCGATTCGCGCCGCAGGCAGATTGAAACCAAGCTGCAAATTTTCGACGAGCAATACCGCCAGAGACAGCAGGAATTGCGCGAAACCCAAACCAAACTCGCCGAATCGCGGCGCAGCTCCGCCTTCTTGCAAAAAGAGCTGAGCATGACGCGGCCTCTGGTGGCCCAGGGCGCGGCGTCGGAAATCGAGTTGTTGCGTCTGGAGCGGCAGGACAGCCAGTTGACTGGCGAAATCGCCTCGATGACAGTAACGGTCGAAAAGATTCACTCGCAGATTGATGAAGCGAGAAAAGCCATGGAGTCGGAGCGGCTGAATTTTACCAACGCCGCCCGCGCCGAGCTGAACGACGCCTATGCCAAATTTGAATCGTCGAGCGCCACTTCGGTGGCCTTAAGGGATCGCCTGCAACGCACCGAAGTGCGTTCGCCGGTGCGCGGCACCATCAACCGCATTCTCGTCAACACCGTGTCGGGCGTTATCCAGCCGGGCATGGATTTGGTCGAAATCGTGCCGCTTGAAGATACCTTGCTGATTGAGGCCCAGATAAAACCGCAGGACATCGCCTTTTTGCGCCCGAATCAGCAGGCGATGGTCAAATTCACCGCCTATGACTTTACCATTTATGGCGGGCTGGACGCTGGCCTTGAGCACATCTCCGCCGATTCAATAACCGATAAACAGGGCAACGATTTTTATCTGGTGCGTCTGCGCACCAAGCAAAACCACCTGGGAACGCCGCAGGAACCGCTGCCGATCATCCCCGGCATGGTCGCGACCGTCGATATTCTCACCGGCAAAAAAACTATCATGTCGTATCTGCTGAAACCGATTCTCCGGGCCAGACAAACTGCCCTGCGCGAGCGATGAAGGAATAATTTCTTTTGTAAATTTACGGTCATGGACTTGACCCGACCAAAAATTTTGTGGATGCTTCAACCATGACCAATGCCCTTCTCGACAATATTGAAACATGGAGACCTTTTTGTGAAAATTGATGTGAACCACAGATTATATCCTGGACGCGCCGTCTTGTTGGCCTTGTGTGTTCTTTGCTCTGGCCTGATAGCGCCGAATCTTTGCGCCGAGGAGGCGACTCGGCCAACGATTACCGTTGGCGAGTTGCAAGAAGCGGCCAACGCCACTGGAAACACGCAGTCATCGAGCCTGCGCGACGTGGTGGCTCAGGCCATCGCCAACAACCCGGACGTGCGCGCCGCCGCCTACAATCGCCTGGCCAGGAATGAGGAAGTCGTCCAGGCTCGCGCCGGGTATCTGCCGTCACTCGACCTCGACGCCGGCGCCGGAATCGACGATGTGAAAAAGCCGGTCGATGAAACCATCGACCCGCGCAGCGCCCGCTTGTCGTTGCGCCAGAACATTTTCGCCGGGTTTGGCACCAAAAACGAAATCGAGCGGCAGAAGGCCCGCGTCGAAGCGCAGGCCTATATCGTCCGCGACACCGCCAACAATGTGGCGCTGCAAACCGCCGACGCCTTTTTGCAGGCACTGCGCAATCAGGAGCTTGTCAATCTGGCCAAGGAAAATCTGGTCATGCACGAGCGCATCGCCGACCAGATTCGTTTGCGCAGCGAATCCGGCGTTGATCGTCGCGCCGACCAGGACCAGATCCAGAGCCGCTTGAATCTGGCCAAATCCAACCTCATCATCAACGAGCAGAATCTGGAGGATGCGCGCAGTAGCTTCATGGCCGTGACCGGATTTTTTCCCGGCCTGCTCGAAAAGCCACGCCAGGTCAACGAGGACATGTTGCCGCCGTCGCTTGACGAGGCGCAGCAAAAGGCCGTGGCCGCCCATCCCCGCCTGCTGTCGGCCAATATGGATGTCGAGGCCAGACGTGAGCAGGATCAGGTGTCGTGGTCGGCGTTTTTGCCGGTCGTCGATCTTGAAGTCGATAAGACCTATGAAAAAGACACCGATTACAGTTCCGACTATAGCGGTGACGAGCGCGAGGATTTGCGCCTGTTTCTGCGTCTGCGCTACAACTTTTTCAATGGCTGGAAAGATAAGGCGCGGAAGAGCGAGACCGAGCAATTGATTCAGGAAGCGCGGGAAATTCGCAGCCATACGCACCGCCAGACCGTGGAATCGACGCGCCTGAGCTGGCAGTCCTGGCAATCGACGCAAAAACGCATCGAATTTTTGCGCCGCCGCGCCGCTTTCGCCCGCTCGACCGCCGAAGCCTATGCCAAACAATGGAATATCAGCCAGCGCACTCTTCTCGATGTGCTGGATGCCGAAGCCGAGCGCATCGACGCGGCCCAACAATTGGTCGCCGCCGAATACGACGGTCTTTACGCCGAGTGCCGCATTCTGAATAGTCTGGGCCTGTTGCTGCCAGCCCTGGGCGTGCCCTGGCCGGACGAGGGCGCGCTTCAGGGTGTCGTCGGAGAACAGATTGAAGACCGAAGTGTTATGGGTGACGCCAACCGCGCCAACTAAGTTTTATTGCTTCGCTTCGTTTGCTTGATCAGGCCGCGTCGGCTGAATGCCCGGCGCGGCCTGTTTCTATGGATTTGCCTCCGCCATGGAAGGACAGGAGAATTTTCTTGCCGATTCCAGCTTTATTTTCTTCATCCAGGCGAAGGCGGGCGCGGACACTGCTTTGCTGTTTGGCGACTGGTTTTTCGCTCTGCCTGTCGCCTTTTTCCGCCCCGCCGCCCGCCGTCGCCGGTGAAGACGGCATACGCCTGACGGTATCGGAGCAGCTGTTGCGCCGCGCCGAACGTGAATATGGTCCGGATGCGAAAAAACGCCTGCTTGCCTGGCGTGATTTGATGGCGGACGCCGAAAAGCGTCGCGCTTCCGACCGGGAACTGCTGGCCCTGGTGAACCGTTTTTTCAACCAATTGCATTTCATTGACGACCGCATTCAGTGGCGTCAAGAAGACTACTGGGCGACGCCGGTCGAGTTTCTCGCTTCCGGCGGCGGCGACTGTGAGGATTTCGCCATCGGCAAATTTTTTACCCTGATCAACATGGGGATTGCCGAATCCAAACTGACGCTGACCTATGTCAAGAGTCTTACCCTCAATCAGGCGCATATGGTACTCAGCTACTATGCGCATCCCGACGCGATTCCGTTGATCCTCGATAATATCGACCAAACCGTTAAACCGGCGACCGAACGCGGCGACCTGCGCCCGGTGTACAGCGTCAACGGTTCCGGCTTGTGGCTGGCCAAGCGGCGCGGCTTGGGTACAATGATTGGTTCGGGCGACCAACTCGACCAGTGGCGGCGGCTGGCCGCGCGCATGGGCGAACAATTTCCTCAAGACTGATGGGGCTGCCATGACCCTGTATCGACAACTCCTGTTTTCATGTCTGTTCATCCTGTCAATTCTCTGCGCCGGTTTGTGGTTCAGCGAATTCAGCCGCAGCCGGATATTCATGGAAGGACAATTGGCTTCGCAAACTCAGGATGCCGCTACCTTTCTCGGCCTGGCGCTGACCGCCGACAAGCATGGTATGGATCGCGCCACCATGGAGGCGATGGTCGGCCCGCTTTTTGATCGCGGCTATTATCAGAGCATCACGATTCGCGACCTGGGTGGCGAAACGCTGCTGGCGCGTAGTCAGCCCGATGACTGGGCGCGAACGCCTGCCTGGTTCCGACGCCTGGTCGCTCTCGATGCGCCGCCCGCCGAGGCGACGATTCTGCGCGGCTGGCAACAGGTTGGCGTGGTCACGGTGGTGGGCCAGCCGGGACCGACCTACGCCGCGTTATGGCAATCGCTGCAAAACACCGTTTTGTGGTTCGCCCTGGCCTTGGCCGGGGCGGCGATTCTCGGTGGTCTCGGTCTGAAGCATCTATTGAAACCGCTGCGGGGCATTGAGCGGCAGGCCGTGGCCCTTTGTCAGCGCCGCTTCGATATTCAGGACGAACTGCCGCGCACCAGAGAATTGCTGCGGGTGGTGATGGCGATGAATCGCGCCGCCGGGCACATCCGCCTGATGTTTGAGCGGCAGGCGACCATGGCCGAGGATTTGCGGCTACGCCTGTTGCAAGACAATCTGACCGGGGTCGGCAATCGCCTCTACCTAGAGAGCCAGGTCGCGGCCAAAGTCGAAAACACGCGAATGCCGGTGGCCGGCGCCTTTTTCCTCGCGCAAATTCAGGATTTACAGGGCGTCAACCAGCGCGGCGGCTACCAGAGCGGCGACCAACTGCTTCAGGAGGCGGCGAGAATCATCACTGAGTCCTGCCACGCCTGGCCCGCCGCCGCCATCGCCCGGCTGAACGGTGGTGACTTCGCGCTGCTGGTGCCCGACGCTGACCTGGACGCGGCGAAAGGCATCGCTGAAACCATCGTCGAAGACCTCGAACTTGAGTCTGCGGCTTTGGTCGGGAACGCCGCCATTCGCGTCGGCGGCGTTGTCTACGACCAGGCTGTTCCTTTGGGCAAGCTACTGGCCTATGCCGACCGCGCCTTAAGCGAGGCCCGCTCCGGCGACCAGGTGGCGCTTTCGCCCATGTGCCAGGACGATGATGCGGCCTGTTGCGCCACAGGCAGATTGGCCTGGCGGGATATTCTGCGCCAGGTGATCGAAACGCGGGCCGTGGTTTTTTTGTCGCAGCGGGTGGTGGCGGCGTATGACCGCGACCAGATCGTCCACTATGAAATCCTGACCAGAATGCGCCTGCCCGCCGACGCCAGTCTGGACAGGCAGGCCAACATCCTGCCTTTGGGCATGGGCGTGCCGACCGCTGAACGCCTCGGCCTGATGCCCGACCTCGACCGTTTGGTGATTGAAGAGTTGCTGGCGCGACCGTTTGCGCGCTTCGACCCGGCGGAGCTGGCGATCAATCTGTCACCGGTTTCCCTGGCTGACCCGGATTTTTTTGCCTGGTTATGCGAGAGGATGCGCGAGTTCAACCGTCGCGGCCTGCATATCGACTTCGAGTTTCCGGAGTTTCGTCTGCGCCGTCATCGCGGCTTATTGAAAAAATTCGCCGTCGAAGCGAAAAAGCTTGGCCACCATATCGGCCTCGATCATTTCGGCCAGGGCATGATGCGCCTGGGCTACCTCAGCGAGCTGCTGCCGGATTACGTGAAGATTGACCGCGCCTTCATTGAATCGATGCGCGAGGAGCAAGGCGGCGACTTTTTAATCAACACCCTGTCCACCGTCGCGCACAGCCTCGACATCAAAGTGATAATCAGCGGCGTCGAAAACGAGGAACAATGGCTGCGAGCGGCTGGATTTAACCTGGACGGCATTCAGGGCTATTTGATCGACGCGCCGAAGCCAATTCCGACCGATGCGAACGAGGCATAAGTCCCATGCTGATTTCATTGTCCGAATCGACATCAGCCGTCCCTTCCGGCGCGAAAAACCAGAAGGCGCTTTCACCATAGCGGCGCCTATCTTTGAGGAAATACTGACCATAGCGGGTCGCCAGGCGGCGTTTGTGGCGCTCTTCGGCGACGATGAGCGCGGCGTGTATTGGCATTCGGCTCAGTATGGCAAGGGTTTGGTCGGCCAGGTTCTGGTCATAGGGCGGGTCGAGAAAAATTACATCGAAATGCTCGCCGATGATTTCTTTGGGCAGACCATGGCGCAGGTCGCGCCGAATCACTCTGGCCTGTTCCGGCGTGAAGCCACAGTGGCGGATATTTTCTTCGATCAGCGTCAGGGCTTCTTGGCCGCAATCGACAAAAACAGCCCGCGCCGCGCCACGGCTCAGCGCTTCAAGCCCTAAAGCGCCGGTGCCAGCGAAGAGATCAAGCACCTTGGCGTCAGGCAAACGCTTGGCCAATATGCTGAATAGCGCCTCCCTGGCGCGGTCGGCGGTGGGGCGAATGGCGCGCGAATCGGCCTTGGGCGCGGCCAAACGTCGCCCGCCCGCGACGCCGGAAATGATGCGCATCGGTTCTTTTTTTGCAGTTGGAAGAAGTGTATTGCCAAGCGGCACAAAAAAACCCGCCGGGCGAACCACAGCGGGCCTGACAATAAAAGTGTATCGGATGGTTAAGGCAGAATGGCCAGCACGCTTTCGCCGGCCTTTACTTTGCGCCCCGGAAAGACCGTGACCTGACAATCATCCGGCAGATAGACATCAAGCCGCGAGCCGAAACGGATCAGGCCGAAACGCTCGCCGCCTTGTATTTCGTCGCCCACTTGCAGCCAGCAGACGATGCGGCGGGCGATGAGTCCGGCAATCTGCACCATCGCCACCTGGCGGCCAGAGGCCAGTCGCAACACGGTGGCGCAGGACTCGTTTTCCAGCGCCGCTTTTTTATTATCGGCGGCGAAAAACATGCCCGGTTTGTGTGATACCTTCTCGACCCGCCCAGCGCAGACCGCCCGGTTGACATGGACATTGAACACGTTCATGAAAATGGAAATCCGCGTCGTTTTGCCGCCGATGAACGGTGATTCATCAAGCCGGTCAACGCCGATAATCGCGCCGTCCGCCGGGCAGAGGATGGCGTTTTCGTCATGCGTTGGGATGATGCGTTCCGGGTCGCGGAAAAACCAGACGACGAAAAGCGTCACAAGGCCCAAAACCAGCGTTGTCCACGGGCAGGAGAGCAGGGCGGCGGTCAGCGTGAACAGCGCGGCCAAGGCGATGAAAGGATAGCCTTCTTTGGCGACGGGGATTTTCGGGGTCAGCATGGATTCTCTCCGAGGGGCTATTTTTTTGAGCCGCGGGCCATGGCGATGGTGCCGGTGCGGACGATTTCCTGAATGCCCATGGGCCGCAAAATATCAATGAACGCTTGGATTTTCGAGGCCGAGCCGGTGATTTCAAGCGCGTAGCTGCGAGTGGCGACATCGACGACCTTGCCCCGGAAAATATCGACAATCCGTAGCACTTCGGCGCGGCTGTTGGCGTTGGCGTTGACCCGCACCAGCACCATCTCGCGCTCGACGTATTCTTTTTCGCTGATGTCGGTGACTTTAACGACATCGATTAGTTTGTTCAGTTGCTTGGTGATCTGCTCGATGATCGGCGGCTCGCCGTAAGAAACCAGAGTCAGGCAGGAAACTTCCGGATCCATGGTCACGGCGACACAGAGGCTTTCGATATTGTAGCCACGGCCGCTGAACAGTCCCGTCACCCGCGACAGAACACCCGGTTTATTGCGCAACAGAACGGAAATGGTGTGTTTCATAACGATTCCATAAAGTGAAAAATTCTTACACCAACAGCATTTCGGTGGTCGATTTGCCCGCCGGAATCATCGGATACACGCCTTCCTCGCGGTCAATGACAAAATCCATCAGCACCAGGTTTTTCGTGGCCAGCGCCTCTTTTATCACCGGTTCAACCTCGCTTTTCCTGGTTGCCCTGAGGCCGACCGCGCCATAGGCTTTGGCCAGCTCGACAAAATCGGGGGCGACCTCCATTTGGGTTGAGGAATAGCGCCGATCATAAAACAGCTCCTGCCACTGCCGCACCATGCCCAGATAGCGGTTGTTCAGAATCGCCACCTTGACCGGGCAGTTCTGCTGCCTGGCCGTCGCCAATTCCTGGATATTCATCTGGATTGAGCCGTCGCCAGCGATGTCAATGACCGTCTTTTTGGGATTGGCGATCTGCGCGCCAATCGCCGCCGGCAGGCCGAAACCCATGGTGCCGAGACCGCCAGAGCTGACAAAATGTCGCGGATGATTGAAACGGTAAAACTGCGCCGCCCACATCTGATTCTGACCGACTTCGGTGGTGATAATGGCATCGCCGCCCGTGAGTTTTTCCAGTGTTTGCACGACGTACTGCGGTTTGATGATGATGTCGTCATCCTTATAAGTCAGCGGATGTGATTCCTGCCAGTGGCGGATTTCCGCGAACCACCCCTCAAGAGAGGCCGCCTGCTTCTGAAAATCGGCGCTTTCCTCTTTGTCGAGCCAGGCGTTCATCGCGGTTAAGGCCATCTTGCAGTCAGCGACAATCGGCGTATGGACGCGGACATTTTTACTGATCGAGGTTGGGTCAATGTCAATGTGGATGATCGTCGCGTCTTTGGCGAACGAGTCGAGACGGCCAGTCACCCGGTCATCAAAACGGGCGCCAATGGCGATCAGCAGATCGGCGTTCGCCACCGCCATGTTGGCGGCGTAGGCGCCGTGCATTCCCAACATGCCCAAAGAGAGCGGATTCATGCCGGGGAAGGCGCCCAGACCCATCAGCGTCATGGCCACCGGCAGATTGAGTCGCTCGGCCAACTGCGTCAGTTCTTCGCTGGCGTCACTTAAAATAACGCCGCCGCCGACGTACATGACTGGCTTTTTCGCCCGGAGAATATCTTTGCAGGCTTTGGCGATCTGACCGGGATGCGGCTCGTAATGCGGCTGGTAGCTCTTCATCTGCACCGGGACTCGCTCCGGATAGTTGATCGTCGCGATTTGCAGGTCTTTCGGAATATCGACCAGCACTGGGCCGGGCCGACCGCTTCTGGCGATATGAAAGGCCTCGCGCAAGGTCGGCACCAGATCATCACGATGCGTAACCAGATAATTATGTTTGGTGCAGGGCCGGGTGATGCCGACAATATCCACCTCCTGAAAGGCGTCGTTGCCAATCAGATTGCGGGAAACCTGGCCGGTAAGAACCACCAGCGGAATTGAATCGGCGTAGGCGGTGGCGATGCCGGTGACGCCGTTGGTCGCGCCCGGCCCGGAGGTGAGAAGCGCCACGCCGACTTCGCCGGTGGTGCGGGCGAAACCGTCGGCGGCGTGCACCGCGCCCTGTTCGTGCCGCGTCAGAACATTTCTGATCGGCGCATCCATCAGCGCATCATATAAATCAATGACCGCGCCGCCCGGATAACCAAAAATTGTAGTAATACCCTCTTCGAGCAGGCATTCGACAACCGCCTGTGCGCCATTCATCTTAGCCATGGGAATTCTCGCGACAAAAAAAGTAGTGATTACGGGTGCGAATCGGTGACGGACACGCAAAAAAAGCGCCCATGACATACCGCCATGGGCGCTTTCTGTCAAGTTCCGGGCCAGCGCCGCCGATTTGCCTGACGTTAAAAATCAGTTTAATTTGCGGCCGCTTTCATACATGGTGACGTAGATTTCTGGCAGGCGCTGGGCGCGGATTTCGCCGGTTAGCCGCGCCAGGTCGTAGCTGACGCGGAACAATCCGACGGTGAGGCCATTCGGCGTGACATCGAGCAGCGCGTAGCTGGCTTGCGGATTGCCGTCGAACATCCGGCCCACCGAGCCGGGATTGATGAAGTGGCGGCCACCGATATATTTCCAGAAGGGCGTGTGTGAATGGCCGCAGACGATGACGGCGTGCGGCGAATTGTCAGCCAGCGCCGCGAAGCGTTCATCCGGCGTGTCGGCGAAGAGGAATTCATCGCGGTTGTCTGGGCCGCCATGAAAGACGCCCAGCGTTGTCTGGCCGTTGCCAGTGTCTGAAGCGCCCAGCGGCAAGGGCAGGGTGGCGTTTTCGCCAAACGATTGCAAGGCCAAGGCGTTTTCCGGGCTGAGTTTTGCAGCGGCGTATTCATACATGATGCGTTTTTCCGGATCGCGGGGTTTTTTCAGTCCTTTGCCACGCAGCAACCTGATGACGCTGCGGTCGGTGTTGCCGAGAATGCTCAGCGCCCGCCGCTGGCCCAGCCAATCCATGGTTTCATTGGCGAACGGCGCATAGACCACGCTGTCGCCGCAGTTGACCACCGCCCGCGCGGCGGACGCGCCGCCTCGTCTCGCCGCGTCGGCCGCCACGGCGGTAAGCGCTGGGAAATTGCCGTGAATGTCGGCGATGAGAAGAATGCGCATGGTGATGGTGCAGATGGTGGTTGAGGCGATCTCCGCGTCCGGCTTGCGCCGCGCTTATCTTTTTTTATTATCGTATAATTCATTCTGTTTTGTCGCCAACAATACCGGGGCGCGCCTGAGACGGCCAACAATCGCATTCTGTATCACCTGCAAACCGGAGCGCTGTATTACGCTACCGACGGCCACGGGCGCGGCGCGGCGGCCTCCATTTTGACATTTCCTGTTCCATGCGGGATACTTATCGGCGCAATCACGTTGTCGTTTCCCTGTAACTATCGGACATCAATATGGATACACCGACAGCCAATCTTGCCCCACAGACCTCTCCGGAACCGGCCAATGAGTCGTTCATGAAAACCAGCTGGTTCGGGATGCGGGAAAAACTCATCCTGCTTTTTGTCGTCATCAAAGTGGTGCCGCTGGTTGTTCTGATGGGGGTGGCCAACAAGCAGGTGAATAATCTCGGCGAAACCTTCAAACAGAAATCCAGCGAGGTGGTGAGCGCCAGCCAGACCGTGGTTGACCAAACTGGCGAATTAGCAACGAAAAGTTCTATTCGGGCCTTGGATGAGAAAGCGCGGGAAGCCATCGAGCGGCTGACCGTGAGCCTGGCCGAAGACGTGGCCTCGTTTCTCTACGCCAGAGACGATTCAATTCGCCAGGCATCGGGTCTGCCGGTTGATGAAAAAACCTACCGCGACTTTGTTTCGATGCACAAACGGCAGGTGATTGATCATCCGGAATGGGTGCTGAACCAAGAGGGCGACGCCTGGGAGCCAAAAGACCCGTCGCCGAGCGCGGAAGCGCAGCGGGTAGAGTACGGCTCGCCCGATAATGAACATGATTTTCATTACAGCCCGCCGAAACGCGGCGGCCTGCGCCACATGCGGCCGCTTTACCACGAGATGACCTTTGTCGATCTCAGCGGCCAGGAGAAGATTAAAATTTCTTTGACCAATATCTTGTCCCGCGAGCTGAAAAACGTCTCGCGCCGGGAAAACACCTGGTGCAAGGCCGAAGACTATTTCGCCCAGGCCGCCAATCTTAAGGAGGGGGAAATCTATGTTTCCAAGGTGATCGGCCCCTATGTGCCGTCGCCGATTGTCGGCGTTTACACCCCGGCCAGGGCCGAAGAATTGGGCATTCCCTTCGCGCCGGAACAGGCCGGATATGCCGGGAAGGAAAATCCGGTTGGTAAGCGTTTTCAGGGATTGGTGCGTTGGGTCATGCCGGTCTTTAAGGCCGGAAAGAAGATCGGCTACGTCACGCTGGCCCTTGATCATACCCACCTGATGGAATTTACCGATCACGTATTGCCGACCGAAGAGCGGTTCTCGGATATTTCTGACGCTGGCAGCGGCAACTACGCCTTTATCTGGGATTATATGGGCAGAAGCATCTGTCATCCCCGCGATCATTCGATTGTTGGTTATGATCCGAAGACCGGCGAGGAGGTTTTGCCCTGGATCAGTTCCGAATTGTTGCCGATCTGGCAGGCATCGCATGGGTCGTTCACCGAATTTGAACAAAAAGCGCCGCAATTTTTTGAGCAGACCAACAAAAAGAAGCCGGTGAAGGAGTTAACCAAAGAAGGGTACGTCGGCCTTGATTGCCGCTATCTCAACTTCGCGCCGCAGTGCGCCGGTTGGATGTCTTTAACCCAGCGCGGCGGTTCCGGTTCGTTTCTCATCCTGTGGACTGGCCTGTGGAAGCTGACCACCGCCGCCGCCATTCCGTATTACACCGGCATGTATGGGCAAAGCGAGCGCGGTTTCGGCTTTGTCACCATCGGCGCCGATGTCAACGAATTCCATCGGGCGGCCACCGAAACTGCGGTGACGCTTGAGGAAATGGCCTCTGGTTATGAAGCGACGCTGGAACAGGACCGACGGACGACGCTGGCCGCGATCAGCCAGTCAATCAAGGAGACTGGTTGGAATCTGACCTTGCTCACCGTCATCATGGTCGTCATCGTCATTGTCATCGCCATCTGGATCGCCTCCAGCATGGTCAGGCACCTGACGACTATTGTGCGCGGCGTGAAACGATTTGAAAACGGCGATTTCGCGGCTCGCCTGAAAATCACCAGCCACGACGAGATGGGTCAGTTGGGCTTGGCCTTAAACAGCATGGCCGACCAGTTGCAGAAATCGATCAACGGCTATCAGGAGGCCAAAGAGCGGGCCGAGGAATCTGACAAAGCCAAGAGCCTGTTTCTGGCCAACATGAGCCACGAAATCCGCACGCCGATGAACGCCATCATCGGCATGACTTCTTTGGCGCGGCAGGCGGGCGACGACAAGAGCCGCGACGAGATGATGAAAACCGTCGGCGTCTCCGCCGAAAATCTTCTGCGGCTGCTTGATGATATTCTTGATTTTTCCAAGATAGAGGCCGGACAGTTGCAGTTGAATTCCGCGCCTTTCCACCTGCGCGGCGTATTGGAGAGCGTCGTTTCGATCATGAATGTGCCGGCGGTGGAAAAGGGACTGCGGCTGTGGATCAACGAGCCGTCGGCCGGTTTGCCGGAATGGTATTTGGGCGATGAAATGCGCCTGCGGCAAATCTTCCTCAACCTGGTGGGCAATGCCGTCAAATTCACCGCTGAGGGCGCGATCACCATCAGCGTCGTTTCCGAAGAAACCGGGGACGACGGCGTGATTCCGCTGCATTTCATTGTCTCCGATACCGGCATCGGCATCGCCAAGGAAAAACTCGAAAGCATTTTCAACCGTTTTGAGCAGGTCGATTCTTCCTATTCGCGCAAATACAGCGGCGCGGGCTTGGGCTTGTCGATTTCCAAACAACTGGTCGCCTTGATGGGCGGGCGAATCTGGGCCGAGAGTATGGTAGGCGTCGGCGCTTCGTTTCATGTTGTCTTGCCGCTGACCGCCACCGAAGCGGTGGAGCGTGACCGCGTTTTCGACCAGGCGCCGACCGGAAACATTGAAAACCTGCGCATCCTGGTGGTTGACGACAATCAGATGAATCGTGATGTGGCCCGTATGATGCTTGAGCGCAACCATGTTGTGACGACCGCCAACAACGGCTTGGAAGCCTTGGCCGCCTTGGTTGGCCACGACTACGACATGATTGTCATGGATGTGCAGATGCCAAAGATGGACGGCATCGCCGCCACCAGGGCCATCCGCGACCTGGAACGGGGCTTTCCGCCGCGCGACCTCATCCCCGCCGACCTGGAGCGCGCGGTTGGCGAGCGCATCAAAGGTGGTCATATTCCGATTGTCGCCATGACCGCGCACGCCATGAGCGAGGACCGGGAAAATTGTCTGACGGCGGGCATGGACGCCTATATTTCCAAACCGTTCAAATACGATCTGCTGGTCGCGACCATGGAAGAGCTGGCGACACGGCTCGAAGAACAGCGGCGATTTCGTGGCGAGGAGGCGACGACGACGCTTGCGGAAGTCCCGGCGGCGGCGTTCTCAGAGCCGACGCCGCCTGAAACCGCTTCCGAGTCGGACCAGCCTGTCCGCTCAGTGGAGTCGCAAGTTACGGCGATAGCGGAGAATCCCCCTGTGGCCGTGGACGAAGGGCCGGTGAAGAGCGGGGCGGATTTGCGGGCGGAAATCCGCCGAGCCATGAAAGAAGCGACGCAATTGCCCGACGCGATGATTCAGCAGCTTGTCGAGTCGGCCCGAACCAGTCTGAACGAATACCTCGACCGCGCCGATCAGGCCTTGCGTCTTGGCGAGGCTGAAGAACTGTCACTGGCCCTGCACACCCTGAAGGGGATGATTCTGCAATGCGGCCTGGCTGACTTGGGCGAAGAGGCGAAGACGATGTATGAAACCATTCGGACGGGCGGCGACTACGATTGCGCGAGAACTTTGGCCCGCATCCGTCGCGAGCTGGCCGGATTTTTGCGTGGGACGTGACAGGAAAGGGACAAACGCGCCGCCCATCTGGAAAAATCTTTACTGTGAGCAAATCGTGGCGGTATACTGGCCGCGATTTTTTGCGCGCAGAAAATCTGCCCGGTTACGCGAAGCTTTTCATTATCAAGGCATGTTCAATGACCAGTCCCACGGATATTCTTCATTCCATTCCCGAAAATCGCTCGGCTCGTGTTTTTTTGCCGCTCATCGACCGCAAAGAACGGTTCCGGCTCAATGGCGTCTACCATCGCGAAGACCCGCCGCGTTTCACCCTGACGTTCAAATCCGGGATGTTGCCGCCTTTTGATCGCATCGACATGGCGACCACCGCCATTATAACCATTGACATGGGCGGCCCGGCCTTGTCGCTCGAAGCGAAGGCGCTGGAGATGGTGGACGAACGCGCCCTTCTGATGGTGGCGGTGAAATCGTTCAGTCATGAGCAGATGCGTGAGTTTTTCCGCGTCGATGCGGTGACCGGCGTCATCAGCAGTTCGTTTGGATCTGAGGCGCTATCCGAAGATTCACCGTCGCGTTGGCGCATGAGCGGTCGCACCATTGACATCTCCGGTAGCGGCGTTCTTGCGACTTTTGGCCAGAAGCCGCCCGATGAACCGCAGGCGCGGCTTGAAATCTCCTTGCCGACCAGTAATCGTGAAAAAATCACGGTGCTGGCGCATCCGGTGCGCATCGTCGAGGCGCAACCCGGTTTGTACGAGGTCGCCTATCATTTTGATGAAATAAACCAGGAAGATCGCGATAAAATTATCGGTTGTTGCCTGGTTATCCAACGGCAGATGTTGCGTCTGCAAGCCCAAACGCGAAACGCGACAATCCTGTAAAAACGCACACCGTAAAGCGTACCCATCATGGCGGAAGAACAAGCTGAACTGCAAAATATTTTCGCAACCATCACCGCCGACGCCCAGGCGATGTTGCGCCTCGAACAAAGCGACGGCGGCTATATCCAAATGAACTGTCAATTGCGGCGGCTCGACCCGCCGCGCTTGACCTTGTTTTTCCCGCCGCGCCGTTTGCCGCAGGATATGGATATGTCGCGGCCCTGCCTATTGTCGATCAATATAGGTGAAGGCGACGATGAAGAGCCGCTGGTGGTGACGGTGCTGATTAGCAGTCGGCCCGATCCACGGACGCTGGAAACCACGGTGCAGCGCCGCATCGACCCGGCGACCTTGCGTTCATTTTTTCGCGTCAACATTTCTTTGCCCATCATTCTTTCTCCCTTGCATTGCGAGGACGGCGAAGAAGCCTGGTCGCTCGTCGGCAATACCCTTGACCTGTCTGGTAGCGGCGCTCTGGCCTTGTTCCCGGCCGATTGTCCGGCCAATGAACATATCGTCATCGAAATCGCCATCGCCGCCGCCAAACCGGCGCGTTGTTTCGGGCACGTGGTTTTCCGACGGCGGCTGCGCGGCGGACGTTTTCAGGTGGCGCTGAATTTTGACGACATCCATCACCAAACCCAGTCGGCCATCATCGCCGCCTGCCTGAATGAACAGCGGCGGCAATTGCGCGAAAATGTCCGCACTGACTGAGCGCTTTTCCCTTTTCTTCCCATGAATGCCATTGTCCCGGCGCAACCCGCCGCCGTCATCGCGGTTGTTTCGTCCGAGACCGCGACGACGGGCGGACGAAACGCCCAGCCGCTCAATCTGGAAGCCGGGCAAATTCTTCGCGCCACCGTCTTGGACACCCCAACGCGCGGCCAGGCGCTCTTGGCTTTTGGCGATACGCAATTGTTGGCCGAAACGGCGCTGTCGTTGCGGCCCGGCCAAACGCTTTCCCTGCGTCTGGTGGCCACTGAGCCGCGGATGCTGTTCAGCCTGGCCGACAGCGCCGCCGCTCTTCCGCAACTGATTGGCAAAAATGTCGCCGTCGCCGATAAAAGCATGACCGTCGCCAACCTGTTTGCCTTGCCGCGCCAGGCCGACGCGGGCGTCGCCTTGGCCGGGAAAGAATATTCGGTGGCTGAGTTTCTTGGCCTGTTACGCCAGACCGAGGCGAATGTCGCGCCGCCAATCCTGGCGCAAAATGTCGCCTTGGCCGGGAAAGAATATTCGGTGGCTGAATTTCTTGGCCTGTTGCGCCAAACCGAGGCGAATGTCGCGCCGCAAGCCTCGATGTCAGGTTCCGCCGCCAATCTCCCTGGCCTGTCGTGGTTGGCGGAGTCGCCGCTTCTTGCCAATCTTTCTGAGGCGAGCAGACAGACGCTGTTCAATTATTTGCGCTGGCAGCAAACACCTTTAGAGAGCCAGAGTGGCGGTCGCGTTCTGCGGCAACTGATTGAACATCTTGGCTTGCATATGGAGCGCAATTTGGCGGAAGGCAGGCCGGAAGCGGCCAAGGCGACGCTGAAGGCGGCCCTGTTGGAGTTTGCGCAGCAAAGCGGCGCGGCATCCGAAGAAAGTAAGAGCGTGGCCCAGGCGAAAAACATGCTCTCGACGCTTGAGATGTTTCAACTGGCGCAGGCGCAGCTCGCGGCTGGCAAAGAGCAGATTTATCCGCTGCCCCTGCCGTTTCTGGAAACCGGTTATCTGCGGATTGAGGAAGACGCCGCTACCGAGCGGCGCGACGAGGCCGAAGGCGGCGCGGTGACGACCTTTAGTCTGCTGCTCAGTCTGACCGGGCTTGGTTTTTTACGTATTGATTTCGTGAAGAGCCAGGAAGGGCTGGCCCTGCGCTTTCACGCCGCGAGCCAGGAAAAGGCCGATTTCGCCGCCGCTTATGCCGATGATTTACGGGCGGCCATGAAGGATGTGTCGGTCATTTCCTTGTCGTTCGCCGCCGACGCGCAGGATCCGATCAAAGAACTGCTGCGGGACATTCTGCCGGAGAACAGCGGCCTTCTGAATACCACGGCCTGAATCGACATGGACGCCAAGCGGGAAAAAGCCGTCGCCCTGTTGTACGACGAAAATAAATCGTCAGCGCCCAGAGTGGTGGCCAGCGGCACTGGCAAGGTTGCCCGAAAAATCATTGAGACAGCGGCAGAGGCCGGCGTTCACATCCAGAAAGACCCCAACTTGATTGAGCTGTTGGCCAAAGTGCCGGTCGGCGAGGAAATTCCCACCGAACTGTATGCCACGGTGGCCGAGGTGCTGGCCTTCGTCTATCGCGTCAACGAGAAGTATAAAAGCCAGAAGATGGAAGCGGAGCGGCCTTCGGAAAAAAATCGGTCGCTTCCCTGACCTTCTTGATTTGTCGGCGTGAAAAAACGATAATACCGAAAATTTAACCAATTTTCGCGGCAACAGCACATTCCCCCTGGAAACGCCATGCGCCGAACAATTCCGGTCTTCCTCGCATTGCTGGCGTTTTTGTTTTTCATGGCGACTCCCCCCGTTTGGGCCGCCGCTTCCACGCCACGCCCAGAGCCGAGGCCCTTGCGCTTCGCTCCGCTCCCCGGTGAAAATCACGAATTGGCCATGGGCGAATATTCGCCGATGCTCCAAGAACTGGCGCGGATTTTGCATCGGCGGGTGGAATTTGTCTTTACCGGCGCTTTCGATGAACTGTTTGATCGGTTTCGCGCCGGAGAAGTTGACCTCGCGGCGCTGGGACCGTTGCCCTATATCACCCTGCGCGAGCGCTATGCGGCGGCCGCGCCCCTGGCCTTGTTTCGCGACGCTGCCGGCAAAACTGCGGACGCCTGCGCCATCATTGCTTTTGGCGCTGCGCCCTTGCCGTTGGACGGCCTGCACAGCCACCGCTTCGCCCTGACCCAAACTTATTACACCTGTGGTTACATGGCGGCGCAAAATTTGTTGCGCGCCCATGGTTCCGGCCTCGAACACAATCGTTTTCATTACTTTATCAGTCAGGAAAGTGTCGTTCTCGCGGTGGTGCGCGGCGAATTCGATGGCGGCTGCGTGCGCACGACCACGGCGCGGCAATTCTCGCATCTGGGCATTCGCATCATTGATGAAACTCCGCCGTTGCCGGGCCTCGCTTTGGTGGCGAATACGGAAACCCTGCCGGAGAAAGATCGGCAAATCATTCGTGATTTCCTGACTGATTCAGATTTGAGGCGGACCAATAAGGCAGGCTTTGCCGCCTGGGGCGAAACGGTGCGTTATGGCGCGGTGGCGGTCAGCGACGCTGACTACGACGCGACCAGGCGGTATCGCGGCGCGATGGCCATTCCGGCGAAGGGGACCGACTGATGTCTTCTTTTTTGCAAGAAAAGCGCCGTGAATACGCGGTGTTCGCGGCGATCCTCGTGGTGGTTGGTCTGGTGGCCGGTTTATTGCTGCATGAGAGTTGGCGGCGCAAGGTGGAAAACCATTTCGCCGACGAGCAGGCGATTCTGGAAACATCATACCGCGCCAGTTTGCAAGCCTACAGCATGACGATCAATTCCTATTACTACAATTCCCTGACTACTGATAGGGTGTTAACCCTGCTGGCCGAAGCCTATCAAGCCACTGGGCCGGACGGCGGTTTGGCGCGGCGCAATCTGGCCAGAGGAATGCTCTACCGTCATCTGTGGCGGAGTTATTGCCGGATGCGCGGCGAGCACATTCTGCAACTGCATTTTCACACCCCGGACGGTCGTAGCTTTTTGCGCTTTCACGACCCAAGGCATTATAACGACGATATTTTTTCAACGCGGCCGCTGATTGCCGCCTGCAACCGCGACGGGCGTCCGAAACAGGGTTTTGAAATCGGCCGCATCCGCCCTGGTTTCCGTTTCGTTTTTCCGCTGCATTTAGGCAAACTGCGGCTGGGCACCTTTGATATGACCGTCACCGGCGGCGGGTTTCTCAAATTCATGCGCCAGCTCGACGACCGCCGCGAATACGCGCTGCTCATCAGGAAAGACGCGGCCAGGCGCGACCTGTTTCCGGGCCGCATGTGGATATTCAAGACCAGTGATTTGTCGGACGAATATCTGATCGAAGAGAGCGACGCCGGGCTGGAAGACAGCGTGACGCCGCTGTCGCCGGAGGCGGTGAGCCTGAGCCATTTATTGGCGCGGCGCGGCGATGTGCGAACAATCCTCGCCGAAGGCCGGGAGGCGATTGTCGCCCAAGATGCGGGTGGCGCCTTGCGCATCGTTTCTTTTCTGCCGATTCAAGATGGTTTTGGCAAACAGGTCGCTTATCTGATCAGTTATGGTCAGGATGACATGATCGCCCAATATGGCCGCGAATATTTTGTCATCTGGCTGGGCGCCATGTTGGGCGCGTTGTTAATTATCGTCTTGTTCGCCAGGCTGCGTCTGCGCAGCATCGCCTTGGACGACGAGCGGCGCAGGCTGACCGCAGTCAACGAGGCGCTGGCTGAAGGGGTGTATGTCCAGGATCAAAAAGGGCGCATCACCGACTGCAATCCGGCCTGCGAACAACTCCTTGGTTTTACGAAAGAAGAAATGATCGGAGAGGATGCGCATGATTTGCTGCACCGGCGGGCCAGCGGCGACAAGATGCCGAGGGCGGAGTGCAATCTGCATCGCCGTTTTGATGTCGGTCAGACCTACGACGGCTATGAATATTTTCTCACCAAGGATGGGCGGTTGCTGTTGGTCGAAATTTCCTGCCGACCGATTGTCGCCAGCGGGCGTCCGATGGGGGCGGTCTGCGCCTTCCGCGATGTGACTGAGCGCAAGGCGATGGAAGAGGCGCTACGCCAGAGTGAAGAAAAAAGCCGCCGTCTGGCGCGGGCGCTTGACCAGAGTCCGGCCAGCGTCATGATCATTGATCGTCGCAAAACCATTGAATACGTCAACCGCAAATTCACCGAAGTCTCCGGCTATCAGATCGAGGAGGCCATCGGCAAGCATCCGGCGGATTTCCGCTCTGGACGCATTGACCAGGCGATCTACGACGAGCTGTGGCAGACCATAGAACAAGGTCAGGAATGGCATGGCGAGTTGCACAGCCGCCGCAAAAACGGCGAGACCTACTGGGATGCGACGTCGGTTTCGCCGGTGCGCGACGGACGGGGCGACATCACCCACCATGTCGCGGTCAAAGAAGACATCAGCGAGCGGCTACGTATGGAACGAAGCCTGCGCGATAGCGAAGCCTTCCAGCGCACCCTGATGGAAAGCCTGCCGGTTGGCGTAATGATTATCGACAAGGCCAGCCGCATTATCGAGTTGGCCAATCCCTGCGCGCTGCGTCTGATCGGCGCTCAGGCGAGCGAGGTCATTGGGCGGCGTTGCCATCATTTCCTTTGTCCGGACTGCGAGCATTCCTGCCCGATAAGCGATCTTGGTCATGAATACGACAACAGTGACCGCGATCTGGTGCGCGCCGACGGCAGCCGTCTGCCATTGATGAAAAATGTGCGCACCCTGGTCATCGCCGATGAGGAGAAACTGCTGGAATGTTTCGTTGATATCAGCGAACGCAAACGCGGTGAAGACGCGCTGCGCGAGGCCAACCAACAACTGACCGCGGCCATTGAACACGCCGAGCGGCTGGCCAGGGATGCGGAAAACGCCAATCAGGCGAAAAGCAATTTTCTGGCTTCGATGAGCCACGAAATCCGCACGCCGATGAACGCGGTTCTTGGCATGACGCATCTGGCTTTGCGCACCGAATTAACGGCCAGACAGCGCGATTATCTCGATAAGGTTGATCGTTCGGCCAGGGCGCTTTTGGGACTTTTGAATGAAATTCTCGATTTGTCCAAGGTCGAGGCCGGCAAGCTTGAGCTGGAAAGAATCCCGTTTTCGCTGCATGAGGTGTTGGAAACGATGACCACGGTCATCGCCGCCCGCATCGGCGCCAAAGACATCGAATTGGCGGTCGGCAGCGACCATGATGTGCCGCCGTGGCTGCTGGGCGATCCGCTGCGCCTGCGGCAGGTACTGATCAATCTGGCCGGCAACGCCGCCAAATTCACCGAAGAGGGGGAAATTCTGGTGCGGGCGCGTCTGGCGGCTCGCGAGGGTGATACCGTCCGCGTTGAATTCATCGTCCGCGATACCGGCGTTGGCATGAATGAAGAGCAGAAAAAGGCGGTATTCCAGCCATTTACGCAGGCAAACCCCTCGATCACCCGCACCTTTGGCGGCACCGGTTTGGGCCTGTCAATTTCGCAGCGATTGGTTGAGCTGATGGGTGGCGAAATCATCGTTGAAAGTGAACCGGATAAGGGCAGCGCTTTCAGTTTCACCATTGGTTTTCGAGTGTGTGACGAGCCGAGCGGCGAGCCGTTGATCAGCGAGGCGGCGCGGGCCTTGAAGGTGTTGATTGTCGATGACCGCGAAGCGGCGCGTTTTCTTTTAAGTGAATATATGCGTATTCTGGGGGTCGAACACCTGGCCGTCGATTCGGCGCAGGCCGCGATCGCCGCCTTGAAAGAGGCCGATGGCCAGGCGGGCACGGCCTACAATCTGGCGCTGGTCGATTGGCGGATGCCTGAGATGGACGGACTGCAACTGGTCAATAAAATCACCGGACATCCGACGCTTCAGCCGCCGCCTTTGGTCGCGCTGATTTCCGCCTTCGGACGCGAAGAGGTGCGGCAACAGGCGATCAGCGCCGGATGTGTTGATTTCCTCACGAAACCAATCAGTTTGCAGCAATTGCGCGACCTGTTGGAGCGCCTGGCGGTTTCCGGCGGCAAGGTCGGTTTTTCCGATACGCCGACTCGCCGTGAGGAAGAGGGCGTCGATGTGTATTTCGCGGGCGGCCTGCTGCTGCTGGTCGAAGATAATCTTTTGAATCAGCAGGTGGCGGTCGGTTTTCTTGAAAGCGCCGGGTTTCAGGTCGAAGTCGCGGCCAACGGCGTCGTCGCCGTGCGCATGGCGGCGGCGCGGCATTATGACGGCATTCTGATGGATATTCAGATGCCGGAGATGGACGGCTATACGGCCACCGAGCGGATTCGCCTGCTGCCAGGCTATGAAAAAACGCCGATTATCGCCGTGACCGCCTACGTTTCCTCGGCGGCGGTGGAAAAGATGCGCGCCGTCGGCATGGATGAACATATCGCCAAACCCATCGATCTGCGGCGCTTGTTTTCGGTTTTGGCGCGCTGGTTCACAATTGTCGCGGCCAAGGATACGGCGCGGAGCTTGCCTGAGCAGACAGGCGACGCTTCAGGCAGGCCACCCGGCGCCGACAATGCCGACAATACGGCGGCTGATCTTACTGTGAGCGAAATGGTCGCCCGCTTGCAAGGATTGCTGGTCGTTTTGCGCGAAAGCCGCCCGAAAGCCTGCGCCCAGGCGCTGGCCGCGCTTGAGGTCGCGCGTTGGCCGATGCGTTGCCGGGAAAAAATTGACAAGATAGAGCAGGCGGCCAGCGACTATAATTTCACCCAGGCGACGAGTCTGACGGAAGCGCTTTTGCGGCAATTGCAAGGAGAGAACCATGACTGAACCGATTGAAGGCTCGATTCTGGCGGTGGACGATAACCGCACCAATCTCGATATCCTGGTTAACGTTTTAAGCGATCAACACGATTTGAGCGTGGCGACTGACGGCGGCGGCGCTCTGCGCCTGGCCACAGCCAATCCGCCCGACCTGATTCTTCTGGACATCATGATGCCGGATATGGACGGCTTTCAGGTGATGAGAAAACTCAAGGAAAACCGTGTGACCCGCGATATTCCGGTGATTTTCCTGACAGCGCTTTCCGATGTCGCCGATAAATCGAAGGGCTTTCAGTTGGGGGCGGTTGATTACATCACCAAACCTTTTCAGATTGAAGAGGTCATGGCCAGGGTCAATATCCACCTGCGGTTGCGCAAGGCCGAACAGAGCCTCAGACGCTTCACCGGCGAATTGACGCAGATGGTTGAACATCAGGTTGAACAGATTCAGCAGTCGCAATTGGCGATGATTTTCGCCTTGGCCAAACTCAGCAACACCCGCGACGACGATACTGGTATGCACCTGGAAAGGGTGCAGTATTTTTGTCAGGTGCTGGCCGAGACCATGGCCACCGACCCGGCTTTTTCCGACCGGATCACGCCGCGTTTCATCGACACCATCTTCCACTCCAGCCCGCTGCACGATGTCGGCAAGGTTGGCATCGCCGACGCGATTCTTCTGAAACCGGCGCGCCTGACTCCGGACGAATTTGAGGTGATGAAAACCCACACCTTAATCGGCGCCGACACCCTCGCTTCGGTGTATCGGCAGTACCCTGAAAATCAATTTGTTGAAATGGGTATCGAAATCGCCCGCTTTCACCATGAAAAATGGAACGGCAGCGGCTATCCGGACGGCCTGGTTGGGGAAAGCATCCCATTATCGGCCCGCATCATGGCGGTGGTCGATGTCTACGACGCGCTGCGCGCCCGCCGCCCCTACAAAGAGCCGTTTTCGCACGAGGTTTCGATGACCATCATTCGCGAGTTGAACGGCGTTTCGTTCGACCCGGCGATCATGGCCGGGTTCGAGCAGGTGCACAGCCGGTTTGAGGAATTGTACAGCCGCTTAAGCGACGCCGAATCAATGTATTGACGCCGGGCGCGCGGAAGCGTGGATTTTTTCCAAACGCTCGCGCAATTGATCGGCGTTCCGGCATTCTCCGGGGGCAATCGTCGCCAGCAGGCGCAGACGGACGCGGTTTTTCGTTCCGGCGTTAAACAGGAATTTTCCGGGCGGAAACAGCGTTTTGCTGCCGTCAACGCGCAGTACCGCCAACGGTCTTTGCATATCCTGCGCCCGTAGCGCCAATTTCAAGGCTCCTGTTTGTAAGGCTAAAAGATCGTCACTCTGGCGATTGCGGGTGCCTTCCGGGAAGAGAAAGAGTGAGCCGCCCGCCACGAAAAATTCGGGCAACGATTCCAGCGCCGCCAGCAGCAATCCGCCGTATGGGCCACGGCCGGTGGCCGGGAAATAGCCGGTTTTTCGTAACAAGGCCGCGAAAATCGGCACCTTGAAAAAGGTAGGTTTCACCACCGTGACGCTGCGCGGCAAAAGCGAGATGAGAAGAAGCGAGTCGAGATAGGATTGGTGGTTGCATAAAACCACCGCGCCACGGATGTCCCTGATGCCTGGGTCAATCTCCCACGATACAGCCGGGCACAGCGCGGCGATCAGGGCGAAAAATCGCTGAAGAAACCGCCGGTTATAGCGCTGAAATCTGGCGGCGCTGTCCGGGCGTGTCAAGGCGACCAGGTAGAAGGGCGCGTGGAACAAAACGAAACCAAGCGTAAAATAGGCCCAGGCCGCGAGGGTTACGCCCACATTGTACAGCCACAGTATAAAACGCATAAACATATCCTGAATAGCCAATCCGTTTTTGTCCGCCCATCGTACCATGCCGCCTCATCAGAGCGGGACGAATATACAGGAACGAGCATCATCAATCAAATAAACGACAGCATTGTTATTTCAGGTCTCTTACTTCGCTTCAAAGTAAACTTCGTAACAAATCTCAATAAATATAACCACGTAGATTTTTCGTCGCTTCGCTCCTCGAAATGACAAGGAAGGATGCGATAAACGGATGCGAGCGGGAGAAGGAATAGGTGCCGCTCGCGGCGTGACGCGACGAGATTCCAGATGCGCGGAAGCCTCACGGGGGTTATCCCAAAGTAAAGCGAGATGACCAGAAACGGCCGAGACATCAGTGGCGATGACTGATGTATTGAATAATCAAACAATTTATTAGAAAAAAATGTGTGAAACGCGCGACGACTTCCTGGAGCGAAACAAAAAAATCCAAGAGCTTTTTCTGCGGATACCGGTGTGGAACGGTCAGGATGACCTGACCGAAAAAACACTTTCTTCCGACCAAGAAAACGGCGTCCCGACCCTGCGTCTGGAAGATTGGACCGATTACCAGAAGCTCTTGGCTAGGCCATTTTTTCAAGAGCGCCGCAAAGACCTGATCTTTCGCGGCCAGCGGCAATCCGCATGGAGTCTGGAGCCGACGCTTTGGCGTGGTCGGGATGCAAACGTTGCGGAAAACGGGCTGTCCCTAAAAGAGTATCGGAAGCAGCTTGCCGAAACTCAGCTCGCCGAATTTCGCAAAAGGCTGCGGAATCGGGCGGGTTACAATATTCATGGTATGGAAGACGATGACCTGTGGGCTATCGGCCAACACCAATTTTTGCAGACGCCGCTGCTGGACTGGACTTTCTCCCCCTATGTCGCCCTGTATTTCGCTTTTTGGAACGAAAACAGTCCAAACGAGCGCGACCCCTTGCATAACGACTACAGCCATTTTCGCGTTGTCTATGTGTTGGATAGCCGACTCTGTTCGGACTCGGATAAATCGTCTGTTGAGAAGATAAAGAATTCAGACGATGAAATCCTGCTGATTAAACCCAAGGAAGACCCGCATGGGCGTTTGATCAGTCAGGATGGACTCTTCACGTTCGGGCCGTATGCGGGAAGCTTGGAAGCGCGTTTGCGGCAGCTTTCGGTGGCAAGGGAAAAGGAAACGGGCGAGATGGCCGCGACGTTGTTTTTCAAAATATTGATTCCGAACCGCGACGGGGCGCGTGTTGACTGTCTGAACGACCTGATGTGGATGAATGTCCATTCCGGCGCTTTGTTCCCGGATATTTACGGCGCCTCCGAACACTGCAACATCAGCCTGGATATAAAAAACACAGCGGACGCCTCCCTTCCCACGGCAAAAAAGGCCGAATGCCGCAGCGATCATCTCATCCGGCATTTCGGTAATGCCGAGAGGCTGAAAAAATTGAAGGGCAAGGAAGAAGACTGGCCACCGTCGTTTATGCTGGAAAAAGACGGCCTCGATCTGGAAATGGTCTTGATCCGGCCGGAGCAAGATGGTGTCTTTGATGACCAAAAGCCGCCGCCTACGGGTAAAAAAATCAGCCGTCCTTTTTATATTGGCAAATACCCGCTAACCTGGCGGCAGTGGCGGCAGGTGATGGGGAAAGATGACGAAACAATACCTGAATTTTTAAACAATCATCTGGAACATCCGCTGGTTGGAGTGCGTTGTTGGGAGGTCGCGAAAAAATTTTTGCAACAATTCAATACCATGATGAAGGATGCGTTGCCGTTGTCGTTTCGCCTGCCGACAGCAGCCGAATGGGAATACGCCTGCCGTG
>JAITSS010000040.1 GCA_031287565.1 Desulfobulbaceae bacterium
TGTGAATGTTATGACTCATCTTTTTGCCTCCGATGTGATTCAATCATTTCCCGCAGTATAGCCTGCGCCTGAAATAAAGGCCAGCTACGAATCGGAATATGATCGCACGGAACTGAACACTTAATTTATATCGCCTGCGGTCTGGCTTTGGGCGGGCCGTTGCTGCTGTTTGGCTGGCCAGAGACAGAGAAAGAAAAACGCCGCGAGCGCCACGGCAAGCCCTCCAAGACTGACAATATTTTGCCGCCCTGGCAGGTCTTCACCGGTTTATCCATGACCGTGTTGCTGACCTATATGCAGTGCCACGAAAAACCACTGTTCCTAAAGCTGGCCATCTGCAGCCTCTGGTGGAGCTTGTGCGCCTCCATCGTCATTTTTTTGGAGCATGGCCCGAAAAAAGGCGCGGCCATCGTTTGGGCAAGGCTGCGCTCCATGCCGTCATCGGGCGTGGAGATACTCAAATTATTGTGGCATTCGGGATTCGCCCTACTCGAATTCGCCATCAATCTCGTTCTTCTCATCATCTCATTTTCCCTGACTGTCATCTGCATTCTTGCAGCGGTCGCCATTCCATTGACGACGCTGGGCGCGCTCATGGCAGTACCTATCGCCGCGATCAGCGCATTATGCATCAACGTGGGTTTGTGCCGTCTCCTATGTGCGATTGTAGAATCCATTTCTCCAAGTCTCGAAGACTATTTTTCCGGCCTTTGGTGGAATTGGCACAGAAGGGAAGGCGCTCAGAGGCAACAGACGCACGGCAATCAAGAACAATCGCACGGCCAGGAACAATCGCGCGATTATGAGTATTCAACAGGTCAGAAAAACGCCAGCGATGATTGCCGACAATCGGACGAAGAGCGCGATTACGCCGCCGTCCTTGGCCTTGGCGACCTCCGAAGCGTTACAGAAATCAAACGGCGATACCGCCAACTCGCCGCGCAATACCATCCCGACAAGGTGAACCACCTCGGCCCCAAATTGCAGGAGACAGCGGCAAACGAGACGAAAAAAATCAACGCGGCCTACGAATTTTTCCGCCGCCGATACAATCTCTGACAGCAATTACGCAGCAACTATTTTAGTTTTATATAAATTATTGGATGAAGGAGCGGTATCGCCCACAAATTTCACAAATCGCGGGCACGGATACGGCTAGGTTTTGGATACCGCTGCGGGCGGCGAGTTCCGCTCCCAGGGGCATTCATGTATTTGCGATGGGGATGATGCCGCGCCGACGCAAATCCAAGCGATCCGCGTCCCAGCAAGCGCCGATGATCGGGGCCATGAAGAATGCGGCTGCGGGCCTAGCCAGGCGAGGCGAGGCGGCGATGACGGCGGCCCACAGTGTCTCGGAATCAATAAGCGCGTTTGGCGTGAAACATGGTTGCGGCGAGTGAAAACTGAAAACCAAAACCGCCCGCGCGCATTATTGATTCCGATGCCAGTCGCGGCGGGCGGCGAAACGCCTGCGGAACGCGACCGTCAATTCAGCACGGTCGAGATGACATCGACGCACAAAAGCCTTTCATCCGACAGCCTGTGGATGTAGGTGGCGATATTTTCTTTTGTTATCACATTCTTGTAAATTTCAGAGAGATAACCAAGCCGCCCATCCTGGATCGCCCCCAATCCCTTGGTGAAAAAATCGCGGAAAAACCACGAGGCGTCGTTGCTCGCGCCCACTGTCACCACCCCGTGCGAGCCGACCTGATAAACATGCGAAAGCTGGCGTCCGCGCATGTTGCAGACAAAGCAGCGGATGCAGTAGTACGGCAGTTCCCGCGCCAAAGCGAGGAGCGCCTGCGGGTTGGCCAGCTCCCGTTCATTATCCGGGATCAGTCGGCGGAGTTGCTCAACATCGTTTTCAATTTTGCCGATCATCTCGCCGCGCCGCCGCATCTTGACCATATCGCGCGACGCCCTAATCGACAAAATGCTGTCGAGCAGGTCGCGATCGGTGAAATCGGTTTTCGGCTCGGCTTCGGCTTTGGCGAAAATCCAGCCCTGAAAATACCGGCCCCTGGCGGCGACGCAGCGCTCAAGCTGATAGGGTGTTTCAACGCCTTCAAACAGCAGGTCGAAGCCGGAAATATCGCCAAACGCGGCCATGGCCTGACAAATTTCAAAGAACGAGCGATGACTGTCCACCCGCTGGACGATCGAGCTGTCGATTTTCACGATGTTCGGATCAACGTAGGCGATGCGCTCAATCGACGACGCGCCCTTGCCAAAGTCGTCAATCGCCAAAAGGCAACCCATGCGGCGGTAATCGGCAAGCAGACGGCTGAATTCGTCGATGTCGGCCAGCAGCTCTTCCTCGGTCACTTCGATGACGATATTTTTCGGGTCGAGGCCGAGGGCGCCGACCATGGTCAGAATCTGGCTTTCATCCCGGTCACCGTCCTGCCCGCGCCGCTCCAGAATCCAGGACGGTTTCAGATTCATAAACAGTTTGGCCCGCGAGCCGGATGCGGCGAATTTTTTCAGGGCCAGCGTGCGCACATGCTGGTCAACCACCAGTTTATCCAGGTCGGGAACCGTTTTATCTTCAAAATACGGACCGAGGGTCTTCACCTTGCCGGCGCGCACTTCACGGGCCAGCACCTCGTAGGCAAAGACGGACAGGTCGTCGGCGGAGATAATCGGCTGGAAAAACGGCTGCACATAGTTGAGGTCGGGAAGATTCATTGCGCGCCCTCCAGACCAGCCGCCGTCCGACCTCCGGCGGGGAGATCGCAGTCACCCAGAGTGCCGATATAGCCTTGCACGATTTCGGCGTACATCCGATCCTGTTTATTGATATGGGCAATCCACCAGCTTTTCAGGAAATCGAGATAGATACCGGAGTCATGTAGGCGTATGGCCTCGCTGGCCTTGAAAAACGATTCACGAATCAGATTGGCGTGCAGGCGCTGATGGTTGGAAAAGTTCGGATACGCCGCCGCCCGCAACAGTTCCTCCTCGGTCGAAAAATGCAGTTTGGTGTAGCTGTCCATCATGGCGAACGCGGTATTTAAAAAATATTCGCCCTTGTTTTGGTGGACGAAAAAGGCCAGGGAATTGATGACGCTGACAATTCCCCGGTGCTGGTCATCTATGATGGGAATACCGAGGCTGTTGACATCCGTCCACTCAATCAGAAGCGCGCAGTTCATACATTCACCATGTTGAAAAGGTTAGGAGTAGGGATGTGGAGCAAAAAAGACATCCTTTCAAAGAGTATTCCTGAACCTCTTTCGTTGACAAGAGAAAATGGCCATCGACGCACAGCATTCTGGAAAATGAAGCCACCCCGCCTCCTATCCTGACTCGATGTGGCCCCATACGAGATGGTTTCAGCAAATCATCGGCAATCGTTGGCAAAAAAAATCGGGGATCGCTTGCCACACGATCCCCGACACGCCGGGCACATTCAGGACAGGGCGAAATCAAGCCGCGCCGCCCGCATTGCTTAAACCCCTGGGCACTTTGTGTGGTCGCGCTCCAGATAGAAATTTTTCCAGGCGCTGGTGCGCTTCAACGAGGCGTCATAGGTGATGAGAGGCCGGTCACGGAGTTCGTCCAGCTCATGGAAGTGTTTGAGCCGGTCGTAGGCGGCGGCCCAGATGCAATCCTTGTCGCCCGCTTCGCAGCGCCCATGCAAAGAGCCGCCGCAGGGGCCGTTGCGCATATTTTTTGAACAGGAATTCATCGGGCAAAGATAGGCGGTGTCCGGCAAACCGCAGTCGCCGCAATCAGAGCAACCATACAAAATATGCTTGGAGTCCTTTTCAATCATGTGGCAAGCCGATCCCAAGAACTGACAAAAGAGATTTTCCTTATCGAAAAGACGAACCAATCGGACAATTAGCGGGTGCAATCCGCGTCCCTTGCGGAAGGCGGTGGCGTGCACCAGCCGGGAGATACGGTACAAAAGTGTGATATGATCGCGCTCTTGTTTATCATCAGGCGAGGGAACCGCGTCGTCAGGCTCGCCAAAATAGAAAAATTCATCCGGGAAGGAAAACTGGATTTCCTTATAAAACTCGCGCCAGTCGTCTTTGGCGAAACTATCCGCCAATTCGATAATCGCGAAAAATCCTTCCGGCCGCGCTAATCCGCCCAAATAACCGGCGGCAAAGCCCAATCCTTTGAAAACCGCCAACTGTTTGGCCGCCAGCTCCTGGAAAAATTGTTTCCCTTTGTCAGGGCCAGCGGCATATTTTTCAATTTGTTCATATAAGGCATCGGCAACCGCGCAGCCAGGCAGTTTGCCCTGGTTGAACATCCTCGCCACCACCCTATTCAGGACGTAGACATTGCCGATCAGTGGCTGATCGCAAGCGTTTTCGCGCATAAACCTTTGCACTTCCGCGAATTTGCGCATGTCATAGCCCAGTTGCGGCAACACCCATTTCGCCCCGGCGCCAATCTTGCGCAACAACTTGTAGTATTGGGGAACCAGCTCGCTTTCGTGTCGTTTGAAGGGATTGACCGTACAACCGGCGAAAAACGAGCAGCGCGGCAAGCGTTCCATCGTGTCGCCGCGTCCCGGCAATTCCAGACCAGCGTTCATGGCCGAAATCAGCGCCAAAAGCGAGGTGGAATCGAGGTCAAAGACGCCGGTCGGACGCTTGGGATTGCCAACCATCGGCAGATCCCCGGACAAGGCTAAAATGTTGTTGGTTCCGGCGGCGGCATTGCGCCACAGCGCCGATTCGATTGAAGCGCGGTTCATGTCTTTGCAGGTCAGATGCAGCACCACGTTGTCGTGGTACTCATCATTTAACAGCATCGCCATAGCGTCCGGCGGCAGCATTGGATTGCCGCCAGGATTGTCGGTGAGGGAAACCCAGGAAATGCGTTCATCGGCCAAGAGACGCATGGCCAGATTCAAGGACGCGGTGGGTTTCCCATCATCAGGCGATAAAGGGAAGCCGCGCATGGCCACCACCTCGGCGCCAATCGGAAAATCGACATTAGAACCAGTCAGTATGTCCTGAAATGTCTTTCTCATATTCCACCTCCTTCTCGCTGATTTTTTGACCGCGAAAGCCATCCGGATTCGCTGGCAGTAT
This sequence comes from Desulfobulbaceae bacterium, assembly GCA_031287565.1. Lineage (GTDB taxonomy): Bacteria > Desulfobacterota > Desulfobulbia > Desulfobulbales > Desulfocapsaceae > UBA8130. The sequence goes on from JAITSS010000040.1 coordinate 5,061, forward strand.
ACAACAGCGCGTAAAAAGAATGGAAGGAAATATGCTACTTTGTGGTACTTGGCTGACTAATGAATACGCCGAATCACTGATTTCACCCGTGTTTTGGGCCGAGGCGCGTGGGGCAATTCCCACAGTCAAGCATCACGGACAAGCGGGGAATATATCAAGAAAATTGCTATGAAATCGCGCCGTTCCCGCTTGACGACTGACAGCGAAACACGCTAAAGCTTGTCCGCTTCAGGGGACGGCGCGGCATCGCGGGCGGACTCCAGAAATTTCAGCTCATTCGTGACGGGGCATGAAGTAGCATCGCCTCGTTTAATTTCCACTATCGTGATGTTCAATCGCTTACAGGAGGTTCTATGTTTCCCATCATCAGACGAGAAGAAATGGCGTCGGGCACGATTATCCTTAATGAAATCGTGGCGCCAATGATCGCCAAAAAGGCGCGTCCGGGCCAGTTCGTCATTCTGAAATCCCACGAGGAAGGCGAGCGCATTCCGCTGACCATGGCCGATACCAACCCGGAGAAAGGCACCGTCACCATTATTTATATGGTCGTTGGCAAAAGCACAGCCCAGTTCCGCGACTTAAAAGTCGGCGACTCCTTTCAGGACATCATCGGGCCGCTCGGCAAAGCGACGCATCTGGAAAAAGTCGGCAACGTCGTCTGTGTTGGCGGCGGCACCGGCATCGCGGTTCTGCACCCAATCACCAGGGGCTTGAAAAAAATCGGCAACAACGTCACCTGCATCATCGGCGCCCGTGATAAAGAGCTTCTCATCATGGAAAAAGATATGGAAAAGGCCAGCAACCAGATGATCGTCTGCACCGATAACGGTTCCTACGGTCGTCACGGCTTCGTCACCGACGCTTTGAAAGACCTGATGGACGCGGGCCAGGTTGATATGGTGGTGGCAATCGGCCCGGTGCCGATGATGAAGGCCGTCGCCAATCTGACCAGAGAAAAGAAAATTCCGACTCTGGTCAGCCTCAACCCGATTATGGTGGACGGCACTGGCATGTGCGGCTGCTGCCGCGTCACGGTTGGCGGCAAGATGCTGTTCGGTTGCGTCGATGGTCCGGAGTTTGACGGGCATCAGGTCGATTTTGACGAGCTGAACATGCGCCTCAAGTCGTATCGCGAGGAAGAAACCAAGTGCTACAACGAGTACTGCACGATGCGCGACGCCCAATGAGGCCCTCGCCCCAATGAACTAAGACGCCCGACCGCGCGGTTGGGTGACGAAACGCTATCCTTTTTTCTTACAGGTGAAAATATGTCCGAAAAACGTTCCGCCTCAAAAATCGACCGGGTTGCCATGCCGGAGCAGGACCCCAAAGTCCGCGCCAGAAATTTTCTTGAAGTGCCCACGGGATACACGATGGAAATGGCCCAGGCGGAAGCCGAGCGCTGTCTGCAATGCGCCAAGCCGGGTTGCGTGCAGGGATGCCCGGTCAGTGTCGATATTCCCGGATTCATTGATATTTTAACCCGCGGCGATGTCAGCGGCGCGGTGCAACGCATCTGGCTGAAAAACGCTTTGCCCGCCGTTTGCGGTCGGGTTTGCCCACAGGAAATTCAATGTGAAGGCAACTGCATTTTAGGCAAAAAAGGCAAACCGGTGGCCATCGGCAACTTGGAGCGCTTCTGCGCCGATTATGTGCGTGAAAACAGCAAAGACGAAGCCTTGCCGGAAAAACAGCCGTCCACCGGCAAAAAGGTGGCGGTGGTTGGCTCCGGGCCGTCCGGACTGACTGTCGCCGGTGATCTGATTGTCAAAGGCCATGAGGTGACGATTTTTGAAGCCTTCCACAAGGCCGGCGGCGTTCTTGTTTATGGCATTCCGGAGTTCCGTCTACCGAAAGACATCGTCGCGCAATCGGTGAATTTTCTTGAGCAACTGGGCGTCAAGGTCGATTGCAACGCTGTCGTTGGCCGCATCGTCAGCATGGACGAGCTGTTCGCCCAAGGCTATGACGCCATCTACGTCGGCGTCGGCGCCGGTCTGCCGAAGTTCATGAATCTGCCCGGCGAAAACTCGATTGGCATCCTTTCGGCCAACGAATATTTAACCCGCGCCAATCTGATGAAAGCCTATCAGTTCCCGAAAGTCGATACGCCGATCCCGATTGGCAAAAACGTCGTGGTTTTAGGCGCTGGCAATGTCGCGATGGACGCCGCGAGAACCGCGATGCGCCTGGGCGCCGAGTCGGTAAAGATTGTCTATCGCCGTTCCCGCGCCGAAATGCCGGCCCGCGCCGCCGAAATTCATCACGCCGAGGAAGAAGGCATCGAAATGTGCCTCCTGACCAATCCCACCCAGTATCTGGCTGATCAGAACGGTCGTTTGGTTGGCATGGAATGCCTGAAGATGGAATTGGGCGAGCCGGATGAGTCGGGCCGCCGCAAACCAGTGGCGGTCAAGGGTTCGGAATTCCGCATTCCCTGCGACCTCTGCGTGGTCGCGGTTGGTTCCGGCGCCAACCCGCTTCTGACCTCCGACACCGCCGACATGAAGACCAACAAGTGGGGCTATATCATCGCCGATGAGAAAAACGGCAAAACCACCAAACGCGGCGTCTGGGCTGGCGGCGACATCGTCACTGGCGCGGCCACCGTCATCCTGGCCATGGGCGCGGGCCGCCAGGCCGCCGATTCGATTCATGATTTTCTGACCTTCGGCTGGTAATTTCTTCATTCCGCTTTTCAGCAAGCGAAAAAACGGCCACGATAGCATTCGTGGCCGTTTTTTTTGCAGCATTGTCGCCTGGCGGCATCATGAAGCTTTAGCGACAATGGCCTCCGATAATCATACTCCAAGCGGCGCACTCCTCAACCATCCGCCGCCCAGAGCGATTTCCTTCGCCGGGTCGCAGAATGTATCGAACCAGGCAAGCGGATTCAATCAGCGTTTCTTCAGGATTTTACCAAGGAGCGCGAAAAATCGCGGGTGAAAGAAGAGCGAAGCGGAAACATCAATGCGCCGCCAGATTCTGGCGCAACCCTTCTTCAATCAGGGCGGCGCTGGCCGGGCTGACCAGAATATCGCTGACACCGTAGCGCACCGCTTTGATCACGCGGCTGCGCGTCCAGCCGGGGGCGACGGCAATCAGCGGCAGGGGGCAGACCGCGCCGATTTTAATGGCGATGCCGAAAGCCTGGTCGTCCACCTCGCGCATAACCAGAAAAATCACCCGCACCCGACCCGGCAACCAGGAATAGAGATTATCTTTAAAACTAATGCGCTTCGCGGCCATACCTGACTGGGAAATGACGGCGGCGACCCGTTCACCCTGAATTTCGTCGTCGCTGATGACCAGCGCTTCGATGCTTCCGGCATTGGCGGCGGCGGCCAACGCGGGCGTGGCATTGGCGGTTGCCGCTTCGGCGCGCTCCTGACTTGTTGCCGCGACTGCCGCCGCATCCGGCTGTTGCGCCACCAATGGCGGCCGTAGCTCCAACAAATCGGCTGGGAACAGCAATCGCAATTTGCCCAGCGTCTTGCCATCAACGCGCACATCCATGGCGCTCTGGTAATACAAAATATCGGCAATCGGCGTGGCGGCGGCAATTTCGACCTTCAGCGGCGCGACTTTTTGCAGACCGCGCTTAACCAGGCGGAATTTCTTCCGCGCCCGCTCCTCGAAAACGCCGCTGTACACCCCGGCGATGATATTGGCGATTTCGCCATAGGCGTCTTCGGCGTCCGGCGTCAAATCTTCCTCGGCGACGACGATTTCCAGCTCGGAGGGCGGCAGCATGATCAAAGTGCCGCCCAGGTGAATGGCGTCTTTCAAAGCGCAGAAGAGATAGGCCGCGCCGTTTATGTCGCCAATCACTTCCAAGTCGGCCATCAGTTGCGGCGCGTCGCATTCTTTCTGGAAGAATTCCGCCTTCGTCACCAGACTGGTTTCCGGCGCGCCCAGTTGCGCCTCAGCGCCCAAGAGCGATGAGAATTCACCCTGCAAAGTCTGACCGGCTTCAGTCAGAAGCGTATCAAACCGCTCTTTCCACTCGCGCCACACAGCGGCGTCCGGCGCGGTGTCGATAACGACGCCAGTGGTGGTTGCAGCAGCGGGTTCGCCGGTGGTCGCGGCGCTCTCGGCGATCTTCTCTACGTTGATTTCTTCGGCGTCCGGCGCGGTGTCGATGGCGACGCCAGTGGTGGTTGCAGTAGCCGGTTCGCCGGTGGTCGCGGCGCTCTCGGCGATCTTCTCCGCGTTGATTTTTTCGGCGTCCGGCTGCTTCTCCAACATTTCGGACGGCGCGACCGCGTCCGGCCCTTTCGTCGCGGGTGGCGGCGCGAGTTCGGCCAGACCGAAGGGTTCGGCGGGCAGCAATACGAACAAATCGCCCATGGCCACCCCGGCCAGACTCATCGCCGCCCGCAACTGATAGCAAGGCTGGTCAGGGAACGGCTGCTCCGAAGCCATATCGACCTTGGCCGGTTTGACAACGGCGTAGTCCTGGCGCACTAAGCGGCAGGCTTTGGGATAATTTTCCTCAAAGACTTTCGAGAGCGAGCCGCACAGGATGTTGGCGATTTCACCAAATGAATCGGCGATATCATCGCTATAGTCCTCGCGCCCGACGAATTCATCCAGCTCGGAAGTCGGCAGCATAATCAATGTGCCGCCTAGGCGAATGGCGTCGCGAATATTCACCATCAGGCAGCCGAGGCCGCTCAGCTCACCGCTCACCTCCATCCTGGCCACGATCTGTTTGCCGTCGGCCTGGTCGAAAAACCCTTCCTTACGGATAGCCTGGCAAGTTTTTTCGGCAATCAGGAAATCGACTCCCAACAGCGCGGCCACCTCTTCCTGCATCCGGCTCACGGCAAACGTCAGAATTTTGTCGATTCGTTCCTGGGCATCCATGATGTTCCAACGAAAAATAAGTCAATATCGCGGCGATGCGCGGATGATGGTAAAAAGTCGTCTTTTTTCAGCCCCAGGCGATCAGCAGTTCCACCCAGAATTCCCCGGCGGCGATGTGAAATGGCGCGACCAGACGCGCCGCGCCGCCGACGCCGCCAATGCGATAACCCGCGCCCGTGACTGTGGTCGGCACAGCCAGGTGCACGGCGATACCCGCCGCCGCCAGGGCGATTTTCAGATGCCCGGCCAGCATGTTGGCGATTTCGCCGATCGCGTCCTGGGTGTCGGCGTCCAGTTCCTCAACCTCGATGCCGAGCATAGCGCCAGCGATACTAAGCGCCACCGCTCGCGGGCAATGGAGGGCGAGCGCGCCGCGAATGGCGCCGCCCAGGCCGATTGAGCTGGTCAACTGCGCGGGCAGAAGGCGGGGCGGCTCAGCCAGCGGCGGCAGGGCGGAAATATCCAGCATCACCATGCCGACAAATATTTCTTGCAGACCAGCGGCCAGCGCTACAGCCAATTCCGCTGCTTCCGGATGTGTCATTTTACCCTCGCAATCATGGTTGGAAGGCCAACCATCAACCGGCTGAATCGTCGTGGTGGAACGAAAAAAAATGGCGGAACCATGCCGCCGGTCGCCGCCATTTACCCAAACCCGCTTCTCGTTTCACCGCTCAAGTTGCAACTCCACAAGAAAATCACCGGCATCGGTATGAAAGCCCAGGGCATGGCGCAGGGCGTCATTCAGCGACTGAAAATCATAGTGCCCGCCGGAAATGGTGGTCGGCATCGAAAGCTGAATGTCGCGCCCCTTGTCGGTCAGCATAGTTTTCACGCTGCCGCCCAGCATATTGGCCAATTCGCCAATCGCGTCCTCGACATCGGGGCCGAGTTCCGCCACTTCCATACCCAAAAAACTACTGGTCACGGCCAAGGCCACCGGCACGGGAAAATGCAGCGCCAGGACGCCTTTCTGGGTTCCAGCCAGACCGATCACTCCGGAAATGCTATCGGTAAAGGTGGATGTTCGTTCCGGCGCGGTCTGGACGACCGTCACATCCATCATGATCATCGTCGAAAAAATTTCCGCGACTGCGGCCGCGAGTTGTTCACTGATTTCCATTCCACCACCCCGGCAGACAAAATAATTCAGAAAATTCGGTCTTAGGCCAAAGCGCCGAGCACTTCATTGACCTTTTCCGGCGTAAAGGGCTTTTTGATCGCCCCCAACGCGCCCAGGGACTTGGCCTCGCCGATGATGTCGTCGCCGGTTTCCGTGGAAATAACAAAGGCGGGAATGCCTTTGATGGCATCGCGTCCGGCCTTTTCACGCAGAAAACTGATGCCATCCATATTCGGCATATTGATGTCGGTGAGAATCACATCAACTTTTTCTTTTTCCAGAAGCGCCAGGGCTTCAAGACCGTCGGCAGCCTCAAAAATATTATCGAAATCGAGTCCGGCCTGACGCAGCGAGCGCCCGACGATTTTCCGCATCGTGCTTGAATCATCGACTAAAAGTACATTTTTGCCCATGTTGTTTCCCCATGTCATGTGGTGATTTTTCAAAAACGCGCCGCCGTTTCATCTGTATCGGAGCAAGCGACGGCGCGTCTTACAAGGCAGTCGCCATGTGCGAAATGATAGCAGGGCAAAGTGGCAAAATGCAAACTGGCGGCGGAAAAAACAGGCGGTTTCGCTGATAATTCAAAGCGCCAAAATCAATGTCAGCTTCGATGGTTTGCTGTAGGCAGAAAAATATTGACGGCACGGATGAGAAGTGAATACTTTGAAATCTATGAAAACAATTCTCCGCAACATATGCCAAGGTGTCGGCAGTATTGTGCTTCTCATGCCAGAGCGGCGGCCATTTTCGCCCCTGCCGCCCTCTTCCCCAGCCGACATCATGGCCCGCTCCTGGGAACAGGTTGGCCAAGACCTAAACAGGGCTGTCCGTCAGTATTCCATCAGCGCGGATGGCCAGAAAATCACAAAATAAGGTCGCGGCAGATCGGCGAATCTCATCTGGCCACAAAATGGTCGTCGCCCAGATGACACAACATCTGGGTCCGCTTCCTCATCCCGATATTTTTGCTCAGTATAATCAAATTGTTCCTGGAGCGGCGGAACGCATTCTGGCCATGGCCGAGGCGAATGCCGAACATACCAGAACATTGGAACGTGAGGCGCTAAGCGCGCAAATTCACGACAATCTCCAAAATCATCAAGAAAAACGCGCCGGGCAATGGATGGCTTTTTCCTTGGTCATACTTGCATTTGTCGTCGCGATGTTCGCTCTGAAATCGGGGTATCCCATCGCCGCCGGAATCATTTTCGGTACCACTATCGTCGCAATTTTATCCGCCTTTCTCTTGAGCGGAACACGGAAACCCACGGCCAAAAACGACGAATGACCACAAGCCATCCTAACCATTCTGAAATACACTCATTGTTCCGCCCAAACCCCACAGGCGGAATGATTCCGTCCTCCCCAGGCGGCTTTTGAACGCCCCAGCCCTACCCTAAAGGATCGGCGTAATCATCCGATACAGACGACGCGCCTTTTCTCCGTCCCTTTTTCTGGCGCGAATCTTGCAGAACCATGGCGACACCAACCAGAGGAGAGCCATGTCGTTTCGTATCTTCTTGTTTTCAATTATTTTTTTGCTTGCCGCTCCGGCCTTTTCCCAGGAAGCCGTCGCCGCGACGCTGGAAAAGATCACCGTCGCCGACAACCACGATCTGCGGCAGGTGTTTTTTTCATTTTCCGAGTTGCCGCGCCACAGCCAAAATATCGGCGGCAGACGCATCGACCTGCGTTTTTTTAACACCGAAGCCGCGCCTGATTTAGCCGCGCCACCTGAAGACGACCGCGTCGTCAAGGTGTTGCGGCAGCGGCGCGACGGCGCGCTGATGTACAGCTTTTTCCTGCGCTACCCGCCGCGGAACGCCACCCTGACCGCGACCAAAGACAAGCGCTTGGTTCTGGATATAACGCTCATGGCCGACGGCCGTTATCCGCCGATCAGTCGGGACGCGGCCAAAGACACGACCGCCAGCAAAGAAACAACCGCCGCCGACAACCCGCTCGCCGCTTCACCCTGGCGCAAAAATTGGTTGCTTTTTATGCGGGATTACGAAAGCGCCATCGACCCGATCGCGCCGATGCTCTTCTCGTTGCCGCCCTACCCAATGATCGCGCTGTTGCCGCCGGGTCGCGCCGAAAACATCGCCTTTTTGCCAGAAGGAGCGCGTCAGGCCGACGCCGCTTCCGGCGCCTTGACCGCCATTTTGCTGGAGGCCATCGCCAAGGAAACGGATGAGAAGCGAAAAAAACTGCTGGCGCTGACCTACGGCGAGGCGCTGCTGCGGGCAGGCGACTTTAACGGCGCCTATAAACAGCTCTATCTGTTGGCGGAACAATACCAAAATGAACAGACAGGAATTTTCGCGGCCTACCTGCTGAACCGTTTGCTGGCCCAGTATCAGGACGCTGGGCAGGCCCATTTCGCCTTAAATAATCTTGCGGCCAAGATGCTGCCAAGCAATCCTTTGGCCCCATGGTTTCGCCTGCTGCAAATTGAAACCGCTTTAGCCGACGGCGACACCGAAGCGGCGGGCCAGCTACTGAATAAAGAGGATATTGGCTTTCCACCGGAGGCCGAGGAATTACGAGATCTGCGTCAGGGCGATTATCTGGCGGCAACGGGGAAAGACATCCAGGCATTTGTCCGCTATCGGCTGATGGAAAACGAGACTGACCGCCGCGCCCATCCCTTTTCGCAAAACGGATACTGCAACATTCTCTACACCCACCGCCGTTTCGCCGACGCCGCCGCCTGCTACGGGCAACTGGCCGAAGTCATCAGTGGCGACGCGGCCCTGGCCATGACCGGTTTCCGCCAAGCCATGGCCAGATTGCGCGCCGATCCCCAAAAACCGCCCAGCGAAAGTTTTACCCGTATCGCCTATGCCTATCCCGATACTGAAGCCAGCAGACGGGCGGCGATGAAGAGCATCGACCTGATGGTTTTAGCCGACCATAACAAGATGGAAATTGCCCGCAGACGCTATCAGGAAATAGTAAACGAATCGGTTAAGCGCGATATCCGCGCCGAGGCCACGATAAAAATAGCCATCTTATCGATTTTACAAAATAAAAATGGCGATGCGGTGACACTGCTCATGGAGTTTCTGCGTGACGACCGCATGAGCGACCTGCGCCAGACCGCCACCGCCCTTCTCATCCAATGCCTGCCCGACGAAATCCGCCGTCTGGTCGCAGAGGGCGACGCCATGGACGCTTTGGTGCTGGCAAAACAAAACCGGGAACTCTTCGCCAAACGCTGGCTGCACAGCGACGTGCTGATTGAAGTCGCCAAGTCCTACCAGGATTTGGGCATTTGGAAAGAGGCGCAGGGGGCGTGGCTGTATCTACTGGAAATCAATCATGATCCGGAACGACAGCAATTCTTTCTACCCCTGGTTCTGTCCACCTTTCAGCGCGGCGAATACAGCCAGGCCGAGGAATACGCCGCCCAATACGCCTACAATTATCCTGACGGCCAAGACCGCGAGGCGATTTTGCGCCTGCGTCTGGCCAGTCTTTTGGCCCTGCGCCAGTATGACAAAATATTGTCACTTTTACCCTCGCCTTTGCCCGACGACCGGGAAATCCACACCATCGCCGCCGGCGTTTCTTTTCAGCGCGACGATTTTAAGGCCGTGGCCGACCTGCTGCGGGACGAAGAGCGGGCCGAGCCGACGGTCACGAGAAATCTGTATATGCTGGCTGAAAGCCGCTATCGCCTAGGCGATTTATCAGGCGCTATGGCAATTTTTCCGCGCATTCAAAGTGATGCGACCTACGGCGACGAGGCCACCTATCGCCTGGCCACCATCGCCCACGACCAGGGAGAAAGCGGCAAGGAACTTGAATTTCTCAGACAACTGGCGGCGCGACCGGAAGATAGTCCGTGGCGCGCTTTCGCGCGCAAGTCGTTGGAAGCCCGACCTTTCATCGACCGTAGCACGGGCGGATGACAACACATAACAGGAGCCTAAGATGATTGGAAAACTGCTTGGCGATCAAACCACCCAAGTTCTGAAAAAATCGCTCGATCTGCGGGCGAAAAACCAGAATTTCATCGCCGCCAACATCGCCAACGCCGAAACGCCCGGCTATTCGGCGGTCAAATTTCAGTTTGAGGATGCTTTAGCCCAGGCCATCGACCAGCGCCAGGCGGGCGCGGCGCTGACCGCCACCGACCCCAGGCATATCACAAACGGCGCGGCGAGCATTGCGGCGGTTGGCGGTCGTATCGTGGAAATCACCGATCAAACCGGCGTCGGCGATAAAAACAGCGTCAGCGTCGATGACGAGATGCTGGAATTGTCGAAAAATGAGCTGATGTTTGAAACTTCGGCCCAGCTTTTGCAAAAGAAAATTGGCCTGCTCCGCTACGTCATCGCCGGGCAGTAAACGACGCGAAATTTTTTCAGCGAGACCAACATCATGGATATGTTCATCCCGTTCGCCATCAGCGGCTCGGCCCTGAAGGCGCAGAAAATGCGGCTGGATACCGTCGCCTCGAATCTAGCCAATGTCGAAACCACCTCGACGCCGGAGGGTGGCCCCTACAAAAAGAAATCGGTTTATTTCGAGACCCAGCCGTTGTCGTTCAAAGAAACCCTAGACAACAGTGTTAGCGAACGCGCCCAGGGCGTGACGGTGAAAAAAATCCTCTCCGACGAAACCGAGCCGAAAAAAGTCTACAACCCCAGCCACCCGGACGCCGACGAAGGCGGCTATGTCGCCATGCCTAATGTCAATGTTTTGGCGGAAATGGTCGATATGATGTCGGCCACCCGCTCGTATCAGGCCAACGTCACGGTGATCAAGTCGGCCAAACGCATGGCGCTGAAGGCGCTGGAAATCGGAGGATAACCCATGCCCAGTCAAATAAATGGCATCACCGCGCTTCCCGCAGCGAATGGCATCGCCAGCGTCAGCCAGACCACCAACGAAGGCGAAGCGGGGTCCGGCGGTTTTCAAAACATGCTTTCCGACATGATGAGGAAAGTCAACGACATGCAAATACAGGGCGACCAGGCGACCATGGCCCTGCACGCTGGCAAAGTCGAAAATCTGCATGAAGTGATGCTGGCCGTCGAAGAGGCCGATCTTTCTTTGCGGATGCTGGTGCAGTTCCGCAACAAAGCGCAGGCCGCTTACGACGAAATCATGCGGATTTCCATATGAAAAAAAACTCCTCGGCCACCTGCCGCCCGAACCACCCATAACAAGGCCCCATGGAAGCGCCCACCCCCACATCAGCGCCAGTCGCAGCCGTCGCTCAGGAAGCCGCCGCGCCGCCGCGCCCATCGTTCTGGCGGGGCTTCGCCTCCTCGATGAACGCCTGGCCGCTCGGTCGCAAACTGGCCACCGCCGCCGTGCTCATCATCACGCTGGCGCTCTTCGCCTATCTTTTTATCGTGGCGAAAGGCGCCGACCAGCAACTCCTCTACGCCAATCTGCAACCGGAAAGCGCCGCTTCGGTGGTGGAGTGGCTCAAAGGACAAAATATTCCCTACAGCCTGAAAAACGCTGGCAAGGACATCTGGATTTCCGCCGACAAGATTTATGAAACACGGCTGGAGCTGGCGGCGGGCAACCTGCCCACCGGCGCGGGCGTCGGCTATGAAGTCTTCGACAAGCAAAGCTTCACGCTGACTGATTATGTGCAGAAAGTGAATTATAACCGCGCCTTGCAGGGTGAACTCGCCCGCACCATCGCCTCGCTCGAACCGGTGGAGTCGGCGCGCGTGCATCTGGCCTTGCCGGAAAAACGCCTGTTTCGCGACGAGCGGCGCCCGGCCACCGCCTCGGTCATCGTCACCCTGAAACCCGGCAAAGGACTTGACAAACGCCAGGTGCGGGGAATCGCCAACCTGGTCGCCGGTTCCATTCCGGAGCTTGAGCCGAATAATGTCAAGATCATCGACTCGAAGGGCGTCGAGCTGGTCGCCGATGACGAAGAAACGAGCGACAAGTCCCTGACACTCGACATGCTGAAACTTCAGCAAGAAGTGGAAGGACGGCTGGAGATGCGGGCGCAGGATATGCTGGATCGCACCATGGGCGCGGACAAGGCGATGGTGCGGGTGTCGGCGACCCTTGATTTTTCCCGCAGTGAGAAAACGCAAGAGACCTTCGACGCCGACGACCCGGTGATCCGCAGCGAACAAGTGACCAACGAAACGACCGCGCCGCCAACGCTTGTGGGCGGCGTGCCGGGCGTGCAATCGAACCTGGAAAGCCAGGGCGGCGTGGCGGCGAGCGGACAAAACGAGACCTCGAACAAAACCAGCCGCGTCACCAACTATGAAATCAGCAAGACGGTGAGCAAAACCGCCTTGCCGATTGGTTCGATCAGTAAACTGTCGGTCTCGGTGCTGGTCGCCGACAAGCTGGCCGCGAACGAAGAAGGACAAGCGCCGACAAGCGTCACCCGTAGCCCGGCAGAGCTGAAGGAAATTGAAAACATGGTGCGGGCGGCGGTCGGTTTTTCGCCCGGCCGCGGCGACCAGATCAACGTTTCCTCAATGCCCTTCGTCGCCGCGACCAGCGAAGACGAACACGAGGCCGCTGGCTCATCTGGCCCCAGCCTGACTTCTTCGTACTACCAGTATCTGCCGCTTCTGAAGATGCTCGCATTGCCGCTCGCGGCGCTGTTGCTCTACGTTCTGTTTGTGCGGCCGCTGGTGAAAACCATGCGTGGCGAGGTCAAACATTACCGCACGGTGTCCGAATTGGAGGAAGAGCAGATGCGGCGCGTTGAAACGCGACGTTTAGATGCGCCGCCCGCGCCGCCCGACCCCGACAGCGAAGTGAGCCGCATCCGCGAGGAGGTGTTGCGCGATCAGACACCCGCCGCCCATATCGTCAAAAACTGGATACAGGAAGGCTGAAATCATGGCGGCGGCGGGCGATAATCTGAGCGGTGTCAACCGGGCGGCGATTCTTCTCATCTGTTTGGGTGAAGAGGCGACGGCGCGTATCTTTTCCGAATTGTCCGATGACGAAATCCGGCGGGTGACGCGGGCGATGGCCGTGATCGAGCACATCCCGCAGCAGAGCAAAGAAAAGGTCATCGAGCAATTCCGCCGCTCGCAGGCCAATTATTCCGGCATGTTCGTCAAAGGCAAAGATTTCGCCAAAAAATCGCTGCAAAGCATTCCGACGCCGGAGCGCGGCCGCTATCTGCTTGATCAATTCGTCTCCAACGACGAATCGAAGAATCTGGAAACCATCGCCATGATGCAGCCGCGCATGGTGGCCGGGTTGTTAGAAAAAGAGCATCCGCAGACCATCGCCCTGGTTCTGGCCACCCAGGAAGTCAGCCACGCGGCGGAAATTCTGTCGCAGTTGCCAGAGGCGACGCGCCCGGACATCGTCAATCGCATCGCCAAAATCGAAAAGGTCTCACCGGATGTGCTGGGCCGCATCGAAGACGCCATTCAGCGTGAAATCGGCCTGGTCGCCGGGCGCGAAGAACGACAGGTCGGCGGCATCGACCGCGTGGTCGAGATTTTAGGCGGCATGAAAAACAACCTCGACACCGATATTTTAGAAAAACTCGAAGAAACCGAGCCGGAGCTGACCGAGGATATCCGCAAGAAGATGTTCACCTTTGAAGACCTGGTGTCTTTGGATGGCCGCTCGCTGCAACTGATTCTGCGCGAAGTCAATAACGATTCGCTGACCTTGGCGCTCAAAACCGCCTCCGACGAAATGAAGGACAAGATTTTCGCCAATATGAGCGCCCGCGCCTCCGAAATGATCAAAGACGACCTGGAGGCGATGGGGCCGGTGCGGCTGTCGGAGGTTGAGACGATGCAGCAAACCATCGTCAAAATCGCCATGAAACTCGAAGAAGAAGGCAAACTCGTTCTGGGCGGCGGCGGAGGCGACGAACTTGTCTAAAATACACGCATCACAGACCGGCTTTCAGCCGCAAGACCTGGTGAAACGGCGCTTGCCCCTGCCTGGCTCGCGTCAACAAGCAGGCGACGGCGACCGAGGTTTTCACGCCAACAACGAGGGCAAAGAGCGAAATCGGGATTTTGTCGGTCGCCCGCTGGCGGAAAAAGAGCGGGAAGCAAGGCCACCGATGTCGGAAGTACCTGCAAACTCCGAAGTGTCGATGTCCGAGCCGCTGGATGAGGAAGTCCTGCTGGAAGAAGCCGCCACAACGGAAGCGTCCGAGGATGAGGCCACCCATCTCCGCCCGGCGGAGGTTGAACAACTGGTGGCGGACGCCTTTCAGCGCGGCAAACAACAGGGCCTGGACCAAGGCCGCGAACAGATGAAGCGCGACTTCGACGCCGCCATCACCGTGGTCTTAAATATCGGTCAGGAACTGGACAGCCTGCGCCAAACCATTCTGGAAAACAGCCGCGACGAGTTGCAAAACCTGGCTCTGGCCATTGCCGAAAAGGTGACGCGGCGCTCAGTGCGGGAACAAAGCGAAACCATCAGCCGCACGGTGGAAGAGGCGGTGCGCCTGGCTATTTCGTCGGAAGAAATCACCGTCCTGGTCAATCCCGCCGATTATCAGACGATTATGGAAAAATCGGATGAACTGAAAAGCGGCGTCACCGGCCTGCGCGCCGTCAGTATCCGCGCCGACGACACGGTGGAGCAAGGTGGCTGCCGCCTCGAATCGGAGAACTGCCTCGTGGACGCCACCCTGGCCGGACAACTGGCCGACATCGCCCTGCACCTGCAAACCCAGTCGTGACCCGCCATGGCGTCCTTGGCCGCTGAACAGATTCGCCAGCTAAACACCATTAAAGTGTGGGGCAAAACCACGCGCATCGTCGGGCTGGTCATCGAGGGTTTCTGCCCAAACGCGGTCATCGGCTCACTCTGCGCCATCAATCCGCCCGCTTCCGCCGAAACGGTTCTGGCCGAAGTCGTCGGATTCAAAGAAGGCAAAGTCCTCCTGATGCCGTTGGGCGACCTGCGCGGCTTAGGCCCCGGTTGCCTGATCCGCGTGATTCGTGACAGCGCCACCATCCGCGTCGGCTATAATTTGTTGGGCCGGGTCATCGACGGCATGGAGCAACCGCTGGATGGTCAGTCGCGACCGCCGCTTTCCGAGGAAATGCCGCTCTACGCCCTGCCGCCCAGCCCGATGCAGCGGCAGAATATCACCGATGTGCTGGATGTCGGCGTGCGGGCGATCAATGGCTTGATGAGCTGCGGCATGGGCCAGCGCATGGGCATCATGGCCGGCTCCGGCGTCGGCAAATCGGTGCTCCTAGGCATGATGGCCCGTTTCGCCAAGGCCGATGTCAACGTCATCGCCTTGATTGGCGAACGTGGCCGCGAGGTGCGCGAATTCATCGAACGCGATCTGGGGCCGGATGGTTTGGCGCGGTCGGTGCTCGTCGTCGTCACCTCCGACCAATCGCCGCTGCTCAGGATGCGCGGCGCTTACGTCGCCACCACCATCGCCGAATATTTTTGCCGCGCCGGGAAAAACGTGCTGTTGATGATGGATTCGGTGACGCGCTTCGCCATGGCCATGCGGGAAATTGGCTTGGCGGTCGGCGAGCCGCCAACCACCAAAGGCTACACGCCGTCGGTCTTCGCCAATCTACCGAAACTTCTGGAGCGGGCTGGGCGCTTCCGCGACCAGGGTAGCATCACTGGCATCTATACGGTTTTGGTCGATGGCGACGACATGACTGAGCCGGTGGCCGATTCGGTGCGTTCAATTCTCGACGGCCACATCGTATTGTCGCGGGCCATCGCCGCCCGCAACCATTTCCCGGCCATTGACGTGCTCAATTCGGCCAGTCGCGTCATGCGCGACATCATTTCGCCACGCCACCGCGAACTGGCCGGAAAAGCCAGGAATGTCCTGGCCACCCACGCCGAAGCCGAGGACTTGATCAATATCGGCGCTTACGTGCGCGGTTCCAACCCAAAAATTGATTACGCCATCGCCAAAATCGACGCTATCAACGGTTTTCTGCGCCAGGGCTTCGACGAATCGACCGCCTTCAAAGAAACGTTGGAGCAATTGGGCAATCTGCTCAGCGAACGCAAGGGCGATCATCAAGAAGCGAAAAACCGCCGCTCCGCCGATAAATGATCAAACCCTTTTCGTTGCATACCGTCCTCGACTACCGGGGTCGCCTGGAAAATCTGGCTCGGCAAAAGCTGATGACCGCCGAACAGGCGGTGCGGCAACTGGCCGATGAAATCGCCGAGGTCGAAGCGGAAATCGAAGAACGGTCGGCGGCCTTGGCCGCGAAACAGCATCAGGGCATCGACATTTCCGAGCATATCCAGCTTGAAGAAGGCCTTGAATACCGGCGGCGGCAGCTGACCACCCTGAAAGACGGCATGGCCACGCTCTTGGAAAATGTCGAAAACGCCCGTGGCCATCTGCAAAAACGCAGCCAGGAAAAGAAAATCATGGAAAAGCTGAAAGACCGGCAAAACACCGCCTGGCGGCAGCATCTGGATAAAAAGGAAGCGGCGCAGCTTGACGAAATCGCCATTCTCTACCACGGCAAAAAATAGCGGCTTCGGCGCATGAATATCATCCTGGCCGAAGCCAGAGAAATCGCGGGCGATATGCTCGACCTCGCCGACGACCGCGCCAACCATATCGTCAAAGTGTTACGGGCGAAACCCGGCGACCGGCTGCGCTGCGGCCTCATCGACGGCGCGATGGGCTTTGGCGAAATCATCAGCCTGCGCGAAAAATCGCCGCGCCGGGCGCTCCTACGCCTGACCTTAAATACACCAATGCCGCCGCGACCGCCGATTGACGTGGTGGCGGCGCTGGCCCGGCCCATCATGATGCGCCGCCTGTGTAGCCAACTGACCGCTCTGGGCATGGGCGAGCTGCGCATCCTCAACACGGCGCGGGTGGAAAAAAGCTTTTGGGAATCGTCTTTTATCACAGAAAAACACTATCTTGCACATCTCAGGCGCGGCCTTGAACAGGCGGTGGACACGCGGATGCCCACCGTGCATTCGCACCGCTCGTTTGACTGCTTCATCAAAGAAATCCTGCCGCGACTCGCGTCCTGTTATCAGGCAATGATTCTCGCTCACCCAGGAGGCGCGAGCGCGAGTCTGGCCAATCTCGTGCGGCCTGACGGTCGCTATCTGCTTTTCGTCGGCCCGGAGGGTGGCTGGCTTGATGAAGAAATCATCAGCCTGACCGATGGCGCTTGCCACATCGCCTCGATGGGCGAACGCATCCTGCGCGTCGATACCGCCGCCGTCGCCCTGCACGCCAGAGTCAGCCAACTCATGGCGACGGTTGGTGGAAAATAAGAAATGGTGATGGAAGGAAGCGCTTCTTACAGGCAGGCGGATTGAATCAGGGTTTTTCTTTTTCCTTTTTCAGGACAAAAAAAACCGGCTCCAGCGCGTAATGCTGTAACCGGTTGAGTGTGCTGGTGCACCAGGAGAGATTCGAACTCCCGACCTACGGATTCGTAGTCCGTTGCTCTATCCAACTGAGCCACTGGTGCGTTGAGGGCGCAATATATATCGCAAAACGTCGCGACGTTCAAGCCTGTTTTTGACCATTTCCTTCTTTTTCTTCGCGATCGAACGAGATTTCGTGGTCGGCGGGTTTCATCGACGGGTCGGCGGTAATGATAATCGCCGCGCCGTTCCGCTCTTCCATGTCGGCCAACTCACGGCGTTTGGCGTTGAGCAGGTACGAGGCGACATCCAGCGGAAACCGGCATTCGACCCGCAAAACATTTTTACGGCTGGCCCCGGTCTGGATGCGGCGCAGATAAAAGAGGGCCAGGGTTTCAACCGAGCGGACCACGCCGCGCCCTTTGCAGTGCGGACAAACGCGGTGGCTTCCCGATTCAATCGGCGCGCCGAGCTTCTGGCGGGAAATCTGCATCAGCCCGAATTTGGAAATATGGCTGATGTCCACCCTGGCCTTGTCGCGCTTCATCGCCTTCTTCACCTGCTGCTCAACCTCGCGGATGTGGCGGCGGTTGCGCATGTCGATGAAATCGACGACGATCAGCCCGCCCAAATCGCGCAGGCGTAACTGCCGCGCCAGCTCAGCGGCGGCTTCCATATTGGCCTGGAAAATGGTTTCCTCAAAATTCTGCCCTTTGCCGGTCGAGCCGGAATTGACATCAATGGCGACCAGGGCCTCGGTCGGGTCGATGACGATTGAGCCGCCAGAGGGCAGATTGACTTTGGGTTGATAGATGGATTCAATCTGGTCTTCGATACTGAACTGGTTGAAAATCGGCCGCGAGCCTTTGTGCAACCGCACTTTGACCTTTTGTTGCTCTTCTGGCAGCAGGGCAACGAATTCAAGCACCTGGTCGTAGGCGCTCTGTTCATCGACCAGGATTTCCTCGATTGACGGGTCAAAATGTTCGCGCAGAAAACGCGGCACACTGAGATGATCTTCATAGAGCTGGCCGACGCCCGCCATCTCCTGGCCTTTTTTGCGGATTTCCTCCCACAAACGCATCAGATATTCGACGTCCCGCGCCAGGGCGGCTTTGGTAATGTCACTGCCGGCGGTACGAACGATCCAGCCGATGCCCTCCGGAATCTGTAACGACAGCATAGCCTCGCGCAACTGCGAACGCCTGGTTTCTCCGACGATCTTGCGGGAAATTCCTGTCGAATCGCTACCAGGCATCAGCACCACGCTTCGCCCAGGAATCGACAGGTAGGTGGTCATGTTGGCGCCTTTCTTGCCGATTTCTTCCTTGACCACCTGCACCAGCAATTCGCCGCCTTTTTCCAACACGTCGGCGATGCTCAGTTTGCGGAACTGATGGGCCTTCACCAACTTCTGAATGGCTTCCGACAGATTGCTTTTATAGTATTCGGGATGAATTTCGGCAAACGGCAGAAAGCCGTTTTTGCCGCCGCCGTATTCGACAAAGGCGGCCTGCAAATTCGCTTCGATGGCGACGATTTTCGCCTTGTAAATATTGTTCTTAATCTGCGCCCGGTTCACCGTTGAAACGTGGATGGATTCGAGGCGGCCATTTTCCAGCAGGGCCAGACGGCATTCCTCCGGCTCTTCGGCGTTGATCAGGAGTTTTGAAACTCGTTTCGGCCCGTCATCCGGCTCGTCATCGGGCAGACTGTCGAGTAATTCGGCGTCGCGATAATCGCCGACTTCCTCCGGGCGATCTTCAAGCAAATCACCTGTTTCCCCCTGGATGGCGACGTTGAACGCAACCGCCTCATCCGCTGGATTGTCGGCAATCCGTTCAGTATCGTCCGTCGCCGCGCTCATTGCGTCATCCGCGCTTTTTTTGGTCCGGCGGCGGCGACGCCCTGGCCGTTTCTTGCCGACGACTTCTTCGACCGTTTCTTGCGTCGGCGCGGTTTCGATGGTGATTTCTTCCGGCGCGGGCGGCGTCGCTTCGACGGCGGTTTCTGGCGCATTTTCCGGTGGTTTGACGCTTTTTTTCGTTGCTGTCCGCCGTTTGCGGACCGGTTTCGCGACAACCGCTGGCGTTTCTTCCGACGCGGTCGCCTCGGTTTCGCTGGATTCCACCGCTGGCTCGGCCTTTCGGCGCGGTCGCCCGCGTTTTTTCGGCGCGGTCGCCAAGGCTTCCGTTTCGTCCGTGGTTTTGACGGCTTTTTTCGCGCCGACTCGTCGCGTTTTTTTCACCGGTTTTTCCGGCGCCTGCTCAGGACTTGCGTCTGGCCGCGCGGTTTCGGGATTTTGCGCTGTCTCTTGCTTTTGTTCTTCGCTACTCATAAATAATCCTGGAATCATGACGCCCACGCGGTATTTGTTTCGTCCGTTTGGGCAATGGTTTGCGGCGTTTATGTAAAAAAACGCCGTTGTGTACGCCTTCCGCTCCATTGCCACGGATTGTTCCCGGCAATCATGCGGAAGTGATTCTGTTCGTCGCCTGTCTTTAACCTATCTATCGAAGGCATCTTGACGCAACCTGGATGCAAGTCAATCGCCGACGCCTGCGGGCCTTCACACCGGTTCTTTCAAATCGGCACAGAGCATGGGGGCTGTTCTCAGGGCGGGGTTTTTTAGATTTGGCCCCAGTCGCGGAAAAGAAGGTGAAGGAAGGACGGGCGGAAATGGATGATAAATTGCGACGAGCGGTGGGAAAATAAAACAATTCCGTCGGATTATCAAGGATAATTCTCCGAGTTTGGGCTTGACAAGCCACAGGCCGGAACCGTACATTCAGCCAGATTTTTCCGTGTTTTCAGACAGCTTTTTTCGTGCGCCCGCACAAAAAAATTTCGTCCCGCGCCCACCGTCTATTTCAAGGAGTCTCTGGTGATGCCACAGCGAAACGTCCCGCGCTCAAAGACATTCTTCCTGATCTCTCTGCTGGTGGCCTGTCTCTGGCCGCTCTCGCTGTTCGCCGCCAACACCGCCACGGAAGAGTGGAATATCACTGCCGATAAGATCACCCATTTTGAGCATCCCAAACGCATCGTCGCCGAGGGCAATATCATCCTAGAAAAACGCGAATTGCGGCAGCCGCCGAAATCTGTGGACGCCGCCCAGGAAGCCGCCGATGATTGGGCGGATATTTTGGGTGAATCGGAGGGAAGTAAACCGCTCAAAGTCTCGCCGCCCGCCCAGGATGTCGTCCAAGAAGCGAAACCGACCATGGAAGTGACGACCGTGATCAAAGCCGATTGGATTTCCTACGATGTCGAGCGGAAATATATTGAGGCCAAAGGCAATGTCAGCATCGTCGGCGCTGATGACACGTTGAAGGCCGAATCCGGCACCGTCAACCTTGAATCGGAAACCGGCAGATTCGCCAATGCCATTATCACCACCAAAGAAAAATCTCTGCATCTCGAAGGCCAATCTGTAGCCAAAACCGGCTACAACACCTACCACATCGAAAAAGGCTGGATCATCACCTGCAAAGTGCCAGACGGCCAAACCCCGCCCTGGAGCCTGGTCAGTTCTTCGGCGGACATCGAACAAGGCGGCTACGCCAAGCTAAAACACGCCCGTTTCAATGTTGCCGGCGTGCCGATTTTTTACACGCCGTATATGGTGATTCCGGTCAAAGATACGCGCCAGACCGGTTTTTTATTCCCGGAATTTTCCTATTCGGATAACTCCGGCTTTGGCCTCGGTCTGCCGTTTTTCATTAACCTGTCGCATTCCGCCGACATGACCATTTTCCCGGAATATTTAACCGAACGCGGCGTCAAACCGGGCTTGGAATTCCGCTACGCCATGAGCGACACCAACAAGGGCGTGTTTTTTGGTCAATTTTTGAAGGATGAACTCTCCGACCCATCGGAAACCGAATACTATCACGACACCGGCTACACCCATACCAACGACGAGCGCTACTGGATTTATGGCAAGGCCGACGCCGAAGTTGGGAACGGCTGGCAGGTGCGCATGGATGTGGATATCGCTTCGGATATGGATTATCTCGACGAATTCGATGGTGGATACACTGGCTATGACGCGGCGGAAAAACGAATGCTGAACATATTCGGGCGCGGCTTTGACAACGAGACCTCGCCGTACCGCGACAACACCCTGGCCGCCTCCAAATACTGGAGCGGCATGTCGCTGACCGCCACCCTGGCGGCGCAAAACGATCTCGTCGAAGACCGCCCTGACACCAGCGCCTCGCCGCTGTGGCGCTTGCCAAGCCTTGAGTTCAATGGCGCGCTTCCCTTTTATTCCACCGGCATGAGCCTGAACTGGGACGCCGATTATGTCAATTACTGGCGTGAAGACGGCATCGGCGCCAGCCGCCTTGACCTACATCCATCGGTCAGTATGCCGGTGCCGCTGTCGCAGTATCTGGAATCGAGCCTGGAATTGGGTGTCCGCGACACCTATTATAATGTCCAGGAATACGGCGATTTTACGTGGGAACACGACGCCAGTCAGAACCGGCTGATGGCCGACGCCGAATTTGAGGTGGCCAGCACCCTGATGCGCGAATTCGACACCACCGCCTTCGGCGGCACCGCCCTGGAGCATCAGATTCGCCCCTATGTTCGCTACAACTACATTCCTGATGTTGATCAGGATGAATTGCCCCGTCTCGACGCAGTTGACCGCATTAACGAGGAAAGTCTGATCAGCTACGGCATTGAGAACTTTTTCAACACCATCCAAACCGCGACCTCGACCAGGGAATACGCCACCTTCCGCCTGTTCCAGAGCTACAGCCTGCTCGACGAGGATACTGATCGCCCATTCCGCGATGTTGGCGCCCGCATGACCTGGACGCCCGCGCCCCGCACCACTTTTGAATATGATGTCTACTACGATGTGTACGACAATATCTTTTCGTCGCACAACGTGGATGGCACCTACACCACGGCGCGCGGCGATATTTTCAGCCTTGATTACAGCTATTACGATACCGCGACCACCGACTTCAAGAGTCGTCTTTCCTACCTTGAGGAATACAAGACCTCGGATACCATCGAGCAGATCAACGCCTTGGTGCGCGCCCACATTACTGATCGTTGGCTTGGCCACTTTGAGATCGAGCATTCCATTTCCAGCGATACGACCCAAACCCTGAAGGTTGGCTTGATCTATGACGCGCCGTGCTGGTCGGTCGAAGTGCAATCCCGCTATACCGAAGCCGACACGCGCTTCTTCCTCATCTTCAATCTGGCCAATATCGGCTCGGATATGAATCTCCAGCTCTGAGACCGGGAGGGGCGGATCTTCGCCCCTCCGCCGCATTTCCCCTCGCATGGACGAAACCGCCGTATGTGTTTTTCCCCTTTTCCGCCCACCCGCGCGGCGGCTCGGCGGACGATGTTGGCCTTTTTGCCGCTCGCGCTGTTCATCCTGTCATATGGTTACGCCGCCGCAGACGATTCCGCCGCCACATCACTGATCAAAGACCGGCAACCGATCAATCTGGCCAGTGACCGTTATCAGCGACTTTTCGCCGAACTTCGTGAGAAACATGGGTTTACGCCCAGACAATTGGCTGCAATCTTTACCGGCGTCAGCATCAGGAAGCTGGTCATTGATTTGATGGAGCGGCCCGGCGAGGCCAAACCCTATTACAAATATCGCGAGATGTTCGTGACTCCGACCCTGATCAAGATTGGTCGCCGGAAAATGACTGAGCACAAGGCCACCCTTGACCGAATTGAGCGTGAGCTGGGCGTTGACCGCCAGTTTGTTGTCGCCATTTGGGGAATTGAAACCCACTTCGGCCAGAGCCTCGGCAACTTTCATGTTTTCCAGGTGTTGAATACCCTGTTTGACGCCTATCCCAGACGGTCAGCGTTTTTTCGCGAGGAGTTGATAGCGTTTTTGCTACTGTGCCGTGAAACTGGCCTTGATCCGCATACGGTCAAAGGCTCGTATGCCGGGGCCTTTGGCCAAACCCAGTTCATGCCGTCCTCTTTTCGCAAATACGCGGTGAGTTTCGATGGCAATGCGCGCCCGGATGTCTTCAATTCGACCCCGGATGTCCTTGCCTCGATCGCCAACTACCTGAAACACTTTGGCTGGCGTCGTCGCGCGCCGCTCTATGCGGCGATAGGTACCGACCTGCGCGGGCTGCCGCTGATTAAAGCCTATCACCAGGGCCGCAAAGGCCGGGTTGGCTGGCGGCAGGTGGCCACAGCGCAGCAAAAAAATATCCCTCGCCCGCCTGGCGGTGAAGACTTGGCCATTGTTGGCCTTGAGCAAAAAAACGGTGATCTGCGATACTTTGCCGCTTATGGTAATTACCAGGCAATCACCGCCTGGAATCATTCCAATCGCTATGCCATGGCTGTAACCGAACTGGCCGAGGCGCTCAGCCGACCGTGAATGATGATCGGATTATCGGGCGCCTCGAAAAATTCACGTTTAATATTAGTAAGACATTGACCTTACCCCACGTCACTCTGGACTGAAGTCCCGGTGAACACTGGGATCACGCCGTCATGGCGCGCGTTTTTGCTTCGGGTGAAAAATATGAATTTTTCGAGCCACTCGATCAAAATTCGCGCCCTTGCTTTGTCGCTCTTTTTCTTAGCGGCTGTTGGTGGTTGCGGGCGTCTCGCGACTTTTCAGATCGATCTGCGCGACGACGGCGACAAAGCTTCTCTTCTGGCCGCCGGACAACAGCAGCTCGCCTATCTCGAAGGGTTGCCGCCGGAGAAAATCTTTATCTTCGGCCAGCGACGATTCAGCGCGGCGGCGCTTCTGGCCTCGTCGCGGCTGTTTCTGACCACTGTCCGCAACCATTTCGGCGACGCCGATTTCAACCGCTTGCTGGCGGAACGCTTCGTATTGTGGTCGCCGGGGCGCGGGGCGCTTTTGACTGGCTATTATCAACCGCGAATCGCCGCTAGCCTGACAAAATTGAGCGAATATCCCTGGCCGATTTACGCGCCGCCGGGCGATGACCGCCGTTTCCTCAGTCGCGCCGACATTGAAAGCGGCAATCGTCTGGCCGGTTTGGAAGCGGCCTGGCTGGCCCGTCGTTCCGACGCTTTTTTCCTGCATATCCAGGGTTCCGGCATTTTGCTTTTGCCGGACGGCGCGCGGAAATCCGCCCGTTTCGCCGCGACCAATGGCCTGCCTTATACCAGCATTGGCAAAATCATGATTGAACGCGGTATTATTAAGTCAGGTGAAGCCACCATGCCTGCTATCCGCGCCTGGTTGGAAACGCATCCAGAAAAGAGCCAGGAAATCCTTTGGCGCAATCAGCGTTTCACCTTTTTCACCATCGACGAAGCGGGGCCGCCGCATGGCAATCTTGGTCTGCCGCTGACGCCGTGGCGCTCCCTGGCTGTGGACCAAAATCGTTGGCCGCCGCTTGCGCCGATCTTTCTGCGTAGTCGTTTGCCGCGTTTTGACGCGGATGGAAATGTCAGCGGCTGGTCGCCGCTGCGTCGATTTGTTTGGCCGCAGGACAGCGGCGCGGCCATTCAGGGGCCTGGTCGGCTCGATTTGTTTTGCGGCGACAGCGACTTTGGCGAACGCGCCGCCGGTATTTTGCGAGAAAAAGCTGACTATGTTCTTCTTCTGCCCAAAGGAAATCAATCGCCATGAAACCGCCGATTTTCGCCCTGCTCACCGATTTTGGTCTTGAGGATGAATATGTCGGTCTGCTCAAAGCCGCGCTGCTCAGCCGTCTGCCGGAAGCGCGGATTTTTGACCTCTGCCACGCCGTCGCGCCGCAGGATGTCGGCCGCGCCGCCTTTATCCTCGAACATTCCCTGCCCTATCTGCCACCAGCCTGTCACGTTTTAGCCGTGGCCGATCCTGGCGTTGGCGGCAACAGGCGACTTTTGGCGGCGCGTCTCGATGAACGCTGGTATTTCGCGCCGGACAACGGCCTGCTCAGCCCGGTTTTGCGCCGCGAACCACAACAAATCATCGAGCTGCGGCCGCCGGACTCCTTGCTGGACGCGGCCAGCGCCACCTTCCATGGCCGCGATATTCTCGCGCCGCTGGCGGCTCGTCTGGCCGCTGGTTATAGCGCCAGCGAACTTGGCGTCGAAGTGGACGGCGAAAGTTGCCTGCTGTTGCCCGCGTCCGAGCCGCGCCTTGAAGATGGGGCAATTGACGGCGCGATTCTTCATGCCGACCATTTCGGTAATCTGACAACCAATATCCGTCGCGAGATGCTGCCGCAGTCGGCTACGGCCTGCGTTCTGATGGTTGGGGAGAACCGCATCTTGGGTATTTGCCATCACTACGACCAGAAAACGCCCGGCGAACTCCTGGCACTCTGGGATAGTCGCGGTCATTTGGAAGTAGCCGTCTGTCGCGGTTCGGCGGCGCGGCGGCTGCAATCCGGTACTGGGGACGCGGCGCGGCTGACCTGGCGACGGGATTAGTCTTCAAGAAGACCGGGACGGACATTGCGCCGTTTTCCCGCCGGTTTCCCTTGATAATGGCGGCGCTTTGATTACAGTATTGACTTCATCGGCTGACAATACACACGAACCACTATCATCATCAGGAGGAAAACACATGGACATGCGTTCGCAAACAATCGGCTTTCCGCAGGCGCGTCGCGACGCCGCCAGCATCTTTCTCGCCAAGGTCTTTTACTGGATGGCCGTCGGTCTGGCCCTGACTGCGGCGGTCGCCTGGTTCGCGGTGACGAGCGGCCTGGTATTCCGGCTCCTCGGCGCGCCGCTGATCGTGCTCTTCATCGCGGAAATCGCCTTGGTTTGGTATCTGTCAGCCAGGGTCGGCCAGATGTCGCCGGGCGCGGCCACCGCCTGTTTTCTTGGCTACGCCGGGCTGAACGGACTGACCCTCTCGGTGATTTTCCTCGCCTATACCGCGACTTCTATCGCCGCCACCTTTATCATCACCGCCGGCATGTTCGGGGCCATGTCGCTTTATGGGTTTGTCACCAAGCGTGACTTGTCCGGCATGGGTTCCTTCCTGTTCATGGGGCTTATCGGCATCATTCTGGCTTCCGTCGTCAATTTGTTTCTGCACAGCGACAGCCTGGGCTGGACGATTTCCTTTCTCGGCGTTTTGATCTTCGTCGGCCTGACCGCCTATGATGTGCAGAAAATCAAAGAGATGGGCGAGCAGGGCATCTTGGAACAGGGCGAAGTCATGATCCAGCGCGGCGCGATTTCTGGCGCTTTGTCGTTGTACCTCGACTTCATCAACCTGTTTCTCATGCTGCTGCGCTTTGTCGGTGTATCGCGGGATTAACGCAGGCGCGTTCTTCGGAACGTGTTCTGGTTGTTTGTTGTGGGGCGGGCGCTGAACCCGCCCTTTTTTATGGGAAATTATGTATACCTTGGCCGGAAAAAATATTGTTGTCGGGGTGTCAGGCAGTATCGCCGCCTTCAAGGTAGCGGGCTGGGTCAGCGCTTTAGCCAAAGCCGAAGCCAATGTCACGGTGATTATGACCGAGGCGGCGCAACGTTTCGTCACACCCCTGACCTTTGCCGCCTTGTCGGGCAATCGGGTATACGGCGCGATGTTCGCGGCTGATGCTGGTGAGGAAATGACCCACATCCGTCTGGCGCGGGAAGCCGATGTCATGCTGATCGCCCCGGCTTCGGCGCAGACTCTGGCGCGGCTGGCGCATGGTTTGGCTGACGATCTGCTGGCGGTGACGACGCTGGCCACCCGCGCTCCGGTGCTCATCTGCCCGGCCATGAACAGCGCCATGTATAGCCATGCGGCGACGCGGGCCAACCTCGAAACCCTGCGCGTTCACGGCTATCACCTGCTGCAAGCGGCATCAGGCGTCCTGGCCTGCGGCGAGGAGGGTCAGGGGCGTCTGGCTGAATGGCCGGATGTTCAGCCGTTTCTGCTGCGGTTGGTGACGCCGCAAGATTTGGCTAAAAAAAAGATTCTCGTCACCGCCGGGCCAACCAGGGAAGCCATTGATCCAGCGCGTTTTTTAAGTAATCGTTCTTCCGGTAAGATGGGCTATGCCCTGGCGCGGGCGGCGATGGCGCGCGGCGCGGAGGTGGTTTTGGTCAGTGGCCCAAGCGCCTTGCCTGACCCTGCTGGCGTTCGGGTTCGGCGGGTGATTTCCGCTTTGGATATGTACGAGGCGGTTCTCGCCGAGGCGGCGGACGCCGATGTGGTGATCAAAGCGGCGGCGGTGGCCGATTATCGCCCGGCGACAGTCTTTGATGAAAAGGTGAAAAAGGATCAAATCGATACGTCGCTGTCGCTCATCGCCAATCCCGACATTTTGCTTGAGTTGGGCCGCCGCAAACGACCAGGCCAAATCCTCATCGGTTTCGCTGCCGAAACGCGCAACCTCGAAGCGGCGGGACGGAAAAAACTGGCGGCGAAAAATCTCGATCTGATCGCGGTGAATAACGTCAAGGCGGCGGGCGGCGGTTTTGAGGCCGAGACCAACCAGCTTCTGCTGATTGGCCGCGACCAGGTAGCGCCGGAAGCATTGCCTTTAGTCAGCAAAGACGCAGCGGCGCATATGCTTTTAGACCGCGTGTCCTGGCTGTTCAGGCAGGCGGCGCGGTTGCAATGAGAGATGAAGCCATCGTTGGCCTGCCCTAGGCGCTTAATGTGCTTCATTTATTGATGCGCCCAGTGGCGGCTGACATTTGATTGGCCTATAAGCCAAAAGTATCTACATCCAAAGGATGTCTACACAAGTCTTTCCGCAAGGGCGGGTATATTTTCTAGTAGGCTCTGTTTGAACTGGGATATTTTTGTTAGGTCGTAGTCCATGAATGCCAAAAAATCGTAAATTTGCAGAAGTACCAAAAGGCCGGACATTAAAACACCCTTTGTTGGCGGGCGTTT
>JAITSS010000042.1 GCA_031287565.1 Desulfobulbaceae bacterium
TCATCACTCCCGCAATGCGGACATAATACTTTGATATAAACCATATTTCACCTCGTTATTGATTTTCGTCAATCATATCACAAATTAAAATTACTATCCAACCATTTCATGACATCACCCTGGCCGCAGCGCGCCGGATTCTGGACGAAAAATTTTCCCCGTCCTGTTTTGTGCGGTACAATGCACAAAATTCAAGGCGAAAGAGGCGCATATGCCACCTGTGAGCCTTGGCGAGGAATCAGGCCGACATGAAAAATATGTGAGTATCGCCTCCGCCTTTCGTCTTTACGCCGCGCGCTGTCTCTGGTGAACTTTTGTTGAACGGATCGCCGCGCCGCATATCTCAGAAAAATAAGAATTTTTTCCAGTCATACTCCCAAGCCCATGCTCATACCACTTACAAAAATCGCTCGATATTACGACGCCATTGTCATCGGCTCCGGCCTCGGCGGCCTGACCTGCGCCAACCGCCTGGCCCGCTGCGGCCACAAAATCCTGCTCCTGGAACAGCACCATAAATTTGGCGGGCTTGCCGCCTGGTTTACGCGCAAGGGCCATATTTTTGATATTTCCCTGCATGGTTTTCCCTACGGCATGGTGAAAACCTGCAAGAAATACTGGAATCGGCAAATCATGGAGTCGATTGTCCAACTGAGGGCGATCGTTTTTGACAATCCACAATTTTCCATCAAAACCACCTTCGACAAAGCCGATTTCTCGCGCATTCTCGCGGAACAATTCGGCATCGCCAGACAAACCATCGCCGATTTTTTCAATACCGTCGCGGCGATGAATTTTTACGACGACCGGGCCATGAGCGCCCGCGAATTGTTTGAGAAATTCTTTCCGGGGCGCGACGACGTGCACCGCCTTTTGATGGAGCCGATTACCTACGCCAACGGCTCAACTCTCGATGATCCGGCCATTACCTATGGCATCGTCTTCGCCAATTTTATGAATAAAGGCGTCTACACTTTCCGGGGCGGCTCCGACCGGCTGATTGGTTTGATGATCGATGAATTGGTCAGAAACGGCGTTGATGTCTGCAAAATGGCACGGGTTGACCGAATTGTCGTGGCAAAAGGCCGGGCGCGCGGCGTCATGGTCGGCGATACAATGATTGAGGCGAAAGCCGTTATTTCCAATAGCGGCATTACCAATACCGTGCAAAAACTGACCGAGCGAAGCGCTTTTTCACAGGAATTCCTCGCTGAAGCGAAAATGGTGCGGCTGAACAACTCAAGCTGCCAGGTCTATTTCGGTATCCGCGACGGTGAAAAAATCCATGATGTCGGTGACTTGCTCTTCACCTCCCGCGCCGAACATTTCGACAGCGCCGAGCTACTCGATTTTCACACCAGATCGAAAACATTTTCCCTCTATTACCCAAAAACCCGCCCCGGCCGCGACAGGTATACCATCGTCGCCTCGATGAACAGCCGCTACGACGATTGGGCGGCGCTGGACCAAGCGAGTTACCAGGCGGAAAAAGAAGCGCTCGTCGCCAGAACCCTCAGTGATTTGGAAGGGTATCTGCCTGGCGTCACAGAAAAAATTGATTGGATGGAAGCGGCGACGCCGAAGACCTTCAACCGCTACACCCTGCACCAAAAGGGCGCATCGTTCGGCACCAAATTCGAGGGTCTTGATATATCGCGGCGTCTTTTCAAAGAAATCAACGGTTTGTTCCATGTCGGCTCGGTCGGCATCATCATGAGCGGCTGGCTGGGCGCGATCAATTATGGCGTTATCGTCGCCAACGACGCCGACGCCTATTTGCGGGCCTAGCGAGGCAGGCGAATGGATTGCGAAAAACGCCGACAGCGGCTCGCGGTCTTTGCGCTCGCGGTCGCCACTTGCCTGGCCGTGGTTTGGTTGGCGGCGCGAGACTATATGCCCTCCTGGACGATAATTGTGGTTAAATGGTGTGAATTCACTGGCATATCCTCATCTCCGCCGCAACCAGAAGCAAAATCGCCAGGCCCATTCAACTTTTTTTCGTACAAAGTCATCCTGAAATCAGGAAGGGAAATACTCGCCAGAGATACGAAACGTGAAGGTAATTTGGTAAAAGTCACCACAGACACGGGATTGTATATCGAAATTCCCTGGCAAGATGTCAATTATATACTGAAAACAAACAAGCGATGAATCCTCTGTCCATATGAGGAATCAGCCAAAGCAAAACGCGCCAATCAAAACCAAACGAGAGGAAACACCATGTCCACCATCAAAGAACTCGACACCATTGTTCTCGCCTACACCGGGCTGCTCGATAACGGCGAAATCTTCATCGACCAGCCAGAGGGCGTCACCATTCCCCTGGGTCAGAATGAGCTGCCGCCGACGGTGGAAAACGCGCTCATCGGCATGGCGCCTGGCGAAACCCGCACAGTCAAGGTTGCGCCGGAAGAAGGCTATGGGATGCGACACAAGGATTTGCTGCAAACCATCAGTCGGAGCAAGCTGCCGCCGTCAATCACGCCAAAACCCGGCATGATTCTGGGTTTGAATGTGGTGAAAGACGGCGTCAATATCCAGGTGCCGGCGACGGTGATGGCGATTGAAGGGGAAATGGTGACGGTTGATTACAATCATCCGCTGGCCGGCCATAACCTGACTTATAAACTGCGCCCACTGCGGATTGTTTCCGCCGTCTGACCGCGCCTGAAAGCGCCGCCGCATCTTTTTCCCGCTCCCGCCTGTACTTTTGTCCGCGCCCCACGCTACAATGCTCAGGATGTTTTCGAAGCGTTCTTCATTGGCGAAGTATTCTTCATTTCTGCGCGCGGGAGCCAAACCATGGACATTGAGGACGACGAAATACTGCAAGGGTTCATCGAGGAATCCCTTGAACACCTCGCCGACATTGAAAACGACCTGCTGACCATTGAGGAAGCCGGGGCGGCCATTGACGAGGATTTGGTCAACAAAGTGTTCCGGGCCGCCCACTCGATCAAAGGCGGCGCTGGTTTCATGGGTCTGACGGCGATTCAGGAGCTGTCTCACGCCACCGAAAATGTGTTGGGATTGATTCGCTCGAAAAAGCTGATTCCGACGCCGGAAATCGTCAACGTGCTGCTGCTGGCTTCTGACCAGTTGAAGCAGATGATTGAGGATGTCCACAATTCCAATGATGTCGATATTTCCCCACATACCGGGCCGCTGAACGCCATTTTTGAGAGCGCGGGCAAACCAGAGGGCGGCGCGAAAACGCCACCGCCGCAAGCCGCGCCAGTACTGAAACCGGCAGCCGCCGCGCCGCCCAGCGAACCGTTGGCCGAGCCTCAGGAAGCCGTCGATGCCTTTGAAGAAATGACCGACGCCGAGGCGGCGGGCGACGAAGAAGAACCTGGCCAGGAAGATGAACCACCGGAAGAAGCCGCCGCGCCGCCCGTCCGCGCCGCTACCGGCAACGCCGCAACCGAACAGGCCGACCGGCAATCACCGAAGGGCGACACATCCATCCGCGTCCATGTATCGCTTTTGGATTCCTTGATGACTTTGGCTGGTGAGCTGGTTTTGAGCCGCAACCAGTTGCTGCAAACCATCAATTCCGGCGATTTCAGAAACGCCGAGGCTGTCGGCCAGCGCATTGACCTGATCACCTCCGAGCTGCAAGAGGCGATCATGCTGACCCGGATGCAGCCGATTGGCAACGTCTTTAACAAATTTCCGCGCGTCGTCCGCGATCTGGCGAAAAAACTTAATAAAACCATTGATTTAACCATAGTCGGCAAGGATGTCGAACTCGATAAGACCATCATCGAGGCAATAAACGATCCGCTCACGCATCTGGTGCGCAATTCGGTGGATCACGGCATCGAAGCGCCCGCCGATAGAAAGCGCCTGGGCAAGCCGGAAACTGGCCTGGTCATCCTTAAAGCCTATCACGAAGCCGGTCAGGTGGTGATTGAGATTTCCGACGACGGCAAGGGATTGGACGGCGACGCCCTCGCCACTTCCGCCGTCAATAAAGGACTGATCACCAGCGAGCAGGCGCAGGCGATGTCGGACAAAGAAAAGATCAACCTGATCTTTCTGCCCGGCTTTTCCACGGCCAAGCAAGTCACCGATGTCTCCGGGCGCGGCGTCGGCATGGATGTGGTCAAAACCAACCTGGACCAGTTAGGCGGCCACGTCGATATTATTTCCGAAGTTGGTCAGGGAACGACCATTTCGATCAAACTGCCGCTGACTCTGGCCATCATTCCCTGCCAAATCATCATGACCGGCGACGAGCGCTACGCCATTCCCCAGGTCAATCTGGAGGAGTTGCTGCGCATTCCCGCCGCCCAGGTCAAGGAGCGCATCGAGCGGGTCGGCAACGCCGAGGTGGTGCGCTTACGCGGCAACCTGCTGCCCCTCATTCGCCTCTCCGATGTATTGGGCGCGCCGCGCACCTGGTGGGATGACGAAAGTCAGGAATTCAAGGAAGATCGCCGCGAATCAATCGCCGACCGTCGGGGCCACGAATCGTCGCTTTTGGGCGGCAAAAGCGCGGGCAAAGCCGATCATAAAAAAGAAAAAGAAGTCGCGCCGCGCGCCGAAACCGACCGCCGCTACATGGCGGCCAGCGCCTTGAATATCGTCGTCGTTTCCACCGGCGCGATGAAATACGGGCTGATTGTTGACCGACTCCAGGATTCGGAAGAAATCGTCATCAAACCTCTGGGTCGGCATTTGCAACAGTGCAAAGGCTACGCCGGGGCGACGATCATGGGTGACGGGCGCATCGCCCTGATTCTTGATGTCGCCAACCTGGCCCGCATGGCCCAATTGACCTCGCTCGACGGCAGCGACCGCGCCGCCGAACTGGCCAGCGCCACCGAAGAGGCGATCCGCGCCCAGAAAGACAAACAGGCGCTTTTAATCTTCCGCAGCTCCGAACACGAGCAGTTCGCCGTGCCGCTCAACCAGGTCGAGCGCATCGAAAAAATCAAACGCGACGATATTGAAGAACTCGGCGGCAAACGAGTCATGAAATACCAGGGCGGCAGCCTGTCGCTTCTGCGCGTCGATGATGTGGCCATGGTGCAGCCTTTGGCCGATCATGACGATCTGTTGGTCATCGTCTTCAATATCGCCGGACACATCATCGGCCTTTTGGCTATCGGGCCGATCGACGCCATCGAAATATCCAGTGAAATCGACGGCGTGACCTTGCAGCAAAACGGCATCATGGGTTCGACCATCATCGACAAACACACGACGCTTTTGGTCAATATTTTTGAAATGGCGCACACCCTCTTCCCGCAGTGGTTTGAAGGCCAGGAAAACTTCGAGCCGGAAGCCGGGGCGGGCGAACCGCCGACGATTCTCATCGCCGAGGACTCGCATTTCTTCCGCAACCAGGTCAAAGGCTACATGACGGAAGCCGGGTATCAGGTGCTCGAAGGCGAGGACGGCGCCGAAGCCTGGCGGATTCTGCAAGACAACCAGGATCGCGTGGCCATCGTCGTCACCGACATTGAGATGCCGAACATGAACGGCTATCAACTGACGCAGAAAATCCGAGCCGATGCGCGCTTCAGCCGCCTGCCGATCATCGCGTTGACCACATTGGCCGGTGAGGAAGACATTGCGAAAGGCAAGGCGGCGGGCGTCGATGAGTACCATATCAAACTCGACAAAGAACGCCTGATGGCCTCGGTGCATCAGTTCGCTAAACAAATACGCTGAACAGGAGAAAGGAGCCGCCATGAACCAAGCGATGCAAAAGGATGTTCAGAACACCGCTAAAGGACGCGCCGACGAACACATGGTCGAACTAGCCACCTTCTATGTCGGCGACGCTCTCTGCGGCATGAATATCCTGAAGGTGCAGGAAATCAACAAACTGATGCAGATGACTAAAGTGCCGCAGGCCCCAGATTATGTGTTGGGCATTCTCAATCTGCGCGGCCAGATCGTCACCATCATCGACTTAGGGAAAAAACTGGGTCTGGGCGAAACCGACGCGCAGGGCGACCCACGCAACATCATCGTCAATTCACAGGGCGGTTATGTCGGCTTGCTGGTACGCAAAATTGGCGATGTCGTCGAAGCCGACATGACGAAAAAAGAGCGTCCACCCGCCAACATGCGCGGCATTCAGGGCGAGTTTTTTACCGGCGTCTACAAAACGCAGAGCGCCCTGATCGGCATCTTGGACATCGACAAGGTTCTCTCAATCGAAGATTGATCATGATTCTTCCCGGAAAAAAACTACGGGTACTGGTGGTGGACGACACCATCGTCTACCGCTCCTGCGTGTCGGAAATTCTGAAAGAAATTCCAGGCGTTGAAGTGGCGGGCGTCGCCCACAACGGCCAGATCGCCTTGGCCAAGATCGCCTCGCTCGCCCCCGATCTTTTAACGCTCGACATCGAAATGCCGGTGATGAACGGCCTCGAAGTGCTGGCCGAACTGAAGAGGAATTATCCGAAAGTAGGCGCGATCATGCTCTCGACGCTGACCGCCGACGGCAGCGAAATGACCCTGAAAGCGTTGGAATTGGGCGCGTTCGACTTCATCCTGAAACCGCAGAGCGGCACCCTCGCCACAAATAAGGCGAGAATCAAGGAAATGCTGCAACCGATGCTTGAAGCCTACGCCCGCAGCCATCTGGGCCGCCGCCTGGGCACGCCGCCGCTCCTAAAACCGATGCGCCCGACGCCGCGCCCGGCTGTCGCGGCTCCGTCCGGTTCAGTCCCCAAACGCCAGCGCTCGGAAATCGTCGCCATCGGCATTTCCACCGGCGGCCCGAACGCTTTGGGACAGATGCTGCCGATGCTGCCTGGCAACATCGGCGCGCCAGTGCTGATTGTCCAGCACATGCCGCCGGTGTTTACCAAATCGCTGGCCGCCAGCCTCGATAAAAAATGCGCGCTTACAGTCAAAGAGGCCGAGGAAGGCGAAGCGGTTGTGCCGAACGTCGTTTATATCGCGCCGGGTGGCAAACAGATGAAGCTTGTTGCCGACGCTGGCGGCGCCCACCGCCGCATCCGCATCACCAATGACCCGCCGGAAAATTCCTGCAAACCGTCCGCCGACTACATGTTTCGCTCAATCGCCGATTATTATGTCGGCAGAACCACGGCGGTGATCATGACCGGTATGGGGTCGGATGGCACCAAAGGCTTGGAAATACTGAAAAATAAAGGCGCGTACATCATCGCCCAGGACGAAGCCAGTTGCGTCGTCTACGGAATGCCGAAAGCGCCAACCGAAGGCGGCCTGGTTGATTGCGTGGCGCCGCTCGCGAAAATCGCCGATGAAATCGTTAAAACCCTGCGCTGACCGACAGGCGCCTGTTTCGCATCAACCAAGACCATGCTGAAAATCACCGCCGGCGAAATCAAGACTGTCTCGCAATATATCAAAGATATTTCCGGTATTTACCTCGACGCCAGCAAGGGGTATCTGCTGGAGACCCGCCTATCG
Source organism: Desulfobulbaceae bacterium (assembly GCA_031287565.1). GTDB lineage: Bacteria > Desulfobacterota > Desulfobulbia > Desulfobulbales > Desulfocapsaceae > UBA8130. The sequence goes on from JAITSS010000042.1 coordinate 7,426, forward strand.
CCCCTGGCCGAAGCATTGGACTGTAAAAATTACAGCGAGCTGCAACACAAGGCCAGCCGCGACGCCTCGAAAAAAATCGAGCGGCAAATCATTGACGCCATCTCGACCAACGAGACGCTGTTTTTTCGCGATAAGGGGCCGTTTGAGTTGCTGCAATATAAATTGTTGCCAGAACTGATCGACGCCCGCTCCGGCGGCGCCTTGAAGCGGCAACTGCGCGTCTGGAGCGCCGCGTCGTCAACCGGACAGGAATTGTATTCGGTGGCGATTGTCATCCGCGAGCTACTGCAAGGGAATCTGGGCAAGTACAATTTTCATCTGCTCGGCACCGATATTTCCGACAATGCCGTGCAACAGGCAAGCTATGGCAAATACAACAAATTTGAGATCGAGCGCGGCCTCGACCAAGCGGTTTTACGCAAATATTTCACCGCCTTCGGCGATTCGTGGAAGGTGCGCGACGAGCTGCGGGCCATGGTGAAATTTCAGAAATTCAACCTGATGCAACCGTTTACCGGCTTAGGCAAATTCGACATTATCCTCTGCCGCAACGTCGCCATCTATTTCACCATGGATGACCGGAAAAAACTCTTCGCCAAACTGGCCGACAGCTTGGCTGACGACGGCTTTCTCGTCATCGGTTCGACCGAATCACTGACCGGAATCTGTAGCCGCTTTGAACCGAAGCGGCACCTGCGCTCAATTTTCTACCAGAAGAAATGACCATGAAGACTCTTTCGCTGCTCGTTGTCGATGACGACCCGGTTATCCGCCTCCTTCTCTGTCAGCGCCTGACTAAAGATAACCATATGGTATCGGCGGTTGACAAGGGTCAGGATGCTCTGGGTCTGTTGCGCGGCGACGCCCAGTTTGACGCGCTGATTACCGACCTGGTTTTGCCGGACATGGACGGCATCGCGGTGCTGGAAGTGGCGAAATCGTTGCGCCCGACCATCGAAGCGCTGGTTATCACCGGCCATGCCTCGGTGGACAGCGCCGTCGAGGCGATGAAAAAAGGCGCGGTCGATTATCTGACCAAGCCAATCAATTTCGATGAATTGTCGTTGCGACTCGACCACATCGCCATCCGCCAGGGCCTGGCGAAAGACGCCCGCGACATTTTGCTGGCGAAAGAAGTGACCGAGCAGGAAGCGGCGTCAACCATTCAGGCATTGGAAATGCGGGTCAGTGAGTTACAGGATGCGCTGACGGCGGCGGCGGCCATCCTGCGCGACGGCGGGCGTGACCAGGAAGATAAAATAAGCCAAGCATTGGCCATTCTCAACCGAACGTAGCAACCGAACCGGCGGCGGGTGACACTTGGCCCCATCGAGTCCATCAGTTTGTCCACGCACGTCGCGCCTGCCACGGCGGTTTGGGACGTGGCCAAGCCCACAGACCACGCCGGTCGCGGCGGGCGTTTTCCTCAAGCCTGCGCCAATCCTTGCAGATATCTTCGCGACAGTAGCGCCCATAGACCCAGGCCACGCCTAGACGCACCAATTTTTCGTTGACCAGTTCGCCATCGACCCAGACCAGGGCCACGAGGCGCTCGTAGTCATCAATATCTTTGCCAAGCGCCGATACCCGCCGCCCTTTCACCATCGCCGTCAGGATCGCCCGCGCCTGCCTGCCATATTCCTGTCGCGATTCCGGCGCATCAATGCCCCACAAGCGCACTTTTATCTTGCGCCCGGCGCTGACCAGCTCCAGCGAATCGCCATCCACCACCTTCAGCACATGGGCATCGAATCGGCTGCCGACAGATTCCGCCCGCGCCGAGCCGACGACGAGAAGCGCCCAGGCCAGCGCGATACAAAGGAAAGTCGCGGGCAACCGAGCCTCAGGCATCCAAATCCCCCACGGCGTCGCGCCATTTGCGTCCGTAAATCATATAAATGCTGACCGACACCAGAATCAACGCGGCGAACATGCCGACACTCTTGGTTTTGAAGATGAACGAAAGGATGACGATGATCGCCGCCGCCAGCGAAAAGAAGATCGGACGCGGCACTTTTTTCAGCAGGATGCGTCCGAAATGGGCGAACTGGATATGACTGACCATCAGGAAAGCGGCAATGGCGGCGGCCAGCCACAAGAACCACAGCGGCAGCAGGGCCGGACTGACCAGCACGCAACCAAGCACCAAAAGCGCCCCGGCCGGGCTAGGCAATCCGTTGAAAATACCGAAGGGCAAATCGGTGCGGTATTTATCGACCCTGACAAAACGAATTAGTCTGTAAGCGACGGCGACCAAAAATATCAGCGAAAATAACCAGGCCAACGCGCCGCCGCGCAGGATAATCATATAAGCCGGAGCGAAACCGAAACTGACAAAATCAGCAATATCATCAAGATAGGGGCCGCAGCAGGTGCCGCCATGTTTTTCGGCCATACGGCCATCGAAGAGGTCAAAAAGCTGGCCGATAATGATCAGGCAAACCGCCGAGGCGTAGCGGCCCTGGCTGGTCATATACAGACTGCCCAGGCCGCAGGCCAGGTTCAACCCGGAGAGAATATCGGCGTAGAGTCGGTTGGGAATGAATTTGAAGACCAGTGAGGCCGCCGACAGAATGAGGCAGGCCAGAAGCACCTCATCGCCGATATTGATGTCGCCGGGATTGGCGTCAAGCAGGGCGCAGAAAATCACCAGGGCGAAGCAGATGATGGCCTTAATCTTGCCGAAGTTATTGGCCGCGCCGGAAATGTTCAGTTTGCCCAGCACCCAACGGGCCATGAACTGCCCCAACAACTCGATCAGCACCAAAAGCCAGATCATTGGCACCGAGATGATGTCGCGATAGGCAAAGAAAATCAAAGGCGGCAGATAAGTCAGCTTGTCGCACATCGGGTCAAGCCATTCGCCCCAGGTCGAGCCAAGTTTGCATTGCCGGGCCACAATGCCATCGATGCCATCCATGATCGCCGCCACCGTGAAAATGAAAATGGCCAGAGATTCCCAGGCCAGGGCGAAATACAATACCATGCCGACGATGGCGGCCCCGGCGCGCCAGTAACAAATGGCGTTCGGATGGAGCAACCATTGATGGCTGAAAACAAAATCCTGTAGCGCTTGGCCTTTGATCGCCCGGCTGAACCAGACGAAACCGGCAACGCCTATGGCGGCGGAAAAAGCGATGATGAACACACGTTCCATGGTTAATCCTGTCCGGAAATGATTCTGATACAGCGGCAAACCGCCCCGACTTGGCGCGGCGAATCGCGCAGTAAAAACGAGCTTGTCCGTCATTTCAAGCAGATTCGCCGCCGCATAGGTTGGAAAGAGGCAACGATAGTCATGAATTTGACATTGATGCGCCAGACCGTAAGAAATTTTTTGTTGTTTCTGCCAACGCTGTGATACGCTTGACCGGTAATGGACGTGTTTTTCCTTGATTTTTCCCGCCCCCACCACATGTCAAGATCATGCCTCAACGAGAAATTCTCATCGCCGCCCCGGACCAACTCGCCACCGCTTTAGTCGCCGTTTTGCCGACAAGCTACCAATGCGTGTCGGTGAGCACTGCGGAACTAGCCGAAAAACTTCAAGAAAAATATTTCTGCCACTGCATCCTCGACCTGCCCGCCGCCGAGTTGCGCCAACTCGCCGCGCGTGTTCCCCATACCCTGTTTCTGGCGCTCGCCCCGGAAAATAAACGCCGCCTGCATCGTGAATTGCTGGCCGCCGGGGCCTTTGCGGTCATGCTGACGCCGCTCGACAACAACGAGGTCGAAGAAGTCATGGCCCGCGCCGACACCTTTCTCAATCTGAAAGGCGGCCCAACCGCGTCGAACCGCGCCGAACCGCAGCGGCATTTCCACGGCATCATCGGCGACAGCCCAGCGATGCGGCGTTTGTTCGACCTGCTTGTTCGCATCGCCGAGGACGACCTGGCCACGGTCTTGATTCGCGGCGAATCCGGCACTGGCAAGGAAATGGTGGCGCGGGCGATTCACGCCGACAGCCCACGGGCCGAACGCAATTTCGTGCCGGTCAACTGCGCGGCCATCCCCGACGACCTGCTGGAAAGCGAACTCTTCGGCTATGCCAAAGGGGCCTTCACCGGCGCGGCGGCGAATAAAACCGGACGCATTCAGTACGCCGACGGCGGCACGCTGTTTCTTGATGAAATCGGCGATATGAAATTTCCTTTGCAGGCCAAATTGTTGCGAGTCTTGCAGGAAAAAGAATTTGAACCGGTCGGCGCGGTCAAGCCGGTGCCAGTCGATGTACGCATTCTGGCCGCCACCCATTGCGACCTCGAACAATTGGTGCGGGAAGGAAAATTCCGCGAAGACCTGTACTATCGTTTAAGCGTGATTCCGGTGCATATTCCGCCCTTAAAAGAGCGACGGGAGGACATCCCGCTTCTGATCGACACCTTCATCGACAATTTCACCAGTCGCCGCCACCGCCCGTCGTTCAGCTTCGCGCCAAAAGCCCTGGCCAGCCTGTGCCGCTGCGACTGGCGCGGCAATGTGCGCGAGTTGGAAAATCTCGTGCAGTATATGTCGGTGCTGCGCGGCGGCCAGGTTGTGGGTTTTTCCGATCTACCGGAAAAATTTCAGAACCATGACCAACCCCAACCGACGAAAGTGAAACCAACGGAAGCGGCACAACCAGCATCGGCGCCAACCCGCGCGGAAAAAAACATCCTGCTCTCCAACCTCGACGATTCTTTCGACCATGAGAGCGGCATCGACTTCAATCATTTGATTGGCGAAATGGAGAACCGCCTGATTCGCCACGCCCTGCGCCTGGCCGCCGGCAACAAAAAAGAAGCGGCCAGACTCCTGAACCTGAAGAGGACGACCCTTTTAGAAAAAATGAAGAAAAAATCGGAGCTTTTCGCCGAAATATAAGCGCCGTCCAGCGCGTATCCCGACAGGAAAACCCCATCGACGGCGAAAGCGGCTTGGCTTGTACGGAAGGCTACCGAAGCGCCCTTTACCAAATATTGACCAAGGCGAACAAATTCTCTTGTCTTTCCCCCGGCCATATGCTAGAAATCAGTAGCTTGGGACGCTTGATATTACTGGCGCGTCATTCGTAGCAAGAATGATCGCCGTTGTTTTTATACGTCACATGCTCGTTGCCGAGCGCAAGCCCGGTTTTATTTTATCAAGTCCCAAAAGGGACGTAGTGTAGAGGAGTTGTGAGATGGCTGAAGGAACTGTGAAGTGGTTTAACGATGCGAAGGGATTTGGTTTCATTGAACAGGATGGCGGCAAGGATGTCTTCGTCCACTACTCGTCGATCAAAGCGGATGGCTTCAAATCGCTTGAGGAAGGTGCCCGCGTGAGTTTCGACATCGTTGATGGCCCGAAGGGACCGGCCGCCAGCAACGTTAAAAAAATCTGATCCGCGCTCGGCCCCTTTTTCGACCCATCTGGAAAACATTGTTCGACCGTTTTCGGGCTAGCCTGAAAACGGTCGAATTTTTTTGCCTTTTTTTCTTTCTCATCGCCTTCCGCCGCTATGGAAGAAAGCTGGCAATCCGTCCTTGCCGAAAGCATCACCACACCCGAAGAATTACACAAGCATTTTCCCGCCTGCTCGACAGGGCTGGCCGAGGTCATCGCCCGCTACCCGCTCCGCATCAATTCGTATTATCTTGACCTGGTAAAAAAACACGGCGCGCCGCTATTCAGGCAGGCCGTTCCCGACATGGCCGAACTCGACGATCCTTTTGGCCTCGTCGATCCACTGGCCGAGGAAGAACTTGTCGTCGCCGCGAACCTGGTGCGCAAATACCCCGATAGAGCGCTCCTGCTCGCGCATCATCAATGCGCCATGTACTGCCGGTTCTGCACGCGCAAACGCAAGGTCGGCTGCCGGGAGATGGCGGTTGCGCCGCAGGGGCTTGAGGAGGCTTTCGCCTGGCTTGAGGCGCATCCACAAATCCGCGAGGTGCTGGTTTCCGGCGGCGACCCGCTGCTACTGCCAAATGAGGAAATCGACCATATCCTTGGTCGGCTGCGGGCCATTCAGTCCATCGAAATTATCCGCATCGGCAGCCGGGTTCCCTGCGCCCTGCCGATGCGCGTAACGCCTGAATTGGTCAAAATTCTGCGCCGCCACCACCCACTGTATATCAACACCCATTTCAACCATCCAGCCGAGCTGACCGAGGCGGCTGGACGCGCCTGCGCCCTGCTCGCCGACGGCGGCATTCCCTTGGGCTGCCAGACGGTTTTGCTGAAAGGGGTGAACGATGAGGCCGCGATTCTGAAAAGACTTTTCCTGGGGCTGCTACGTTTTCGAGTTAAACCCTATTACCTGTTCCAAACTGACCTGACCGCTGGAACCAATCATTTTCGTGTTAGCACCGCCAGCGGCGTCAGGCTCATGCGCGACCTCTATGGCCACATTTCCGGAATGGCGGTGCCAACATTCGCCCTCGATGCGCCAGGCGGCAAAGGAAAAATTCCGCTAACGCCGCGATATATCGATTCATATGGCGACACGTTGCGCTTTACCAATTATCGCGGGGAATCGTGTTGCTACCCGGAGGCGTGAAGTGAAAAGCCAAGTTTACGTGTCCGTTCCAGCCCGCCCGCTTGACGCATGGAAAGGGCAAATGCTATCCTGATTGCGCTCTCCATGTAATTTTTTGGCAATCCTCCAGAACCCGGACATAAGAATGGGAACACAAGAATTGCTTGAGGCGGTGCTGCATTCCGACGAGCTTCCCACCTTGCCGGCAGTCGCCGCCACCCTCTTAAATATGACCTCGCGCGACGACACCACCCTGACTGACATCGCCGATCTGGTCGCTCATGACGTCTCGCTGTCGGCTAAAATTCTCAAGGTTTCCAACTCGGCCTTTTACAGCTTTCCACAACGGATCGGCTCTATTCGCCAAGCCGTGTTTCTCCTGGGCACCAACGCGGTGCGCAGCCTGGTCTTGTCATTCAGTTTTCTGTCGATCAAGGATGGGCGAAAAAACAGTCATTTCAATTTCGACGCCTTCTGGGAACGTTCGCTGGCCTCGGCGGTGGCGGCCAACCTGATCTTAGAGCGGGTGCAGGGCGCCGACACCGATGAAATTCTCGTCTCCGGCTTGCTCCAGAATTTGGGCATACTCATTCTAGCCCGCACCTTCCCGGAACAGTATGACGCTGTGTTGCGGACAGCCGAGGAACAGGGCATCGACATTGATGAAGCCGAAGAGCGGGTATTCCATGTCCATCACTCGCTGATTGGCTATGAAGTGGCCAAAGCCTGGGGCTTTCCTGACATATTATTACTTCCAATTCTTTATCACCACGAACCGGAAAAATATTCCGGCGGCGATCCGGCCATGGCCGCGAGCATCAAAGCGATTCATCTGTCACATATCCTCGCCGACATCATTTATTCTGGCAATCCAGTAACCTGCCACGCCCGCTTCCGCGATGGGGCCAAGCGACTTTTCTCGTTCAGCAACGAAACGATCGACGATATCCTGACAATTTTTCACACCAGAGTCAAAGAGGCGGGCGCCTCGTTCGACCTGAAAATTCATAACATCCGTTCGGTGCCAGAAATACTCCAGGAAGCCAATATCAAGCTGAGTCTGATTAACCTGAATTATGACCAGATGAATAAAGAATTGGTTCAGGCTAAAATTGACTTGGAAAAACTCACTCGCGAACTGGAGGAAAAAAATCGCATCCTCGACCATCTGGCCAACCTCGACGGCCTGACCGGCATCTATAACCATCGCTATTTTCAGAGCGCTCTCGACCAGGAATTGAACCGGGCGGCGCGCAATAAAAGCGAAATGTCGCTGGTCATCATTGACATCGACCACTTCAAACGCATTAACGACACCTACGGCCACCAGGCCGGCGATTTCGTTTTGGTCAGCTTCGCCCGGACGCTGAAAAAATATCTGCGTAATTACGACACCTTGGCCCGGTACGGCGGCGAGGAATTCGCGGTTATTCTGCCGGAGACAAACTGCGAGGAGGCCATCATCGTCGCAAGAAAACTGCGGGTGGCGGTGGCCGAGCAGACCTTTTCGGATAAGAACGAAGATTACAAGGTCACGGCCAGCTTCGGCATAGCCAATGCCAACCCTTCGTTGGACGAGCATTTCAGCAAAAGCATCTTTGTCAATCAGGCCGACGAGGCCCTGTATGAGGCGAAAAGCAAGGGGCGAAACCGGGTGGTCGTCTATTCGCCGAAAAAGAAGTGGTTCACTTTTTCGTAGGGAAGGCGCGGGACGTGGTGCGAGAGCGGGGACTCGAACCCCGATGCGTTGCCGCGCCAGATCCTAAGTCTGGTGCGTCTACCAATTTCGCCACTCTCGCCTACGCCGCGAAACCTGTTTTTTTACCACGGCCCAGCTTTTTTTCCCAGACCTTTCCCCGATAAAACCGTTCCGAATTCATGGCCCGCTTGCGCCGGTTATGGACATTGACTATTGTAGCGCCGCCATAACGGCGTTCGCGTCCACCAGAAATTCTCACAGAGGTCCGCCATGCGATATTGTTCCTTGCTTTCTTTCGGTGTCCTTACCCTGTTATGCGGTCCGCTCAATGTGTTCGCCGCCGATTCCCCAAATGATAAATCCGGTTTCGATGGCAGCGTTGAGTGGCAGTCGGCGCAAGAGTGGAAAACCGAAGGCCAGCCGCTCGATGTGGCCCATTCCCTCGACGGACGCTTGGTGTATATCCTGAACAATCAGCGCCAGGTGTTGGTGTACAGCGGCGACGGCAAAGCGCTCGGCAAAATCGCGGTCGATGACGGGGTTAACGCGATCGACATCGCGCCGCAGGGCGAGTCACTGTTCCTGATCAACAAAAAGACCTCAACCTTCAGCGCCCTGACGATAAATTTCGTGGCGAATGACATCGACATAAGCGGCGCGCCGGTCAAAGGCCCAGCGGACGCCCCGGTGACAATCATCGTCTTCACCGATTTCCAGTGTCCATACTGCATCCGACTGGAACCGACGCTGAACGAGATTTTCGCGAAAAACAAAGACAAGGTGAAGATGGTCTTCAAAAATTTCCCCTTGCAAATGCACCCAATGGCCGACCCGGCGCACCGCGCCGCTTGGGCCGCCGGCAAACAGGGAAAATTCTGGGAATTTCATGACCGCCTGTTCACCAGCCCAAAACTTTCCCCGGAAATTTTTGCCGCCACGGCCAAAGACCTCGGTCTGAATATTGAGCAATTCAAGGCCGACATGGAATCGCCGCAAGCGAAAGAGCGCATGGCCAAGGATATTGCCGACGGCGAAAACGCCCAGGTCACGGGCACGCCGACGGTCTTCATCAACGGCCGCAAACCACGGGAACGCGGCCCGGAAGCCTTGCAACGGATCATTGATGAAGAGATCGGCAAACAAAGCGGCAAATAATCCGCCGTCGTTCCACGACGAGCTGAACTTTCCCGACTACGCCGCCGCCGCCCTTCTCTACGGAGAGCAGAACCGGCACCTGCATATCATCGAGGAGGGCGCGGGCGTCGGCATCGAAGCCAACGGCTGCTCCCTGGAAATCAGCGGCGGGCGCGACGCCGTGGCCACCGCGAAAAGCACGCTGATTCAACTATATGCGATGGCGGCCAAGGGCCATCCGCTCTACAGCGCCGACATTGCCTTCGCCCTGCACGTGCTTCAGGGCAATCCCACCGCCAAGCTGGAAAAAATTTTCCTCGACAAGGTCTATGTCACCACGAAAAACCGGCTGATTACCCCGAAGACCCAGAACCAGAAGCGCTATATCGACGCCATTCGCGACCACGATATTGTGTTTGGCATCGGCCCGGCTGGCACCGGCAAAACCTATCTGGCGGTGGCGATGGCCGTCGCCGCCCTTACCAACAATATGGTTCGATCAATTGTCCTGACCAGGCCCGCCGTGGAAGCCGGGGAAAAGCTGGGCTTTCTGCCCGGCGACCTGGCGCAGAAGGTCAACCCCTACCTGCGGCCGTTGCACGACGCCCTGGGCGATATGCTGGGCGTGGAAAAAGCCGTGGCTTTGCAGGAACAGGGCCTCATCGAAATCGCGCCGCTGGCCTTCATGCGCGGACGGACCCTCAGCAGCGCCTTCATCATCCTGGATGAAGCCCAGAACACCTCAAAAGAGCAGATGAAGATGTTTCTCACCCGCATCGGTTTTGATTCACGGGCGATCATCACCGGCGACAGCACGCAAATCGACTTGCCGAACAAGCAGCAATCCGGCCTGCTCGACGCCCAGGAACTGCTCTCCGGCCTCGAAGGTATCGCCTTCTGCCGCTTCGGGAAAGAAGACGTGGTGCGCCATCCGCTGGTGCAGAAAATCATCCAAGCCTACGAACAATCAGCCTGACTCTTTTCATGTCCGTCTTCTTTTCCCTTCGTCATCGGCGAAAAACCGCCCAAAGCGCGGTCCGTCGCTGGCGTCACCAGGCCGTCTGGCTGATGCAAACACTGGCCGCCGCCGGACGCGAGGTCTCGGTCGTTTTAGTCGATGACGCGGAAATCGCCGCGCTCAACGCCGCCTATCGCCACAAATCCGGGCCGACCAACGTCTTGTCGTTCGCCACTCTCGACGGCGAGGTCTTCCCCGGCCAAACGCCTGACGAGCTGGGAGAAATCATCATTTCACTCGACACGGCGCGGCGGGAAGCCGTGGCACTGCGGCAGCGATTGGATACGCGCATGTTTTGGCTGCTGGCACATGGATTGCTGCACTTATTGGGCTGGGATCACGAAACGTCGGAAGCCGACGCCGCGCGAATGCGGGCGAAGGAATTGGAACTCATCGCGGAATTCGCCAAAACCAGGAGAATATACATGCCGAAACTCGCCATCAACGTCGATCACATCGCCACCATCCGCCAGGCGCGGGGCGGTCAGGAACCCGATCCCGTCACCGCCGCCGCCCTCTGCGAGCTGGCCGGGGCCATGGGGATTGTCATCCATCTGCGCGAAGACCGCCGCCACATTCAGGATCGTGACCTGCATCTGCTGCGGCAAACCGTGAAAACCAAACTCAATCTGGAAATGGGCGCGGCCAGGGAAATCATCGCCATCGCCCTGGAAGTGGGGCCGGATATGGTGACGCTGGTGCCAGAAAAACGCTTGGAGCTAACCACCGAAGGCGGCCTCGATGTCGCGGGCGACAAGATGAAACTGGCGGCGGTGGTGGCGCAGTTACAGGGCGAAGGCATTCCGGTCTCGCTTTTTATCGACCCGGAAGAAGAGCAAATCGAGGCGGCGCGGGAAATCGGCGCGACCTTTGTCGAGCTGCATACTGGCAAATACGCCGACGCCAAAGGAACAGAGCGCCTGTTCCAGCTCGCGAAAATCGAAACCGCCGCCACCCTGGCCAGCCATCTTGGTCTTCTGGTCAACGCCGGACACGGCCTTGACTACCGCAACACCGCAGCGATTGCCGCCATCGACGCCATCGAGGAACTGTCAATTGGCCACGCCGTCATCAGCCGCGCCGCCTATGTCGGGTTGGAAAACGCCGTGCGGGAAATGCTTACGATGATTGAAAAAGCGGGCTGAATGCTTTGCCTTCTTTGTGGCCGAGTCGGCGGACTACGCGCCGCGTTCGGCCAGCGGCGGCGCCCGCGGAAAGACGTTCTGGATTCCTACGATAGGCGGCGTTGGCGAATCTGTTTATCGCGCCAGCCCCAAATATTTCTCGAAGAAGCCAAGAAGCTTTGCAATCACTCCCTGCTTTTTCTCCGCCCGGTTGCCGCCGCCCTGCCCGTCCGGCAGGCGGGCGAAACGCCAGGTCGGCGGCAGTATCTTATCTTTAGACGGCGCTGAAAAAATCGTCGGCGTCGGCATCAAGAGCCTGGGCCAGTTTTCTGGCCATAGCTCGGCCAATGGTTCGGCGGCCTCGTTCCATGGCTGAAATATTCTGCGCCGACACGCCGACCGTTCGCACCAATTGCTGTTGTGTCAGTCCGGCGTTGTCGCGGCGGATGCGCAACATCCTAGCCGGTGTGAGGCGGGCGCGGGCCTCTTGGTACCAGGCCATTTCTTCAACCGGAATCGCTTCATCGTCGCGATAAACCCGCATGGCGTCGCCGTATTCTTTGGTCAACGCGGTTAAAATGGCGGGGGCGATGTCACCTTCGACACGCAGTTCAGTATGGGGCGTTTTCACGACTGCCAACATAGTACACCTCGATTTCAATGGTTTCGGATTCATGTCTCCAGCAGGCCACCCAGTGATAGCTAAGGTGGCAGTGGTATTCAGTCGGCGATAAGGCGCTGTAATTCTTCCAGCACGGTTGGACAGTTAATTTTCGGGCTGGCAGAGAAAGAACGCATCCTCTGCGCCCGCGAGGGGCGCGACCAGAATTGATCTTGCTTGCTTGTGGGTGGGATATTCATACTTTGCCTGTCGGTAAATTGCCGCCGATACAGCGCTTATAGACAAACGCGCCCAAACAAGCGCCGACAACCGGCGCGGTCAGCGGGATCAGGAAATAGGGCAGGGCGCGGCCGCCAGTCATGACCGGGAAACCCCAGCCGGCCAGAAAGGCGAAGAGTCGTGGGCCGAAGTCGCGAGCCGGGTTCATGGCGAAACCGGTCAATGGCCCGAACGCGCCGCCGATCACCGCCACGAGAATGCCGATTAACAGCGGGGCCAGCGGTCCGCGCGGCAGGCCGTTGCCGTCATCGGTTAAGGCCATGATCAAAAGCATCAGCATGGCGGTGATCAGCAATTCGGTGGCGAAGGCCTGGATTATATTGATATGCGGATTGGGAAAGGTGCAGAAGATGCCAGCAGTTTTCAGGGTTTTTTCGCCATCGACCAACGCAAACAGGTTGTAATACAGCAGATAGACCAGAATGGCGGCGCAAAACGCGCCCAGGGTTTGCGCGACGATGAACGGCAGCACCTTGCGGCCATCGAAAGCGGCGAAGCGCCACAAAGCCACCGTCACCGCCGGGCTTAAGTGCGCCCCGGACACCCCGGCGCTGAGATAAACGCCCAGGGCCACGGCCATGCCCCAGATGATGCTGATCTCCCACTGGCCATAACTGGCCCCGGCCAGAACCAGCCCGGCGACGCAGCCCATGCCGAAAAAGAGAAAAGTAAAAGTGCCGATAAATTCGGCGAGACATTCCCCTCTAAGCGTTGTTCGTTCCATGATACGGCGTCCTCTTGATGGGATTGGTCGGCGAGCTGGCTCACTTGTTGCCCGCATGTGCCTGAAAAGGTATGTTGCCCGCCGTATCCAAACTGGGCTGGATGCGGCTTCCGTGAAATCATAGCAAAAAAAATGCGGCGACAAAAAGGCCGCCTCGACAAAAAACACCGGAAGCCGGGCCTTGGCGGGTCAAATCTGCTTATCATGCTGTATTGCCGCGATTGTCCACACGATTCGGCGCGAAGCCGCGCATTTTCGCTTTTTTTCATAATGATGAGGCGCAACCATGACCATGCTGAAAAAACACTGGTTTTTCGGCGTCTTTTGCCTTCTGACGCTGACCCTCTACTACAATCTGGTCTATAACGTCGCCCATGTCGAATTGCGGCTGCATGTCGAGCGCCAGAGCTGGTTCAAAATCTATTGGGCCAAAGGAAACGCGCTCTTTTCCGAAAAAAACATGGTCAGAGTCAGGGTGACGCCGGAGCGGGCTGACTACAGCTTTTTCCTCACCGATTTACGTGGCAAAGACCGCCTGCGCATTGATCCGGTGGAATACGCCGGCGCAAGCCGCCTTGAATCGCTGGTCATCAGCCAGAACGAGTTGGCGCCGATTGTTTTGAACAGCCCGGAAGGCTTTTCCAGCCTGCAACCCTTGGAGCAAATCGCGTCCCACCAGGCGGCGGCCGATGGTTTGTGGGTGACGACCGCAGGCGGCGACGGCAATTTCCTGATGCCGCTTACCTTGCGGCCCGGCCCGACCAACGTCTGGCTGGAGCGGGCGCGTCTGGCCGGTTTGTTGATATTTATGTGGTTGATATATTGGGCTTTATCGCATCTGGTCGAAAATCTCGATTATGTGCCGCTGGCTTTGGCGGCGGTGTTGGCGCTGGTGGCGACTATGGCCGTGATCAGCCAGTACAACGCGCATCCCGACGAGTTTGTGCATATCGCCGCCTCCGACTACTACCAGAATCATTGGTCGCCGCCGCGCCTCGATGACCCGGCGATTGCCGACACCTACAGTCCCTACGGCGTCACGCGGCTGGCCAAGGATGAAATCTATTATCTGTTCAATGGCAAAATGATGCGGCTGTTGCAGGTCTTTCACCTTGACCACAGTCGCGCGGCGCGGGCGCTGAATCTGCTGCTGTTTGTTCTGATTGTCGCCATCGCCTGTAAAAATCAGGCCAGCCGCTACCTGGCGGCGGTTCTCCTCATTTCGCCGCAGATTTGGTATATTTTTTCTTACTGTAATTCCGACGCCTTGGCGCTGTTCTCCGCCTTTCTCGCCGCCTTTTTGCTGATTGAACCGGAGAGCGTTCTGCATCGTTTTCTGCGCGGCAAGCCGGGGCCGGTCTGGCTTTTGCGCGGCTTGGCCGTTGCCTGCGTCATTGCCCTCCTGACCTTGAGCAAAAAGAATTATCTGATTTTCGCCGTCGCCGCGCTTTTGTTTGTCGCCATTGACATCTTCAAGGATTATCCCCGCGACCAATGGCGAAAGCTGGCCAAACGCCTGGTTGTGATCGGTATCATTGGATTGGCGCCGTTGGCTGGGAAAAAATATTGCGATTACCAGGCGAACAACTGGAATTTTTCGGCCATGCAGCGGACGATGCTGCTGCAAAAGGCGCAAGCGATGTACCATCCCGATACCCCGGTGGAACAGCAGAATATTTTGCTGCACAAAAAAGACAGAGGAATCACCTTCCGCAATATCCTCGGCCAAGAGCGCTGGTGCGAAAAAACTTTTATGTGTTCATTTGGTATGTACGGCTACCACACCGTGGCTTCAAGCGATCAGTATTATAATCTCGTCCGCTGGACGGCCTTGGCGCTTCTCGCCTGGTTTCTCGGCAATATCCTGTTGCGCGGCGGTTGGTATCACCTGACGCACCTGGGCATTGTTCTGCCCTTGTCGGCGGCCTTGATTGGGATTGCCGCCTATCATTCCTGGACCCAGGATTTTCAAACCCAGGGCCGCTATCTCTTCCCGATTGTGCCGATGCTGGGCGTGCTGTACGCCCGTTGCCGCTTTGTCGTCGAAGGGCGCGGTCTGGCCCTGGGCATTGTCGCCATGTTTTTCCTGTCCTGTTCTTCCTTCATCGCGGTGGCGCTTGATCGCATCGCCAGACAGTTTCTTTATTAGCGGAGTCGGGCGGCATGAAGGCGAAACGCTTCTTTCTTGGCCTGGCGGCGCTAGCCTTGCTCATCGGCGCGTCGTCCGCCCACGCTGCCGCGACTGAGTTGCATCTTTCACTCTATGAGGCGATTCAGTATGCCCTGGCCCATAATCGCGACCTGGCCAAGGGCGAATTGAATCTTCAGGGCAGCCGCTTGGCGGTTGAGACGGCCAAGAGCGCCTTTGATCTCAAAGTTGTGCCATCATCGCAGCTCAGCGCCGATTCATCCTCCGAGCGCACCTGGTTGGTTGGCGCTCGCGCCAGCAAAACGTTCGCCTCTGGCCTCACGGCTTCGGCGCGGCCAACGGTCGGCAATTGGGGCGGCGAACCCTATTCGTTACTCAGCGTCGCTTTGGATGCGCCGCTTTTGCGTGGTTTCGGCGAGGAATACGCCATGGCGGGCGTTGATTCCAGCCTGTACGCCCTGCAATCGGCGCGCTTGGCCCAGTATTCGCAGCAGATCAGCGTCGTGTTGCAAACGGTGCAGGCGGTTTATGGCATCGTGCAGAAGAATATGCGGATTGATGTGCTGGCTGAGCAGCAACGACTACTCAGGCATCACCTCGAAATCGTCAAAATAAAGGAACGCGCCGGGCTGGCCGAGGCAATGGACGCCTATCGCGCCGAAATCCGCCTGAAAGATCTGGAAGATGAATTGACCGTGGCCCGTCAGGACGTGGACGACGCTTTAGGCGAACTGAAAAAACTTCTGGCGATTCCGCAGGCGGGCCTTGTGACCATCAACGCGCCGCTCGACTACGCGCCGTCCGCCCTGAAAACCGACGAGGCCGTGGCCATCGCCATGAAACACCGTATCGACGTGGAACAAAGCGCTCGCCTGGAGCGGGAAACCGAGCGGCAGCTTCGTCTGGCGAAAAACAATCTTCTGCCGCGCCTCGATTTGGAAGTAAGCTATAACCTATCCGGTGATAACCGTCGATTTTCCCTGGACGATGAAACCTGGCTGGCGACCGTGACCAGCGACGGCGACGTCTTCCGGGTCGCCGAGAAAAACGCCTATGAACAGCAACTTCTTCAATACCGCGCCATGAAGCTTGATCAAGAAACCCTGCGTGAAAATATCAGCCGAGAAGTCCGCGCGGAAATCGGCGCTCTTAACAAGCATGACAAGCGTATCGGCCTGCTTGAAGCGCAGCTGCATCAGACCAGCGGTAAAATGCGGCTGGCCGAAAGCAAATTCAGAAACGGCATGGCCGATAATTTCGTCCTGTTAGAAGCGCAGGAGGAAATGCAGCGGGCGCGAACCGACTTATTCGCCGAGCGGATCGCGGCCATCGTTGGCCTGTATCGATTCCGTTCCGTGTTGGGAACATTGTTGGCGCGGCAAAGTGACACGCCGTGAAGAGGAAGTCTTTTTGCAAACCATCATTCCCAGCCGCAAAGCGACCAAATATGATCAAGGAAAAGAAGATGGAAAAACTGGATCGTCAAGAACAGGAAATTTTGACCGCGTTCGCCGCCGGAACTCTGAAAACAGTGGCGGATGCGGACGCCATTCAGGATCGGCGTCAGCATCTTCGGGAGATCGGCGGTTGAACATGTCTCGCGAGCGTATAATCGGCCTGGCCTTGATTCTGGCCATGGCGGCTGTGGCCTTATTCGCGCCTTCGCGCACGCCGCCTGAAGAGACCGACGTAACTGCCAAGGTGGCCCGTCGCGATCTTCAGGCGCGGGTGGATGTTATCGGCGCGCTCGATGCCGCCCAGGCGCACATGATCGCTTCCGAACTTCAGGGTACCGAGGGGCGGATTGCCTTTCTGGTTGAAGATGGGGCGCGGGCGCAAAAGAATGATTTGTTAGTCAGGCTTGACCCAGCGCCCTTCCAACGACTGGTCGAGCAGTATCGCGCCGAAGCCGAGGGGCTGAAGGCGGCGGTCTGGGCGGCGGAGCAGGGCTTGTCCTACGAAAAAAATCAGGTGCGGCAGGAGATCGAAAGCGCCGAGTATTCGTTGAACGTCGCCAAACTTGAGCTGAAAAAACTCCAGGAAGGCGATGGGCCGCTGCAAGCCTCGCAGTTTGTCGAAGAAGAACAAAAGGCCCGCATCGAACTCCAGCGGCACGAAGAATATTTGCGTGATTTGCTGGCCTTGGCCAAAGACGGCTTTGAGAACGTTTCCGAGCTGGCCGCCACCAAAGAAAAACTGGAGGCGGTGCGCAAACGCTTTGAAGCCGCCGCCGGTCGAACGAAAAATTTTCGCGACAATGTGTTTCCGGCCATGCTCGAAGCCGCCCGCGCCAAGGAGGCCAACGCGGCGGTGACGCTGGAAAGCGGCAAGCAGGGCGGCATTTTTCGCGTCGCCCGCGCCGAAGCGACGCTTTCGCAGGTGAAAAGCAAGTTGGCGGCGCAGGAGGCGCAATTGCAACGCGCCGAGGCGGAATTGGCGAAAACGGAAATCCGCGCGCCGTTCGCCGGCATCGTCATCCAGTATGAAGCCTGGCACGACCGGGAAAAACGCAAACCCAGAGTCGGTGACAGCGTGGTGCTGAACCAACCGATTCTCTATCTGCCTGATATATCGAAAATGATTGTGCGCAGCCAGGCGCGTGAAATCGATCTGTTCAAGCTAGCGGTCGGCCAGAAGGCGACAATTACGGTGGACGCCTATCCAGACAGCGTGTTTTCCGGAGAACTGAATTTCATCGGCGCTTTGGCCGCCGCTGAAAACGGTCAGGATCAGGAAAAATATTTTCAGGTGACTTTTCTCGTGGACGAAAGCGATAAACGTCTGCGTCCGGGCATGACCTGCCGCGTCGCCATCCTGGCGCAATCAGCGAAAAACGCCCTGACCGTGCCGCTTGCCGCGATCTTTTACCGCGATAATCAGCCCTTTTGCCATGTGCGTGGCGCTTTCGGCGGTTTCCGCGAGCAGCCAGTCAAACTGGGGGCACAAACCGACGATTTCGCGCAAATCACCGAAGGCTTGCAAGAAGGGCAAATCGTCAGTCTCGTGCGCCCGGCGGCGCGGGCCGATTGATTCTCCATGTTGCTCACCTGCCATAACCTGACAAAATCATACCAGCTTGGCGGCGAGCGGGTCGAGGTGCTGCGCGGCATCGACCTCAACCTTTCGCGGGGGGATTTTCTCGCCGTGATGGGCGCATCCGGCTCCGGCAAATCGACGCTTCTGCATATTCTAGGACTTTTGGCGACGCCCGACGGCGGCGAGTATTTTCTGAATGACCAGAATATGGCGGTTCTCGATGACGACGGGCGTTCGCGGCTTCGGGCCTCGGCCATTGGTTTCGTCTTCCAGACCTTCAACCTGTTGCCGGAATTGTCGGTGTGGGAAAACGTCGCCCTGCCGTTTCTCTATCGCGCGGTGGCCAGCGATGAGGCGGCGGCCAGGGTCGAACGCGCCGTGGCCAGAGTTGGCCTGACTAAAAGATTGCGACATCGGCCCGGCCAGCTTTCCGGTGGCGAGATGCAGCGGGTGGCCATTGCCAGGGCCTTGGCCATTGAGCCGCTCTTGATTCTGGCCGACGAACCGACCGGCAACCTCGACAGCAAAACCGGCGAGGGCATCCTGTCGCTGTTTTTAGAACTGAACGCTGCCGGCGCCAGCATCGTCATGGTGACACATGACAGGCGGGTGGCCGCACGCGTCGGCAGCATCATCGAAATGTCGGATGGCCGAGCGCGGGCCGGAACAGTCTAGTCTGGTCGATGGATATATAGTAAACGACATTATTGATTGTGCTTAAAGTTGAAAGCGATGCAAATTTATTGCTCCGCCAACTAAATCTCGAAAAATTTTGTAACTTATGGTATTGATTTTACGTAATTATTATTTTGTAATTTACCAGATTTTATTGACGGATCAACATTATTTGGTTTTCTGTACAAGTCGAAGTAATATTTATGTCGTTTACTATAACTTCCATCCATCGACCATACCTGATTGGCATGATCAATTTCCATATCTTTCAGCAGATATGGAACAATGCCCGCTGGCCCGCCGGGAATTGTCGTCCGCGCCTGCGGATACACCGCTTCGACGCCCATGTTCCGCATCAGGCGGCGAACCCGTTTCACACACACCTTTTTCCCAGTAATTTCACTAAGATATAATGACATCCTCCGCACGCCAGCCGCTGGATCAATCAGGTGTTGGCGGTCGATCAACTCCATCGCTCTCAGATTCTTCGCGCTTTCGCCACGCCGACGAGAATATACAAAAAAACGATGAATATTCAATAACTTACACTGGCAGCGCACGCTCAATTGACAATCCCTGTCCAGCATCTTTAGCCGTTCACGGGGATTCCCAATTGTTTGCACTTTTTTTCAAGCCACTCGACCTCCATCGTCAACTGGCCAATTTTGCGCTCTAAACACGCTGATTCGCGACCATGATCCTCGGTCTTCTTTGTCGCGTTTCTTGACGCGAAAATAGTCGGCAATTGGTTCAGCAACTCCTTCTTCCAGTTGGCGACCATCACAGGATATATCTGATATTGCGACGATATTTCACTTATCGTCTTCACACCACGCGCCGCTTCCAACGCCACCTGCGCCTTGAACTCCGCCGAATGCTTCCTTCTCTGTTGGTCCATCACTACACCTCCTTCGACTGGGAGGCTCTTTTCCAAACCGGATGGGTAAAGGGTTACTGTAGAGTCTTGGCCCCCGCCTTGCCCTCCTGACAGGAAAGCTTCAACCTGCAAAAAGTTATAGTAAACGGCATAAATAATCGTG
>JAITSS010000015.1 GCA_031287565.1 Desulfobulbaceae bacterium
CCCCCCCCCCCCCCCCCCCCCCCCCCCCCCCCCCCCCCCCCCCCCCCCCCCCCCCCCCGTACGGCGATCACTCACTGGTTAGCAGCGTACAAAATCCGGCTGAATTGCTGGGGCGAAGCGCATGAAAAAGTTACAAGGACACGCGCCGCTCTGCAAGACGCCTACCAAAAAACAGAACATAATCAGCCCTTCGACGATTGGCTAAAGCGGGAATTGACGACTTCCCACCTTGCGCAGCCTTGAGCCTATCGTTATCTGTCACATTCCTGTAGATGAAAACGTCAGCGAACAGCCCGACGGTTTCGCCTTGTCGGCGCTTTTTTCGTTGCCAAGCGGTGAACAACCGTTTACATAGAGCGGCGCATTCTCGCACAGCCTTGAGGGAGAGGTGACCGAGTGGCTTAAGGTGCACGCCTGGAACGCGTGTGTACGCAAGTACCGAGAGTTCGAATCTCTCCCTCTCCGCCAAAATAGCAGGTTCAGAAGGATTCGAGTTTTGATAGCCGGGTCCTGCGCAGCAAAGAGCCGCGAACCCCGCCAGGTCCGGAAGGAAGCAACGGTAGTGAGTCTCTTTGTGTGCCGCAGGGCGCCCGGCTATCATTTTTTGAGCATCCCATGTCTTATCTGGTTCTCGCCCGCAAATCCCGCCCAAAAGATTTTTCCGAGGTCATTGGCCAAAGGGCGGTTGTCACCACCCTGCAAAACAGCATCAGACGCGGGCGCATCGCCCATGCCATTTTGTTTTCCGGCGTGCGCGGCGTTGGCAAAACCACGCTGGCCCGCATTATGGCTAAAGCCATCAATTGTCAGGGTGGCGGCGAAAATCCCCCTTGTAACAACTGCCAGTCCTGCCGCGATATAAACGCCGGAGCCTCGCTTGACCTCTATGAAATCGACGGCGCTTCCAATCGCGGCATTCAGGAAATCCGCGAGCTGAAGGAGAAAATCCGTTTTCTGCCGGTTGGCGGTAGTCATCGCATCATCATCATTGATGAGGTGCATATGCTGACGACCGAGGCGTTTAACGCCCTGTTGAAGACGCTGGAAGAGCCGCCGGAGCATGTCTATTTCATGTTCGCGACCACAGAGCTGCACAAAATTCCCATCACCATTTTATCGCGTTGCCAGCAGTTTGAATTGAAGCGAGTGGCCCCGGACGAGTTGCATCGGCATTTCACGCGCTTGGCCGAGGCCGAAGGCATCCGCTTCGAGCCGACGGCGATGTCGCTGGTCGTGCGCGAGGCCGAGGGTTCGGTGCGCGACGGCCTCAGTCTGCTTGACCAGGTGTTGTCGTTTGGCGAGGCGACGATTACCGCCCAGGACGTAATCGAAGTGTTGGGCTTGGTTAACCGCGAAGTGTTGCATCGTCTGGCCGAGGCGCTGTTGCTGGGGCGGGCCGAGGCGGCGCTTTCGGCGCTGGCTGAAGTCTTTACCTTTGGCATGGATGTCAAACGCTTCGGCGCCGACCTTCTGGACTGTTTCCGCAATCTGATGCTGTGCAAAATCGAGGGTTGTCAGGGAATGCTGGATTTGCCCGATGATGAAGTCGCCGCCTTGAGGCGACTGGCCGACGGCTACAGTCTGGCGACCATTCATCAAAAACTCTCGCTTCTGATGCGCCTGATGGAGGACATGCGGCACAGCAATCAGCCGCGCCTGGCTTTGGAATGCGGCTTCCTGGCGGTGATCGAAGCGGGCAATGTCGAGCCGGTGGCCGACTTGCTGCAAAAACTCGATGGCCTGTTAGCCGGGCAACCCTTGCCGGATATGCCGCCGCCGCAACCGGTTTTTGTGGCGACGCCTCGACCTGTTGCCGCCGCCGCGCCGCCCGCGTCCGAAACGTCGCCGTCAACCATGACGCCGCCGCCTGTATCCGAAACACCGCCGTCCACGCCTGAAACACCGCCGCAATTCTCCGTCGCGTCGCTGCCGTTCCAGGAAAATTGGCCGCGATTCATCGACACGCTACGGCGGACGGCGCATCCATCGATGGCGGAAATTCTGGCGGCGGCGGAGCAATGCGAACGACAGGATTTGGCGATCATCCTCTCATTCAAAGACGGCACACAGTGCGCCATCCTGAAAAAAAACGAATATGATCAGGCTCTGCGCGGCTACCTGCGGGATTTTTTCCATGAAGAGCTGACGGTCGAGCTGAAGACGCCGGAGGCGGAACCGCAGGTCAGTCAGGATGAAACGCGCCGCCGTCGCCAACTCCTGGCCGACGACCCATTGACCCAAGAAGTGCTGAAGCTATTCGGTGGCAGCGTCAGCGACATTCGCCTGGGAAAATAAGCGAGAGATATTTTCGATTTCACCCTGGATTATCTTTTGTCCGCGTCTGTCGCCCCGGCGGGCGTGGTCTCCACGAAAACAAGAAGGATAAACCATGTTTCTTCATCCAGGTCGTCGCCCGTTGCTGTTCGCGTTGCCGCTGTTGTTCATTCTCGCCTTTTCCGCCTGCCCGGCGCGAGCCGACGCGCTGCGGCTGGCCCTTTTGCCGGTTCCCGATGTGTTTCCGGCCTATGTGGCTGAGGAGAAAGGATTTTTTAAGGCGGAAGGCGTCGAGGTCAAACTGATGCCGGTGGGCAGCGCCGCCGAGCGTGACCAATTGATGCAGGCTGGGCAGATAGACGGCATGATGAACGATCTGATCAGCGTCGCCGGTCTGAATCGGGATAAAATCCGTGTTCAGGTCGTCTCCAACGCCCGCCAGCCGCTGGCCGGTTCGCCGATGTTTCGCCTGCTGGTCGGCAAGGATTCGGCCATCAAATCAGTGGCTGATCTGGCCGGGACGCCGATCGCCATTTCGCGAAACACCATGAACGAATACGTCACCGCGAAGATGCTGGCCGCTCTGCCGAGGGAGGCGATTCGCTACCAATCGGTTCCGGTTTTGCCGGAGCGCTTACAGCTTTTATTGTCCGGGCAGATCAAAGCGGC
The DNA here is from genome assembly GCA_031287565.1 of Desulfobulbaceae bacterium. Taxonomy (GTDB): domain Bacteria; phylum Desulfobacterota; class Desulfobulbia; order Desulfobulbales; family Desulfocapsaceae; genus UBA8130. The sequence continues at coordinate 2,944 of JAITSS010000015.1, forward strand.
GGTGATTCCCGATCCGCTGGCCTTCGCCGCTGTGCTTTCGGGAGCGCGGGAACTCGTAAACGATACGTCGATCGTCGATTTCAGCGCCAGCGTTCTCACTTTTTCCACTGCGGCGCTTGCCGAGAAAACGAAAGATGTCCATGCCTTCATGCGGGCCTGGGATAAAGCCTGCGCGGCAATCAACGCCAAGCCGGAATCGTTCAGGCCGCTTTTTTTACAAAAAATCCGGGTGCCGAAAAATATCGCCAAAACCTATCCGATTCCGCAAATGCCGCGCCAGGCTGTGCCCAGCCAGAAACAGTGGGACGAGGCCATGGCCTGGATGAAGGAGGTAAAAATTATTGAAAATCCGCCGACTTATCAGGATTCCGTCACCAATGTCTTTTTGCCTTGAGGAGGGCCGCATGTCGCGCATACTTTTGTACTTTCTGGCCATCTTCTTTTTGGCGCAATCGGTTTTTGCCGCGCCGCCGACAGAGCCTCTGCGTCTGTCGCTGATGCCGGTTCCCGATTCCTTTCCGGCCTATGTGGCCGAGGAAAAAGGATTTTTTAAGGCGGAAGGCGTCGAGGTCAAACTGCTGCCGGTCGGCAGCGCCATCGAGCGCGAACAGTTGATGCAGGCCGGGCATATCGACGGCATGATCAACGAAATCATGAGCGCCGCCAGTCTGAATCGCGAGCGAATCCGCGTCAAAGTCATCTCCATCGCCCGCGCCCCTTTGGGCGATTCGCCGGGCTTCCGCCTGCTGGTCGGAAAAAATTCCCCGATTACGACGATGAAGGATTTGGCGGGCGTGCCTATTGCCGTCGGGCGCAACACGGTGATTGAGTACGTCACGGCCAGAATGCTTTCTTCTTTGCCGAAAGATGCGATTGTGTACCAGTCGGTTCCGGTGGTGCCGGAGCGGATGCAGCTCCTGATGTCGGGGCAGGTGCGGGCGGCGGTGTTGCCTGATCAGATGGGTGTTGCCGCCATGGCTGCGGGCGCGCGTGAAATTGTTAACGATCTGACCATCGCCCAGCTCAGCGCCAGCGCCATCACCTTTTCGGTCGCGGCGCTTGAAGGAAAAACGGCGGCGGTGCAAGCCTTCATGCGGGCCTGGGATAAAGCCTGCGCCGAAATCAACGCCAATCCGGAAGCGCTCAGGCCGCTCTTCTTACAAAAAATCCGTCTACCGAAAAATATCGCCAAAACCTATCCGATTCCGCCGATGCCGCGCCATGTCGTGCCCAGCCAGAAACAGTGGGATGACGCCATGGCCTGGATGAAAGATGTGAAACTGCTTGAAAATCCGCCGAGTTATCAGGATTCGGTGACAGACGCCTTTTTGCCATGACCGCGCCTTGCCAGGCGATGATTGAGATTGCCGCGCTGCATTTCGCGCACGACGGCGGCGGCCCGGTCTTCGCCGATTTTGCCCTCACCGTCGGACGCGGCGAGGCTTGGACGGTCATCGGCCCGTCCGGTTGCGGCAAAACCACGCTTTTATATCTGCTCGCCGGATTGAACCGCCCGGCAAGCGGCGTGATTGTGGTTGGTGGTCAGCCGCTTGTCCGTCCGCGCCCCGCGACTGGTCTGGTTTTGCAGGATCATGGTTTGTTGCCGTGGGCGACGATTCTCGATAACACCCGCTTGGGTTTGAATATCCGCCGTTTTTATGGCCCGGATGGCCGACACAGCCCGGACAGCCACCGGAGTGACCGCGAGCGCGAGGATGAACGAGTGCGCTATTGGTTGCGCTGGCTGAAAATTGAACATCTGGCGGCGATGTATCCGGCGCAACTGTCGCGTGGCCAGCGGCAACGGGCGGCGATTGCCCGGACTTTGGTTATGGAGCCAGATTTGCTGCTGATGGATGAACCGTTTTCCGCCCTCGACGCGCCAATCCGCGAAGACCTGCAAAATGTCATGAACAGCTTTCACCGTGAATCCGGCCTGACCTTGTTCACTGTAACCCACGACATCGAAGAGGCGGTGACGCTGGGCGAGAAAATTCTGGTTCTTACCGCTTCCGTCAACCGCCAGGCTGTGGTCATCGACAACCGGCCTTTGCACGGCCAAGTCTCGCGTGAATCGACGGATTTCCTCGCCTGCTGCGCCCGCCTGAAAGAGCTGGTGGCCGCGGGCGATGCGCGCCTGGCGGCAGGTGTCGCGGCATGAGAAAAAAGACTTCGCTTACCGATGCGCTTTTGGGTATCGCCATGTTCTTTGTTTTGTGGCAGGCGGCGGCCATGCTGCTTGACCGCGAGATTTTGCCGTCGCCGGTGACGGTTGTGCCGATTTTTTGCCAGGGAATGCTGGGCGAGTTGGGCCTGCATTTTCTCGCCTCGACCGCTCGCGTGTTGGCGGCGGTGTCGCTGGCCCTGATTTTCGCCGCGCCGCTTGGCCTGATTCTGGGACAGACGCCGAAAATCGACCGCATTGTCGGGCCGCTGGTCGCCATCGTCTACCCGATTCCCAAGATTGTGTTTTTGCCGGTGATTTACGTCCTGATCGGTATCAGCGATTTCTCCAAGATACTCCTCATCGCCATCATCATTTTCTTTCAAATCCTGGTGGTGGTGCGCGATGAAGCCGCCGGTCTGAAAAAAGAACTGATTCTTTCCGTGCGCTCGCTGGGTGCGGGCCGCAAAGCGCTGTTTCGTTATGTTTATCTACCCGCGTCGATTCCGGCGGTTTTAACTGCCTTGCGCCTGTCGGTGGGCACGGCGGTGGCGGTGTTGTTCATCGCCGAACAGTCGTTGACCGAATACGGCCTCGGTTACTACATCGTCGTCGAAACCTATCAGGTGCTGATGTATCCGGAGATGTACGCCGGCATTCTCGGCATGGCGGTGATGGGCGTGGCCCTGTATTTCGCCATCTACGCCATTGAACTGAAGTTCGGCAAACACCTATTTGTTGAATGAGGGGAAAGATTTGCCGCTTCCCGGCAAATTGTTGGTCAAGAATATCCCAAAAATATCTGGCGACGGTTGCCCGCGCGCCCGCCTGGCGTTTACACTCGTCATAGACGCCTCTGGACAAAAAATAGGGAAACGCTGATTGAATCAGCTTGCCCCTGCTTCATCCCTCCCTTTCCCCTGACCGGTGCAAGACGCCATGGAAGAAAAACAACCTATCTCAAAGATGAAACCAAGTACCGACGCGGCATTCCGCCAAGCCTGGTATAAAAGATGGTGGTTTCGCGCTCTTATCGGCTTGATTTGCCTTGCTCTTTTTGTCATTGTCGGTCTGCCTCTGGCCGCCAAATATGGCTTGAAACATTGGCTGGAAAAAAACGGCGCTGACCAGGCGGTTATTGACAGCATTCGCTACAATCCCTTCCAGTCCCGCATCAGCCTGAAGGGCCTGGCCGTGAATCTGGGTGGTCAAACCCTGTTGAGTGACGGTGTGTTCACGATCGACTTCGGTCTGAAGCGCCTGTTCAAGCGCGATATTCACGTGGAAGAGGCCTACTACCACGATTTGCTGCTCGACATTGAGCAGAAATCCGACGGAACCTGGCGCTTCGGCACCTACAACCACACGCCGTCCGGCGCTCCCGCCAGGCCCAAACCGGAGGGGCCGCCGACTGAGTGGTCTTTTTCGGCGCGAAACGTCAGGCTGGCCGATTGCAAAATCCATTTCAAAACCCCGGAACTTGACCTGACCCTGGTGGTCGATGAAGCGCGGTTGGCCGATTTTTCCACCAACGCTTTGGCCGCGCCGGCCACCGTTTTTTTGCGGGGAACCTTGAACGGCGAACCTGTCGAAATTGATTTGAACGCCTTGAAAATTGTGCCGTCTCTCGATGTGCAAGGCCAGGTGAAGGTCGAGAAGTTTGATGTCGCGATTGTGAAAAAATATCTTGAGAAGGCGCTGCCTGATTTCGCGGGCGCGGTCAGCCTAGCTGGCAAGGGCGCGTTTTCGTTGAATAAGGGCGCGATGCGGGCCGCCTATGACGGCGCGATCACCATCGTCCGGCCGGTGGTTGGCAACAAAACCTTCAACACTAGGGCGGCGGCCTTAGACTGGAACGGCGCGGTCGAGTACCACGCCAAGCCCGGCGACAGCGGCGTCGCTGCGCGGGGGACGCTGGCCGCCGATGACCTGGCTGTCGCTGTGCCCGGCGCGGATTTCGCCTTGAAGCACCACAAAATCACTATCGGCGGCGATTGCCAGGTGCCGCTTGCGCCCACGCTTTTGGTACGTCATGACGGAACCCTGAGCAGCGCGGGCGCGGTGGTTGATGTGCACGGCATGAAAATCTGGCAGGAGCGGCTGGCCTGGCGTGGCAAAACCACATGGGCGATGCCGAACGGCGTCTCCGTCACCGATTTCAGCGGCGCGGCGCAATCAGGCGGCGTTCGTTATGAAAACGGCCCGATGAAGGCCGGGCTGAACGATATGTCGGTGGCCGAAGTCAGTGGCCATATCGGTTCGCATATCACGGTCAAATCGCTTACCGCCGCCGGTCTGTCGCTGGCGATGACGGGCCAAGCGCCGCTTGAACTCAGCGCCGATGATTTCAGCGTCGGCGCGGCGACCAGCGATGATTTCATCAACTGGCAGACCAAAAAAATCGCTCTTGGGAAGGCGCGAGCCGCATTGTCCGGCGCGATGCCCCTGGACATTTCGCTGGCCGCTCTGGATATTGACGAGGTCGCATCCGAAAAGGCCGCTACCTGGAAAACCGGCCTGATTGCCCTGCGCGACCTTCAGGCTGTTTCGCGGGTTAATCAGGCCAGGGTCGCGTCGCTCGCCAGCGGGACGATCAAAGCGATCACGGCGACGAAAGCGGCTGAAATCAGCGTCGGCTCAGTGGCGCTGGACGACATGGTTTTTCTTGGCGACGGCAAAAACCAGCGCTCCGGCGGCTCGCTGGCAAAGAAAAAGAACAACGGCGGCATTGCCGCGATCGCCGATTTTGACCTGAAGCGATTCGCCTTCAGCCCGACCAAGGGCGTTTCGCTGGAGGAGTTGCGGATAAGCGGACTGAACGCCACGCTGAACAAAGAGAAAAACGGCGTCTTCACCGTCATGTCGCGTCTGAACGACCTGCAAGCGCCGAAAGCGCGGGAAAAAAGCGGCGCGAAGGCGGCGAGAGCGCCAGAAACCGCCGCCTCAAACGAAAAAGGGAAGAAGGCCGGGAAATCTCTGCCCATTCGCGTCGGCCAGGTCTCGCTTGACGGTCATGTCGCCTACAGCGACGCCAGCCTGCCCTTGGAGTTCACCGGCGTCGCCGATATTTCACGCTTCGTCGTGAAAAACATCGACAGCGCCGCCAACTCGAAAAGCGCGGTGGAACTGGTGGCGCAAGTGGCCGGACGCGCCCCTCTGACCGTCAACGGGGAAATGGCTTTGTTTGGCGCCAAACCCGACATCCTGTTGGATATTCATCTGAAAAACTACCCGCTCAGCAACCTCTCGCCCTTTACCGCCAAGGCGGTCGGCACGGCTTTGGCCTCCGGCGAGTTGAAAATCGATTCGACCGTCGCCCTGAAAGACGATTATCTCAAGGTGGGCAATACAGTTCTGCTACAAAAACTGGAGACCAAAACCCTGTCGCCAGAGCTGGCCGCCGCGCTGAACAATCAGTTGCCGATGCCGCTTGACGCGGCTCTGGCGCTGCTGCGCGACAGCAAACGGAACATTACTTTGAATGTGCCGATTGAAGGCCAACTGTCGTCGCTGCATGTCGGGCTTTCGAGCATTATCATCACGGCCCTCAGCAAGGCGATTGTGCCGGCCATGTCAGGTTATTTGGTCTACGCCCTGGGGCCGTATGGGGCGCTGGCCTATGTTGGCGCGAAAGTGGGGCAAAAAATGATGCAGGTCAGCCTGCCGCCGGTCGAGTTCGCGCCTGGCAAAACCGATTTGACCCTGGCGAAGGAGGACTATCTGCAACGAATCGGGCAAATACTCGCTGAACGCCCGGAAACCGATCTGCAATTGGTGCCGAAGGTTTTGTCGGGCGAACTGAACCCGCCGACGAAAAACCCGGAAGCAAACAAGGAAAAAGCGCCGCCACCCAGCCCGGAACTGGCGCAAAAGCTTGAAAATCTTGGGCAGGAACGGGCTAAGGCTTTGCGTAAACACCTGCGCGACAAATTCGGCGTCGATGAAAACCGCCTGATGATCAGCGAGACACTGATCGTCGAAGACGGCAAACCGGAAGTGCTCCTGGGACTGTAAAAAAACGCATCGCGACAATGATCTTTTGGGCTTGCTCTCTGAAAAAAAATCATTTTTTCGAGGTTCCCTGAACATGAATTTTACAAGATCCCTTTTGCCCTTTCAGCTTTGCCCTTCTTTGGTCCGCGCCACGGCGGCCAGGCGTCGCGACCGCGCCAGTTCGCGCATATCAAGCGCCTTGTCTGATTCGTCGATGATTTCCCTGCCGACGATTTCTTCGATCACGTCTTCCAACGAAATCACCCCGGTCATTGAGCCGTATTCATCGACGACGACGAACAGGTGCTGATGCCGCTCGAAGAACTCAAGCAGCACCCGATTCAAGGGCGCGGATTCCGGCACGAAATGTACCGGCTGCATCAGGCTTGATAGTTGCAGGCGGTCTTTATCTTCAGCCGCCGCCTGCAAGATGTCTTTGCGCATGATGATGCCGCAGATATCCACCGGCTCGCCGTCGTAGGCCGGGATGCGGCTGTAGCTGCTGATCTGCTTGATCATGCCCATCGCCTCATCGACGCGCAGATTGGCGTCGATGGTGAAGGTGACGGGGCGCGGCGTCATGATCTGGCGCACGGTCTTGTCGCGCAGCTCTAAAATGTTGGAAATGACCTTTTCCTGATCCGGGTCGATTTCGCCGGATTGCAGCGATAATGAGGCGATGGTCTGCAATTCCGCCGCCGAAATGCCCTCGTCGTTCTTCCGCTCCGGCAAAATCATGGTCAGAACGCGGCAGAACCAGACCACCGGTTTCATGATCATAATGATGACAACCAGGATGCGGGCGACGGCCGGGGCCAGGCGCGGCGCCAGGTTGACGCCCAGACTTTTGGGCAGGATTTCAGAAAATAGCAGGATGCCGATGGTGAAAAGGGCGGAAAACCACAGCATCCCGGCCTCGCCGAACAAACGGGCGCTGGCCGCTCCCGCGAACGAGGCGCCAACCGTGTTAACGATGGTGTTCAGCGATAAAATGGCGGTGATTGGTTCTTCGATGTCGGACTTCATCGTTGCCAGGCGTTCGCCCTGGCTGTTGCCGGATTTGCGCAACATTTCGACCTGACTGGCGGTTAATGAGAGCAAAACCGCCTCGCATAACGAGCAGAGAAAGGAAATGCCGATGGCTAAAGCGACCGGCAAAACAAGGCTAAGGTACATCCTGAAGACTCCGGCTCAAGAGGGACGCGTGATGACGCGGCGGGCGAAACAGAGGAGCGCTTGCGGATTCGTCCGGCATCGGTAGAATGGCTGCTGTTGGCTCGGCCTCGTGGGTGGACATGAAAATCCTGGCCGAAGATACGATGAATGCGCGGCGGGCCGCCGCATATTTTCTCATGAAATGGAGATATTATGAAGGATACCAAAGTGAAATTGACCAGGCAAGCGGCGAATACGGTCGAGGCCGACTTGCTGGTTTTCTGGGTGGATAAAGACGCGGGCGAAGCCGATGATTTTCATCCGCTTCTGGCCGAGGGATTGGCGCTGCATCTGTCGGCGGGTGATTTTCCGAAAAAGGGCGGCGAAACCGCGCTGTTTTATTCGCAGGATTGCGCCGCTTGCCGTGTGCTGGCCGTCAGCGTTGATACGACCTCCGAGGATGAAAACGATACCTTTCGTCAGGCAGGCGGCCTCATCGCCAAACAATGCGCCCGTCTGCGCGTAAAAACCCTGGCCCTGGCGGCGGGGAAGAACGGTTTGGCCGAAAACCCGGCGGCCAACCGGGCGCAGGCGCTGATAGAAGGGGTCATGCTGGGCGATTACCGCTTCGGCACATACAAAACCGAAGATAAAGAAGAAGAATATCAAGGTCTTGAAACGATAACGCTGATCGTCGCCACCACTTCCGAAATCATGAAAAACGCGGCGGACGAGGGGCGGGTCGCCGCCCGTGCCGCCTGTCTGGCCCGCGATATGGCCCACCAACCCGGCAATTATTGGACCGCCAAACATTTTGCCGACTACGCCGAAAAGCTGCAAAAGCGCCATCGGCTGAAGTGCCGGATTCTCGGTAAAAAAGAGATGAAGGAGCTGAAGATGGGCGGCATTTTGGCCGCTAATCAAGGCTCAGCGGAAGCGCCACGGCTGGTCATGCTCGATTATCAGCCGGAAGAATACCGCAAAACCATCATGCTGGTCGGCAAGGGCCTGACCTGTGATACGGGCGGAATTTCTCTGAAACCCGCCGAAGGAATGCAGGACATGAAGTACGACATGTGTGGCGGCGCGGCGGTGCTGGCGGTTATGGAAGCCGTCGCCGAGGAACAGCCACGGGCGCGGGTGGTTGGCCTGATTCCGGCCACCGACAATATGCCGGACGGCGGCGCCTTGAAACCCGGCGATGTCATCACCCACTACAACGGCCTGACTTCCGAAATCATCAGCACCGACGCCGAAGGCCGGTTGATTCTCGCCGACGCCCTGGCCTGGGGCATTGAAACCTGTCAGCCTGATTGTGTGATCGACATCGCCACCCTGACCGGCGCGGCGATTATCGCGCTCGGTCATCATCACGCCGGATTATTCAGTAATGACCGCGAATTAGCCGACGCGCTGCAACTGGCCGCCGCCCGAACCGCCGAACCGCTGTGGCCGCTGCCGCTGCATCCGGCCTATAAAAAACAAATCAAATCGGACATTGCCGATATAAAAAATGTCGGTGGCCGACCTGGCGGCTCGTGCACCGCCGCCGCCTACCTGCATCATTTTGTCGGCGATACGCCATGGGCGCATATTGATATTGCCGGAACCGCCTGGAATTTCACGGAAAAAGAATACATCCCCAAAGGGCCGTCCGGTTTCGGAACCCGCCTGCTGCTCGAATTCATCCGCGCTGAAGGCAAATGATAATCAGCGCTTGCCCAATCTGTTGTTCTCCCCTCTCCCGCTTGCGGCAGAGGGGCGGGGGTGAGGGTTTCAACAAATCGAATGCGCCCTCACCCGGCGCTGACGCGCCACCCTCTCCCGCCACAGCGGCAGAGGGGAATTCACATATCGCTATTTTTGACAATAGATTCCGGGTCAAGCCAGCAATGACGCGGGGGAAAGCCCAGGTATCCCTAACATTCACTGTGAATTTTTCGAGCCATTCCCTTGCTTTGGCTTTGGCGATGCCGTGGCTGACAAAAAATGGCACAAAAACTGCCGCGAAGTGTTGTCCGCAGGTGTGAGCGCGGCATGGCTCATGGGCGTAAGGAACCGCGAAGAATCACAATCGCGCCGGTGTCCGCCGACGGCGATGAATTTTATTCGACTCATATTCCATTGAAATGAAAGAATAAATTTCACACGCCCTGTTCCTGCCAGCCATCTTTGCCGCCCAATCGCGACCCATGGCACGCCGCTTGCTTTAAGGGACGCAAAGAGAACATCGGCGAGGAAAGCCGATACCTAAACCCCATTCACGGAGGACGCACCAATGAAGAAGTTCGATGCAAAAGGTTTTACCCTGGTTGAGTTGATGATCGTTGTCGCCATCATCGGCATCTTGGCGGCCATCGCCATCCCACAGTTCAATGCGTATCGGATCCGCGGCTTCAACGCCAGCGCCCAGAGCGACATCAAAAACGTGTTCAATTCGGAAGCGGCGCTGTTTAGCACGGCTCAGCAGTACGGCCCGACTTTTGAGCAGGCCGCTACATCTCCATTCAATCCGCCGACGCCTGCGGGTAATGCTGGTGCTTTTTGTCTTGGTGGCGCGCCTGCCGCTAGAGCTGAAGTTGGAATTAGCACTTATTTGAGCGATGGCGCTACCAGACGTGGCGATAAAATTGCCCTTGGTAATGGTGTAACGCTCAATGTTAACACTAACGTTATTCCCGCTGCGGCACCTAATGTTGCTAGCGCTTTTATAGCGGTTTCTAAACAAGTACAGGGAAATACCACATTTGCAATGGATAGCGATTCGACTTCTCTGTATCAGTTTGAAATTACGGGTAATGCGGCAATCGACGGCGTCCAACCTGCGGGTACTGTAATGACAGCGTTGCCTACTGGTTTTACTAACAATGTCAATCAGGATGACATAAAACCCCTGGTTGCTACAGATAAATGGCAGATTCGTTAATGCCGTGTTGTTTGGCTGATGCTCTCCGGATGCGCCTAACCTAGCAAAGTGCATCCGGCTTTACCGCCAAGTTCATAACGCCGTCGGGTTCATTCCCGGCGGCGTTTTTTTTTGGCTCTTTGTTTGGCCCGCCCGCCAGCGCTACACCAGGCGTCATTGCCGCGCTTTCCCCGTCATTCCCGCGAAAGCGGCAATCCAGACGGGCGAACACAGTTCGCCCCTACAATCACCCCTGGATGCCCGCTGAAAACACGCGGGCATGACGGCTGTAGATCGCGCTTTCTTCTGTCATTCCCGTGCTTTCTTCCCTGTCATTCCCGCGCAAGCGGGAATCCATGCGCGTCGCATTGCAATACCCTGCCTGGATGCCCGCCTGCGCGGGCATGACGGCTGTAGACCGCGCTTTCCCCGTCATTCCCGCGAAAGCGGGAATCCATGCCGTCGCATTGCAATACCCTGCCTGGATGCCCGCCTGCGCGGGCATGACGGCTGTAGGCCGCATTTTTTTCCGTCATTCCCGCGCCAGCGGGAATCCATGCCGTCGCCATTTGCCATATCCTGCCTGGATGCCCGCCTGCGCGGGCATGACGTTATGAGGCATTCCCTCGCTTTCTTCCCTGTCATTGCCGCGCAAGCGGCAATCCATGCCGTCCGCATTGCAATATCTTGCCTGGATGCCCGCCTGCGCAAGAGGGGAGAACAGCAGGTTAGATTCCAGGGCCAATGGCAATCAAGAACTACTTCTGCCGGGCAGACGCAGGCAACAGGGACGGAAACGAGGCGATGGCCTTTGACGACCGCCAGGAGGCCCTGCGCCAGATTGAAAAGAGCCAAGCAAAGGTCGCGGTGGCGCGCCGGGGTGGGGCATGACAGCGGCCTTTCCCTACCGTTTCCCCGCCAGATGTGTTATTTTTTACCGTAAAAGGTTTTTCGGCCCCGAATCATAGGGCGTATCTATCCAGGAGGCGTTATGGCCAGTCTGACCTTTGACACGCTGGAATTGGTGAAAGACCTTGAGAAGGGTGGATTCAACTCCGCGCAGACCGAAGCGGTCAGCAACGCCATGAAAAAGGCCATGACGGGCGCTGATGTGGCGACAAAACAGGACATTTTTCAACTGCGCCTGGAAATAAAGGCCGAACTGGCACCGCTCAAATGGGGCGTCGGCGTTTGCGCCGCTGGCATCGTGCCTTTAGTCATCAAAGCATTTTTTTCCTGAAATTTTACTGACCATACTTGCCAGGTATCGCGCCGTCGGGTTCATTCCCGGCGGCGTTTTTTTGTTTGGTTTGCGACACTCCCCATTGTGCAGCCCTTCGCCTGTCTCGTTAAGTGATAATGGCGGTGCCGGTCGCGTCGTCGTTGTCAGCGATTGCAATGTGTCAGGCCGCCTCTTGGTCATGCCAAGCCAAAACCCCGCGCCTCAGACCAAGGCCCGTACCTGTTTGGTGATTGCGGCGTTGGCCGGGGTGGCGATACCTAACTGTTCACCGATGCGGACGATGGCACCGTTCATCGCCTCGATTTCGGTGGGACGCCCGGCGCGGACATCCTGGAGCATTGAAGAGATATTCGCCTCAGTCGCGCGGCACACGGCCAGCACATCATCAAACACGTTCGCCGTCACCTGAATGCCCTGAGCCAGGGCGACCAGCCGCGCTTCGGCGACCAGCGCCGCCATCCGGGCGCGTAATTCCGGGTGGCGCGGCACATCGCCGTTCGGACAGTTGTGGACGGCGGTCAGGGCGTTGATGCCGACATTGATCATCAGTTTATGCCAAATCCGCTCGCGCATGTCGAGTCGCGATTCGGCGGCCAATCCAGCCTCGGAAAAATATTGCACAATTGGCGAAATCAGCGTCAAATCGTGATTATTCTCTTGATCAACAAATCCAAAATAAGTCAGGCCGCGTCCGGCGTGACGCGCCTCGCCAACGGCGGGTGAATTGGCGCCTTCAGTGGTTGAGGCGAAGGCCGGAGCGAAGGCGGCCCGCGCCGCGAGTTCCAGATGACTGACGCCGTTCTGGATAAAAACGGTCAGGCGGGCGGCGGCGAACAGTTCAGGATACATGCGCAACGCTGCGGACAAAGCCATCGATTTGACGCAAAGCAAGACGCAACCGGGCCTGGCGCCGACCAGCGTCTCGGCCTGCCGCGCCACCACCTTTACGCCGACCCGTTCGCTTCTCCCATCCAAACGATGCAAAATAACGCCATTTTCAGTCAGGAAGTCGGCGCGTTCCGGACGGTGATCAAGCAGGATGATTTCGTCCCGGCCACGGCTCTTTTCAGCGGATTTCGTCAGATAGGCGGAAAAGAGCAGACCCAAAGCGCCTGGCCCAACAACGACAATCTTCATTTCTCGATCTTTGCCTGTTCGATAAGCGCCGCATAGCGATAGCCAGCGCCGAAATCCTTGTCGGCGATCAAAGTCCCGGAAACGACGATGACCGCGCCCAATTCAGGCGCGGCGTCCGAGGTGGCCACCAGGTCATGGGTGTTGCGTAGCGGGTCGCCTGTCCCATCCTGCAAATGGATCCAATTTCGGCCCATGATAGCGAGGCTCACCTTCATCACGCGGCCACGCAGACACACGGTCTTCCCGTTTAACTTTTTCGCATTGTCAAAGACTTCGGCCACCGTAACCGCGTCTTGGCCTGTGGCCTTTTCAACCTTGACGTCGGCAAAAGGGGCAACCGCCCCGGCGCTGCCGCCGCTCTCTTCCGGCATGGCTTTTTCCTGTCCTTTATTTTGATTTTCTTTTGCCACCGCCGCCGTGAAGGAATCCAGGCCCGCCGTCGGCCCGGCCTTGGTTTCGGCCACAGTTCCAAGCGGATGCGCGGCGGCTTTATCGCCTGATGAAAACACGATGTTCTTAAAATCGCGATTCAGCGTGTCGCTGTGGAAGTTCGGTATTTCCATATCGACCGGCAGAGTCATCTTCTGGCCTTTTTCCACCTTTTGCTCCGGGATGGCGGCCCAGACTTCACCGCCGCCCTTGTCCGTTGTTAGCAAAATATAGGTGTATCCGCCGCTGTTCATGGTTTCGCTGACGACGCCGCCAATCGACGAAACGGCAAACAGGACAGTAGGGAAAACGGCGGCGCAACAGATTGATACGGCGACAGCATGGGGTAAACGCATGGGTTTCTCCTGAAAAAAATAGATGGTTTGGGCGGCAACGGGGCGCCGCCGATAAAAAGCCCCTACAGCCAAGGTATTCTCGGCGATTTAATTAGCGCTTGCCTAACCTATATTTCTCCCCTCTCCCGCTGGCGGGAGAGGGGCGGGGGTGAGGGTTTCAATACATCAAATGCGCCCTCACCCGGCGCTGACGCGCCACCCTCTCCCGCCAGCGGCAGAGGGGAATTCACGTATCGCTTGTGTCGAGATTTCTGCCCTACAGCCCAATTTCGGATGCCTGAAGAATCCCTTTTTCGGTGATGAAGCCGCTGACTAACGCTACGGGCGTCACATCGAAGGCCGGGTTCACGGCTTCCGAACCCGGCGAGCAGACGAGAATTTCCCGCATGACGCCGTCCTTATCCGGCCCAGTCTGATATAAAATTTCGTCAGGTTCACGTTCTTCAATCGGGATGGCCCGGCCATTCTGGCAGGCCAGGTCGATGGTCGCGGTCGGCGCGGCGACGTAAAACGGCACGCCGAAATGGCGGGCGGCCAGAGCTTTCTCCAAGGTGCCGATTTTATTGGCGGTATCGCCGTTTCTGGCGATGCGATCCGCGCCGACGATCATCAGGTCGATTTTCCCTTGCGCCATCAGCCAGGCGCAGGCGTTGTCGGCGATGATCGCATGGTCAATGCCTTCACCGCGCAATTCCCAGGCGGTCAGCCGCGCCCCCTGACCGCGCGGCCGGGTTTCGTCCACGTAGACAAATGGTTTTTTCCCCAAGCGGGCGGCGGCGTAGACCGGGGCCAGCGCCGAGCCGTAATCGGTGAAGGCCAGCCAACCGGCGTTGCAGTGGGTGGCGAGGCGGCAGTTCTCTGGCATCAGCGCCGCGCCGAATTCGCCAATCGCCCGGCAGGCCGCGCAATCCTCATCGGCGATCCGCTCAGCTTCGGCCACCGCCCGCGCCGCGCCGCCAGCCATACCGGCGGCAAACACCAGCTTAACGGCGTAAAACAGATTTCTCGCGGTCGGGCGGGTCGCCTCAATCGTTGCCCTGGCCTGGTTGGCGTCGGCCTTGGCAAGAAATGCCTGGGCCATGGCGTAAGCGGCGGTCGAACCGATGGCCCCGGCGCCGCGCGTCACCATCGTCGTTATCGCCTGACAGGTTTGATGGTAGGTATGGCACTGATGAATCTGGAAGGAAAACGGCAGCTTATTCTGCTCGATCATCATCACGACGCCACTTTGCAGCCAGACCGTGCGATAGTGTTGTCCATTGACGTGCATGGGAATTCCTTAAAAAAAATAGAAAAATGGGCGGCTCGATGGCGACGAACGTCGCAATATCTTGCCGGTTTCGCTGCTTTCGGCTATAATCGTCGCCCCTTGCGGCGCGGGTTGCGAAAGGGAAAGAAGAACCGCAATCCGCCTTTCCCTCCAGGGACTTTCCTTCGTTTCGTCTTCTATTTCATCATTTGGCCGTTTCCCGTCAAGCTTGACGCGGCGGCAAGGACAGATCATGCGGCAGCAGTTGATTCGCAATGTGGCGATCATCGCCCACGTTGACCATGGCAAAACCACCCTCGTCGATCAATTATTTCGTAATTCCGGCATGTTCCGTGACAATCAGCAGGTCGCCGAGCGCTTGATGGATTCGATGGACTTAGAGCGGGAACGCGGCATTACTATCACCGCGAAAAATGGTTCGTACACCTTCGGCGATTATTGGATCAATATCATCGACACCCCCGGACATGCTGATTTTGGCGGTCAGGTTGAGCGGGTTTTGCGCATGGCCGACGGCGCTTTGCTCCTGGTTGATGCTCAGGAAGGGCCGATGCCGCAAACCTATTTCGTTTTGAAAAAGGCCCTGGAAAATCATCTGCCGGTCATCGTCGTCATCAATAAAATCGACAAACCGGCGGCCCGCTGCGCCTGGGTGGTGGACCAGGTCTTCGATCTCTTCGTCAAACTGAACGCGCCCGATAAAATTCTTGACTTTCCGGTGGTTTACACTTCGGCGAAACAGGGATACGCCTTAAAAGAGCCAGGTGACGCGGTGCCGGAAAATGGCAACATGGATATTGTTTCGCAAATGATCGTCGATCACATTCCCGCGCCTGCCGGTTCCGCCGACGAGCCGCTGCAAATGCAGGTGGCGACCATCGACTATTCGCCCTATCTGGGGCGTTTGGGTATTGGCAAAGTGGTGGGCGGCGCGCTTTCGATCAACCAGCCGGTGGCCGTGGCCCGCCGCGACGGCTCGATAAAGCCGGTGCGCATCGCCAAGATTTATCGCTTCCATCGCGACGGCAAAGAGGCGATTGAATCGGCGGGCGTCGGTGAAATCGTCGCCATCGCCGGCATGGAAGACGTCACCGTCGGCGTCACCTTTACCGATCCGAACGACCCCAGGCCGCTGCCAGTCATCAACATTGACCCGCCGACCATCTCGATGAATTTCATCCCCAACGACTCGCCGTTCGCCGGGCGTGAAGGCAAATTCGTCACCTCGCGCCACCTCGAAGAACGCCTGCAACGGGAAGTGCTCTCGGATGTCGCCTTGCAGGTCGAAGCGATGACCGAAGGAATTGGCTACAAGGTTTCCGGGCGCGGCGAACTACACCTATCAATCCTCATCGAAAAAATGCGCCGCGAGCAGTACGAATTTCAGGTGACGCGGCCAGAGGTGATCATGCGCGAGGAAGACGGCAAGCTGCTCGAACCCTATGAGCGCTTAACCGTCGATGTCGATGAGCAGTTTCAAGGCGTGGTCATCGAAAAACTCGGCAAACTGCGCGGCCAGATGGAAGAAATGAGCATGGAAAACGGCATGGCCCGCATGGTATTCATCATTCCCACCCGTGGCCTTTTGGGCTACCGCTCGCAATTCCTCACCGATACCAAGGGCATGGGAATGATGAACTACGTCTTCGACGCCTATGGCCCCCACGCCGGGGAAATCGTCAACCGCGTCAACGGCGTGCTGGCGGTCAAGGAACCCTGCGTCGCCGTGGCCTACGCCCTGTGGAATCTCCAGGATCGCGGCAAACTGTTCATCGACCCCGGCGCGCCACTCTATCCCGGACAAATCATCGGTGAAAACAGCCGCGCCACCGACATGGTGGTCAATCCGGCCAAGGGAAAAAAGCTCACCAATATGCGGGCCTCCGGCACCGACGAGGCGGTTGTGCTAACGCCGCCGGTGCGCATGAGCCTGGAAGACTGCATCGCCTATATCAATGACGATGAACTGGTCGAGGTGACGCCGAAGGCGATTCGCCTGCGCAAGAAACCCGGCGTCCGGCTGCCGGGGGCGTGATAAATGTGCTGATCGCGCTGATCGCCGCCGCGTCCGCCCTGGCTGTCTTTTGGTTTATCGGCAAAAAGACCGTCCGGGGTGAATGTTTTATTTTCACCCCGGCGCGGAAAATCGCGGCCAGCTATTCCGCGCAGCAGGTGTAGGGGTTGATGGTCAGAACCGGGCAGGCGGCTGAACGCACCACCTTGTCGGCGATGCTGCCGAAGACGATTTTTTCCAAGCCTTTATAGCCGTGCGTGCCCATGATGATCATGTCAGCGCGGATTTCATCGGCGAAATCGACGATGCCTTCGCCAATATCGCCGTTGACCACCCGCCACTGCACTGAACTGACGCCGCAATCCCGGCAATAGTCACGCATTTCATTTGTGAAGTCGGCCATTTTCTGCTCCGCTCCTTCCATCAGATCATGTTCAAGCTTCGGCATACTCATCTGCGGCATGAGGAAGCCGGAATAATCCTCAAAATTGTGCACAATAAAAATCAGGTGCAAGGCGGCCCCGAATTTACCGGCGACCACCGCCGCCGACTCGGCGATCAGGCGGGAATTCTCCGAAAAATCAATAGGAACGACGACCTTCTGCACATTGATGATTTTGCTCATGGTGAAACCTCCTCCGGATTTTTTCAGGGAAAAGAAATAAGCCCGCGTATTTCCTTTAATTTCCCACGTAGAATGGGTTTTGACAAGAACTTGTCGAAAGGGCGGCGTTGAATATCCATGGAACAGACAGGCAAATCGTCTTTAGCCAAATAAAAAGTTTGATTTTTGATTTGGCTAGAATCGTTCATGGGTCTTCAGAAAGAATCAACTTCTCGGTATCGCGAAAATTGATGAAATGCGTTCCGTTCACGCATCCGCGCACGTCTCCCGCGTAAATCACCGCCGATGATGCGAGCATCTCTCCGGCTATTTTCTTGAATTTCCGCACATTATCGGCCAGAGAATCGCTGTAGGTCATGCCGCCCTTGATTTCCATCGCCCGCAGGCGGCGCGCCTGATTCAGAAGCAGGTCTATTTCCAAACCGCTTTTGTCGCGATAAAAATACAATTCCGGCGCGAAACCGGCATTACTTCGCGCCTTCAGCGCTTCGGCGACCACCACGTTTTCGTAGAGATTGCCGAAAAGTGGATCGCGTGACGCCTGCTCCGGCGTGGCGATACCCAAAAGCCAGGCGGCAAGCCCAGTTTCGGTAAAATAAATTTTCGGGGTTTTGACGAGACGTTTGCCGAAATTACGAAAATACGGCGGCAGCCGAAAGACAATAAAACAGGCTTCCAGAACCGACAGCCAGGAGGCCAGAGTCGGAGCGGAAACGCCGATGTCTCCGGCCATACTCTGGAGATTCACCAGTTGCCCCACTCGCCCGGCCAGAAGTTTTACAAATAATTCAAACGCTTGCTGCTTGCCGATGTTCACCAGTTGCCGCGCGTCCCGTTCAACATAGGTGGCGTAGTAGGCGCTGAACAAAGCCGCCGGTTCAAGACCATGGGCGTACTGTCCGGGCAAAAAACCGCGCGTCAAATACTCATCGCGCTCTAAAACGACGTCAGCGTCGGCCAATTCGGCAATCGACAGCGGCAAAAGACGCAACAAAGCCGTGCGCCCAGCCAGGGATTGAGAAATTTCCGCCTGGAGAAGCGGCTGATGCGAACCGGTGAGGATGTATTTCCCCGGCTCGCGCTTTTCATCCACCAACACCTGAATGGCGCTGAGCAGTTGAGGAACCCGCTGAATTTCATCGAGAATCAGCGGCCCGGAGTGGAGAGAGAAAAAGGCTTTGTAATCATGTTCCGCCAATTCGCGGTTTTGCCTGTCTTCCAGATTGATATATTGGTGTTCGGTGAACAGTGAGCGAACCAGGGTGGTTTTGCCTGACTGGCGCGGGCCTGTCACCGTCACCACTGGAAATTGGCGGGAAAGTTTTTGTAATTGCGGAGTGATATGCCGTGGAATCATGCGCGCCTCCCGATTTTCCCCGGACTATATCCCGCTCACGCGGCAAATGAAAAGTTTGATTTTTGATTTGGCCAAATCCACCGTTGCCGGAAGTGGCCACAACGGAAGTGCCACAACAATGGCAGGGGCAGAGATTAAATGATAATTATTCGTCAGGAGTCAGCCGTCTGCGCCTCGAGAAAGCGCGTCGCTTCAAGCAGTTCCGGAAAATTATAGATGATATAATCCGCCTCAAGGCCGCGGCTGCGTTGGTCGCCTTGATTTGATTTGAAAAAAACCGTCTTCAGACCGGCTGTTTTGGCCCCGAAAACATCGCGGTACATGTCGTTGCCGACGAAAATGGCTTCGTCCGCCGTCAGTCGCATCTTTTTCAGAATCAGGGCGAACAGGCGCCCATCCGGTTTGCGATAGCCGAAATCGCTGGAGATGAGGAGCGGATTGAAATAGCCGTCCAGCCCCAGCGAATGCAGCTCCGGCAGGCCCCAAACGCTCTGCCCGTCGGATAGGGCAGCCAGGCTATAGCGGCTCTTCAGGGCGTCAAGCGTCGAGATAACACCTGGATATAGTTCAAGTTTGAAGCGTGAAGCGGCGCGGAAGACCTCGGCGCACACGGTAGGTAGCAAACGTCTTTTGGCCGACGGCAGCTTGTTCGTGTAGTCGGAGGCGCATTGGTCGATGATCTCCTTAAAAACCGCCACCGCGTCGAATTCTGGGAATTCCTCGCCGCTCTCTTTGCGCTGCCGCTTGTTGATGGCGAAATAGCGCTCGCGCAATTCCTCTGGGCGCAGGGCGATCCCCTGATAATCCAGAAAATAGGCCAGCGTCCGATACATATCGTCATGACCTTCGTTGGTCAGGATGTCGCTTGTCGTGCCGTTGATGTCAAAAATCAAGCCGCGAATCATCGGGCGAACCCTCGCAAACATTTTCTTCCTTTCCGCGCCAATCGCCGCCGGTATTCCCAGGGAAGCCAGTGATTGCGGGCGATGCGCAGGAAGGTCATAGCCATATAAAAAGGAACACGGCGCGTCGTTGCCAAAAAAGCCTGTTCTCGGCCAGGAAAATGACAGGCGTATTCCCAGAGGAAATGGCCGATGAACGGCTCGGCGGCGGCGGCGGCACCGGTCGCCTCCAGGAAAAAATGTGCCAGTTCCCCGGCGATCCGCCCGGTATCGAAAACCCTATCCGTCCAGCGCAACCGCTCTAAATCAAAGGACATGACGTTTACGCCGTTGCCGAAGAGAAAATTTTCCGGTGTCGCGTCGCCATGCGCCAAAACCCGCCGATCCTGCCACATTTTCGGCTGTTCGCGCCAGCGGTCGCGCAGAAAATACAATTCTCCGGCCTCAGCGCCGCCAATCACCCCTTCGGCGAGCAAACGGGCGACCAAAGTATCGAAATAGGCGCAGCTCGCCGCGAAATCGACGTGTGCGCCCGCATCGGCGGCGCGATTATGAAAATCGGCGAGGAACCAGGCCAGAGCTGTCAGTTTATCAAATAACAGGCGGGAATCATCTTCGCGGATGGCGCGGCGAATCAGGGCGCTCAACAATTCTCCCTGACAAAATTCAATGACCAGCAATTTGTTCAGCGCTTCGTTTCGGCCCAAGGGCCTGGCGATATAATGCGGCGGAGCGGTTAGTCCGAGGCCGCGCATCAGATGCAGATTATGCTCTTCACGACCCAGCTTTCGCGCTGCGGTTGCCGAGTCGCGGCCCTCAACCTGGAAAAATTTGCCGATCATCCGGCTGCCACCGTGTCGCTCCTCGTACAGATAGACGGCGTTCGAGGCGTTCAAACGAAAAACCCGGTAGACCGGGCGCGGCAGAAACCCGGTCAGTTGCGGCTGAATTTCATATTGCAGGTAGGAATACAGCGGGTCGCTTTCCGGCAGATGCCCCAGATATTTTTTCAACGGCCTTCACCAGACGATGGGAGGGAGCGCATGGGCCAACAGGTATTCGTTGCAGCGGCGGAAAACGCCGGAGCCTAAGAAACCCCGATGCGCCGATAAGGGCGACGGATGCGTGGTTTGCAGAACGCAGTGTTTTCGCGCGTCGATCAGCGGCGCTTTTTTCTGGGCGAAGGCGCCCCACAGCATGAACACCACGCGCTCTTTGCCCTGGGAGATGGCGCGGATGATGTCGTCGGTCAATTCGCGCCAGCCCAAATCGGCGTGCGAATTGGCTTTTCCGGCCACAACGGTCAGCGAGGCATTAAGGAGCAACACGCCCTGACGCGCCCAATCGCTGAGATCGGTTTCCCGTCGTGTCGGCCTGCCGCCGTAGATGCTGGCGTTGATTTCCTGGAGAATATTGCGCAGAGACGGCGGCGTCGGTATTCCGGTCGGCACGGAAAAACACAGGCCGTGCGCCTCTGGCCCGGCGGCGTGTTCGTTGAAATACGGGTCTTGCCCTAAGATAACCACGCGCAGGTCATCAAACGGCGTCAGCTGCAAAGCCTGAAAGACCAGTTCGCGCGGTGGAAACACCTTGCGCCCGCCTGACCCGGACGGGCCGTAAGCAAGGTCGGCCAGCTCGTGGTGTCGCCCCAGACGCATCAGGGGCACGCATTCTTCCCACATCATGAAAACAATCAGACCTGGGCGCTGTCCGTCTGGGCGCCCTGATGCAGACGGCGAATGGTTTCCACCAGCGCCTGTTCATCTTCAAGAACCACGATTTCGCCATCCTGCTGCGCCGCCTGGGTCAGCTCATCGACGAAACACACTTGGGAATGCAGGGCGAAGACGCTCGCGCCCTGTTGCCGCATGGCCATCATGCCGAGACGACCGTCCCCTTCGTTGCCAGACAACACCACCCCCGCCGATTTCTGTTTGAAGACTTTGGCGACCGATTGCATCGCCAAGTCCAATCCTTCGGTCAGGGTTTCTTCGCCGGGAAGGGCGCGTTGCAGGGTGTAGTGGGCGCTGAATGGTTTTAAGACCAGCATATCGGCGGCGGCGGCGACGTAGCAGTGGCCGCCCTCCATGCGTTGGCCTTCGCTAGCGCGGAAGACCTGAAAGCTGCTGACCGAAGCCAGATATTCGGCGAAGGAATCGACCATCGACGGCGCATCGCGCACGACAATGAGAAAAGAGCCGCCCAGCTCAATTTCCAGCATCGGCAGCATCGCCAACAAACTGCGATAGCAACCCTCGCCGCCGCCGATCACCGTGGCAAAGGTGTTGCGGCGATGTTTGTTGAAGGCGCTGACATCAAGAACGTCGCCGCAGTGGCGGCACTGAATCTGTTGCGGCAACTGGCCGTTTTCGATTTCCAGCACATATTTTTCGCCGCAATCCTCACAAAAAATAATATGCCGCTCAACCTGCGATTCGCCGGAGCTGATCAGTTGGGCGCTGTACATCGGGTCGATGACGCCGAGCTTCATGCGGCCGCAGTTGAGCAATTTGACGAGAATGGTGTTTTTGTAATTTTCCAGATTCTTTTCCCGAAAAATGAAATCCTTGCAGACGAAATCCACCGCGCCGCTTTTGAGCGCGTCGAAGGCCCGCGCCGTGCCCTCATCGGATAAGCTGGAAAACATCAGAAGCGGCGTCGGGCGATGGATCATCAGATGCTGAAGAGCGGTCATGCCGTCCATGACCGGCATTTCCATATCCATCAGCACCACATCCGGTTTCAGTTTCAGAATCAGGTCGAGCGCTTCAATGCCGTTTCGGCCTTCACCGATAACGTGCAACTGCGGCGACAGCCCGCAGACCTCACGCAGGAAACGGCGAAACACCAGAGAATCATCGACGATGAGGATGCTGACGACGTTTTTGCCCGGAGGCTGGGTGTTTGGAATCATAGTCGAGGGCGGGCGTGGGCTTCAGTTAACCGGAAATGACAGCGGTAAAGATAGAGTGATTAAAAACCCAAATGGCGGAGAAAACAAGGGTAAAGACTCGACAAATTCAGTATTCGACGCCGCCGGACAAGCGTGATATTGTCGCCGCTCCGCCGGATGGCGGTCATCGGCTATCCGACCGAATCAGCCTGTTTTTTTACCCATTCAGCACCTATTTTAGGATTGTTCCAATGGCGACCGACAGTTTGACCAACAATTTGACCAACAATTCGACCAACAGCCTGGCGAAATCGGCGGCGGTGGTGGCGTTCGCCGTCATGTGCAGTCGGGTTTTAGGTTTGGTTCGCGAGACGGTCTTCGCCGGTTTATTCGGCGCGGGCAACGACTACGACGCCTTCGTCGTCGCCTTTCGCATCCCGAATCTGCTGCGTGACCTGTTTGGCGAAGGGGCGTTATCAGCGGCCTTCGTCACGGTGTTTTCCCTCTACGATGCGCGGCGCGATCCAGCGGAAACCAAACGTCTGGCCTGCAACGTCCTGACTTTTTTCGCCATCGCCCTGTCGCTTCTGGCCGGGTTGGGAATGCTCTGCGCCGACGGCATCGTCGCCCTTTTAGCCCCCGATTTCGCGGCCATCCCCGGCAAGAGCGAACTGACAGTTTTACTGACCAGGGTCATGCTACCCTTTCTGGTCTGCATCTCGCTTTCGGCGGTGGTTATGGGGATGCTGAACACCAAAGGGAAATTTTTCATCCCGGCCCTGGCTTCGAGTTTTTTTAATTTAGGCTCAATCATCGGCGGCGTCAGCCTGGCCTTTCTGTTGCCCCATTACGGGCAACCGGCCATTTTGGGCATGGCCATCGGCACCCTCATCGGCGGTCTTTTGCAATTCGCCATGCAGTTACCCACCCTGCGCGGCGCGGGTTTTCGCTATCGCCCGGTTCTCGATCTGGGCGATCCCGGCCTGCGCAAAATTCTCGCGCTGATGGTCCCGGCGACGATTGGCCTGTCAGCCACACAACTGAATATTTTTGTCAACACCACCTTTGCGGCCTCCTGCGGCGAAGGGGCGGTTTCGTGGCTCAATTATGCTTTCCGCCTGATGCAGTTGCCGATTGGCCTGTTCGGCGTCGCTCTCTCGGTGGCGATGATGCCAATGCTTGCCAAACAGGCGGCGGCGAAAGACCTGGCGGCGATGCGGCACACCCTGGTTTCGTCGTTCATTCTGGTTCTGGCTTTAACCGCGCCGGCGACCGCTGGACTGATGCTGCTCGATCAACCAATCATCGCCCTGATCTTCCAACATGGGGCCTTCACCGCCGAAGATACCGCCGCCACCGCCACCGCCTTGTCGCTGTACGCGGTCGGGCTGTTCGCCTACGCCGCCAACAAGGTGATGGTCCCGGCTTTTTATGCCATCGACCGCGCCCGCTATCCGGTTATCGCCTCGTTTATCGCTGTCGGTCTCAATCTGGTCTTCATCAACCTGACCATCGACCGTTTTCAGCATCTGGCCATCGCCCTGTCCACCTCCGTGACCATGCTGCTTAATTGTCTGTTTTTATTTCTTCTTTTACTCTGGCAGATGGGCCGACTTCCCTGGATGCGGCTCTGTGGCGGCGCGACAAAAATCATCGTCGCGACCGGAGTCATGGCGCTGTTCCTCTGGGGCTGCCGCCTGCTGTTGGCGGACGCTTTCGCGGGTGGCCCGCTTAGTCTCGCGCCAACGCTCTTTTTGTGCATCGGCGGCGCGGTCGCGCTCTATGGCGCGATGCTGTTCGCGCTCAAACTGGATGAAGCGACCGCGCTCTCGGCGGCGCTGGTCAAACGATTCAGGAAAAAGTGAGGCGAAAGACGAGACGGGCCATCGGAGGCAGGCGGAAATTCTTGAGCGAAAAATCGCCATGACCGCGATTTTACAGAAATTTTGTTCGCGTCCTTGCATGTTGTCCCGCAAACCTTATAATGAAAACAGACGCCGCGTGATACTGAAAGGGCGTCGCGCCTTTGTTCCGATGCGCGAAGCGCGTTCCCTGAAACGGGAACGAGAACAGGACGAGCCAGACGGCTTATTTCAACAGCAAGGAGGTTGCCAAATGGAATTGAAGATTGAGGCGAAAAATGTCGAATTGCGGAAGGGCTGGGAAACCCGCATCAGCGAGGAAAAAGACAAGTTGATTCGCCATTACGCCAGTTTTGTTCTCCATCTTCGTGTCACCATCGAAGCCACCATGTCCCATAAAACCGGGGGATATGTCATCAAACTGGTCGCGGGCGTGCCCGACGACACCGTGGTCGTTGAACGCCGGGGCGAATCCGTGCGTCCGGCCCTCACTGCCGCTTTCGACGTGCTGGGCCTGCAACTGAAAGAAAAAATGCGCAAAAAACGCAAGTCGCTGAAGACGCCAATTGATGAGGCGCTGGAAGTGGCAGCGGCTTGATTTCTGGCCAAAACCGCCGTCCAATCCCACCCTTCCCGCCGTGAGCGCCGGGGAGGGTATTTTTTTGCCCCGTTCAAACCCGCGCAATGACCCAGCGGCGGCGCGGCTTTTTCCGATGCGGCGCGATTTCGCTTCCGGTATAACCACAGCGCCAAGCTGAGTTTTTCCCCTTCCTTACGTCGCGAAACCGTCATGAGCCACGACCTGAAAATCACCCCGATGCTCCAGCAATATCTGGAGATCAAAGCCCAATACCCAGACTGCATCCTCTTTTATCGCATGGGCGATTTTTATGAGATGTTCTTTGAGGACGCCGAAGTCGCTTCGACCATTCTGCGCATCACCCTGACATCGCGCAGCCCCAAAGAAGACGCGGCGCGGGTTCCCATGTGCGGCGTGCCGTTTCACGCGATGCGCGGTTATCTGGCGCGGCTGGTGCGGGCCGGAAAACGAGTGGCCATTTGTGAGCAGATGGAAAATCCCGCCGACGCCAAAGGCGTTGTCCGCCGCGAAGTGACCCGCGTCGTTTCGCCGGGGCTACTCACCGATAGCCTGCTTTTAGACGAAAAAACCAATAATTACGTGGCGGCGCTCTGCCGGAAAAAAAGC
The DNA here is from genome assembly GCA_031287565.1 of Desulfobulbaceae bacterium. Taxonomy (GTDB): domain Bacteria; phylum Desulfobacterota; class Desulfobulbia; order Desulfobulbales; family Desulfocapsaceae; genus UBA8130. The sequence continues at coordinate 28,456 of JAITSS010000015.1, forward strand.
GGTAAGGCCATACATTTTGGCCTCAGCTTTCTTGATGTTTCGACTGGAGAATTCCATGTCGGTCAATTCGCCTCCGACGACGCCGGCGTAAAAGAGGCCATCGACCACTTCTGCCGCCTGGCGCCCGCCGAATTGCTTATCGCCGAAGGCAAGGATGGTCTGGACGATTTCCTGGCTATGATACAAATCTGGTTGCCGCAGATTTGCCTGACTGAACGAGCAATTCATCTATTTGATTATGAAAGCTGCCGCGACGCCCTGGCCGCTCATTTCAAAACGCGGTCGCTGGATGGTTTTGGTTGCGCCGGGTTGGAGGCGGGCATTGTCGCGGGCGGCGTGTTGTTGCAATACGCCAAAGAGACGCAGAAGGCCGGTGTCGGCCATATCGAACGCATCGCCGTTCTCGACGCCAGGCCGTTTTTAAGCATCGACGATTCGTCGCGGCGCAATCTGGAGCTGACCGCGACAATGATTGGCGGCGAACGCCATGGCTCGCTTTTGGGCGTATTGGATGAAACCGTGACGCCAATGGGAGCGCGACTGTTGCGGCGCAACTTGCTCTTTCCCTTGAAAGACCTGGCAAACATCCAAGACCGGCAAGACGCGGTGGCTTTCTGGTTTGACGACAACGTCCGTCGCCGCGAGCTTCGAGAATTATTCAAAAAAATCAACGATATGGAGCGCCTCAACAGCCGCATTGCCCTCGACGGCGCCCATGGCCGCGATCTCTTGGCCATGCGCCAATCGCTTGAGTATCTGCCGACGATTCAGGAAATCGCCGCCGCCTGCCCGACGAAAATTTTCGCCGACATCTCTGCGGCCTTCGATTGCCTGGACGATATATTTCGTCTGCTCGACCGGGCCATCAATCCGGAAGCGCCCCTGACCCTGCACGACGGCAACCTGATTCGCCAGGGATTCAGCGCCGAACTGGACGCGCTGAACGAGACGATCCGCGATAGCAAGCAAACCATTCTGAACCTGGAAGCAAAAGAGCGCGAAGCCACCGGATTTGCCAAATTAAAGGTCGGCTACAACCGCGTTTTCGGATATTATATTGAGCTAGGAAAAGCCGCCGCCAAGCAGGCGCCAAATCACTACATCCGCAAGCAAACCCTGGCCAACGCCGAGCGCTTCATCACCCCGGAGTTGAAGGAATTTGAAGAAAAGGTTTTGGGTGCCGAGGAACGCCGCTTGAAACTCGAATACGAGTTGTTCCGCCAGGTTCGCGCCGCCGTGGCCGCCGAAGGTTCGCGCATCCTCAGCGCCGCCGCCAAAATCGCGGAAATCGACTATCTGACCACCCTGGCCGAAGTGGCGCGGCGCGGCGAATATTGCCGCCCGCTGGTCAACGACGGTCGCGTCATTGACATTGAAGAGGGGCGGCATCCGGTGATTGAACGCGCTTTGCCCCGCGCCGGATTTGTGCCAAACGACGTGCGTCTCGACCAGGAGCGGCAGGAAGTGATGATCATCACCGGCCCGAATATGGCCGGAAAATCAACGATTCTGCGGCAAACCGCCTTAATCGTTCTCATGGCCCAGATGGGCGGCTTCGTGCCAGCGCTGAAGGCGGAAATCGGCATCGTTGATCGGATTTTCACGCGGGTCGGGGCGATGGATGACCTGCGACGCGGCCAATCGACTTTTATGGTCGAAATGAGCGAAACCGCGAATATTTTGCATAACGCCACCGACCGCAGTCTAGTCATTTTAGACGAAATCGGCCGCGGCACTTCGACCTATGACGGCCTGTCAATCGCCTGGGCCGTGGTCGAAGAGCTGGCGAAAAAGAACGATTTGGGCGTGAAAACCATGTTCGCCACCCACTACCACGAGCTGACCGATCTGGCGGCGACTGAGGAGCGGGTGAAAAATTTTTCCATCGCCGTGCGCGAGTGGGAGGATTCAATTCTCTTCCTGCATAAACTGGTTCCCGGCGCGACCGGGCGCAGCTACGGCATCCAGGTGGCGGCTTTGGCTGGCGTGCCGGAACGAGTCGTCGCCCGCGCCAAAGAAATTTTAGCCGACATTGAAAAAAACGAATTTGATGACGATGGCCGCCCAGTCATCGGTGGCCTGCGGAAATCAAAACGCAAACGCAATCCCAACCAACTGGCCCTGTTCGCGCCGCCGGCCGACCCTTTGCGCGACTATCTGAACGCGCTTGATGTCAATGAGATTTCTCCGAAAAAGGCCCTGGAAATTTTGTATGATTTAAGAAAATACCTGAACTGATTTCGCCTCTTTATTTTGCCATGGCGGCGACAATTGGCTATAGTCGCCGCCAATATGCCAAAGCGCGATAAAAAACCGATTCGCCGCGCCGAATGCGAAGGCTTTTCTTCGCGAAAATTCCGCTGAACAATGCCGAAATGACCCGTCACGCCGCCCACTCCTCCGGCTGTTTTTTTCGCAAGGCATGGCTGTTAGCCGCCATCATTTCCCTGGTTGTTTGCTTACCAATTCATGCCGCTGGCGTGGACGATTCCAAGCCTGAACAAAACAGTGAGGCATATGTCCCGGCCCGCCAGGATGTCGAATCGCGCTACGACCAGGGCAAATTTTATTTCAACCAGTTGCAGGACAACGCGATTTTAGCGGAAAACCGCGATAATTGGCTGAAATGTATCAGTATCTTTCAAGATATTTACCTTGAAAATCCCAGCCACAGCCTGGCCCCGGCCAGTCTGTACATGATTTGCCGCACCCGCCTCAGGATGTTTGACCGCTTTCAGGATGCCGAAGACCTCGACGCGGCGATTGGGCAACTGCAAAATCTGGTCAACTTGTTTCCCAATAACCGCCTGGCCGACGATGCTTTGTTCGCCCTGGGCCAGCTTTATCTCGACAACAAAAAAGACCAGAGCCAGGCGGCGCGCTATTTCAGCCGCGTCGTCGGCGAATATCCGAGCGGCGACATGTATACGCTGGCCGCCCAGAAGATGCAGCAACTGTCGCAGGAATTTGGCATTGCTCTTCCTGACTCAATGATTGGCCGCGCTCCGGATAAATTAAATACTATTTTTCCGGCCAGGCACTGGTCGTCGCCGCAGTATGGCCGCATCGTCGTCAGCGCTTCCGGCCCGGTCGCCTATAAAGATGGATTATTGTCAGGGAAAGCGGGAAAATCCCGTCTGTATATCGACTTTGCCGATTCCTACACCGCGCCCGCCGACCGCGGCGCGATCACGGTGGCCGACGGCGGCCTGCTGCGCTCAGTGAGCGCCGAACAGAAAACCGGCGACAGCGTGCGAGTGCTGGTCGAAGCGGAACATATCGAGCACTACGAAATCTACAGTTTGCCTGACCCATTCAGGGTTGTAATTGATGTCAGAGGTAAGGCGAAAAAATCGAATTTGCTCAGTAAAAGCGTGCCCAAGCCGCCGCCGGCCAAGATCGACGAAGCGGCTACGAAAAACGCGCCGCGTGTGGCCGACGCCGCCCTGACGGGCCAGAAGACGCCGGTCATCGAAGAAAAGGCGGAGCAGGCCGCAGCCAAATCCGAGCCGCCGAAATCACGTGATAAAAAGCGAAAGAACGATTCATCCGCGACCGCCGAAATCGCGCCGCCCGCCAGTAATGCTAGCAGTGGCAAGGCGCTGTCGCTGGCGCAACAACTGGGGCTAGGCGTCAAGAAAATCGTCCTTGACCCCGGCCACGGCGGCAAAGACCCCGGCGCCACCGCCGGTGGTCTGAAAGAAAAGGACGTGGCGCTGGCCGTCGCGAAAAAGCTGAAACCGGCGCTGGAACAAGAGCTGGGTTGCGAAGTCGTGCTGACCCGCGAGGATGACCGCTTCTTGGGTCTGGAGGAACGCACCGCCTTTGCCAACACCCAAGGGGCCGATCTCTTTTTGTCGCTGCACTTAAACGCCCATTCATCAAGCAAGGCCGACGGTTTTGAAACCTATTATCTGAATCTCACCACCAGTCCGGAGGCGATGCGGGTGGCGGCGCTGGAAAACGCCACATCGACCCACCAGCTCAGCGACTTGCAGGACATCCTCTCAAGCATCATGAAAAATTCGAAGATCGCCGAATCGTCGCGCTTGGCCCGCCAGGTCAACGACGCGGTGGTTACAGGCGTCTCCGGCGAAACCGGCGACAAAATCAAAAATCATGGCGTCAAACAGGCGCCTTTTTATGTGCTGATCGGCGCGCAAATGCCCGCGATTCTGTTAGAATTGGCCTTCATCAGCAACCCGGAAGACGCCAGACGCATCACATCCGATGACTATGTGGCGGCCATGACCAAGCACATCGCCAAAGGCATCGCCGGTTACGTCAATAGCAATACGACCGCGCTCCGCTGACGGCTTCGGGAAAACGCTGATGCGGCGTCCCGCGCCTTCTCTAAAAAACATCCAGGCTAAACGGGCATTTCCGCCCCACCGCCGTTTCCATCCACCGAACGAGGGAACATCATGAAAGAAATACTGAAGAACATTGTCTGCGCCGGACTCGGCGCCGCCTTCCTCACCAAAGATAAGATTGAAGAACTGAAGGATGAGCTGCTCGAAAAGGGGCGGATGTCGCAGGACGAGGGCAGGCAATTCGTCGATGATTTGCTCAATCGTTCGGAAAAGGCCAAGGAGCAGATGAATCAGTGGGTGGAAAAAAAAGTGGCCGAGCGCGTCGAACGCCTCAACCTGGCGACCAAGGACGAAATCGCCGCCCTGCGCCGCAGCATCGAAGAACTGCGCGCCGACATGGCCAACAAAAACGACGAACGCCAACCCTAAGGCATGTTCAGTATTAAAAGGCTTTCGTTCATCGGCCGCACCTATCGCCATCTGAACCGCTACCACCAGATACTTCGGGTGCTGTTCAAGTATGGTTTCGGCGATCTGGTTGGGCGGTTGCGCATCGCCGAATGCCTGGAATGCGGCCTGCATATGGTCAGGCGCGGATTGAAGCGGAGATTCACCCGCCTTTCTCGCCCGGAACGGCTGCGCCTGGCCTTTGCCGAACTGGGGCCGACCTTCATCAAACTGGGGCAGTTGCTCTCAACCCGGCCCGACCTGATTCCCGCCGATTTCCTGCATGAGCTGGCCAAACTGCAAGATACCGCACCGCCGTTTCCGTTTGCGGCGGCGCGCGAAATATTTGTCACGGAATTGGGGCGGCAGCCGGAGGACATATTCGCCTATTTTTCCGAAGAACCGCTGGCCGCCGCTTCCATGGCCCAGGTGCATCGCGCCCGCCTGCATAACGGCGACGAGGCGGCGGTGAAGATACTGCGACCGGGCATCGAGCGGATTATCGCCGTTGACCTGGAAATCCTCGCCCATATCGCCTGGTTGATGGAGCAGCACATTGAGGAGGCGCGGGGACACAATCCGGTCGCCGTCGTCCATGAATTCGCCCGTAGCCTGGAGCAGGAAATTGATTGTTCCCAGGAACTGGCCAACATCGAGCGTTTCGCCCACTGCTTTGTGGGCGAGGCCACCGTGCGCGTGCCGACGGTGTATCCGGAGTTGTGCGGCGAGCGCATTCTGGTGATGGAGCATGTGTCCGGTATCAAAGCGGGCGATATTGCGGCGCTGCGTGGGTCTGGCTACGATCTGTCGCTCATCGCCGAACGCGGCGCCAAGCTGGTGATGGAGCAGATTTTCGTGCACGGTTTTTTCCACGCCGACCCACATCCTGGCAATATTTTCATCCTGCCTGACAACGTGGTCTGCTTCGTTGATTTCGGCCAGATGGGCCGCCTGTCGCGGCAGGAGCGCGAAAATATCACCAATCTGATCGTGCACGTGGTGTCAGGCAACGAACGGGAAATTGTCACCGGCGTCTTGCGCGTGACCAATCAGCTCGGCGAGGTGAACCGCGAGGCCCTGGGCCGCGACCTGACCGGACTCATCGACCGCTATCTCTATCGACCGCTGGCCGGGATGAAGGCGGGTAAAATTTTTCAGGAATTGATCGGACTCATCGCCAGGCACCGGCTTTCGTTCAAACCGGAATTTTATCTGATGATGAAGGCGCTCAGCACTGTCGAGGGCGTCGGTCTGATGCTCGACCCGAATCTGCAACTAATTCGTCAGGCTAAACCCTTTATGCGCCGCATCAGCATCAACCGTTTCGCGCCCAATCGCCTGGCTGAAGATATGACTTATATCGGTCTGGCCTACGCCCGCTTTTTCCGCGAATTGCCAGAAGAAGCGCGCCTGATCCTGCGCCAAATCCGCACCGGAACCATGCGCATCGAGTTTGAGCACAAGGGGATGCTTCAGCTCGCCCCCGATCTGCACCGCATCGCCAACCGCATTGCCTTCGCCATCGTCCTGGCGGCGCTGATTGTCGGCAGCTCGCTTATCGTTTTGTCCGGCATTCCGCCGCGCTGGCACAATATACCGGTCTTGGGGCTGTTAGGATTCGCCGTTTCCGCCGTGATGGGCTTAAAGCTGTTTTTCTTAAAATGATGCGGCGTTGAATGAGCGCCGCCACCGCGCATCTCACCGATTTTTTCGCCGCATCGGCAGGGGAAATACAACAGTCGCGGCCCCGCTTGATTCCACCTAAGTCCGTATTATCATAGGGCGGATTCACCGTCATCGAAAGAGAAAGGAAAAATCCCATGCATGATCTGATCGCCGTCGCCAGCCAAAACAGCGCATCGGCTGCTGCCGCATCATGAATTTCGCGCCGGAATTGGCGGCCTTGCTGCAATTGCCCGCCCATCTCAGCCTACGTTTGGTCATCGCCTTGGGCAAGCCCAAGGAAACTGTGCGGATTGACCAAGGCGATGACGACGCCGCGATTCGCTATTTTCGCGACGAGAAGGGCGTGCACCACGTGCCGAAACGCTCGCTGGCCGCCTGCCTTCTCCCCTGTCCACTGTCATGACTATGCGGGATTGCCTCCCGGCGCCGTCGTCGCCGCGCCGCCGCGACGACCTCATCGCCTTTAACGAACAGGAATACGGCCTGCGGCTGTTGGGCCTGGATGTTCCCGACGCGGCGGCCTTGCGCGAGGCCGAAAACCGTCGCGCCGAACTGTTGGCCGACCTCGATTTTTTCGCGGCTTGCGGTTGTCATGGAACCAAACTCGACATCAATCATCTGTCGCCCGGTTGCCGGATTTGCGTCGATGGCGGCTGGTCGTGCCTGTTCATCAACGGCAGGTGCAACGGCGGCTGTTTTTATTGCCCGGCGCCGCAAAATGAAATCGGTTCACCCGGCGCGAACGGCCTGGAATTCACCGAGCCGCAACGCTATGTCCGCTACCTTGAGCGCTTCGGTTTTTCCGGGGCCAGCATCAGCGGCGGCGAACCTTTGCTCACACCCGAACGGACGCTTGCTTTTGTCGCCGCGATCAAAAAACGCTTTGGCCAGGCGCTGCACTTGTGGCTGTACTCAAACGGTATTTTAGCCGATTATGATACGCTTGCCGCCTTGGCCGACGCCGGTCTTGATGAGATGCGTTTCGATATTGGCGCGACCGCCTATCGACTCGACGCCGCCAGGCGGGCCGCCGCCCTGATGCCGACGGTGACGGTCGAGATTCCGGCCATCCCGGAAGAAGAAGAGCGGCTGAAAAGCCTGCTGCCGCAATTGCGCGACGCGGGCGTCAAACACCTGAATCTGCATCAATTGCGCCTGACGCCGCATAATTACGAACGACTTCAGCCGCGCGGCTACCGCTGGCTGCATGGCGAAAAGGTGACTTCGCTTGATTCCGAGCTGACCGCTTTATCGGTTCTGCGCCACAGCCTGGTTGAGCGGATTGGCGTGCCGGTGAATTATTGCTCCTTTCCTTACAAATACCGTTTTCAGGGACGGGCCGCCCGGCGGCGCTGCGCCGCCTTCCTGCGCGAGCCGACGGAAACTCTGACCGACAACGGTTTTCTGCGTTCGCTTTCGCTGCTCGATGCGGCGGCCCGGCTTGATGCGCTCGTCGCCCGCTGGCGGCATTCGGCCAAGCCTGAACATCTCTTTAAGCGTGACAGCGGCGAGCGGCTGCGCCTGCATCCTGACCTCCTGACTGATTGTACCGATGGTGACGCGGGCGGCTTGACAAGTGCATCCCTGCGCGTTGAATACCGCGTCGCCTATCAACGACAGCGGGTGTCCGGGCGGCTGGCCTTTCGTGAAGTGGCGCTGGCCGATGACGATTCCGTCTTCATCGAGGAAGAACGCGCCACCGTCGCTTTCACCCTTGATGCGGCCAGGACGCGGCAATTTGCCGAAATGTTTTTGCAAGCGAAAACGCCGCCGCCAGCGCCGGACGACGACCGATTGTGGGCGGATATGCTCGATTTTGAGCGACCGCGTCGTGGTTTGCAGGAATATTTCTGAGTCGTTGGCGCGCTTTCCGGGGCCGCTTCACAGCGGCGGATATTCTTTGAAAAACATCATGACATGTGGGCTGATGTCCTGCCGCCACTGATACTGTTGCGGCGTCTTTTTGATAAACTCCAGCGTCAGGTAGAGGGTTTCCAACTGCGGATTATTGCTAAGCGAGATGAAGCGGTCGATGCCCCGTTGGCGCATCATGGTAATCAATGAGGTCACGGTAAACACGCCGATGCGCTGGTTGCGGAAGCGCTCGGAAATGGCCAGAGCGCCCAGCTCCATGGCGCGTTCGTCGATTGGTTTGCCTTCGACGCAGCCGACGACGATGCCGTCGATGGCGGTGACATAAAACTGACGGCGGTGTTCGCTGATGTAGCTTTTGCTGCGCGGACGTAAAAAGCCCATACGCTTATAGGCGGTCAGGATACGGTGGACGATGGCGACCTCTTCATCGGTTTCCACCTGACGAAATTCTTCCTGAAAGTTATTGGCGATCAGAGTGCCGCAGCCTTCGACCGTGAACAATTCCAATTTTATCGCGTCCTTGCCGGCGGGCAGAAAATGCACGCGCTCGCAATGGCCCGCCTCGATTTTTAGGCAGACCTTTTTCAGCATGTCCTTCAGATTGATGTTGGCGGCGATGTCGCCGAAATCAATCTCGGCCCGCCGCGCCCTGGCGGTGGTGATGGCGTTGATTTTCTGGCCGCGCTCATCGACCAGTGGGCGGCGTTCAAGGAAAATCAGCTTGTAGATCGGTTCCGGATAGGCGAGCGCCGCCTCGTAAAAATCCTCACCGGCGGCGATGCGGATAAGCTGGGTTCGCGGCAGTCGCGATTCCAAGATGCCTAATAATTTCTGGTTGGCCTTGCGATGCGGCAGATTGTGGAAGAGGGTGGTTTCGGCCCCGAAACGGTGGAGAAATTTGATGTCGGCGATGATGCTTTTGTGGTGGTCGCGCAGAATTCCTTCGCGACAGGCGATGAACACACGGCGGCCAGTTAAGGCGCGGCCATATTCTTCAAGATAAAATTGCGGCATGTGTGGGATGGGTGGTGGCGCGTCGGAAGATGGTGCGAAGTCAGCGCCGATACTACAATGTCGCCTCCAGGCCCGCAAGTGGCGCGCCTTTTACGACGGCCTGTCGGCGCTTAGGCAGACGGTCGGGAATTTATTCATCCAGCAGACAAAAGGCCAGGGCGTGGTTGTCGCGCAGCGTGGCCGCGACCGTCGCTGTTTGCGGCGCGGCTGTCTGGAGCCAGGCGATAAGGCGAAGCCGCCAACCGCCGTTTATAGTTTTGCAATCAGTCAGGCGCATATCAAGAAAAGCGGGCAACCCAGCGGCTTTGCGCAGACTTTCCTTGGCCGACCAGAGAACGGTCAGGCGGATGATGCGGTCTTGGTCGGGCAGGGCGGCGGCCAACAGCGCTTCTTCTCCGGCGTGGGCGAAGAGGGCCGTAATTCGGGTGATTTTGGCCAGGCAGGGCTGCGCATCGACGCCAAGGCGTCGCGCCGCGGCCATGGCCACCGCGTATTCGCCGCCGTGGCTGATGGAAATATCGGTGGCCCGCAGAATTTCCGGCGCATTCTCCGACCAGCGCGGGCGACCGTTGGCATCGTTTTCCAGCCGCCAATCCCTGACCGCGAAAAGCGGCTCATACTCCGGCCCCAGGATGTCGCGGGCGCAGGCGTAGGCGCAGAGGCGTCCGGCCAGCCACTCGCGTTTCCGTTTTTCACTGGTGAAGCCCTGCCACCGCCGTGACTCGTCTGGCGCAAGCGCGGCCAGTGATGCGGCGTCTGGCGGCTGGTCGCGCACCACCATTCCATGCGAGTGGAGGCGCGTTTGTGGAAAAACCGTGGCCAGAAATCGCGACGGCGGCCAATGTGGCCAATGTGGCCAAGAGGCCGCGCCCAGTTCGGGAAAATTCGCTTGCAAGAAAACCTCATGATGACGTAGAGCAGGGGCGGAACGCGCCAAGCGCGCCGAAATCCGCACCGACCACAATGAGCCGCCCATGGAATTGACCGCCCAGTTTACCATCTATGATTACTGCGTTCTCGGCGTTTTCGCGTTTCTTATCGTCCGTGGCCTGTGGCTGGGTTTTGTCGGCCAGATCATCGGCCTTCTGGCGCTGTATGTCGGTTTTCTCGCCGCTGGACGTTTCGCCGGTGAAACGGCGGCCTGGATTCGCCCGCTCTCGGACGACCCCAAGGTGATCGCCTTTCTCGCCTGGATTGTCGCCTTCGCTTTGGCCTGGCTGGCGGTGTCCTTGCTCGGCGGCTTGTTTATGAAGTTGATAAACATCACGCTGATCGGCGGCCTGAACCGCCTGGCCGGGGCGGTTTTGGGATTGCTCAAGGCCGCGTTGCTGGTGTTTATCGTCCACATGATTCTTGGCGCGACTCTGCCCGCAAGCAACAACCTGACCCGTGATTGTCTCACCTGCCCGGCGCTCGACAAGACAACGAATTTCTGCCGCGCTCTGATCGCCGACCCCAAAACCCGCGACGCTTTTATGCGCCAGGCTCCGGCGATTTCCCTGGAAACGATGAAACGCTACCTCGACAAGGCCAGGCCCGATGACAAGGGCGAAGGCGACGCCGGTCGATGAGGCGATGCCTGAATAATGTTATCAGCCTGATTCGTCAGGCAAAGAACAATGGCAATGGAACCAATATTGATCGTCGGCCTGGGGAATCCGGGCGCATCCTATGAGGGTACCCGGCATAACGTCGGTTTTATGGTGGTTGATGCGCTGGCGCGGCGCTGGAACTGTCCGCTGGCGTCGGGGAAATGGCGCGCTCTCTCCGCCCGGCTTCAGTGGCAGGGCCGACCGATTACGCTGCTCCAGCCACAAACGTTTATGAATCTGAGCGGTGAATCGGTCAGAGAACCGCTGCGTTTCTTCAAAATGTCGCCGGAGCATCTGCTGGTTATCCACGATGACCTGGATATGGCCTTGGGGCGTTTGAAACTCGTGCGCGGCGGCGGCGCGGGCGGCCACAAAGGCATCATTTCGATTGTGCGGGAACTGGCCGATGGCGATTTCTATCGCTTGAAAATTGGCATCGGTCGCCCTGGTAAAAACGGCGTTCCAGCGGCGATGCCGGTCGAGCGTTTCGTCCTCGCGCCCTTCTTGTCGGAAGAACGAGACCTTCTCGACGAGCGCCTCGCCGGCATCATCGCGGGCATCGAAGACTGGGCGCGTGGTCTGCCGGATAAGGCGATGAATCGCCTGAACGCGGTGAAATGAGAAGGCGGAAAACGCTTGCCGCCCCGTCGCGCCTCACTTGCGCCACCACGTCCATAATAATTGATAGGGTTGATAGAATAGCGGCAGAGTTTCTGGTTGGCCGAAGATCGGGCGATAGCTGACGCGGTGGTTGTTGATGTACCAGTTCGGGATCAGATAGTAGCCGTGCCACAGGGCGCGGTCGAGGGCGCGGCAGGCGGCGGTCAGTTCTTCCTGGGCGCTGGCGTAGATGACTGTATCAATCAGGGCGTCAATGGCTTTATCGCGGATGCCGGCGTAGTTTTCCGAGCCGGGTTTATCGGCGGCGGCGGATGACCAGAAATTGCGCTGCTCATTGCCTGGCGATTGCGACTGGCCGTAGACTTCGACGATCATATCGAAGTCGAAATTGCGGATGCGTTCGGTATAGACCGCCGGGTCGATGGCGCGATAGCGGACCTTCATACCCAATTTGGCCAGATTTTCGACATAGGCGGCCATAACCCGCTCAAAAGCCTGATTGACCAGGAGAATTTCAAACTGAAACGGTTGGCCGGCGGCGTTTTGCAGGATTCCATCCTTCACCCGCCAACCGGCTTCCGCCAGCAGCGCTCTGGCTTGTTTCAGATTTTGCCGCAGCGCCCGCGCATCGGCGGCCACCGGCGCGGCGGGCGGCGTGGTGAACACCTCCGGCGGCAGAAGGGCGCGTAATTTTTCAAGATAACGCAGTTCAAGGCCGGTCGGCAGGCCGGTGGCGGCCAGCGGCGAGTTGCTGAAAAACGACTGGCTGCGGGTGTACTGGCCAAAATACAGCGTCTTGTTCGTCCACTCAAAATCAAAGGCCAGGCCCATTGCCTGACGCGTTCTTTTATCGGCGAACAGGGTTTTACGGCTGTTCATAACAAATCCTTGCATCCCGGCGTTGTTGTGGTGCGGGAATTCTTTTTTCAACAATCTGCCATCGGTGAACGGGCCGCCGCTCATATCCCGCGCCCACTGTTTGGCGATATTGATTGGCAGAAAATCGAATTCTCCGGCCTTAAATGCCTCCAGCGTCACCACCGGATCTTTGAAATATTTCACCGTAATACTATCGAAATTGTACATGCCGCGACGGCTTGGCAGCGTCGCCGCCCAGTATTTTGGGTTTCGACGATAGCGAATCAATTTGCCAGGTTCCACCCTGTCAACCATATAGGGGCCGGAACCAAGGGGAATCTGCATCCCGGTCATGCCTTTGTTTTTCAGATAATCCTGTTTTGAGAAAATCGGCAGTTGCCCGGCAATCAGATGCAGCTCGCGATTCAGGCGTTTGAAGACGAAGCGCGCTTTGGTCGGAGCGATGATTTCGGCATGGTCAATATCTTGATAATACTGGGGAAAAAATGGATGTACCTCGCCGCCTTTCATGGTTTGCAGCGAAAAAACCACATCGTCCGCCGTCACCGGCTGGCCGTCGGAAAAACGGGCGGCCGGATTCAAGGTGAAGGTGACGGACAATTTATCTTCGGCCAGTTCCATATCTTCGGCCAACAGGCCATATTCCGAAAACGGCTCGTCGAAACTGGGCGCGGCCAGGGTCTCAAAAACCAGGGTGTCGAGGCCGAAAGGCGGCGTTCCTTTTAACGTGTACGGGTTCATTTTATCGAAGCCGCCCAGCGCCGAAAGGGTCAGCGCCCCGCCTTTCGGCGCTGCGGCGTTAACATAGGAAAAGGCTGTGAATCCGGCTGGATACTTCAGCTTTCCATCCATCGACATGCCGTGGGCGGCCAAGGCGGATTCAGACAGAAGCAAGACCGACAGCAGAGAAAAAACGAGTCGCGCGATACAGGCTGTGTTCATGATATTTGTCCGGTTTTTTAGGAAAATGCTGAGCGGAAAGTGACTCGAAAGCATCAATACCGCCCAAACAACAGTCGCCGCGAGTCTACCCAGGAAAACATCCGCCGACAACCGCCGGGCCTGCGCCATCAGCGGCCCACTGTGGGCGCTTGACTTCAGATTGGCCAGTGTTTAGCATTACCCGGTTTACCATTTCCATACGGAGCGCGACGGTTTTCGCCGTCGTCAACCATCGTTTCAGAAATTTCCCTAACGCCCCCGCGCATTCTTTAAGGAGACCCCGTGGAGTATAACGATTCACTTAGTATCAGCATGGATGATTTCAGCGGCGGCGAAGAAGTTGACATCCCGGAAACGTTGCCGATGATGGCGGTGCGGGACGTGGTCGTCTTCAATTACATGATTATTCCCCTCTTTGTCGGTCGTCCCAATTCCATTGAGGCGGTCAACGAGGCGCTGAATGGCAACAAGTTGTTGATGCTGGTCAGCCAGAAAGACGCCACTCGCGACGATCCGAAGGCCGACGATTTGTATCAGACCGGCATGGTCTGCATGGTTATGCGCACCCTGAAGTTGCCCGATGGCCGCCTCAAGGTGTTGGTGCAGGCGATGAACAAGGCGAAAGTCGTCGAATATCTCCAGCACGAGCCGTATTTTCAGGTGCGAATCGAAGCGCTTGAAGACGGCGAAGCCGGTGAAATCACGGTTGAGGTCGAAGCGATCATGCGCGCGATCCGCGAGCAGACCGAAAAGATTATGGCCCTGCGCGGCATCCTCTCCGCCGACCTGATGATGATTATCAACAACATCGACGAGCCGGGGCGGCTGGCCGATCTCGTTGGCTCCAACCTGCGTCTGAAGGTGGCCGAATCGCAATCAATCCTCGAAGAAACCGACCCGGTGCAACGGCTGCGGCTGGTCAACCAGCTCTTGTCCAAAGAGCTGGAAGTTTCGACCGTGCAGGCGAAGATTCAGAACGACGCCAGGGAGGAGATGAGCAAATCGCAGCGCGAATACTATCTGCGCGAACAGTTGCACGCCCTGCAAAAGGAACTTGGCGACACTGATGACAGAGGTCAGGAACTGGATGATCTGGAAGCCCGCATCAAACGCGCCAAGATGCCGAAAGAGGTAAAAAAAGAGGCGAGAAAGCAACTCGACCGCATGGAGATGATGCACCCGGATTCCTCCGAGGCGACTATTGTTCGCACCTATATCGACTGGTTGCTCGATGTGCCGTGGCTGAAGGGCACGCAGGACAAACTCGATCTGGTCGAGGCCAAAAAGGTGCTCGACGAAGATCACCACGGTCTTGACAAGGTGAAGGAGCGTATTCTCGAATATCTGGCCGTGCGCAAACTGAATGAATCGACCAAAGGGCCGATTCTCTGTTTCGTCGGGCCGCCGGGCGTCGGTAAAACTTCTTTAGGTCAATCGATCGCCCGCGCCATGGGCCGGAAATTTCATCGTTTTTCTTTAGGCGGAATGCGCGATGAAGCCGAGATTCGCGGCCATCGCCGCACCTATATCGGCGCGATGCCGGGGCGGATTGTTCAGGGCCTGAAAACCGTCGGCTCGAACAACCCGGTCTTCATGCTTGATGAAATTGATAAAATCGGCGCCGATTACCACGGCGACCCGTCGTCGGCCCTCCTGGAAGTGCTCGACCCGGAGCAAAACACCGAATTTTCCGACCACTATCTCAATCTGCCGCTCGATTTGTCGAAGGTGATGTTCATCACCACCGCCAACATGACCGATTCGATTCCCTCGCCACTGCTTGACCGCATGGAGGTGATTCGGCTGTCTGGCTATACGCTGGAAGAAAAATCGGTGATCGCCAGAAACTATCTGTTGCCCAGGCAGATCGAACGCAATGGCTTAAAAGAGCAGCATCTGACCGTGGCTGACGAAATCCTCAGCCATATCGTCAGCCACTACACGCACGAGTCGGGCGTGCGCAATCTTGAGCGGGAAATTGGCAAAGTCTGCCGCAAAGTAGCGCGCAAGGTGGCCGAAGGCGGCGCGGGACCGTACATCATCAATCTGGAGCAGATCGAGACCTATCTTGGCCCGCCGAAGAACATTCCGGAAGCGGAAAACAAGCGCCTCGATGAACCGGGCCTGGTCACGGGCCTGGCTTGGACCGAGGTCGGCGGCGAACTTTTGCAGATTGAAGTCAATCTGATGCCCGGTAAGGGGCGGCTCACCCTGACTGGCCAATTGGGCGATGTGATGAAGGAGTCGGCGCAAGCAGCCCTCACTTATTGTCGCAGCCGTTCCGCCGACCTGAAGGTGGTCGAGGACTACTTCGATAAAACCGATATTCATATTCACGTGCCGGCCGGGGCGATTCCCAAAGACGGGCCATCGGCGGGTATCACCATCGCCACCGCCCTTTATTCGGCGATCATCGGCAAAAAAGTGGCGGCCAATCTGGCCATGACCGGCGAAGTGACCTTGCGTGGCCGGGTGTTGCCGATTGGCGGTCTGAAGGAAAAGGCGCTGGCTGCCCTGCGCGCCGACATTGGCCATATCATCATTCCGGCGTTGAACGAAAAAGATTTGGTGGAAATTCCCGAAGACCTGCGCGGCAAGATGACCTTTCACCCGGTTGAGAGCATGGATCAGGTGATTGCTCTGGCCTTAAACGACGGCAACGGCGTCGATGCGGTCGGCGAGCCAAGCGAAACGCCCTGATATGGCCGAGGCGGAGGGACAAGGCGCGCGCCGCCGTTTCCGGCGCCTCGGCTATCCGCTGACCTTTTTGTCGTTGCTCCTTTTACTTGTTGTCGTCTGGAGCGCCGGTTATCTGCTCAGCCCGGCGCCGTCGCCCGCTGGCCAAACGGTGACAGCGCTCATCCCCAAAGGCGCATCGCTGAAAAGCATCGCCGCGATTCTCGCCCACTCAAAGCTGATAGGCGATCAGTATTCCTTTCTGATCCTGGCCAAACTTTCCGGCAAGGCGCAACGCCTGCCGGCTGGGGAATTCGCGCTGCGCGGCGGCAGGCGGCCCCTGGCCTTATTGCATGAATTGGCCACCGCCAAGGCTATCGCCCGCGCCGTCACTTTGCCGGAGGGTTGGACGGCGGCGGAAATGGCGGCGCGGCTTGCCGAAGACGGCTGGTGCGACGCCCAAAAATATCTGCGCCTCAGCGCCGACGCCGCCTTTATCGCCAAACTGGGTTTTGTCGGCGCGGCCACGCTCGAAGGCTACCTCTACCCGGATACCTACCACCTCACCAAAGCTGACACCGACGCCACGCATATCATCACCATGCAGACGCGGCGCTTCCAGGAAGTCTGGCGCGCTCTGGGCGGCGAAAAACTTGCGGCGACGGCGGCCCGGCGGGCGTTGATTCTCGCTTCGCTGGTGGAAAAAGAAGCGGCGGTGGCCGCCGAGCGACCGCTGATCGCCGGGGTGTTCACCAATCGCCTGCGTCTCGGAATGCCCTTGCAGTCCGACCCGACGGTGCTCTACGG
The DNA here is from genome assembly GCA_031287565.1 of Desulfobulbaceae bacterium. Lineage (GTDB taxonomy): Bacteria > Desulfobacterota > Desulfobulbia > Desulfobulbales > Desulfocapsaceae > UBA8130. Next base: position 45,308 of record JAITSS010000015.1, read on the forward strand.
CGTCACCGGCGACAACCGCCCGATTACCCGCACCGACCTGGAACGGGCCACGCCGTACAACACCTATGTGATCGCCGGTTTGCCCGTCGGCCCCATTGCCAATCCGGGCCGCGACGCTTTAGCGGCGGCGCTGGCCCCAGCCACCACCGATTTCCTCTACTTCGTCGCGAAAAACGACGGCAGCCACCAGTTTTCCACCACGCTGGAAGACCACAACGCCGCCGTGCGCCGGTATCAGCGCGGCGGCAAATAAAGATGCGACTTCAGGAGCTTGCCGCCATCAATGCCGCGCCGACCTTCTCGGCGGGCGGCGGCCATGCCGTCCATTTCACTTGCTCGCCTGCTTGGTGTGCCGGCGACAACCATGACATCCTGAACATCGAATTCCAGCAATTGGAATATGTGTTTGCTGTCATCATAATATGGCTGAAACAGGCTGACGTCCGACAAGCGCGAGTCGGCATATCGGCGGATTGGCGGGACCCTTGACTTTGCTGATATTACCTTGTAATACGCGGTGGCGTTTCACATGGAGAAGTATGAGTCGGGATCAGCAGGGGAAGATTATGGTGATGAAAGAGCGGGTTATGACCTTTAAGGCGAGCGGGCGTCTGGCCGAGATGTTGGAGCGTCTGCCGAATAAATCGGAATTCATCCGCCACGCCGTTGAAGCGGCCCTGGCTGGCGCTTGTCCCCTGTGCGGCGGCAGCGGCTTGTTGTCCGAGGAACAGCGGCGGCATCTGCGGCGCTTTTTAGAGCATCATCCGCTGGAAAAATGCGACGAATGCCAGGCCGTGCATTTTGTCTGCCAACACCAGAGCGAGGATGCGAATCGCAGCGAGGCGCTGCGGGAGGAACTATGAAAATAAGATGGCTCGCCTTCCAGGTGGCGCTGTTGCTCTTCGCCGCGCCCGCTTACGCCGCCGTCGAGGTCATGGTTTCCATCGCGCCGCAGAAATGGTTGGTTGACCGCATCAGCGGCGGCCTGGCGGCAACCGAGACGCTGATTGCCGCCGGACAAGACCCGCACACCTTCGAGCCGCGCCCGCGCGCTATCGCCCACCTGGCCAAAGCAAACATTTATTTCGCCATCGGTCTGCCCTTTGAGCGGCGTTTACTCGCGAAAATCACCGACGGTGACACGGCCATCAGCGTTGTCGATTGCGCGGCCGGCATCGAGAAAATCCCCTTCGAGGCTGGAGAACATCACCACCATGGCGAAGAGGCCGATCATGATCAATCCGGCGACGATCCGCATGTGTGGCTGAGCGCCGCCAACTTAGCGATTATGGCCGATAATATCGCCCAGGCATTGATCGTGGCCGACCCGGCGCGGGCCGCGACCTACCGCCAAAACCTGACCCACTTACGACAGGAACTGATCGCCCTGGACGCGCAGATCACTAAGCAACTGAAGCCATGGGCCGGGGCGACTTTTTATGTTTTTCATCCAGCCTTCGGTTCCTTCGCTCACCGCTACGATTTGCGTCAGGAAGCGGTGGAAATCGAAGGAAAATCGCCAACGCCGAAGCAGATTCAGCATTTGATCGCCGACGCCCGCCAAGACGGCGTGCGAGTGATCTTCAGCCAGCCGCAGTTCGATGCCAAAAGCGCCGAAGCGGTGGCGCGGGCCATAAACGGGCGGGTCGTGCCGCTGGACGCGCTGGCCTATGACGCCGCCGCGAACCTCAAACTGATGGCCGAACAAATCGCCCAAGCCATGTCCGAAGCAAATGACTGAAGCAATCGTCGAAATACGCGGATTATCCTTTTCGTATGCCGCGAGAACTATCCTTAACGACATAAACCTGACGATTTATAGAAATGATTTGGTGTGCCTGGTCGGGCCGAACGGCGGCGGCAAGACCACTTTGATCAAACTGATTTTAGGTCTGCTCGCGCCCGATTCCGGATCAATACAGGTATTCGGTCTTTCTCCTTGCCAGGCTATTGGCCGGATTGGCTACGTGCCACAACACGCCAGCTACGACCCGAAATTTCCTATCTCGGCGCTTGACGTGGTTTTGTTGGGCCGCCTGCGCAAAACGCTCTTCTTCCGCCACGGCCAGAAAGACCGCGAGCGGGCGCTGGCGGCGCTCGACGCGGTGCGGATGTCCGATCTGGCGACACGGCCATTTGCCGCCTTGTCCGGCGGTCAGCGTCAACGTGTTCTTATTGCCAGGGCGCTGGCCGGTGATGGGACAATGCTGATTCTCGACGAGCCGACGGCCAGCATCGACCAGGAAGCGACGGCTCATCTCTATGATCTGCTTCGTTCATTCAGCGGAAACCTGACGATAATAATGGTCACGCATGACCTGGGCGTGGTGTCTTCTCTGTTTACCAGGGTGGCCTGCGTCAATCGACGGGCGGCCATTCATCCAACCAGTGAATTCAGCGGCAAGATGCTCGCCGAGATGTACGGCGACGATTCGCGCCTGATTCGCCACGATCACTGCTGTGAGGGTGGCCATGCTTGAATTTTTCACGGTGCTGGCCGACCCGAACGTGCCTTTTCTGCGTTACGCGCTGTTGGTCGGCTTGCTTTCCGCCATCCCTTTCGGCATCATCGGCAGCTATGTGGTGGTGCGGCGGATCAGCTCGCTGGCCGGGGCCATCTCGCACTGTCTATTGGCCGGTATCGGCGGTGGTTTGTATCTGGAACGGGTCGTCGGTTGGTCATACTGCGGGCCGGTATCCGGCGCTTTCGTGGTGGCGGTTGTCGCGGCGGCGATTCTCGCCTGGGCGCATTTTCGCGCCGGACAGCGCGAAGACAGCGTAATTGGCGCGCTCTGGTCGGTTGGTATGGCGATCGGCCTGCTGTTTCTCGCCGCCACCCCCGGCTACACCGACCCAATGAGCTACCTCTTCGGCAATATTCTCCTGATTGGCCAGAGCGACATGTATTTTGTCCTGGCGCTCGACGTCGTGGTGCTGGGCTTAGCCGCCTTTTTTCATCCGCAATTCCTGGCTCTGTGCTTCGATGACGAATTTGCCCGTCTGCGCGGCCTGCCAACGAATTGGCTCTATTTTCTGCTGCTTTGCCTGACCGCCATGACCATCGTATTACTGGTGCGGGTTGTTGGCATTGTCATGGTCATCGCCCTGCTGACGCTGCCCGCCGCCATCGCCGGGAATTTCGCGTCCGGCATCGGCGGGATGATGGTCGGCGCGGTCCTCGCCTGCGCTTCGTTTATTTTCTGCGGCATGGCGATAAGCTACAGCCTTGACCTACCGACCGGCCCGGTGATTATCTGCCTGGCCGCTCTCACCTATCTGATAACCAGCCTGAAATCCAGCATCAGATAATTGATGTGGGAAAACGCCGATTTCAGTCGCCGCCTGTCTGCTCAGGCGGGCTGGCGCTTGCGCAGGCACAGGTCGATGACCTTGCCCGCCTTGTCGGCGATGCTGGAAAGCGCCTGCCCAGCGGCTGAGCGCGGCGCCGATTCAGCCACCGGGATGAAGCTGCGCAATGCCTCCTGCACCGCCGCGTCGAAGGGAATTTCGCCCAAAGTCGGCAGAAAGATGCCTAGATAGTTTTTGGAGAGTTGCCGCAACTTCAACAGATTGACCCTGGCCCCGGCCCCAACCATATTGACCACCAGAAGCGGGTTGAAAAAACGCAGCGCCGCCTCGATTTCCATCTTGGCGCCCGGTTGCATGGTTTCCGCCAGGGCCAATACCTCAGCCAGTGATTTGAAGCTCTTTTCGCGCAAGGCTTTATTCACCGGGTGCTGGGTCGAAAAAGCGCTCATCGCCCGGCGGATGGTCGAGAGTTGCAGGAAGGTATAAAAGTCCATGACCGCCGTCGGTTCCGGCGTGGTGACGCAGATCTGCAATTCGCTCATCATAAAAAAATCGAGCGTATGCAGGCTGACGCCCGCGCCGATGTCGAGCAGCAGCACATCGGTATCAATCGCCGACAGCGCCCGCAGCAAGCGCTGTTTTTCAGCGAAGGTCATGTTGGCGGTTTGCAGCGTATCGCCAGCGCCGGGCAGAATGCGCAGGTTATGAAAACCCGGCACATCGAGGATGATTTCCTCAAGATTTGCCGCATCGCGCCGGAGAAAATCGCTGAGGCTGCGGCGCGGCGCGAACATGCCGAACAGAATATGAATATCCGCGCCGCCCAGATCGAGGTCGGCGATACAAACGCGCCGCCCAGCCTTGGCTAAGAGAATGGCGAGATTGGCGGCGAGCATACTTTTGCCGACGCCGCCTTTGCCGGAACCAACCGAAAGGGAAATGGTCATGATTTAATTTTTTGGGTGATTGCGGCGAATGGCCTGAATGCGCCGCGCCGAGGCGATAGCTTCCGCTAACGGAATGCTCCGTCCCGCGCTGAGGCTGAAGAGTAACTGGCCATCGGCCTGGAGCAAGTGGCAGGCGTTCTCCTGACAGTGCAGCAGAATGTCGTCGGCGTTCAGGGCGGCGGGTCGCGCCTCGTCTTTTTCTTTTACGCGCCGACAACGCGGGCAGAGACCGTCGTCGTTGGTTTCAAACAGATTCAGCGCCCCGCCGCAGTCCACACAAAAATCCATGGCTCAAAATGTCCTTAGAGGAAACGCTGGGTGAATCCGCCTGCCTTAATCCGCCTGCCTCTGTTGCCAGACAGGTTCGCCATAAGGATACGGTCCGAACGGTTTCCGTGTTCATCAGCGTTTTCTAAGCATAGCGCGGCGGCGCGGCGAAAGAAAGGGAGCCGCCGGTTTTCCGCGCCGGACCCGCCCGCTTTTCTTTGATTTCACGCGCTTTTCGCGTCCTCGCGATGCGCGTCCGGAAATTCGTTGACCGGTTTCCGATTCCGGGTGTAGCATGGCCCGCTTCCCAGCCGGGGCGGCGGGGCCTGTCTGCAATGGGCAGGCGCGAAAATCGGCAATTTCTGAGGGCGCATCCATGGAAGACAAGGGCAAAAAAGAGCTGATTGGCAAAGAGGGAACGGTCATGCTCGACACGGTGCGCCGCCTGAACCGGCGTGGCGCCAGCGAGCATCTGCTGAAGCTGATTGGCAAAACCCATCCCGCCGATATGGCCTGGGTGTTCCGCCACTTAAACGACGAGGAGCGTGGCAAAATCTTCGCCCTCATCGCTCGCACCGATATGGTCGGTGAATTTTTAAGCGAACTGGATGACGCCCTGGTCATTGATCTGGTCAAGGGTTTATCGCCGCAGACCATGGCCGACATCATGTCCGACATGGCCTACGATGACGCGGTTGACCTGCTGGAAATCCTGCCGGAAGAAGTGGCCGACGATATCCGCAAGCATATGGAAGCCAGCGACCGCCGCGAGGTTGACCATCTTTTACAGTACGATCCGGAAACCGCAGGTGGCTTGATGTCACCTGATTTCATGGCCCTTGACGGCGAGCTGTCCGGCGGCGAGGCCATCGCCAGCATCCAGAAACGCAGCGAAGAAAAGGAGATGGTGTTTTATCTCTACATCACCATGGGCGAAGGCAAACTGGCCGGCGTCGTCTCGTTGCGCGAACTGCTGATGCACCCGCCGCACCGGCAACTGAAGAACATCATGAATCCGAACGTCATTTCCGTCTCGACCGAAACGTCGCAGGGTGAAGTGGCGCATGTCATTTCCCAATATAATTTCCTGGCCGTGCCGGTGGTCGATGGCAACTTCAACCTCGTCGGCATCGTCACCGTCGATGACATTATCGACGTTATCCGTGAAGAGGCCACCGAAGAATTCCTGCAAATGGCCGGCGCCGGTAAAGACCGGGAAATCCTGTTGAAATCGGTCTGGGAAAGCTCGCTTATCCGCGCGCCCTGGCTGTTCGCCTCGTGGATTGGCGGCGTCATTTCCATGCTGATTATCGGCTTGTACGACGGCGTTCTCGCCAAAATGCTGGTGCTCGCTTCTTTTATTCCGATCATCAACGGCATGGGCGGCAACATCGCCACCCAGTCGTCAACAATCATCGTCCGCGGCATCGCCACCGGCCGCGTCAACATGAACGAACTGTTCAAAGTGGTGTTCAAAGAACTGCGGGTCGGTCTGATTTTGGGTACTTTATATGGCCTGTGCCTGGGCCTGGTCGCCTATTTCGGCTATGTTCCGAAAATGCTCGGCCTGGTTGTCGGCATCTCAATGTTTTTCTCGATGACGCTGGCCGCCACCGTCGGCGCTTTGATTCCCCTGGTTTTGAAACGTTTCGATGTTGACGCGGCGGTGGCCACCGGGCCGTTTGTCACCACTTCGATTGATATTTTAGGCGTGGTCATGTTTTTCTCGGTGGCGAAATTGTTTCTGGGACTGTAGGCGTCCCGCGCGCCGCCACGGCATTCACCAAAGGTTTTGCAACAATGACTGGAAGAAAAAAATTGTGGCTGGCGCTGGCCTTTCTCGTGGTGGCTGGCGCGGGCGTCTGGTTTTGGCGCGACCATAAAGAAACGCCGCCGGGTTTCATGACCGCCAAGGTCCAACGCGGCGATCTGGAAATCACGGTTCTGGCTAGCGGTCTCTTTGAATCGGAAAATCTGGTCAGCGTCGGCGCCCAGGTATCGGGCCAGGTCAAATCGCTGAAGGTTGAGCTGGGTGATGTGGTCAAGGCCGGGCAACTGGTGGCTGAGATCGATTCTCTGCCGCAGCAGAACAGCCTGCGCACGAAAACGGCGGCGCTGGCGGCGGTGAAGGCGCAGAAAGTGGCAAAAGAGGCGTCTTACAAACAGGCCGAGCTGGCGTATAAACGGCAGAAGCTGATGCGCAAAAGCGAGGCCGCGAGCCAGGCCGATTTTGAGGCGGCGGAAGCGAATCTTGCCGTGCTGAAGGCGGAAATCGCCGCTTTGAACGCCCAGATTGAGCAGGCGTCGATTGCCGTCGATACCGCGAAAATCGACCTCGGCTACACGAAAATCAATGCGCCCATTGACGGCGTGGTCGTGGCCATCGTCACGAAAGAAGGCCAGACCGTCAACGCCAACCAGACCGCGCCGACGATCATCATGGTGGCCCGTTTGGATGAGATGAACATCCGGGCGGAAATCTCCGAAGCCGATATTGTCAAGGTCACGCCCGGCCAAAACGCCTGGTTCACCATTCTGGGCGAACCCGACAAACGCTATCCGGCGACACTGCAATCGATCGAACCAGCGCCGGAAACCATCACCCAGACTTCCAGCGTCGCCAACGCCGCCAGTTCGTCGAGTTCCGCCGTCTACTACATCGGCATCCTGCGCGTCCCGAATCCAGAGGGCAAACTGCGCATCTCGATGACCGCCGAAATCAACATCGTCCTGAACCAGGCGAAAAATGTCCTGCTCGCGCCGTCGGCGGCTTTGGGCAAAAAGGATAAAGACGGCCTCTACGCGGCGCGGATTGAAACCGCGCCCGGCCAGTACGAGGAACGGCGGGTTAAAGTTGGCTTGAACAACAATGTTCAGGCCGAAATCCTCGACGGCTTGACCGAGGGCCAGAAGGTGGTGATTGGCGAGGCCCTGCCCGCCGGAGCCGCATCCGCCGCCAGCCAGCCCCGCCGTCCGCCCCGGATGATGTAATGGCGGCTTTCATCGAACTGCAAGGCGTCTGCCGCGATTATCCGGCCGGCGAAGAGACGCTGCGGGTTTTGCATACTATTGATCTGCGCATCGACGCCGGGGAAATGGTGGCCATTGTCGGCGCGTCCGGTTCCGGCAAATCGACGCTTATGAATATCATCGGCTGCCTCGACCGGCCCAGCGCCGGGCGGTATCTGGTTGATGGCCAGGAAACCAGCCGCCTCGCGCCGGATGAATTAGCCCGGCTCAGGCGCGAGCATTTTGGTTTTGTCTTCCAACGCTATCATTTGCTTGGCGATTTGAACGCCAGGGAAAACGTCGCTATTCCCGCCATGTATGCCGGAGTTGCCGGGGCCAAGCGGCGAGAACGCGCCGATGCGATTCTGAGCCGCTTGGGCATGGGCGAGCGGCTCGGCCACAAACCGGGGCAGTTATCGGGCGGCCAGCAGCAACGAGTTTCTTTGGCGCGGGCGTTGATCAACGGCGGCGCGGTCATTCTCGCCGATGAACCAACCGGCGCGCTTGATTCAGCGTCCGGCTCCGAGGTCATGGCGATTTTCAAGCAGCTGCACGCCGAAGGCCACACAGTGATTCTCGTCAGCCACGACATGCAGATGGCGGCGCACGCCGAACGCATCATCGAAATTTCCGACGGCCGCATCATCGCCGACCGCAAAACCGCCGTCGCCACGCCGGTCAAAATGTTGCCGCGCCCGCCAGCGGCCCATGATTCATGGCAGGCGCTGGCTGGAAGATTCACCGAAGCCTTCCGCATGGCGGTGATCGCCATGACCTCGCACCGCCTGCGCACTCTTTTAACCATGCTGGGCATTATCATCGGTATCGCCTCGGTGGTGTCGGTGGTGGCCCTGGGTGAAGGTTCGCAGCAAAAAATTCTTAAAGATATTAACGCGATAGGCACAAACACCATCAACATCTTCCCCGGCAAGGATTTCGGCGACATGCGCTCTGGCCGCATCCGCACCCTTTTGCCGCGCGACGCCGAAGCCTTGGCCCGCCAGCCGTATGTCGATACGGTGACGCCCCTGGTGCAGACTTCGGTGGTGCTGCGCTACGGCAACATCAACGTGAACGGCCAGGCGCAAGGCGTTGGCGCCGATTATTTCCGGGTGCGTGGCATGGAACTGGCCTCCGGCCGCCTGTTTGGCCAAATTGATGTCCGCGCCAGCAGCCAGCAGGCGGTGATTGATGACAACACCAAAAATTCTCTCTTTCCGGATGGCCAGGAACCGTTGGGCGCGGTGATTATGCTGGGAACCGTGCCCTGCCGCGTCATTGGCGTGATGAAAAAGTCCGAATCAAACTTTGGCGGCGGCCAGGATTCATTGAATGTGTTTGTCCCCTACACCACAGCCATGAAGCGGATTACCGGCGAATATTGGCTGCGCAGCATCACGGTGCGGGTGGCTGACGCGGTATCGACCGCCATTGCCGAAAACAGCATCGTCTCGTTTCTCACGACGCGGCATGGCGTCAAAGACTTTTTTGTTTCAAACCTCGACGCCATCCGCCAGACCATCGAAAAAACCACCGACACCATGCGGCTGCTCATTTCCTCGATCGCCATTATTTCGCTGATTGTCGGCGGCATCGGCGTCATGAATATCATGCTGGTTTCCGTCACCGAGCGCACCCAGGAAATCGGCGTGCGCATGGCCGTGGGCGCGCGGCAAAGCGACATCATGCGGCAATTTCTCATCGAGGCGGTGCTGGTCTGTCTTCTGGGCGGGCTTCTGGGCATTTGTCTGGCCTTTGCCATTGGCTGGGCCGTGCGGTCTTCCGGCAGCGATTTCGCGATGATCTACTCGCCCGTCGCCGTGATCAGCGCCTTCCTCTGTTCGACAGGGATTGGCATTGTCTTCGGCTGGCTACCGGCCCGCCGCGCCGCCCGCCTCGATCCGGTTGTCGCTTTAGCGCGGGAATAATTATGAAGAAAACAACAATAGTCGCCAGTGTTTTCCTACTGCTGACCTCGTGCGCTTCGCTGACCGCGACCACCTATCAGCGGCCCGACCTCGATATGCCCTTCTTCTGGCGGGAAGGAGCGGGCGCGACAACGGCCCGCCCGTCGGACGGGCAGGCCAGCCTGAGTGACGACAAATGGTGGGAGCAATTCGCCGACGCCAAACTGAATCGGCTGGTTGAAACGGCCATGCCGGTCAATCTCGACCTGGCGCAAGCGGCCCTGACCTTGCGGCAGGCGCGTCTGCGGGCCGATGTCGCGGCGGCGGATCTCTGGCCAACACTCTCCGCTGACGGCGGTTTCGACGCCAACCACCGCTACGGCTCCGAAGGCGGCAGCGATAAAAGTTTTTCCGCCGGCATCGGCATCAGTTACGAGGCCGACCTGTTCGGACGCCTGTCCTCGGCGCGAAACGCCGCAGTGTGGCGGGCCGAGGCCACCGCCTTTGATCTCGAGGCGACCAGGCTTTCTTTGCAGGCGACCTTGGTCAGTCAATATTTTCGCCTGGCCGCCCTCCGCGAAGAGTCGCGGCTGTCGGCGTCAAGTATTGATTACGCCAGGAAAACCCTGGCTTTGGCGCGGGCGCAGTACGCGGCGGGCGCGGTCGGGCGATTGGAAACGCTGGAGGCGGAGCGCTCTTTGGCCAGTCAACTCGCCAGCCACGAAAGCATCCGGCAAAACGAGATGAGCATTCGGCAGACGCTGGCCCTGCTTTTTGGTCAAGCGCCGGAACAAGTCCGGCTGGAGGAACCAGGCGATATAAGGCGGGCCGCAATCCCGGAAATCACTCCCGGTCTGCCCGCCGATATTCTGGCCCGCCGTCCCGACCTGGCCGCCGCCGAAACCCGGCTGCGGGCGGCCCTGGCCGACGCCGACAGCGCCAGAATCAGCCTCTATCCACGGCTGACGCTGACCGGTTCATTCGGCGGCTCAAACGAGGAATTGTCGCGGGCGCTGGCCGACCCCATCGCCAGTTTCGGCGCGGGCCTGATTCTGCCCTTTGTCGATTGGCGGCGCTTGCGGCGCAATGTGGCGATCAGCGAAACGGAATACCATCTGGCCATCATCGATTTTCGGCAAAGCCTCTACCAAGCCTTGTCCGAAGTTGAAACCTGCCTGTCGGCGGCGGAAAAATTAAAAAATCAGGGCGAACAGACCGAAACGATGCTCGATGCGGCGCGACGCGGCGAAGCGCTGTACGCCATCCAATATCGGGCGGGGGCGACGCCGCTGCAATCTTGGCTCGACGCCCAGGAACGGCGACGGCAGGCGGAAACCAGCCTGATTGAAAACAAATTGGCGCGGCTCATCAATCAGGTGGATATGGCCAAAGCGCTGGGCGGCGGCAAAGCCAGGTAAAAGAATGGCAAGCTCCGCTTCCGACCGTCTTATCCGCGCTTGACTTTTTGTACGTTTCCCCTCATACTTGTAAAAATATTTGTACCAAATCGTAATCGGAGTTGGCTATGGGCGCGTTGTTCAACAAAATGGCTTTTCTTTCGCTTCTGACGCTGTTGGCCTCCCCGGCCATGGCGGCGATGCCTGAGACGCTGACGCCAGTAACCCACAGCGCCTACCGGGTCACAACCTACAGCCTCGGTAATATTACCGATTTCGCCAGCGCCATCGCCGTTAGCCCACGCGATTATGAGCCGCTGATGATTACTGGCGCGGCCTCCGATGTCCTTTCCGGCCAGCGCCGTTTCAATCCGCTGGCCAAAAGCGGTAGCAATATCGACGCGGTTGAAGGGTTCGCCATCGCCGCCCGCTTCGAGGCCGGTAAATCGTTCGCCTTCAAAGGCGCGTTCGGCGTGACCCACAATGTGTGGAGCGACGACCTGAAGGCCGAAAACCGCTCAAGCTGGGAAGCCAACCTGGGCGTCATCTACAGCCTGCTTCCCAACCTCAATTACGAGCTTCATCTCGGCTACATGGATACCGGCGACGTGTTTAAAAACCGCAGCGAGTATTCCGACATCGAAAACATCATCATGATCAGCAACAAGCTGACCCTGAGTTTCTGAGCAATTCCTTCCCCGCCCGCCGCAACCCCCCTCCGCGCCGTTTGTTTTTTTATGCAAGCGATAAGCCTAGCATATAAAAAGTTGTCAAACACCGTTTGTTTTAAGGAAAGGCCAATGATCAGGCCGCTGAGAGATGAGAAGGGTGGATGGCATAATGCCGCCTTTCCACGAACAGGCCCCACATGTTTTTGTCCGTAGGGGCGCACGATTTCACGTCGGAACCAGACAGGCGACAATGGGCAGCATGAAGGCGCGGGCTGCCGCTTCGCGCTCGGCCTTCCACAGGGGCGGCGTTTCATGGGCGAAGAGTTTGGCCCATTCCGGTTCACGTCCGGCTTTCAGTTGTTCTTGCAGCGCCTTTTCGGCCTTGTCACCAGGCGAGAGCGATTGGCGATTCGAGGTTGAGTATTCCTGCCGCGCCCAGGCCAAGGCTGGTTCGACCAGGAGCGGCGAGGGGGCGCGGTTGCCCTGGATGAACAGTTCGGCCAAATCCTCCAGACTGGGCGCGGCGGCGGCCGTTGGTTGCAGAAAAAAAACGCCGTCATCAAAGGCGAGGAAGACCTGGGGCGGGGCATCGTCCAGGCGGCGCAACAGTTGCGCCACAAGCCAGCCTTGCAGCAGGTCTTTCCCTTTCATTGCGCGATGATTGGCCAGCAAAAATCCACGTTCATAGCCACCGCCCAACATTCCATGGCAAGGCCGATGCGCCACCTCCAGCGCGAAAAAGCGGGGCGGCAACGGCTCGCCCAGATCGAGTTGGGCGATATTGGCGGCGAAGGCCGTCATCTCGCGCCATTGCGCCTGAAAAAGCGCCTGACCGGGGCCGCCGATGGGCCAGAGACCGGAGGCGGTCAGTTTCATCATGGTTGTTGCCGCCGACTCGCCCCGTCCGATGGCCGCGAGCATTTCGCCCTTGGCCTGCCATAGCTCCAGGGCGTTGGCGGTGAAAATTTCACTCTCAGCGATGGGCGCGGCGGCCTGGCGGAGATTCAGGCCCAAGCGGCGGCGGAAAAAATAACGCTGCGGATGCGCGACAAATTCCAGCCAGGCGGCAAACGGCGTATCCGGCTCGTCCCAGGCGATTTCGCCGCGCCACCAGGGAGCGTCGCGCTTTCGCGCCGGGGTCTGGCGTTTTGCCGCGAATTCTTCAGCATAAGTGAACAATTTTTCGTTTTCGCCACTGAAATACCGGCGGTCGAATGGATGCAGCGGCTGCTGAACCGGCAGGTCGCGCAGGCCATAATCACGGCCCAGAGTTTCCAGAAACTCGCTTACCACCACCGAAGGCGGCAAGTCCTCGCCTTTTTTCGCGCTTTTACCGACATAGCTGAGATAGAGCGTCCTTCTCGCGGCGAGAATCGCCTCTAAAAATTGATAGCGATCATCGGCGCGGACGCTACGATCCCCCAGACGTCCGCCCTCGCGCAATAGGTCGAACGAAGCCATGGCGTCGCGGCGCGGGAATTCGCCGTCGTTCAGCCCCAAAAGAAAAATCCCGGCGCCGGGGATCGAGCGCATCGGCAGCATCGAACAAAAGGTCAGGCGTCCGCGCAGGAAGCCGCCAGCCATCGGCGTTTCGGCTTGTTGCCGCAGCCAATGAATCAGAACCGCCAGATTTATCGGCTCGTTGTGTTCGTTTGGCTGAACCGTTGTCAGACTGGCGATAATCTGTCGGCAGGCGGCGAGTTCCTGGCCGTCATCCTGATCGTCGAAATTGGGAAAGAGGTCGGTAAGTAAACGCAGGCAGCGATGCGACCAGAGCGAAAGCGGGCAATCGACAACAAATTCATTCAGCGTTTTTCGTGTCAGGTCGATAAAGCGATGCAGTCGTCCCAACAGACGAGCGTCGCCGCCTTCGACACCGGCCCAGGGCGCGATACCGTGAAACGGCGGCCCGTCGCCAAGGGCGAATCCCAGGGTCATGCGGGCGAGGCCAGCTTGCCATGTGTTTGTCAGGCCGAAGGAACAGCCTCCGCTGACAGGCGCGGCGAAGCTGTTTGCGTGGTCGCCGTCCAATCCCCAGCGAATGCCGCTTGCGGGCGTCCAGTGGCGCAAGGTTTCCAGGTCAGGCTGGGTTAATCCCCAGGCGGTGGCCAGCGGCTCGCGTCCCAGCGCGTCGAGGATTGTCGCCCAGCCGCAGCGCCCGCGCAAAAGGCGCAGGAAATCAAGCAAAATGGCCAAAACCCGGTTTTCGCGCGATAGGGCGCGGTCAGCGATACTGTGGGGAATATCACGAAAAATCGCCGGGATAAATGGCGCGTAGTGGCCAATATCCGGGGCCATGACCAGCAGATCGCGGAGGTCGAGATCGGTATTTTTCTCAAGAAAATCAAGGATATGATCTTTCAGAACTTCAACTTCGCGGCGACGGGAAAAACAAACCGCCAGCCGCAGCGAATCGTCCGCTGGCAAAACCTGGCCTGCCGCTGGCTTGAATCCGTCGAGAATATCGGCCTGAAGTTGGCGTAGCGCCGTTGGTTTTCCGTCGTCCAGCGGAAAATGGTAACTGGTCGGACGCAAATCCGGATGCACTGTTTCTTCAAGCATCGCCTGAAATTCGCGGCCTTCTTGCCCAAGTGATACAAGGAGCGGATGATAGGCCTCGGCCATGCCGTCGTCGTCGCGGGAAAAACGGCGGGCGTCCAACCAGTAGTTGCGGCAGGGCGACAGCAGATACAGATGGATATCGACCAGCCGCGATAACGCGTTGAAGCAATGCAGGAGCGGTGGCGGCATACTGTGCAGGCCGAAGATTGAAAGCCGCCTCGGCACAGGCGAGGCCAGGCTCGATTTGATTTTATTTTCAGCCAGGCAATCAATCAGCCGCGCCAGAATTTCACCGCGATGCGGCGCGTCGGGTGTTTGCGCGCGCAACCTGCGCCACAAATCAGCCTGCCAGATTTCATGGGCGTTTTGCGTCACCGTCCGTCCCTTTTGCCAGGCGGCGAGCATCTCCGGACGCATCAGTTGATACTGGTCGAAGAGACCGGCCAATTGCCTCGCTAATTGATAGCGCTTTAAGGCGACCGGTTCCTGGGCCAGATAGGCCGACACCACCGGCGCTTGTTCGCTCCGCAACAGCGCTTCCAGACGCCAGACCAACCGCCCGCGCTCAAAAGCCGCCGCGTCGGCGGGCACGGCCAGGAGCTTAGCCAGCTGGGCGATGAAGGCCATCGGGTAGAGGAAGCGATAGTTGGCCCAGGAAATAAACTTGTCGGCCAGGAATTGGCGAATCATCAGCTCGCAGCCCTGGCTCTGGACGACGAACAGTTCCGGGCTGAGCGGGTCGGGACGTTCATCGGCCTGAAAAACCGCCGCCAGATGCGTGAGAAGATTTTCGCTTCGATTGGAAACGTGCAGGAAAAACATGGGCTTACGGGTTTGGTTTACAGAAAAATGGGCGACGGGTATTATACCTGCGTCAGGTTGATGTGCTTCCAGACATCAACCCCCATATTTTCCCAGACGCTGATGACGAAGCCGGCGATCATGCCGATGGCTAAAAAGACGCGCAGACGGCGGCTCCACGGCATTTTGGCGTCGCCCGCCATCCGTTGCAGAAAGACAATCATCAAGAGAGACAGCCCGGCGTAAAACGGCGCGGTGCCCAGAAGCCACCACAGGGTGGCAGTCAGGCTGGCCGCCAGATCGAAGCAGCGCGGATCGGCGCCGCCGCCGCAGAGCAACCCATTGGCCGCCGCAGTATTGGCGGGCGTCGCCACCAGCCGCAGATTGCAGAGCGCATAAACCAGTATCGATAAAATCAACGTCAGCCTTTCCTTCACGCCATGACCTCCATGATTGACGCCCTCGTTTTTCCCCAGACCCGCCTCGACGCGACCTTCACGCCGACCACGCTGATCATTCGTCCAAGCCTTCTGCGCCCAACCGAAGAGCGGCCTGCCGGTCCGGCGGGTGGGTCGGAAGGCGGTTGTATTCCGCCGGATTGCCCTTGTCAAGCCATCCAGCCGCCGCCTTTAGGCGAGCATCTGCCGCGTTTTCTCAGCCTGGTCGCCGACATCACGCAAAAAGGCGCGGCTGAGGGCATGAGCCGCCTGTTGCTCGAGGCGCGCGGTTACAGCGGTCGTTTGGCCGAGGATGAAAACAGTCGCCACCTGGCTTCGCGCATCGGCGCGACCGCCCAGCCGACCCAGACCGAGGCCGATTTGCTGTGGGATGAGCGTCTGTTCCTGACCCTGGCCGAATTTTGCGACCAGGAGGAAGCGGCGATGGATGAGCGTCTGCGCCAACTTGACGGCAGCTATCGCCAACTGCTCGCTGGGCTACGCGGTGATGACGCGCCGCCGACCGCGACCGCGCCGCCGGAACGCGGCCCTCTGAGAATCGCCGCGCGACTGAAAGCCTGGATTCGCCTGTATCGCGCCGTGGCCGTCGTCCCGCCCGCGCCGATCTGGCTGTGTTTGGGCGCGACCGCAGACGAAGTCTTTGAGATGCGGGCGGCGAAAACCACCTGTCTGCCTTGCGGCGGCAGTCAGGGGCAGGCCGCGCTCGTTTTGGGCGAATTGGCTTTGCCGCTGTTGGCGGCGGATGAGTTGCCAACCGGACGAGCTGCCTTGACCGACAATAGAATTCTGGCTGATGCGCGCTCGCTTCTTGCCGCCTTACCGGCGAATGCCGATGATGCGCGTCAGGCATTCCAAAACCTGGCCGACGCCTGGCGGCGTTTTGTCGATGAGCGCTTCGGTCAGCGCCCGCGCGGGCGGCTGTGTTTCTATGATATGGGCGATCTGCCGCTTGCCACGCTCTTCGGATGTCAGGGCGATGCCAAGGCCGGACGGATTGTCGCGGTTTGGCGGTTTGATTCCTGAATATGTCTGATATGTCGTTGGTTCAGACCGTCAGCCAGCTGACGGCGGCGATGAAATTTCTCGTCGAGCGCCAGTATCGCTTCATAGCGGTGCAAGGCGAAATCTCCAACCTGCGCCTTCCCGCCTCCGGCCATCGCTATTTTACCGTAAAGGATGAAAGCGCCCAGTTGAAGGCGGTGCTGTTGAAGCCGCAGGCCCGTTATCTGAGCGGGCCGCTCCGCGACGGCGACCAGGTGATTTGCCGGGGCCGCATCACTATTTATGAGCCGCGCGGCGATTACCAGATGTTGGTCGATACCGTCGAGGCGGCGGGCGACGGCGCTTGGCGGCGGCGTTTTGAATTGCTGAAACAAAAACTGGCCGCCGAGGGGCTGTTCGCTGAAGAGCGCAAGCGGCCAATTCCGGTCTATCCGGAGAAAATTGTCGTCGTCACCTCGACAAGCGGCGCGGCGTTGCACGATTTTCTCGCCATCAAACGCGAGCGGCAAGCCAACGCCCACGTGCTCATTTATCCGGTTTCGGTGCAAGGGGCGGCGGCGGCGCGGCAGTTGAGCGAGGCCATCGATAGAATCAATGCAGAGATAGGCGGCGACGCGCTGGTCCTGTGTCGAGGCGGCGGTTCGCTTGAGGATTTATCGGCCTTCAATGAAGAAATCGTCGCCAGGGCGATTGCCCGCTCGCGCATCCCGGTTGTGACCGGCGTCGGTCACGAAATTGATTTCACCATCGCCGATTTCTGCGCTGACCGGCGAGCGCCGACCCCGACCGGCGCGGCGGAACTGCTCTTTGCCGATTGCCGTGAACTGCGGATAATCCTGGCGCAAAAACACCGCGCCATGATCGCCCACATGCGGCGGGTGCTGGCCCACGGCGGCCAGCGTTTGCTCCAGGCCAGCCGACCGCTTTCGCCGGAACATCGTTTGCGTGAAGCCTGGCTGAAACTCGCCCTTTCTGAAGAACGTCTGCGGCGGGCGATGACAGACCGTCTGGGCGCGGACAGTCGCCTGCTGTTGGCCCTGGAAGCGCGATTGCGCCTGGCTTCGCCGCAGGCCAGGCTCCAGCGGCAGGGGCAACGGCTGCAACATGCGGCGGGGCGTTTGGCGACAATTGTGCGCGATTTTCCACAAAACCACATGGACAAACTGGCGCGTCAAACCGCGCTTCTGCACAGCCACAGTCCACTGGCGACCCTGCAACGCGGCTACGCCATTGTCAGAAAAACGACGCCGGAAGCCGCGCTTATTCGCGACAGCCACGAAGCTGAGGCGCATGAAGAGCTGGAAATCCTGCTACGGCGCGGCAGTCTGCGGGCGCGGGTAACGGAGCGACGCGACGATCCGGCCTGGTGATTATCGGGCCGCCCCTATTCCTTCCGCGCTGCCGCTTGGTCCGGCGCGTCAAGCCAGTCCTGCCATTCTGTTTGCATCTCTTCGCGCAGGGTGAAATGCGCGCCGTCGGCGGCTTGATTTCCAGCCGCGACGGCGTCCGGCGGCGTGGCCAAAGCTATGCCGCCTTTGACCAGACTGGTCAGCGATTCGCTTTTGATATTGACGCCGGAAAACAAGCCAGCCCGCATCCGGATGCCGCTGACGTTCCAGAATTGCGTTCCCTGGCGGATTAAAGCGGCATAGCGCGGCGCGATGCGGACGGCGATGAACACCTGGTCAAAGCCCTTGGCTAAACGCGCGCCGGTGACTTCGCCGACTTGCACCTGACGGAAATAAACCGGTGAACCCGGAACGAGCGAGGCCAATTGCCTGGCTTCCAAAACGAGCGATAAACCATTTTCGTCCACGGCCTGATTCTGTGGCGGCTCATCGAGGGCGACAAACTGGCGGCTAGCCGGGCCGGTTCCTGGCAAAAAGAGCAGATAGCCGCCCAAGAGCGCATCAGCGCCGCGCAGGCCGTCGAGGCCCAGTTCGGTTTTGGCCAGCCAAAAGCGGCTTCCTTGGCGCAGAAGCGAGGCCACTTCTTTCTTCATCCGCGCCTCAACCACAATTTCCCTGGCCGCGTCAGCGAAACGAATCGACAGCACCTGGCCGCAATCGACGCCGCGATAGCGCAGTGGGGCGCCTTCGCGCAGGCCGCCGATGTCTTTCATGCGGATGGTAATCAGCGGATTTCCAGCGTTTTCCGCCTCTTCCCGCGTGGCGTACAGCGGCAGCGGCTCGCGCGGCGGATTGTTTCCTTCGACCGCCGCCGTCGTTTCCAGACAGGCGATGCCGCCGCGTAAAAGGCCCGCAACCGGAGCCATCTTCAGGCTGATACCCGACAAACTGCCGCTGACATCCACCGCTGGTTGCGGATAGCAACGACTGTCGGCGTCGAGCAGATCGCCATAGGCTGGGTCGAGCGCCGCATCAATCAACACGCGGCGGCGGTCGCGGCTGAATGATAGGTTTTCCACCTGGCCAATGGCGATATTTTTATAGAGAACCGGCGTTCCTTTACTAATGCCTTGCGGTTCCGAGCAGACGAATCGCAGCCGTTTTCCTGGCGGTCGCGACTCCGGATGCGCCGCGAGCGCCGCCTGATAATCGGCATACAGCGGATAGGTTTTACGCGCCGCCGCCTGTTTCTTGTTTTTCGGCGGATTACTGACGGCGATGCCACCGAGAAGCATCTGGCCGACGGTGCCGGTTTTCATCTCCAGCCCCGACCAATCGGCTTTGATCTCCAACGCCTGCCGCAGCCAGAACAAAGTGTTGGCGCCGAGCAGATGTTCGTATTCCTGCTCAATAAAGATGTCCACGCTGATCGTTTCGCCGGTCAATCGCGTCGTGACGACCTCGCCAATCGGCATATCTTTGAACGTCACCGGACTTCCCGGACGCAGGGAAATCGCCGCGTCGCTGGTCAGGGTAAGGCTTTTGCCGGGGCGCGTCGGCATGGTCGGCGGCGGTTGCGCCAGACAGAAATGATCGCTGAAGGGGCCGTCGCCGGGTTGAAAGGTCAGTTGCGCGCCGGTAATGAGGTTTTGAATGTGGCTAATGCCCGCCACGCTGACGCTTGGTTTAATCAGCCAAAACCTGGTGTTTTTCTTCAGGATATATTGAAATTTCGGGTCAATTGAAACCATGGCCGCCGCTTGGCCGTTCGCCTCGAAACGCAGCTCGCGCACCCGCCCGGCTTCGACGCCGTGGTAGACCAGCTTGGTTCCTTCACCCACGCCGTCGGCGTCGGGCAGGTCAATGGTCAGCGGCAGGCCGTAACCGGCGTCACCGGCGTTCGCGAACAGGGAAAAGACCTGGCCGTTGCCCGCCCGCTCGCCGTCGCGCAGACTCTCCGGCGTAAACATCATGATGCCGCCGCGCAGGAGCGTGGTCAGGGATTGCAGATGCACCTTGAGATCAGTCAGGCTGCCGCCAATGCTGATGTTGCCAGCCTGGTAAAAGCGGCTGCCCTGACGGGCCAGCGCGGCGTATTCCGGTTTGATACAGACCGAAATTTCCACTTGGTCATCCTTCAGGCGATAGGCTTGTACCGCGCCGATTTCAATATCTTTGAAATACACGCCGCTGCCGTTTTGCAGCGAGCCGAGGGTTTTCGCGGTCAGGGTGATGTGCAGGCCCGGCGAATCGTCGCTCACCGGCGGGATGGTGTCGAGGCCGACAAAATCATGGCGGCTTTGTTTGGCGGTTCCGACGCGGATGCCGATGTAGATGCCGCTGATGAAGGTTTCCAGCCCCTGCACGCCCGCCGCCGACAATTCGGGGCGCACTACCCAGAAGAGCGTATCTTCAAGCAGATACGGACGGGTTTCTTTGCGCATTTCCACCGTCGCTTTGACGGCGTTGTGGCGCAGGTCGGGGCTGAGTTCTTTGACCAGACCGACTGGAATACCATTGGCGACGACCTGGGTTTTTCCGGCGACCAGGCCGTTGCCGTTGGCGAAGGTAATGGTGATGAGGACGCCGGAGTCGCGCCAACTGGTGAATAGCAACCACAGACACAAGGCGATGGCGAGAATCGGCAGGGTCCACACCACGGGAATGCCGCGTTTCCTGGTGATTTTCGGCACCAGTTCCTGGGAATCAATTGGGGTGTTTGGACTATTCATCGCGTGACCGGCGGCTTGCCGCGTCCCACATCAGACGCGGGTCGAAGAAGTGGGTGGCCAGCATGGTTGTGGTGACGACCAGGCAAAACCAGGTCGCCGCCGGCGCCACCCGCACCGAGGACAGCATCCCGAATTGCACCATGGCGTTTAACAAGGCGATGACGAAAATATCGAGCATCGACCAGCGGCCAATCAACGATATGAAGCGATACAGGGCGGTTTTTTCGCGCAACATGGCCAGGTTCCAGCCCTGGGCCGTGGCCAGGAGGGTGGCCAGAGCGATAATTTTTAAAACCGGCACGAACACGCTGGCCACCAGAATAATCATGCCAACCAGATAATTGCCTTCTTCAAAAAAGAAGAGAATACCATCAATAATGGTCGAGCTGGTGGTTTCTCTCAGCGATTCAACCTCCATGATCGGCAACAGGTTGGCCGGGAACATGAAGATTGTCGCGGTGAGGAGCAAGGCCCAGCAGGTGCCGAGGCTACCTTTGCGCCGTTCGCGCAGGGGACTGCCGCAACGTGTGCAGACGGCGGCGGGTTTTTGCAATTGCTGACAAGCCAGACAAAGGATAAGACCGGCCTCGGACGCGGTTCCGACCGCCGGTGCTTGCAAAGCGGGCGCGGGCGCCCAACCGGGGTTGCGGTGGTCGATGCGCCGCCAGAACAGGCGATGTTCGCAGACCGTGGACAGGCTGATTAAGGTCAAGGCCAGGGCCAGGCAGGCAAGAAAGCCGCCGTCAAATTTCATTTCGACGCTTCCGGTCATTTTGAAAATCATCACCAGAATGCCAACCAGAAACACATCGACCATCGCCCATTCCTCCAAGGCCAGCGCCAGACGGAAAAGCAACGCGGTCCGGCGGCCCACGCGACGGATGCGGATTGACAGGGCGACAATGCCCAGACAAATCAGGACCAGCGCCGGAAACACCACCACCATCAGCAACACCGCCAGCGACACCAGCGGATAGTCGGCCTGGAACAGTCCGGCGACGCTCTCAAGAACGGTGCCCGATTGCTTCATCCACAAAATGCTCATGGATAATATGGGCGATATAATCGTTGGAAAATAAAGAATAATACCGGTCAGGCACAGGAGCAGCGTGGTCAGGGCCGGGCTGTCGGACGATGAGGCGACGACACAGCCGCAACGCGGGCAGCGGGCGCGGTTGCCGGGTTTTGGCTCGACACGGATGAACAGTAGGTCGCACTGCGGGCAGGCTTGGTATCCGGCGGCGGCCTGGGCGGAAAGCGCGGCGTTCATGAAGGCGACCAGGGATTCAGTCGCCTTGGGGCCAGACGGCGTTTTCATCCCGCCGGGTCAGGTAACAGAAATTTTTCCAGGTGAATTCGCGACCGCTTATCGGGCAGCGTAGCGTTACGCTGTCTGGGTCCACGCCGATAACCAGCCAGTCGCCGTGGCGGAGCGGCCCCTCGATATAAATTTTTTCCCCCACCTGGAAAGAATAAGGCGTAAAAACGCTGACAGTATCGGCCATGGCGGTCTCCTTGGCTGGAATTGGGACGAGCAAAGCGGCGGAACGGGAATTGCAACAGAGTAGTATTCCAACATCTTCAGGGGAATTTCGGCAAGAAGAAAAATCTGCGGGCGCGGCCTGTCTGTCCCTGCCCGTCCGGCAGGCAGACCAAGCTTGATAGGCGAAACGCGGGCAAGAAAAAAAGGGTTTGACCGAAATCGGCCAAACCCTTGAATCATCTGGTAGCGGGGACAGGACTTGAACCTGTGACCTTCGGGTTATGAGCCCGACGAGCTACCGTGCTGCTCCACCCCGCGTCACGTGAGGAGGCACTATAGCGCGGGCGTCGTGGAAGTCAAGAACTTTCGCCGCGCCCTGAGTCGTTCGCGGTTGTCACCGATGCTTGACGCCGACGGTGGCTTGTCGATATGATGCGGAAATTATTCTTATTCTTTCCCCATTCCCCATCTATAAAGCCATGCCTGCCCCGTTTTCCCTCACGTCGCCGCTGGCGCTTGCGCCTTTGGCTGGGTACAGCGACGCGCCGTTTCGCCTGCTCTGCCGACGGCTGGGTGCCGGTCTGTGCGTCTCGGAGATGATCAGCGCGCACGCCATTGTCCACGGGCAGCGCAAGACCCTTGAAATGCTCGATTTTTCTGAAGAAGAACGCCCGGTTTCGCTGCAATTGTTCGGCGCGGATCCCGGCGTCATGGCCGAGGCGGCGGCCATGGTCGGCGCTTTATCGCCCGATTTCATCGACTTGAATATGGGTTGCCCGGTGAAAAAGGTGACAAAAAAAGGCGCGGGCGCGGCGCTGATGGCCAATCCAACCCTGGCCGAGGACATTATCCGCCGCGTCTGCCGGGCTACGCCTATCGCCGTGACCGTGAAGATACGCGCCGGGGTCAACGCCACCCATATCACCGCCGTCGATTTCGCGAAGATGGCCGAAGCCCAGGGCGCCAAAATGGTGGCGGCGCATGGTCGCACCTGGGCGCAGGGCTTTTCCGGACTGGCCGATTGGTCAGTGGTGGCGGCGGTGAAGAAGGCGCTGACCATTCCGGTCATCGGCAACGGCGATATAGCCAGCCGCGACCAAGCGTTCCAGCGTCTTGCGGAAAGCGGTTGCGACGCGGTGATGATTGGCCGCGCCGCCTTGAAAAATCCCTTCATTTTTCGCGAATTCGGCCACGCCCCGCTTGCGGAAATTGTCGACTTCGCCCTGCGGCACCTTGATTTGGCCTTGCGGCGCGGGCAAAACATCGCCCCGTTACGAACGCGCCTTGCCGCCTACTTCCATGATTTTCGCGGCAGCGGCGAGATTCGCCGCCAACTCGTCAGCCGCGCCACTGCGGTGGAGCTGCGCGCGGCGCTGATGGCAATCGCCGCCTGCCGCACCTCGTGAGGGTGAGCTGCCTGCAGGGTGGGGCGTGGCTGGGCGCTCGCCTTATTTGCGGACAAAGCGCAGATAGACCGCGTATTTGCCTTCATCCAGGTCGGGGGGCAGGGTGGTCGCGTCCGGCACCATGATCGTCAGAACTCTGGCGCGGTGCGGGTCGGTTGATTTTTTGCCGCGTCGCTCCATGCCTGATGGCCCGGCGATGCCCTTGCGCGGTGGGCGGGAATGCAGGAGCCTCGCTTCGACCATGCCGCTGGAATTTTCCTCCCGCGGCTTGGACGGTGGAAACTGCACGGGTGGAAGCGCGCCGATGATGATGTCCATACCTGACCTTCCGATTCTCTATGTTTCATTGGATAAGCGGCCTGTATTGTTCAGGATGCGTTCGGACTTCTTCAGCATAGCATCTCGACGGCGCTTCGCAAATGGCCGGAGTGGGCACCATACCGCTTTTTTACTGGAGAAAAGCGAAGCGCCCATCTAAAATGGCGGTCATGAACGTTGAAACCCTGCATAAAACCGTGTTGCTGGCCCTGGTTGTGGCCATTTCCCTTTTGTTTCTCGGCATGATTCAGCAATTTCTCATGCCATTATTCATGGCCGGATTATTTTCGGCGATTTTCAGCGCGCCGCATCACTGGTTGAGCCAAAAAATGGGTGGCCGCGACAATCTGGCGGCGCTTTTGGTGGTGTTGGCCATTGTCATCCTGCTCCTGGTGCCGATTGGTTTCTTGATTGGCATCGTGGTGACGCAGGCGATTCATGTCAGCGAATCGGTGACGCCCTGGGTGCAGGCATTTCTCCGGGAGCCGACCACCGTCACCAAGCATCTGCAAAGCCTGCCGTACTACGAACAAATCCTGCCGTACCGCGATATTATTGTCACGAAAGCCGGGGAACTGGTCGGCGTCATGTCCACCTTTCTCATCAATTCCCTTTCGTCCGTGACCAAGATGACGATCAACGCCATCATCGGCTCGATTTTGATGCTCTACATCATGTTCTATTTTCTCAACATCGGCGATGTGCTGCTGAAGCGCATTCTCTATTTGTTGCCGCTGGAGGATGAGGATGAACTGCTTATTCTCCACCGATTCACCTCGGTGACGCGGGCGACCATCAAGGGCACGGTGATTATCGGCGTCTTGCAGGGCGCGGTCTGCGGTTTGGCCTTTGCCCTGGCGGGTATCGAAGGCCCGGTGTTCTGGGGCACGGTGATGGCCGTCATGTCGATCATCCCGGCTATTGGCGCGGCCTTGGTTTGGGCGCCAGCGCTCATCATCCTGGCCTTAACCGGCGATATAAGCGGCGTTGTCATTTTGGTCGCGCTCTGCGGCCTCGTCGCCGGTAATCTTGATAATGTCCTGCGCCCGCGCCTGGTCGGCAAAGATACGGCCATGCACGATTTGTTCGTGTTGTTCGGCACCTTGGGCGGCATCGCCATGTTTGGCATTCTGGGGATTATTGTCGGGCCGATTGTCGCCGCCCTGTTCATCACCATCTGGGAAATCTACGGCAAAGCCTTCCACGAATATTTGCCGGAAGTGAAAACCGTGCTACTGGCCCACCGCCAGCGGATCATCGTTGATGAATCGACTGCGGACCAAGACGAGCCGCCATCGGAGCGGCGAGAGGAGCAAACATGAGGCGCGCAGGGTTTCTTAAGGCGGCGGTCGCGGTCACTGGCTTCACCGCGTTCTTCGCCGCGTCCGTGTGCCTGGCCGCCACGCCGCTGACCATCTCGTTTGTTGATGTCGGCCATGGCAACGCCACACTCTTTTATCAGCCGGGTTCCTGCGCGATGCTGGTTGATGCCGGGCCAGCCGAGCAGGGAGAAAATCTGCGCGAGCTTCTGGAAAAATATAAAATAAAAACGCTGGATTATATGGTCGTCACCTCGCCCGCGCCGGAATACTATTTTGGCCTGAACATCATTTTATCCGACGTGACGATCAAAGAACTTTCCGATAATGGCGACCCCGGTCGCGACGGCTTTGATGAGTACCGGCAATTGCAGGAACGTATTCCCTATTCGGTGGTGGCGGCGGGCGATTCCTGGCAATGCGGTGATGTTAAAGTGAACGTGTTGAATCCGCCGGTGGAAATCGCCGAATCGCCGGACCGCCGGTCGCGGTCGCTGGCGCTCATGATCAGCTTTGGCCGCTTCAGAATGCTGATGATGAATGATCTGGCCGGGCGCGGCGAACGGGAATTGCTGGCACGTGACCACGACCTGCAAGCCATGGTGCTGACCATCGGCAACCACGGGGCCGCCGACGGCACCTCCAGCCAGTTGCTGGCGCGAGTGCGGCCAAGGATGGCGGTGGCGAGCGTTGGCCGCGACCGGCGGCTGCTCCTGCCCGCCGAAAGCGTGGTCAGCCGCATCAAAGGGGCGAATATCCACCTCTACACCACCCGCCAGAGCGGCACCATTTCTTTGAAGGTGCAGCCCGACGGCAGCGCCCGCCTCGCGCGTCAGTAAACGATTATTTTTTGCCGGGCAGCATTTCAAGAAAGGCTTCAATGCGGGTGCGGAGTTGCTCGCTGTCGCCGGTCGAATAATCACTTTCCAGGCGCAGGCAGGGCAAGCCCAATTCAGTATTGACAAATTCCTTCACCGCCCGCGCCTCGACGTTGTAGGTGTGGCAGCCCTGCCAGCTCAGGTCAACCACGGCGTCGGCGGCAAAATCCAGCGCCAGTTCTTTCAGCGTCGCAAATCGATTCGGGTTCGGCGTCATCACCGAGCAGGGAATGGCCAGGTAGCGTTTGGCCAAGGCGGCGATGATTTCATCCTGACTGGCGTCAGGCGCTGCATCAATCGCGATCCGCGTCTTTTTATAGCCGACGCAGTTATCAATACACACCACGCTGGCCCCGCATTCTTCAAGTAATGCCACAACTTTATGCGAACCCATGCCGGTGGGAACGCCGGTGAGGATGATTCGCGGCGTCTGGTCGGTGAAGGGCGATTGCCCGGTTTTGATGCGCGTTTCCAATTCATCGGCGACGGCGTTCAACAGGCTAATACCTTCTTCCTTGTCAGGTAAGAACGAAGTTTTGAAGGCCAGCTCCAGTAGCTGCATCCCGGTGACCGGCGCGGGTTTGTGTTTGGCGCTGTCAAAGACCCGCTTCAGCGCCTGGCGTTCGCGTCTGACCACGGCGATGGCGGCGAGGAGCTTTTCTCGTGTGATGCGTGCGCTCAAATCTTGCTCCAGCCGGGCGACCAGCAGATGAAACTGTTCCTGCCAACTTGTCAGCGCCATCTCTGATGCCTGGTCGTAAGGCAGGTGCATGACGAAGAGATTTTTGTCCGCCGCCATGATTTCAAACATCTTTTTCTTGCCGTCGCAGGTGGTTTCGCCAATCACCAGGTCGCTTGCGGCCAGATAGGGACAGGAATCGTTGACGAGAAAACCGTAGCTGCTTTTGATGAGTGGGCAGAGGGTGCGCGGCAATACGCTTTCCGCCGCCGGAATCGAATCCTGCTTGGTGCCGCACAGGCTGACGCAGATGGCGTCGGCGGCGAGGATGATTTCAGCTGGCGCATAGATGCAGTAAATGCCGACAACCTTGTTCCCTTTCTCTTTGGCGTCGGCGATGCGCAGGGCGTTGGTTTCAAAATAGTTGTTCACCCGGTCAAGGCTTTGTAGTTGCATGATTTTTCCTTATTGTCCTTCGGCTGCGAGTAAAGCCGCGCCGAGAGCGCCGCAGAATTGCGGCTGTTCGGGAACAGTCAGCTTGCCGCCCAGGGCCGCCGCCAGTCGATTTGCCATGGTCTGGCTGGTCGCCAGCCCGCCGGAAAAGGCGAAGAGGCCGCGCGTGTCTAAACGCCTGGCCAGGGACGCCGCGCGCTGGGCGATGGATTCGATGATACCGGCGGCGATGTGTTCGCGTCGAACGCGGCGGGCGATGAGGCTTACGATTTCGCTTTCGGCGAAGACCGCGCACATACTGTTGATGGCGATTGCTTCGCCGCTGGCGGCGGCCTGGGAAAAGCTCGGCAAATCCATTTCTAAAATGGTCGCGGCCATCAGGAGGAAACGGCCGGTGCCCGCCGCGCATTTGTCGTTCATAACAAAATCGGCGACTTCGCCCTGAGCGTCCAGCCGAATCGCCTTGCTGTCCTGGCCGCCAATGTCGATGACAGCGTTCACCTCCGGACAAAGAAAATGCGCGCCTTTGGCGTGGCAACGAATCTCTGAAACCACCCGCGCCGCGCTTTTGCCGGTGAATGCGGGGGTATTTTTCGCCGCCATGCGCCCGTAGCCGGTGGCGCCAAGGGCGGTGATGGTGCCGCTCTCAATTCCGGCTTTGGTCGCTGTCGCCGCCAGCAAGTCGCGAACCGTCTCGGCGTGGTCGTAGCCGGAGGGCTGGCTGCGCCTGGCCAGGACGCGGCCCGTGTCGTGATCAAAAAGCACCGCTTTGGCCGCCACCGAGCCAATATCAATGCCCGCCGTAATCACTTCTTGGCAAATGGATCGGGGGTGCCGGGTTTGCCTGGCAGCCAGACCTCCATCAGACGCTCGTCAAAATCGGCGCGTTCATTTTCGCCCAAAGCGCCCAAAGACAGGGCCAGGAACGACCACAAGTTGCTGACGCCGAAGCCGCCGCCTTCAAAGTGATGCGACAAGTCGTGAATCTGGGCGTGGCAGTTGTGGCAGGGGGTGATGCAGTAGTCGGCTTTGGTTTGGATGATCTGGTCAAATTTGAAGCGGCCATAGGCCCAGCGCTCTTCATTGAAACCGGATTGCAGATAGCCGCCGCCACCGCCGCAGCAGTAATTATTTGAGCGATTCGGCACCATGTCGATGAAGTTATCGGCCCCGACCACCGCTTTGACGACGAAGCGCAAATCTTCGGCGTAGACATCGCCGTATTCTTTGCGCACCTGGTTGCAGGGGTCTTGCACGGTGAATTTTAGCTTCAGTTTGTCGTTCCAGGCTGACGACGGCCGCAGCGTGCCTTCTTTGATCCACTGGGCGTACATGTGCACGGCCACCAGCACCTTCAGGTCGGTTTGCAGTTTGAAGCGGCGGATGCCCTGGTTGACCGAATAGGTGGAATGGCCGCATTCGGTGTTCAGATAGACTTTGCAGCCTAAAGCGTTGGCTTTGGCCACGGTGGCGGTGGTGATATGCCGCCAAGCTTCGGCGTCGGAGAGAAACATGCAGTAATTTTCCCCGGCCCAGGCGGTTGAACCGTAGGTCCAGTCAGCGCCCGCCAGATGCAGAATCTTCCACAAGGGCACCATCTCTTCCGGCAGTGAAACCGGCTCGCGCGAATTCTGACTAACGAAAAAATGCGCGCCTTGCTTGTCAATCGGCGCTTGCAGATTTTCCCAACCAGGCTGGGTTTCCCGCACCTCGTTCAACACGTCTTCAACGACGAATTGAAACTCGTCGGGCGGCGTGCCGGTGGCGCTGGTGCTGTCGTTTTTCAACTGCATGTCGCAGGATTGCAGGATGCCGCGCGGCCTTTGCTCGCGTGGTGTCAGGTTTCTCGCCTCCATAATGAGGCCAGGAAAATTGATGCCCATCGGGCAGGCGTGCGTGCAGCGGCCGCACATTGAGCACAGCCACACCCATTTGTGGCCGACAAATTCCGCCTCCAGGCCCATCGCCGCCATGCGCAGAAATTTGCGCGGATCCATATCTTCCAGGCCGGTGGCTGGGCAACCGGCCGAACAGGCCCCGCAGGTGAGGCACAAATCAAGATTGCCGCCCTGCGGCAGCATTGCTTTGACCTTATCTAAAAAACGTCCTTGTTTCTGACCGGATACGAATATCGCCGCGCCCATATTGCTCCTCCAATAGGATAATAAACAGGCCCGCCGCTGAACATTTACGCCCGGCGGCGGACGAAATTTCAGGACAATACCGAAGCGGAATCGAAAGAACAACGATGTTATTGATAGAATTTTCCGATTAACGTCAACACGCGGATAGCCGCGCTCCCTTGCGTTTGCCGGATATTTGTGGTTCCCTTACTGGGTGCCTGGGCGAAACATACCGACGAGAAAACGCCCGCATACGGTTAACGCCGGACGGTTCTTGCCGAATCGCTCCGGCCTTTGTTTCTTTTCTTGTGGGAAATTTTATGAAAAAAGTGCTTGTCACCGGGGCCGCCGGTTTCATCGGCGCCCATCTCTGCCAGCGCCTGCTGGCGATTGGCGTCGAAGTCCATGGACTCGACAATCTGAACGATTACTATTCGCCGCAATTGAAGCGCGACCGCATGGCGACTCTGGCGGCGGGCGCGGGCTTCACCCATTTGCATCTGGAACTGGCCGACCGCCAGGCAATGGCGGAATTATTTCAGAAAAATCAATATGATGTCGTGGTGAATCTGGCGGCCCAGGCCGGT
Organism: Desulfobulbaceae bacterium; assembly: GCA_031287565.1. GTDB lineage: Bacteria > Desulfobacterota > Desulfobulbia > Desulfobulbales > Desulfocapsaceae > UBA8130. The sequence continues at coordinate 74,965 of JAITSS010000015.1, forward strand.
GTGCGCTATTCGCTGATCAATCCGCATTCCTACGTCGATACCAATATTGTAGGCTTTGTTAATTTGTTAGAAGGCTGCCGCCATTCCGGTGTCAAACACTTTGTTTACGCCTCGTCCAGCTCGGTTTATGGGGCCAACACCAACATGCCTTTTTCGACGCACAACAACGTCGATCACCCGGTATCGCTGTACGCCGCCTCGAAGAAGGCCAACGAATTGATGGCGCACACCTACAGCCATTTGTTTGGTCTGCCGACCACTGGCCTGCGCTTCTTCACGGTGTACGGCCCCTGGGGCAGGCCGGATATGGCGCTGTTCTTATTCACCAAAGCGATTGTCGCGGGTGAGCCTATCGACGTGTTCAACTACGGCAATATGGAGCGGGATTTTACTTATATCGACGATATTGTCGAAGGCGTCTTCCGCGTTATGCAAAAGGTTGCCGAGCCGAACCTCGACTGGAGCGGCGACCATCCCGACCCGGCGACCAGCTATTGCCCGTGGCGGGTCTATAACATCGGCAATAACGCCAAAGAGAAACTGCTACGCTACATTGATGTGCTGGAAAAATGTCTCGGCAAAAAGGCGGTGAAGAATATGCTGCCGCTGCAAGCGGGCGACGTGCCAGCCACCTTCGCCGACGTTGATGATTTGGTCAGGGATTTTGGCTACAAACCGCAAACGACGATTGACGAGGGCATCGCCCGCTTCGTCGCCTGGTATAAAAAATATTTCGGGATTTGAAAAACTCGCGAGTGGCGGGTCACGCCGCTCGCGTCCCCTCGACCACGTACAGCCAGCGGTCCAGCGCTTGGAAGACCGCTTCGCGCTTGATCGGTTTGCTGATGTAATCATTCATACCGGCGGTCAGGCATTCTTCGCGGTCACCAGCCATTGAGTTGGCGGTCATCGCCACCACCGGCACCTTGGCGAACCCTTCGGCCCTGATTTGCCGCGTCGCTTCCAGGCCGTCCATTTCCGGCATCTGTACGTCCATCAGAATGATGTCAAAATTCTGTGGCGTTTGACGGTAGGTTTCGACCGCCTGGCGGCCATTTTCCGCGAGCGTCACCTTGTATCCGGCTTTGCCAAGCATGGCCATGGCTAATTTCTGGTTGATCGGGTTATCCTCGGCCAGAAGAATCCTGACCGATTGTTTCAATTCTTCCCGCACCGAATACTGCGTGACCAGGGCCTGCTCGTTTGCCTTGTCGGCCGACGCCGCTTTGCGGTTGACGAGCCTGGCCAAAGCGCGTAGCAGAATGCGTCGTTGCGAAGGTTTGTTCAGGAAGGCGTTAAATCCGGCTTCCTGACAGCGGGCGGCGATCTTTTCGCTGGCCACGGTGTAGGCGAGAAGTGGAATCTGTCCCGCCACTCCCGGCAGGGCGCGGATAGCCCTGGCCAAGTCGAAGCCATCCAGCTCCGGCATCAAAATATCGAGAATGGCCAAATCGTAGGGCTTGCCCTCAGTCGCGGACTTCCGCAATTCGGCGACGGCCAGCCGCGAATCCTGCACCGCGAACGTCGTCATGCCACCCTGGGCCAGGGCCGCTTCGGTGATTTCGATGCTGATCCGGTTGTCATCAACCAGGAGCGCCCGTTTGCCGCGCAAATCGGCGTGGCCGAGGCTGGGCCGCCGCGAGGGCGGCGATTTGCGCATGACGCAGGTGAAATAAAAGGTCGCGCCGTGGCCAATCGCGCTTTCCACCCACAATTCGCCGCCCATCAAACGGGCGATACGCTTGCTGATGGCCAGGCCAAGGCCGCTGCCGCCGTATTTGCGCGAGATGGTGGCGTCGGCCTGGGTGAATTCCTCGAAAATGGTCGCGAATGTTGTCGGCGCTAGGCCAATGCCGGTGTCGCGCACGGCGCAACGCAGGGTGATAGTGGCTTCGCTTTCGTCGGCCACCGCCACCGCCAGTTCAATTTCACCGCGGTCGGTGAATTTGGCGGCGTTGCCCATCAGGTTGACCAGCACCTGGCGGAAACGACCGGGATCGCCCTGGACGTTGGCTGGCAACCGGTCGTCGATGCGGCACAGCACTTCGATCGGTTTGTCGCTGACCCTGGGGCGAATCAGGTCGCAGATGTCGTGGGCGGTGATTTCCGGGTCGAAGTCGATACATTCCAGCGTCATTTTGCCGGCTTCGACCTTGGAGAAATCAAGGATGTCGTTGATGATCGAAAGGAGCGCTTCGCCGCTACGTTTGATGGTCATGGCGCTGTCGCGCTGTTCCTCATCGAGGTCGCCCGCCAAAAGCATATCGGTGAAGCCGATGATGCCGTTCATCGGTGTGCGGATTTCGTGGCTCATGGCGGCGAGGAACTGGCTTTTGGCGACGTTCGCCGCCTCCGCCGCCTGTTTGGAATCGCGTAGTTCGCGAGTGCGCTCTTCAATCTCGGCCTGCAAGCGTTGCGAATAATCCTCTTGCTGCCGCTGGATGAGATGGTAGCTGCGCTGCGCCTCTTCCAGTATTTCCTGACGTTTTCCTTCCACTACGGAAATTTGGCGTTCGTACTGATTTTTCTGAATGGTCAGTTTTTTTTCGAGATATTCGCGGCGCGATTCGCTGACCCACAGAGTCGCGGTCAGGGCGAAGAGCCGATCAAAGAAAAGTGATTGATCGGCCACGGCGCAGACGACGGTGAGGCCATCGGCGCTCAAAGCGAAATAATGCCGGTCGCCTTCGCGAAACGAGCGTGGCGCGGCAGTCAGAGTGGCGTTGATCAGTTGCCGACGCAAGTCCGGCGAAGGCTCGGTCGCTGTCTGCTCAGGCAAGCCGCCATGCCTCGCCGCGATTCGTCCCCGCTCATCGAGCAGGAAGACCGCGCATTCTGGCAGGTGTTTGGCGAAAAAATCGGTCGCCGCCTGGGCCGCGCCCTTGTCGCCCACGCTCTTTTTCATGCGGCGCGGGCGCCGTACAGCTCGTCGGCTTTTTGCATTTCGGCGGGGAAATCATCCATTAACACCGCGTATTCATCGCGGTTGCCCTCGACATGGGCGAGGAGGTCGGCGTTTAAACTGACATGCGGGCGGCCGCCTTGATCGTTGTCGCGTCCGGTCAGGTATTCGGCCAGACGCAGGATGCCATCGAAACTGTCCGGGGCCACTGCTTCCATCTGGTGGTGGCCGAGAATCGCCGCCGTCACCGCTGGGCTGATCATCCACTGGCGGCACAATTCGGCCCCGATCTGGCAGTGGTCCAAACCGAAACGCCGCTGCTCCAGGGCGACCAGTTCCTCTGGCGTGTTCGCCTGCGTCACAATGGCGGCGAAGGTGTCGTGTTCAAGCTGCTCTTCGACAATCTGGCCGAAATCATGAAGAATACCGGCAAGATAGGCGTTATCGCCGTTGACGCCGAAGACGCGCTCGGCGATCATCTTGGCGGCGATGCTGACCGCCGCGCTGTGCCGCCAGATGCGTAGCCGCAACTCGTTTGGCCGTTTGCCGCCCAAAGACGACAGCGCCTTCAGGGTGTCGGTGATGACAAGAATGTGCAGATTGCGCATCCCCAGATAGGCGACGGCTCGTCCGAGGCTATCAATTTTTTGCAGCGGACTGTAGTAGGCGCTGTTGACCACGCCGAGGATGCGGGCGACCAAGAGCGGATCGACTTTGATCACATCTTCGACATCCTTCAAGGTGGCGTCCTCGCTGACCAGGAGTTGCGACAGGCGGTTCAAAGCCATTGGCGTCGGATGGATGTGGTTGAAGCGTTCTATGATTTTCTCAATGTTCTCGTTCATCATGACGCCTCAGGCGATCAGTTCTTTTTTGCCGATGGCCTCGGCCTTAACTCGGTCGAGCAGCTCGGCCAGCACCGCTTTGACGTTTTCGCGAATGTCGCCCGCGACGATGATGAACAAGAGGTCGTCGCCCGGTTGGAAGCGTCCCTCTTTGGCCTCGATGACAATGGCGAAGATGCCGGGCTTGGCCAGATATTCCTGGCGCAAAGCTTCAACTTTTTGCTGGTCGGGGCGCACTTCGAGCGCGGCGACGCTTTCCCGGCTATGGCGCGACCAGTTACGCACCACGCCGTTGTGGATGAGGATCATGCCTACGTGGTCGGTGAAACCGGGTCGGCGCTTCAGATCGGCGATTGTCTGGCTAATGTCCATATTCTCTGTCTCCTGATTTGTTGTTCAGTCCTGGGGAATGGCCAGTCGTTGGCCGACGATAATGGGTTTTTCGCCGTTTAGGCTATTTTGCCCGCATCAATTGCGACAGGCTGATATTGTGCCGTTTGGCGGCGGCGGTCTCTCCGGCCCGTGTTTGGCGCGGGGTTTCCCGCGCGGCGAATCGTCCGCGATTGAGTGGTAGACGGAGCGCGTGCCCTGATGGGATCGGTTTTTTACCGCTCAAGGCCGGCGGCAGAAGGGCTGGGTTGTGGCGGCGCAGCTCATCGCGGTTGACGCCGGTGACGCGCTCAATCTCGCTAATATACGACGGTCGGGCGACCACGTGGCGTTTGACCAAGGGTGGCTGATGAAGGGCGAGGCTGGGATCGTTTTCAAGGCGTTTGGCCACTCTGACTGCGGCCAGAAATTCCGAATAAAAATTTCGCGCCGCGAATTTGAAATATCCTTCCTCATATTCGCGGAAGATGCGCTCGTAATCACCCAGGGCGTTTTTCGCCCGCATCATGCCGTTCGCGCCGTAGTTGTAAGCGGTCAGAGACAGCGGCCAGCTTTGCAGTTTGCTGTGGTTGTCGCTGAGATAACGGGCGGCGGCGTCAGCGGCCAGAATGGGGTCGAGGCGTTCATCAACGGCTTCGTTGATGTTGAGGAAATCCTGACCGGTTGACCGCGTGAACTGCCAGATGCCGGTCGCGCCGACCTTGCTGCGCGCTTCGACGGTGAATGACGATTCAACGTGCGGCAGATAAGAAAGCTCTGGCGGCAGACCGTATCCGAGAAAAATCTTTTGAATTTCCGGCATATATGCGCCGGAACGGATAACGCCCGCGCGGAAACGCTCCTTCATGCCGCGTTGGCTGCGGATGTTGTCGGCGGCCAACGTCATGCGGCCCAGCGCATTCTTGCCGCTAAACATAGAGCGGATGCGGATTTCCTCGGCGTCGGCTGGTTGCGCGCCTGTGGAGAGCCGCGTCAGCATATCTTTGTAATAGGCCGTCGCTTGCTCCAGCCGCGTCTTGTTCCAGGCCGTGGCGCCAGGGGCGTTTTTATCCCATAAGGTGACGCTGCCATACACCAGCGACAAATCGCGTCGATCGTGCAGCAGCGAGGTGTTTTCCGACACCGAACCGTAGATTTTTTCCCAGAAAGCGACGTTGGGCCGGATTGATTCGTACAACGGAAAATGTTCCTCAGCCAAGGCGGGCAGGGCGCGGAGCAAAAGCAGCGCGACAAGGAGCAGGGCGGCTTGGCGATGGGGCGACGGCATGACTGTTCTCCCGGAGATGGTTGGCCTGAATCGTGCGCGATGATGCCTTTTAGTATAGCATAGGCGGCGGAGAAACCGAAAATCTTCGGCGGGCGGACGACGCGCTCGCGGCCAACTTTTTCCTGACTTATAAAATAATTGTTAAGGCCATGTATAAACCGATTCTCGGCAGCTTGGGATATATCCTTTCGCCTGACCATAAAAAAACTCTTTTAGTGCACCGCAACAAAAGGCCCGGCGACCAGCATCTTGGCAAATATAATGGTCTCGGCGGCAAAATGCTGCCTGGCGAAGATATTCACGCCTGCATCCGACGGGAGATTTTTGAGGAAGCGGGTCTCGTCTGCGTCGAAATGGCCCTGCGCGGCATTATCAACTGGACAGGTTTCGGCCCGGACGGCGAGGATTGGCTGGGCTTCATCTACCGCATCGACGCCTTCAGCGGCGAACCGTTTTCCGGGAACGAGGAAGGCGACCTGGTGTGGGTTGAAGTGGAAAAAATGATGGAGCTGCCGATGTGGGAAGGCGACCGGTATTTTCTGCCGCTGGTCTTTGACGACGACCCGCGCGTTTTTTCCGGCTATATGCCCTATGCGGGCGGGCGGCCTTTGTCGTGGCGCTTTGAGCGTGTATGAGAAAAACGTTGCGCCCGCCGCGCCTCTTCAGGGATACTGGCGACAAACCATATCCATCCATTCAACTTGAGGGAGAAAACAATGCGCTTCTGTCAAAAATTCATGTCCGTGGCCCTGATTCTGCTGGCGGTCATATTTGTCGCCGCCGTGGCCATCGGTGATGCCGAAGCCCGCGCCAAAGGCGGCGGCCGCAGCTTCAGCTCCGGCTCTTCATCTTCCCCGCCCGCGTCGCGGACAGCGCCTTCAAACATCGGCAATCAGCGCGGCGGCATGGCGCCGGGTTTGGCCGGTGGTCTGCTCGCCGGCGGACTGGGTGGTCTTTTGTTAGGTTCGATGTTTGGCGGCGGCGGTCAGGGCATGGGCATTCTGCCGTGGCTGATCCTGATTGGCGTCGGCTATTTTCTTTACAAACGCTTCAAAAATCAGGGCGGCAATCAGCGGGATAACGATTTTCAACAGCGGCGGAACTCATCGTTTCCGATTCCGCCCATTGGCGGCTCCGGCTCAGGTTTTGGCTCTGGACAAACGAACAATCCCTTTCCCGGCTTCGGGCAAAATCAAGGCGAGGCTTTCGACGCGGGCGGCGTCGAAGGCGGCCTGGCGCAAATCGCCAGAAACGACCGTAATTTTGACCGCGCCCATTTCCTCGAAGTGGCGTCCGACGTGTTTTTTCAAGTGCAGGCTGGTTGGATGCGCCGCGATTTAAGCGGCTTCCGCCATCTGCTGGGTGAGCAACTGGCTGGGCAATATGCCGGTGATTTTGAGGAGATGCGACGAAAAGGCGTCATCAACAAGCTGGAGAGTATCGCGATTCGCAAGGTCGATATTGTCGATGCGGGCAGCGATGGCCGCGAGGATTTTATCACCGTGCTCTTCACCGCCAATCTTTTGGATTATACGGTTAACGAGGCGACCGGCGCGGTGGTCGAGGGCAGCATCAGTCAGCCGGTGAAATTCGCCGAGCGCTGGACCTGGGCGCGGCCCACCGGCACGGACGGCTGGCGGCTGGAAGGCATCGAAGTCGCGCAAGAGGACTAAGCATGGATGTTGGCGCCCTGCGTCGCGAATATCTGCGCGATGGCCTGCGTCGTGACGAACTGGCCGACAATCCGATGGAGCAGTTCGCGCGGTGGTTCGCCGTTGCTCGGCAGACGCCAATGCCTGACCCAACGGCGATGCTTGTGGCCACGGTGGACGCCAGCGGCCAGCCCAGTCTGCGCACGGTGCTTCTGAAATATTTTGATGATGACGGTTTTGTCTTTTTCACCAACTACGGCAGCGACAAGGCCAGGGAAATCGCGGCGAACCCCAGGGTTTGCTTAAGTTTTCCCTGGCTGGAACTGGAACGGCAGGCGCACGTGAAAGGCGTCGCCGCAAAAATCAGCGCCGTCGAATCGGCCAGGTATTTTCTTTCCCGCCCGAAAGACAGCCAACTGGCGGCCTGGGTGTCCAGCCAGAGCCACCCGATTTCCTCACGGCGGTTTTTGTTGCAAAAATTTCAGGAACTGAAAGAAAAAATCGGCCAGGGCGAAATCCCCGCGCCTACCTTCTGGGGCGGCTTTCGCGTGCGTCCGCTAACGATGGAATTCTGGCAGGGCCGGGAAAATCGCCTGCACGACCGCTTTTTATACCGGCGCGACCAGGGCGGCTGGACTATCGAGCGACTCGCTCCGTAACGATTTTTTTCGGGTCGCCCCGGCGCCAGCCTTTATGCTGAAAACTTGATGCCAACGGCGCATTGTTTGAAGATAAGTGTCGCGTTCCGCCACAAGATTGGCGAATTGCCGTTGCGTTGCCGTGCCACGACTGAACCCTACCGTCGAAACATGCACTTCAACGCCGGGATTCTCTTGTTGCCAGGCTTGAACCTGGGCGACCAATTGAGTGTAGGCATATTCTGCCCGATCTTTGGAACCGTCGCCGGTAATTTGTTC
>JAITSS010000048.1 GCA_031287565.1 Desulfobulbaceae bacterium
GAAAACTATATGCTTTTCTAAAAATAAAGATATCCATAAAGCGGTCATTGGAACATTTATAAACACTTTCTTCTTCGATAGAAAATTATGCGCCTCAACCATTTTGTGACATCACCCGAAATTGAGATCAAAGAGCCGAAGATCAAGAGGAAGCAGGCGCTCGACCAGCGCTTTCACCGCTTCATACACCTTTTGCCGATCCCAATGCCGAATACGGTCTGAATTGTCAAGTAGGTCGGCCAAGGGGCGGGCCAAGCCGCCGTCGGCGTTGCGGATGGCTTCAACCATAAGTCCCTTGCCAATGTTGGTATCGACAAAACCATACACTTGCGCAATCCATGAAATTTGACCATGTTTGGCGCGAATTTCGCCATAGTATCGCGCTTCCAAGAGGTTATGGGGTGGAGTGTCTTGTGCCCGTTTCCCCGCGATTTTAATGAGGATATTCGGGTTGTGTGGGTGGACAAAACATCGGCGGGTCTTGCCATGTCCTATTTCGCCATCGGGCGTGAGTTCGAGAATAGTTCCGGTTGGCATGTTGGCAAATAATTGATATTAGCTCGTCTCCATGTCGTCATGAGTCATTTGCGGGAATTTATCGACGGACAACGGACTCGTAGCGCACATGCCAAAAGTTCATCAAGAATATCTGATTTTTCCGACGATTTTTCGCATATCGGCGTTAGGCTGATGACGCCGTTTTTCGCCTGGCTGATTTTGATTTTTGTGGTTTTAATCATATTGAATACCAATTCTGGCAGGGCATGAATGTCGAGTGTTGTTTCGATCATGAAGTCACTCCTTTTCAAAATAGGTGTAGCCGCGCAGACCTTCCTCAAAATCGGCGAGGATGGTTTTGCGTTCGCGGGCTGTGATGTAGCCTTTTTGGATGGAATCCTCGGCGATATTTTTGAAGCGGTTACGCAACGAACGCACGTCGTATTCCATATACGAGAGCACGTCTTTTACCGAATCTCCTTCTAATTCGCGGACGAATTTATAGCTGCCGTCGTCGTTCACATGGATCGAAACGACGTTGGTGTCGCCGAAGAGGTTGTGTAAATCACCTAACGTTTCCTGGTAGGCTCCGACCAGGAAGATTCCGACATAATATTCTTCATTGTCAAGTAGTTCATGCAACATAATGCTGTTGCGTTCGTGCGTCGGGTCAGGGAAGTTATCAATTTTGCCGTCGCAATCACAGGTGATGTCGGAAATAATCGCGGGCCGCGTCGGCCTTTCATGTAGCCGGTGGATGGGGATGACCGGCAGTATCTGATTGATTGCCCAAACATCAGGCAGGCTCTGGAAAATACTGAAATTTCCGTAATAAATATCGTAGACTAATTTGTTGATCGATTGGACATCGCGCGGGATGTGTTCCATCTCGCGGGAAATGTGGGAAATTTTAATCAGGATATGCTGCACGAGATTTTCCGCCATCGCCCGTTCGCGGATGCCGATCTGTCCGTGTTTGAACAGTTGCCTGGCCTGACTGCGGTAAAAAAGGGCGTCGTTACAGCATTCGAGAATCCTTTTGCAAGACACCATGTTGTAGGTGGCCATCAGGTTTTCGATCAATTCACTCGTCGGCTCCGGGAACGTCTCCGGAATCGGCGGCGGTTCAAAAGAACTGACATCTAAAATATTAAACAGCAGCACTGAACAGTAGGCGACCACGGCGCGGCCCGATTCCGTGATGATTGTTGGATGTGGGATATGGTTTTTCGCCAGCACCGTGATGATCGATTCGACAATGTCGCTACAATATTCCTCCATTGAATAGTTGCGACTGGAATGAAAATTGGTATTCGATCCGTCATAATCGACGGCCAGGCCGCCGCCCAGATCAAGATAACCCATCGGCGCGCCTTCGCGCGCCAGCTCTTCATAGAGGCGGCAGGCTTCCATGGCGCCGGCGCGAATGTCCGTGATATTGGGGATTTGCGAGCCAATATGGTAGTGTAGAAGTTGTAGGCAATCGAGCAGATTTTCGGCTTTAAGGCGGTCGATGACATCGACGACGTGGCTCATGCCGAGGCCGAAGACGCTGGCGTCGCCGCCAGATTCGCTCCACAGGCCCTCGGCCTGGGTCGAAAGTTTTATCCTCAATCCTAAATTTGGTTTAACTTTATGGAATTTGGCGCGTTCGATGATTAAATCAACTTCGCCCGGCACCTCGATGACGAAAAAGACCTGGTAGCCCATCTTAATCGCGTGCAGGCCCAGGTCGATGAATTCCTCGTCTTTGTAGCCGTTGCAGACCAGGCTGGCCTTGCGCGTTTTCATCATCGACAAGGCGGCGATCAGCTCGGATTTGCTGCCCGCCTCAAGACCGTGGTTGTACTCTTTGCCAAATTGGGAAATAACCTCGATCACCTGCTCCTGCTGGTTGACCTTGACCGGGAAAACGCCCTTGTATTCGCCCTGGTATTCGCTTTCGCGGATCACGCGGCGAAACGTTTCGTTCAAAAGACGAATCTGCGAGCCTAAAATATTCTCAATGCGCAAAACGACCGGCATTGATAGGCCGCGCATCTCAATTTCTTTGGCGATTTCATACAGGCTAACCCTGGGGCCGTCCTCGCCGCCACTGGGGCTGACCACAACCTCGCCCGCCTCGTTGATGGAAAAATAACCGGCGCCCCAGCGATCAATGCCGTACAGCTCGGTGGCTTCGCCGACCGTCCAGTTTTTTTGTGCGTCCATTTTTTGTCTAATTGCGGAATTTTCTCAAAAAACGGCGAGGTTTCGCCAGCGGCGTCGCCGAAAAAACGACAGACTTTTATAGATTTATCGCGTCGTCGTCAACAGGAAAACACCGAAGGCGCGGATGGTTCAGGCGGCATTCCGCGTCATGGTCTATTGTCCCCGCCGATTTTCCGGCCTCCGATCATAGCCATATCCAGTTTGACTTTCGCCGTTCGGGGTCTGATTATGGCCCGCAAATCAAACTTGGGTGGCTCATTATGATTTCCTATCTTCTAATAAGCTCCGAATTCGACTCGCGTTTGCGGCGTTTGCGCGGCGCGGGGAAAAAGGCGGCTTTGGCCGCAGAACAGGCTGATGCCGTGTTGGAACTCTTGGTGGATGGCCGCTTTGACGCCGATTTCCTCGTTGGTAAACGCACCAAATATGGCGAGCAACGCCTGGCGCATTGCATGAAGTACGACCTTGGATGCGGCTATCGACTGATTACAGTGCGGGTCGGTGATCGGCTGTACATTCCCTTCATCGGCGGCCACGACGACTGCGATTTGTGGTTGGAGCGGCATCGCGGCAAATCTTTCACCCCGCAGCGGCAGCAATATCGCGCTGTGGCGGCGCGGACCGATACGCCTCGCGAGCGTGTCGCCACGCCGTCCGAGGTTTTTTTTGATGACGACGAACCGCTTGAGGCCATTTCCGATGCTGATGCGCTGGCGGTTTTCGCCGGTCTGTGCGCGAATGGTCACGAGCGCTCACAACGCGCCGCGACTCGTTGACGAGGAAACGCGGCGTTTTTTTACCTTGATGTCCGCGTGGGCGGACGCAAAAAACAGGAATGGCCATGAACACATTGACGGCGACCGATCTGGCGGTCGAAAAACTTGGTGAATATCTGAAGGCGAATGCCATCACCTCGGCGGTGCGCGTTTTTTTACAGCAGGGTGGTTGCTCCGGGCCGACGCTGTCTCTGGCCTTGGATGAGGAAAAACCGGGCGACGTGACCTGCGCCAAAAACGGCGTCTCGTTCCTGGTCGAAGAGGCGTTGCTGGCGCAATGCGGCGGCTTGACCGTCGAATATGTCGATGCCGGGGCGCGTTCCGGTTTTATGGTGCGGCCAGAGATTCCGATTGCGGGCGGCGGTTGCTCCTCCTGCTCTTCCGGCGGCTGCGGTTGCGACGAGTAAATTCCGGCGGCTTTTACCGTATTGGCGCGTGGAAGCGGCGATCCGCTTCGCCGTTTCTGTATATGGCGTCGATGAAAAAGAGTTTGCGCGGCAGTTGGGCGGGTGACGCCCTGACGACGAGAAAATCGGCGGGCTGACCTGGTGCTAAGGAGAAGCCTGGCAATCCAAGCAAAGAAGCGGCGTCGCTGGTGGCGCTTTTCACCGCTTCGGCAAGCGAGAACCCGGCTTTCATCAAGAGCGCCAGTTCTTCACGCAGGGCGTCGCCGCAGATGACGCCCGTGCAACCGGCGTCGGTGCCGCAGACGATCTGTACGCCCAATTTGCGTCCCAGCCTGACCTGCTCAATCTGATGTGCCAGGTTTTTCGCGGCGATGGCCCGTTCAGCGGGCGATAGCCCTGGGTAATCGGCCAGGGCGCGCATCGGTACGAGCGTCGGCGCCCAGACGACACCTCGCCTGGCCATTTCGCGCAGGTTTTCCTCGCCAATGAAATAGCCATGTTCAATCGAATCGCAACCGGCGGTAAGGGCCGAATGCGCCGCCTCCGCGCCGTTGGCGTGGACCGCCACTTTCTTTCCCTGGCTATGCGCCCACGCCGTCGCCGCCCGCATTTCCTCTGCGGAGAACTGCGGTTTGGCCGCCTGGCCAAAAATCTTCAGGCTGTTTGCGCCGGACTGAAAAATTTTCAGCCACGGCGCGCCGTCGTCACCGCGCCGACAAGCGACAACCAGCGTTTCGCCCGTTTCCGGCGCATGGGCGAAGAGCGTGCCATAGCGTCCGTTCTGATGCCAGCCGGGGCCTGAGGCGATGATGCGCGTTGGCGCGTCGGTAAACCGCCTGCTTTCGGCCAGGGCCAGGCCGTGGCGGTCGCCGAGGTCACGCGCCACGACAACGCCATGCGCCAGCAGGTAGCCGAGATTTTGCTTGATTTGCGCGGTGATTGCCTCCGGCGTCGCCTGACATTGTCGCGCCCGGTATTCGGGGTCGGTCGAGGCCGACAGCCACAGATGAATATGGCTGTCGATCAGATGCGGCAGAATGGTCGCCCGGCTCAGGTCAAGATGGGGTTCATCGCCGCGTTGGTCGGCTGTCTCGGTGATGGAAACGATTTTGCCGTCGGCGACGCCCAACGTTACGTCGCGGCGAATCGCGCCGCCCAATCCATCGATCAGCCAGCCGACGCGGATGAGCCGCTGTGGTGTTTGAGACATGTCTATCCCTCCGTGTTCATGCCCGGTTGTCGGATTTTTTCGGCAGTCGCTCGCGCCCCTCCTGGCGGCGGGACAATAATCGCTTGTGCCAGGGCGAGAAAATGCGTACATTTGCGGGAAATTTTTTTGTCACCCTTTACCGGAGGAGAGCATAATGGCCAGTTTTGTCAATGCGGCTGACGCCGTAGCCGCCGCCCTGGAAATTGAACGTCGCGGGCAAACTTTTTACCGGAAAGTGCAGGAAAAAGCCACCGACCCGGAGTCGAAGAAGTTCTTTGGTTTCATGGCCGAGGAAGAATGTCGGCATGAAGGCATTTTCGCCGAAATGCTGAAGAGAATCGGCGGACTTGAACTGCCCACTGGCGCGACTGACGAGGAATACCTGAGTTATGTCCAGGGCCTCATTGATTCGCACGCCCTGTTTCTGCCGGATCAGGAAGCGGAAATGCTGGCGCGTCCTCTGCTTGGCGCGGTGCGTTTTGAAAAAGATACCCTGATTTTTTTCATGGAGTTGGAATCCCTGGTACCCGAATCCGAGCGCGTCCACGTCCGCCACTGCGCCGACGAAGAGCGCAAACACATCCGGATGTTGCAAAAGTTCGGCAAATAGTTCTCTCCCGCCCTCTCTCGCTGGGATAGTCGTTTTCTGGCTTATCCCAGCGTCCCGCCGCAAGCCTCAGCGATTCGTCGGACCGCTCAATCAGCCCGCGCCGCCACACAAAAACCGAACAAACCAATGCCGACGATCCTTCTCACCAATGACGACGGCATCAGTAGCCCAGGTCTGGCCGTCTTGCAAGACACCATGAAAGAGTTGGGACAGGTTGTGGTGGTCGCGCCGGATCGGGACAATTCGGCGGTCTCCCATTCTCTGACCATGGGGCGTCCCCTGCGCCTGCAAAATTTGGGCGGCGGGCGTTACGCTTTGGATGGCTCCCCGGCTGACTGCGTGATCATCGCGCTCAGCAAAATTCTGGTTGAAAAACCGGCGCTGCTGGTTTCAGGAATCAATCGCGGGGCCAATCTCGGCGATGACATTTCCTATTCCGGCACCGTTTCGGCGGCCAAGGAAGCGACGATGTACGGTGTGCCCGCGATGGCGGTGTCGATGGCGTTTGCCGACGGTCAACCCGCATACCAGCGGGCGAAGCGGATAATCCGCGCTCTGGCGGCGCGGATTCTTGCCGTGGGATTACCGGCGGGCGCTCTGCTGAACGTCAATTTTCCAGCAGGCGTCCACAGTGGCGTTCGCCTGACGCGGCAGGGGCGGCGTTTGTGGGATGACCCAGTGCGGGAAATCCGCGATCCATGGGGCGAAACCCGCTACTGGATTGGCGGCGGACGCATCCGTGGCGAGGTCGGTGGTGATACCGATGTCGCCGCCGTCGCCGCTGGATACGTGTCGGTGACGCCGATTCACCTGGACGCCACCAACCACCAGGCTCTTTCGGCGCTGGCCGATTGGCGTCTTGATGACGCCGAAACTTTTCTGGCTGGTTAAGCCCGCTTTTTGCCGCCGCGCAGAAACTCAATCATCGCCGGTAGAAACGATAGGGCGACGATGGCGATGAGGACGACTGACAGGTTTTCCTTTACAAACTTGTTGTTGCCGAACAGATAGCCGACGCTGACCAACCCGCCGACCCATAACCCGGTTCCCAAAACGCTGTAGGCGAGAAAGCGCGGATAGGGCATGACCCCAACTCCGGCGACAAATGGCGCGAAGGTGCGGACAATCGGCACAAAGCGCGCCAAAGTCACGGTTTTGCCGCCATGTTTTTCATAGAAAGCGTGCGTGCGGGCAAGGTAATCGCGGCGGAAGATTTTCGAGTCGGCATTGGCGAAAAGCTTTTCGCCGATGAAGCGTCCGATACAGTAGTTGGCGCTGTCGCCGGTTAGGGCGGCGCAGGACAGGGTGGCGACCAGGGTGGGATAATCCATTTCACCGATCGCCGCCGAGGCCCCGGCGACAAAAAGCAGCGAATCGCCCGGTAAAAATGGCGTCACCACTAGGCCGGTTTCGCAGAAAATAACCGCGAAAAGGATCACATAAATCCAGCCGCCGTAGGCTTGAATCAGTTGCGCCAGATAAACATCTAAGTGCAGGAAAATATCAATCAGAGAAGCCAGGGAAAATTCCATATCAATTCCAATACATTACATATCGTGTAGCCCGCGACGCAAAAAAACGGGAGAGCCGCGCGGCGTCTCCCGTTGGTGGCGGTGATAGCAAAACCCGATATCAACGTCCGCGTGATTTGAACACCAAGTGACCGCCCAGATGTCCGGCCAGGGCCACCGCCAACAGCATGACCACGGCGACAATGAAAAAGAAGATGCGGAACGGAGAATCCGGCAGCATCACTTCCGGGTTGAGAAAACGCCAGAGGACCAGGGCGGTGAGACAGCCGGTGGCCAGCAGGCTGCAAAATATTTTGGTGGCGAAGAGCACCGTGCGCGCGCCCCGATACCGTTTCTTCCACTCAAGAAAACCGGAACCGAGCACAAATGGCATGGTGATCAGGACGAAGGCCATGCTGTAAAAGGTGCTGTCATCGACAAAAATATCAAAACCGAAGAATACGCTGCCTGTCAGGAACAGCACCACCATCGGTAGGATGCCGTTGGGAAAATGAGCCAGAATCGGATGAACATGCAGGCCCATGAGAATCCAGGCGATCAGGCCGGGTTTTTCTACCGGCGTGGCGATATGGGCGGAAGAGGACGACTTGTTTATCGGCTTGCCCTTCTCGTCCAGCTCGGCGAATTGCTTGGCCGGCGCTTTGCAGATTGGGCATTTGTCGGGCGGCGCCGCGCCTTCATGGGTGTAGCCGCAGACCAGACAACGCCAACGCTTGCTTTTCCCCGCGACTGGGGGGGCTGCGGGTTCCGCCGCTTGTTGCGGCGCGGGCGCGGGAGTTTCGACGATCTTTTCTTTCTGTTCCGCCGCTTGCTTCGGTTTTTCCGCTACCTTCAGCGCCGGTTCCGCTTCAGCTTGTTCCGTCGATGGGTTGGATGAGGCTTGTTCCGCGAATTTTTCCTTTGGCGATGCGCATAAAGGACAACGTTCCGGTGGCGCCGCGCCTTCGTGGATGTAGCCGCAGCTGGCGCAACGCCAATGTTTCGCCGTTTCCTGGCGCTGTTCGGAAAAATTTTCCTTCGACGCTTTGCAAATCGGGCATTCGCCGGGCGGCGCCGCGCCTTCGTGGATGTAGCCGCAGATTTCGCATTTCCACTCTTTCATTGTTCACCTCGCAGATAGGAGACATCGGATGGATTGCGCCCATTATACGGTACTCGCGGCAAAACTCCACAGGCTGTTTTGCCGTGGCCGCCGTTCCGCCGCTTGCTTGACCGCCTCCACGCCATTGACTACAATGAAAGGCTCATCGGTCGCACTTTTTTGCCTGACCACACGGAATGCCATGGACGAACAGGAAGAACGGCGGAACGAACATCGCCGCAATATTGAGCGCTTCATCGCCAAGATGCCGAGCCTCTCGACTACCACCAGCAAGGTGCTGGAGATTTGCAGTCGCGCCGACGCTTCGCCGAATGAACTGAACCGGGTGATTTCTCTCGACCCGGTTCTGACTGGCCAAGTGCTGAAGCTGATCAATTCCGCTTACTATTCCCTGGCCAACAAAGTTACCTCGCTTACTCGCGCCATCACCATGTTGGGTATGAATACGGTGAAAAATATGGCGCTCTCAACTGCGGTTATCCGCGCCGTTACCGGGGGGAAAAAATCGCAGGCCCTGCCCACCGCCGCGTTTTGGAAACATTCTCTGGCCGTCGGTGTGGCGGCGAAACTTCTGGGCGTGATGCGCGAGGTGGCGGTGGGCGAACGTGAAGAGTTGTTTGTCGCTGGGCTTCTTCACGATTTGGGCAAGGTGCCTTTTGGTGATGAGTATATCGCGGCCCTGCGCCTGGCGAGAGACGAGCAGCGCCCGTTGATTGAGGTGGAAAACGAAATACTGGGGATGAATCACCAAGAGATTGGTCTTCTGATCGCCGAAAGATGGAAGCTGAACGAGATGATCAGCCTGTGTATCGGCCACCACCACGACAACCCGCCGCCCTCCAACAAAGTGGTTTTGGTGTCCTTGGCCGATGTGTTTGTCAACATCCATGAATTCGGCGGCGCTGGCAACGCCTTTCCCGCCGAGGATGAACTGACCTGTTTGCTCGCCGCTCTCTCCATGGATCAGGACGGTCTGCGTCCACTCAGCGAGCAGCTTCTTGTTGAAATTCGCCGCGCCGAGGTTTTTTTAGAATTATGAGCGCGGCGATGCGAGTCAGATTCTGGGGCGTGCGTGGCTCGATTCCCTGTCCGGGCGAAAAAACCTGGCGTTATGGCGGCAACAGCGCCTGCATTGAGTTACGGATTGGCGAAGAGAACCGGCTGATCATCATTGACGCTGGGAGCGGTATTCGTGAGTTGGGAAATCACCTGTTGCGCCATGATTTGCCGAAAGGCCCGATCACTGGCCAAATATTTCTCAGCCACACCCACTGGGATCACATCATGGGTTTCCCTTATTTTACACCCATTTACATCCCAGGCAGCCAACTGACGGTCTATGGTCCGGTGACGTTTGAGGACGACCCGCTTGAGGAAGTCGTCGGCGGCCAGATGAAGTATCGCTATTTCCCGGTCAACATGGGCGAGTTGCGTTCGGAAATCCGCTACGAACGCCTGCGCGAGACGTCGGAACTTGATTTGGGTGATGGTTTGATCGTGGCCACGAAATTCCTCAACCATCCGGTGACGACCTTGGGCTACCGTTTTCAGTATGGCGGCAAGATATTTTGCACCTGCTACGACACCGAACCGTTCCGTAATTTGTTCATCACCGACCCCAATCATCCTGACTATGACGAGGCGATGGCCCTGGAAGGCGAGGAGGTGGCCGCTGAGCAGAACGCCGTGGTCGAGGAATTTTTCGCCGGGGCCGATTTGCTGGTGCACGACGCCCAATACACTGAGGCCGAATATCGGCAGAATCGCGTCGGCTGGGGGCATTCGAGCATGGAATACGCGGTGGCGGCGGCGAAGAGGGCGGGCGTGAAACGGATGGCGCTTTTTCACCACGACCCGGACCGTACCGACGAGCGTTTCGATGAACTGTCGGCGGAGTATGGTTGTAAAGAATCCGCCAGCGACCCGGACATCTTTTTCGCCCGCGAAGGGATGATTATCGAATTGTGATGCCAGGTACCTGGGATGAGGGCCAGGTCGCGAATTCATCCAACTGAAAACGCTGTTTCTCGCCGGAATATGGGCAGGTGAAGGCCAAAAGCCAGGCGACGAGCTGTAGATTCTCGGCGCCAGGCGCAGGATTGTAGCGCCGGTCGCCAATGAGCGGGTGGCCGATGCCCGCCAAATGCCTGCGAATCTGATGGAATCTGCCGCTGTGGATGCGCGCGTCAAGCAGGCTTTGCCCGTTTTCATTGGCCAGGACGGTCACTTCAGTCAGCGATTCCTTGCCATCTAATGGTGTGTTAATCACCGTGCTTTCTCCCACCGCCGCCAGCGTCCCGACAATCCGCGCCTGATAACGCTTTTCCACGGCCCGGCTCTGGAAGAGCTGGGAAAAGGCCGCCGCCGCCTGTCGATCGTGGGCGAAAAGCATCAGCCCGCGCGCCTCGCGGTCAAGCCGATGAATGAGATGTATGGTTTGGCCGGGCCAGGTCTTTTCGACTTGCCGCAACAAAGAGCAATGATCGCCCGCGCGGCTGCCCTGACTCAGCATAAAAGCCGGTTTATCCCAGACGCTGTAGCGTTTGTGTTGGAAAACACAGGCGGCAACCGGTGGGATACGCGCCAACACTTGGGCGTCATAGTGCATGGCCAGCCGGTCGCCCGGGCGCAAGAGGAAGCGCCCTTTGCGCAGGCGGCGCTCGCCTTGCCCTGGCCGTTTCAGCCAGACCGCGCCTTTTTCCAGACAGTCTTTGATGATGTTTTTCGATAATCCGGTTTTGGCGGCAAGAAAATCGCCAATCCCATTATTTGGAACGAGCTGCTCAATACGCCATTGCCAAACCGTTCTCGCGCAAGGGAATACTTCAGACCGAAACTTGGAGGACGATTCATTTATCGTTTTTCTGTTGGGCGTCTTTTTTGTTGGGCTGAATCGCATTCTTTGTAGGAGAAATCGGTGGATTCTCAGTGTTGATAGATATATTATGTTCCTGAGGTTTAATAGATAAAATGTATTGAGATGGCTCCATTTTGGCTGCCCACCAGACGAATGCGCCGGGAGCAATCCACGACAGAATAACTGTAAGAATTATGCCAGTCATTGTTAAAAGAATATTTCGTTTTGAGTGTTTTGTTTGTTCATATTGTTCATTTTGATTTCGTAGTGCTTCATTATGTTCTTTGAGAGTTTGATTATCACCTTTTAAACTTTCAATGTCATCGAGCAAGCCCTTTTTTTCTTTTATAATCTTGTCTGATAAACCACACTCTCTCTGGATGGCGTTAATCTTTTCAATCTGTTCAAGGCCGCTAATTAATCCGTTCATGATTTCTTGGTAATATTCGATTCTCTTTGCCTTGCTGAATCTTGCTACCATTATTTCTCTGAGATGCTTTTCTAATGCTCTTTCAGCGTCTTTTGTCTTCTCCTTTGGCAAATAAGGTATTAACACCCTATATATGTCATTCAGTTTATACACGTAAAAATCGAGAGCATCATAAGTAGAACGTTTACAATGCTTGAAAGCTTCAATGAGGTTACTACGCCTTTTCCCCTCTAAGTCTGTTAACGAGGCTTTCAAAATATGGTGCCCGGCATAACGGAGCTGATTGATGGCTGGGTTTAAAGGTTCTTTCAGTATATTGGCAATTACCCGGATAATTGTTTCCGACATCAAATACCATTTTTGAACGGCTTCCATGGTAATGTCGCTTTCATCCTCAGGCAAAACATCTATTTCAGCAATATCCTGCTGCATTTCTTTCTCAAGAAGAAAAATGAGATCATTATTAGATAATGTTTTGTCTTTGTCAGACATAGGGTGGGCCTCTTTTCATTTCCAAACTCGTCACTATTAGGCGCAAGACACAACACTACACATTCTCTGACGGAAATCAGAGGATGTGTTTCACTTGCTATTCCCTTCTATCAACTGACAGAGGTATTTCGCAAATTTTCGTATACTGGCTTGGCGTGTTCTTCTACATCCTTACTTTCCCAAGCAGCGGTTTCACTCTCACTGAGAGGAGTAATCCCTCCCCGGTCGTTACAGTTTATAGGTTTATAGGCCAAATCTAAATCTGAATGATGAGAAAAAGGAGGATAATATTTTGCAGGACGATAATACGTTGCAGGGCGGTCCCTTTTTGCCGCGATCAGATCTTTTGAATCAACACTAAAGAAAGATTTTACCAAAAAAATGAGATCCATATCTCTCCCAGAATAAAAAAAGGAACAAGCCGTATCAACGATACGGCCGCCAAACGAAGAAAGACATCAAATCGGCAAATAACCGGCACAATCTGATTGTCATATTCGGATAAAACGAAAACGCGAGGCTAACATGCTGCTATTTATCAGGCAATCATATTTTATCAAATTTGCGTCAATGTTGACAGCCTCCAACCATTTTTCTTGTCGTTTGCCGCCAGGGGGGCACATTTACAGCGCTCCATCCACTTGATCGCGCGGCAGGATATTTTTCACATCGAAAATCACCGAGTTTTCGGCGCAGTAGGCGCGAATATCGGCGGCGGTCAAATCCCGGAATTGCCGGTGGGCGACGGCGACGATCACGCCTTGATAGCGGCCTTTTTCTGGCGCGGCGATGGTTTTCACCCGGTATTCATGCCAGGCCTCGTCGGCTTTGACCCAGGGGTCGTAGACATCGGATTGAATGCCGTACTCCGCAAGTTCGGCAATAATATCGACGACTTTAGTGTTGCGCAGGTCAGGGCAGTCCTCCTTGAAGGTCAGGCCCATAATCAGCGCTCTTGCCTGACAGACAGCGCAATTCTTTTTCAGCAGCAGTTTGACGAATTGCCCCGCGACATACTGGCCCATCTGGTCGTTCAGTCGCCGCCCGGCCAGAATCATTTCTGGATGATAACCCGCTTCCTGCGCCTTGTAGGTGAGATAGTAGGGATCGACGCCGATGCAGTGACCGCCGACCAGGCCGGGACGAAAGGGCAGAAAATTCCACTTGGTGCTGGCGGCTTCCAGCACCTCCAGCGTGTTGATGCCCAGGCGGTTGAAGATCAGCGCTAGTTCGTTGACCAAGGCGATATTGACATCGCGCTGGGTGTTTTCAATGACTTTGGCCGCTTCGGCGACCTTGATCGAGCTGGCCGGAAACGTTCCGGCAGTGATGACCGCGCCATACAATTCATTGACGAATTTCGCCGTTTCCGGGGTGGAGCCGGAGGTGATTTTCACAATTGTCGGCAGCCGATGCTGTTTGTCGCCGGGATTGATGCGTTCCGGGCTGTAGCCGCAGAAAAAATCGCGGTTGAAGACCAGGCCGGATTCCTTTGCCAAAATTGGCACACAGACTTCCTCGGTCGCGCCGGGGTACACGGTGGACTCATAGATCACCACGTCGCCGTTTTTCAACACCTGGCCGACGGTGGTTGACGCGCCGATCAGCGGCTTGAAATCGGGTCGTTTGGCGGCGTCGATGGGCGTCGGCACCGCGATGATGAAGGTGTTGCAGCGGGCGATTTCTTCTTTTTTCGTCGCGTAAGTCAGATTGATTGCCGCCTTCAGTTCGTTCTCGGTCACTTCCAGTGTCGAATCGACGCCCTGGCGTAGCTCGGCGACGCGGGCGGCGTTCAGATCGAAGCCGGTGGTCGGAATTTTTTTGCCAAACTCGACGGCCAGCGGCAGACCGACATAGCCAAGACCAATCACGCACAAACGGACATCCGAAATCATGCAAAACCTCCAGAAACAAATGGTGATGAAAAGGTGGTGTCAACGACTAATTCTGTCGGTCGGTAACAAAAAAAGCAAGCGAGCGCAGGATTTCCAGCGCCGGGCCATCGGCCTTGGCGAACGGTTGCAGCGCCGCCAGGCAAGCGTCGCGGGTGTGTTTGGTGATTTCCTGGCAGGCGGCCAGGGTGTCGTGGCGGCGCATGTGCGTCGCAATGGCCGCCAATTTCCGCTGTTCATCCGGTTCGCGTAGAAGCGCCAGGATTTCTTCTGGATGTTCGGCCTGTTCGAGCAACACAATCAACGGCAGAGTCATCTTGCCTTCGGCCAGGTCGGCGCCGGTTTTTTTGCCGGTGACGGCGCTGTCGCCGGTGTAGTCGAGAATGTCATCGACGATCTGAAAGGCCAGGCCCAGGTTCAGCCCGTACCGTTGCAACGCCTGATATTCATCGGTCTTGGCACCGGCCATCAGGGCGCCAACGGCGCAGCAGGCGGCAATCAGGCTCGCGGTTTTCCCTTCGATGATGAAAAAGTATTCGTCGCGGCCTGGCCGAAACTGGCCGACCCGGCGCAGTTGCAGAAACTCGCCGTCGGACATCTGGCGCGAGGCGGCGGAAAAAATCGCCATGCCTTCCTGGCCGCTCAGTTGCCCGACCAGATTCATCGAGTGCGAATGCAGGAAATCACCGGCTAGAATCGCCGCCGCCATGCCGAATCGCCGCCAGATTGCCGGGCGACCGCGCCGGGTTTCCGCCTTGTCGATCACATCGTCATGGAAAAGGGTGGCGTTGTGCAGGTATTCAAAGGCGATGGCCAGCCGATACAATTCGTCGTGGTCATAGCCGCAGAGCCGCCCGCAGAGCGCGACCAGAAGCGGGCGGATGCGTTTGCCGCCGCCGCTCATGCCGTAGGTAATGATTTCGTGCAGGTAGGGGTCAATTTCGGTTTGCAGCGCGGCCAGATCAGCCTGAAGCGCCGCCTCAATTTTGTCGAGGTCGGGCGCGAGCCGCTCGTTCAGAGAGTATGCGGGCATGGGAAATGTGGGGAAAAATTTTTAATCATCGACTTGATATTTTTCAAAAAATTTCTTAACCGGCGGCAAATCCCTGACCACCGTGGCCGACGGCAAACTGGCGCGGAAGTGGCGACCGTAGCCTTTAGAGAACAGGCGCGGGTCGAGCACGGCCATGACGCCCCAGTCGGAGGATTGCCGCATCAAGCGGCCAACGCCCTGGCGCAGACTGAGAATCGCCTTGGGAATCTGCAAACTGAAAAAGGCGTTGCCGCCGTCTTGGTTAATCTGCGCCACCCGCGCTTGCAACACCGGGTCGGTCGGCACTTCAAACGGCAACTTGTCGATAACGACCAGGCGCAGCGCGTCGCCGGGCACATCGACGCCTTCCCAGAAACTGGCCACCGCCAACAGCACCGATTGCGCGTCCTTTTTGAAGGTGGCCAAGAGCTGCCGCCGCGAGGCTTCGCCCTGAACCAGAATCGGATAAGTAAGCGCGCCGCGCAGCGTCGTGGCCACCTGATCCATACTTTTTATACTGGTGAACAGCACAAGCGCCCGGCCTTTGCTGAAACGCAGCAGCTCCAGGCATTCTTTGCCGACCGCCGTGGTGAACGACGGCGAAGTCGGCTCCGGGAAACCCTGGCCCGGCACGTAGAGCAGACTGCGGTTTTTATAATCAAAAGGCGAGGCAAAGCGGGCGAAAACGGCTGTTTCCGGCAGGCCGAGGCGGCTCTTGATGAAGGTGAAATCGCCGCCCGCCGAAAGCGTCGCCGAGGTCATAAGCACCGCTTCGGCTTTTTCATAGAGATTGCGCCGCAACTGCTCGGCCATGAGAATCGGCGTCGCGGCCAGGGAAATCGTGCGTTCGCGCCGCTCGTACCAGTACACATAGTTGGCGTCGCGCGGCGCTTGATCGTCCAGAATCAAAGCGAGGCGTTCCTCCAAGTCCTGGCAGCGTTTGGCGAAGAGATTCCAGATTTCGTCTGGCTCCATGGTCGCCAGGTCGTCGGCGGCGTCTTTCAGACCAAGGGCCAGTTCATCCGCCGCCTCGTTAAAATTGGATTTGTTTGGCAACTTGGCCAAAAATGGGTCGAGGGGATAGCGACCGCGCTCCGGCGGGAAGAAAGAGAAGAAGCGGTCGCCGCGTTTTTCCAGCGAGGCGATCAAGGCGGCGATGGTCGCAGTTTGCGCTGGTTTGGCGTCGGTTTTGGCCTGGCGCATCATATCGGCCAAGAGATCGAGCAGTTGATATTGGCTGAAGGCGTAGCCGAAATAGGCCCCGGCCACCGCTTCGATATGGTGCGCTTCGTCGAAGACCACGCATTGATAGCGTGGGATGACTTCGGCGTGGCCGTCGCGCCGGAGCGCCAGATCGGAAAAAAACAAATGGTGGTTGACGACGACGATTTTCGCCTGCGCCGCCGCCCGCCGCGCCCGTTGCAAAAAACAATCGGCGGCTTCCGGACAGTCGTTGCCCAGACATTGGTTGGCCTGCGCCGAAATTTTCAGCCACAGGGGCGAATGGTCGGCCAACCAGCCCAATTCGGCGCGGTCGGCGAATTCGGTTTTTTGCAGCCAGAGGCCGATGCGCTCTACGTCTTTGTCGCCTTTGGCGGCCAGGCTGGCATATTGAAACCAGCGGTACAGGCAGAGATAATTTTGTCGCCCTTTCAGGCAGATGGCCTTGATTTGCTGTTCAAGAACCTGCTCCAAAAGCGGAATATCCTTGCCGATGATTTGATCCTGCAAATTGATGGTCGCGGTTGAAATCACGACTTTTTTGTCGGCGAGAATCGCTGGCAGGCAATAGGCCATGGTTTTGCCGATGCCGGTTTCGGCCTCGACGACCAGAATGTTTTCCTCGCCTTCCGTCGGCTGGCGCTGGAAGGCGGTCAGCGCCGCTTCGGCCATCTGGCGCTGGCCCGGTCGCTGTTCGTAGTGGCTGAGACGCCGCGCTAAAAGACCGTCGTCGGCGAAAATGTCATCAAGGCTTGGCGGCACGGCGGCCCTCGGCGAAAAATGGAAGAATATTGCGAAAATCGGGCGGCATTATACAGTATTGCGCCTTGCAGGGGACAAGCAATTCGCTGTGGGCGCGGGGTGAAAGCCGTCGTCGCCCGCCTCTCTTTTCCGACCTGGACGAGTCGTATTCACGCTTTGTCCGGTCGTCGCGGTCTGCGCGAGGTTCCATGGTTGAATTTCATCTTACCGGCAAAAGCGACGCCGATATTGCCGCTGGCGGTCTGTTGAGCGAGGACGAAGTCATCTTGGTGGTTGATGACGCGCCGGAAATCGTTCTGATCATCAGTCGCCGCCTGGCGCAGCTTGATTTGCCGACTCGCGGCTGCCACACCGCCGCCGAGATGTTTGAACATTTGGCGCGGGAAAAGGCGGCGCTGGTGCTGCTCGACATCAATCTGCCTGACCGCAACGGGGCCGAGTTGCTGAAAAGCCTGGTTGCAAGCGACCCAGACCTGGGCATCGTTATGATCACGGCCAGCGCCGACCTGAAAATGGCCCTGGAGTGCCTGCGCCAGGGGGCCGACGATTATCTGCTCAAACCTTTGTCGCTTGAATTGCTGACCAAGGTCGTCACCGCCACTTTAACCAAACGCAAATTGGTGCTGGAAAATCGGCGTCTTCAACGGGCGCTGGAGCGATTAGCCAGGCGCAGGCAGTTTTTGCACCGGCTGGGGCGGACGATGAATACCGCCTATCTCACCTTCCACGAGCTGAACAGCATCCTGCGCACCATTCTGGTCGGCATCACCGCCCAAGAGGGACTGGGTTTCAATCGCGCCTTGCTCTTCCTGCGCGATTCCGCCGGTTTTTTGCGCGGACGCATGGCCATCGGCCCGGACAATCCGGAAGAAGCGGGCCGGGTCTGGAGCGACATTGCCGCCAAAGGCTTAAGTTTCGACAAGATTCTCTATGACTATCATAATGACGACGGCGATATAAAAATAAATGAAATAGTCAGGCAAATGGTGGTGCCGCCGGAGACGCCGGATCATGTGGCGATGGTCGCCGTTCGCGAAAAGAAAAGCCTCATGGTGACGAACGGACAAACCGAGGCGGGCGTCAACGTCTACGATTTGCCGACCATGCTCGGCTGCGGCGATTTTCTCGTCACGCCGCTCATCTCGCCGCGTGGCGGCATCGGCGTGATCATTGTCGATAACCGCATCACCGGCGCGAAGATTGATGAAGACGACAGCCGCAATTTAGAGATGTTCGCCAGCCAAGCCAGTCTGGCCATCGAGCGCAGTCGCCTGCACCAGGAAATGGTCAAAAAGATTGTCGAGTTGGAAAAAGTGACGCGCGAGCTGGTCGAGAGCCGCGAGCAGGTGGTGGCGATGGAGCGCTACTCGGTCATTGGCCAGATGACGGCGCAACTGACGCACGACATCAGAAATCCTTTGACCTCAATCGGCGGCGCCGCCGTCTGGCTGAAAAAAAAGTGCGACGACGACCGCTATTGCCAGTTTCTCGATATTATCATCGAGGAAAGCGGTCGCATTGAATCAACCTTGCACATCCTGTCTTCCTTCACCGATAACGCCAACCTGCAACCGGTGCGCTGCGCTTTGGCGCCCTTGGTCGGCGGCGCGCTTCTGGCCTTGCATCCCGAATTGCAGGCGGCCTCGATAGTGAGCGAGCTGACCCATCCGGATGAGGAAATCTATGTCAATGTCGATGTGGCGAAAATGCGCGAAGCCTTGCTGCAACTGATCACAATCGCCATTTCGGTTATGCCCGACGGCGGCGTTTTGCGCGTCGCGATAAGCCACGGCGACGGCAAGGCGACGGCGGCCTTCAACCATTCGGGCCTGCGTCTGCGCGAGCAAAATCGCCAAAGCGCGGCGTCCGCGCCGTTCCACAGCGGCGTGGTCTACAAGGACGCCCTGGGATTGATGCTGGCCAGGCGAATTATTTTTCAGCATGGCGGCAGCCTTCAGGCGACTTTCCCCGAAGAAGGCGGCGTGACCGATACCGTCGTTTTGCCGGAAGCGTAAACTCGCCAAACCGTCCATTTGTCCCTTGCCGCCTTCCGGCGAACCAGGTAGAAAATCCGCTGAGACCGGCGCGTCGCATCAACGACGCCCAAGAGGGAAACCGGTGTGAAGCCGGTGCAAGCCAGTCATTGCTGTCAACGTCTACAACCTGACCGACGCGGGCTTCGCGCCCGATGTTCAGCGCTTTCAAGCGGGTCACTGGGGATGGTTTTGTTCCCTGGGAAGGCCGTCGGGTGGACGGCGAAAAGTCGCCGTCAGCGTAAGCCAGAAGACCTGCCCGTCTCGACGCGGCCTTCATCCGCGTCTTCATCAGTTGCGCTCACTGGGAGCCTCTGTATCACACGCCTGTCATGGTGACAGGTCTGTGATGCGGAGAGGCTTCCCCGCCATCAACGGCGCACCAGGTCGCGTTCTCCGCAGATTTTTTTCATCCTCCAGGAGAACACGCCATGACCGCCAAACTCGAAGATGCCGATGCCCTCTGCGGCGGGATGATCGCGCGTCTGCTGCGCCGCGAAGACCTGTCCGAAGAGGAAAGCTGGCGGATGTTTCGTCTGATTTTAGACGACAAACCCGCTGAATTGCAGCAGGGGGCCTTCCTCGCCGCCCTGACCGCCAAAGGTGAGACCGCCGCCGAAATCGCCGGTGGCTGGCGGGCGGTGGATGAACTCGACACCATCCATCCGCCGATTGCCTGCCACGAGAGCCTGCTTGATACCTGCGGCACCGGCATGGATAGTTGCAAAACCTTCAATATCAGCACTCTGGCCTCGCTTCTGGCCGCCGCCGCCGGGGCGCGAATCGCCCGTCATGGCGCGCGGGCGATTACTTCGCGCTGTGGCACGGTCGATTTGCTTGAGCGTTTAGGCGTCGATTGCCAGTGTCCGGCGGCTCTGGTCGCGGCCAGTATTGAGCGGGCGGGCATCGGCCTGTTTAACGGCATGAGTCAGGAAGTCCATCCGCGACATATCGGGCGCTTGCTGCAAAAAATCCGCTTTGGTTCGCCCTTGAACCTGGTCGCTTCGCTGGCCAACCCGGCGCGTCCGGGCCGTGGCCTTCGCGGCGTGCATAGCCCGCATCTGCTGCGTCCGGTGGCCGAGGCGATGATGAAAATCGGTTATCGCCGCGCCCTGGTGGTCTGCGGCGGCGTGGCGGCGGACAACAATCTGCATATGGATGAGGTTTCGGTCTGTGGCCTGACACGGGCAGTTTTGGCCATCGACGGTGTTTTGGAGGAATTTTCTTTTACGCCGGAAGAGTTCGGCATCAGCCGTTTTCCCCATACCGCTTTAGCGCCCGCGCCGACTCTTGATGCGGCCGCCCGCAGCGCCATGGCGATTCTTGCCGGGCGCGGCGCGGCTGCGCGCGAGGCGATGTCGGAGGCCGTCGCCTTGAACGCCGCTTTCATCATCTGGCTTGATCAACGAGCGGCCAGCATTGCCGAAGCGCTTGCGATCAGCCGCGAACTGTTGGCCGCCGGCGCGGGCCTGAAGGTTTTACGCGCCTGGGTGGCGGTGCAGCAGCGGCGGCCGCCAGAGGGCCTGGCCATTTTTGATCGCTTGCGCGCCGAGCTTGGCGACCTGTCTGCTCAGGCCGGTGGAGGTGGCCTATGAAAGCGCTACTTCTTTCTGGACAAAAACAACTGGCCTACCGCGAGGTGGCCTTGCCGGAGACGCCCGTCGGTTTCCGGCGGATGCGGGTTGTCTGCGCCGGGGTGTGCCACAGCGATTACAAAATGTGGAAGAGCGGCCACCGCGATCTGATTTTGCCGCGCATTTTGGGGCACGAACTGGCCCTGCGCGACCCGACCGACGGCGGTCTTTATACGGTGTGGCCAGGATTTGCCTGCGGCCTCTGCCGCCATTGCCGGGCCGGGCGCGAAAATCTCTGCGAGCGAATGCGGGTCATGGGCTTCCAGATTGATGGCGGTTTCGCCGAATACGTCGATGCGCCGGAGGTCAGCCTTCTTCCGGCGCCAGCTGATATTGATCCGGTCCTGCTCTGTTTCGCCGAGCCGCTGGCCTGCGCCTACGCCGCCGCCGAATCGCTGGCTTTGATCGTCGGCGAGCGGATGCTCGTGATTGGCGGCGGCGTCCTCGGCCTACTTTTGGCGATGATCTGTCTTGATTGCGGTTGCTTGCCGTTGATTCTTGAAAAAAATGGCGAAAAGCTGGCTCGCATCGCCGATTTCTGTCGGCATATGGGATTTGTTTTGTGCCGGGAAACCGCGAGAGACGATTTTTCCACTGCCGTTTCCGCCTGCGACGATCCGAACGCTCTGGCTTTAGCCATCGGTAAACTGGGCCGGGGCGGGCGGCTGTGTTTTTTCTCCGGACTTGGCGCGGGCGCGTTGGATGCGCGGACGCTGAATCTCATCCATTATCGGGAACTGGCGGTGCGCGGATGCTATGGCCCGTGTCGCCGTCACATGAGCAAAGCGCTGACCCTGATCAGGCGTTGGCACAATGACCTCGCTTTGTTGATCGAAAAGAGGATTGACCCGTGGCAGGCTGAAAAGGCGTTTTCGGCCATCGAGGGCGGCTTGGCTTTGAAGTACATCATCAATTTTACAAAGGAAAAGAACAAAATGAATACGTCGAAATCGGATTGTAACCAAGTCGAAAAACCGCAGGTCTCGCTGGCCGATGCGCCGCACCACCAAATCGCCGCCGTGTCCCGCGACTGGCTTTCGCGGGCGCGAAAAAAAATAGATAACAAAACAAAGCCTTTGGGCGCTTTAGGCCGTCTTGAGGATTTGGCGGTGCGGCTGTCGGCGATTCAGGAAACCGACATGCCGGTGGTCGAGCGCAAATTGCTTTTGGTCTTCGCCGCCGACCACGGCATCACCGCCGAGGGCGTTTCCGCTTTTCCCAGCGCGGTGACGGCGCAGATGGCGGCCAATTTTCTTTCCGGCGGCGCAGCGATCAACGTTTTCTGCCGCCACTACGGGATCGAGCATCATCTGGTTGATGTCGGCATCGACGGCGATCTGGCGGCCCACCCCCTGCTGATCCAGGCGAAAATCCGGCGCGGCTCGCACAATTTTGCCAGCGGTCCAGCCATGACCAGTGACGAAACCCTGGCCGCCATGCGGGTTGGGGCCGAGGCGTTCACCAATCTTTACCAGTCGCATGGCTACGATGTTTTCGGCCTGGGTGAAATAGGCATCGGCAACACCACCGCCGCCGCCGCAGTTATCAGCGCCGTGACCGGATTGCCGCCATCCTACGTGACCGGGCGGGGAACCGGCCTTGACGACCAGGGATTGGCGCGGAAAATCAAGGTGATCGACGGAGCGCTCAAATTGCACCGGCTGGATGCGACGAACGGCATGACGGTACTGTCGGCGGTGGGTGGTTTGGAAATCGCTGCCATGTGCGGGGCGATGCTCGCCGCTGCCGAGAAGCGCCGCTGCATCGTGCTGGATGGAGTGATCGCCACCGCCGCCGCCTTGATTGCCTGGCTCTTGTATCCAACGGTCGCCGATTATCTCATTGCCGGGCATCGTTCGGTGGAGATTGGCCAGATGTCGGCGCTGGAGAAAATGGGTCTCAAACCGCTACTCGATTTAGATATGCGATTGGGCGAGGGCACCGGTGCAGCCATTGGTATCGGCCTGATCGAATTGGCGGCCAAGGTGCAACGGGAAATGGCCAGCTTTGCAGACGCGGGCGTTTCC
The DNA here is from genome assembly GCA_031287565.1 of Desulfobulbaceae bacterium. Lineage (GTDB taxonomy): Bacteria > Desulfobacterota > Desulfobulbia > Desulfobulbales > Desulfocapsaceae > UBA8130. The sequence continues at coordinate 22,728 of JAITSS010000048.1, forward strand.
GGGCGTTTGGACTGATTGATGGATTCGCCTGGATTTTTCGCTGTTTTTGTGCCAGAGTGCCGCATCTTTTTTGTTGCGGCTGGCGTATGTGATTTTTATTGCGAAAAAACGCGGGGATAAATCTATGGGCGACCAGAATGATTGGCTGCATTTGCCGCTGAAGCGCGTGTTGGTGGTTGACGACGAGCCGGACATGCTGGCGCTTCTCACCAGGCTCCTGGAAAAAAAATGCGGCTATGAAACGCGGCGGGCCACCAACGCCGACAAGGCGATGGAGCAAATCTCCTTTTGGCGTCCGGATGTGGTGCTCACCGACATTCGGATGCCGGGCATCGACGGCATGGATTTTTTCCGCCGCTTAAAAGAGATCGACCCAACCATCACCGTCATTATCATGACCGGCTACGGCACCGTGGAAATGGCGGTCAAGGCGATGAAGGACGGAGTCTTCGATTTTTTTGAAAAACCCTTTGATAACGACCAGATCGTCTTTGCCGTCAGCCGCGCTATGGAGCATACGGAACTCCTGCGTGAGCAGCGGCGCTTTCGCGAGCTTCAGCACCAGATGGCCGGTTCCTTTGAATTTCACGGCTTCATCGGTAGCTCGCCGAAACTCTTGCAGATGCAGGATTTGCTGCGCCGCATCGCCCCCAGTTGCATGACCGTGCTTATTCGCGGCGAATCCGGCACTGGCAAAGAATTGGCGGCCCGCGCCCTGCACGCCATGAGCAACCGCGCCGAGCGGCGCATGGTCATCGTCAACTGTCCGGCGCTGCCGGAACATATCCTGGAAAGCGAACTGTTCGGCTACGCCAGGGGCGCGTTCACCGGGGCCGAGCGCGATAAAGACGGCCTGTTTCTCGAAGCCAACGGCTCCACCATTTTGTTGGATGAGGTCGCGGATATCCCGATTTCCATTCAGACCAAATTGCTCAGGGTGTTGCAGGAAAAGGAAATCCAGCCGCTCGGCCAAAACCGCGCCTACGAGGTCGATGTGCGGGTGATTTCCTCGACCAATCAGGACATCGAGGCGAAAATCGCCCGCGGCGAGTTCCGCGAAGACCTGTTTTATCGCTTAAACGTCATGACCGTGACCATGCCGCATATCGAGGAAATCCGCGCCGATATTCCGCTTCTGATTAACCATTTCTTAAAACGCTATCGCGCCGAGCATGGCCGCCCCGACCTTGAGCTGTCGGAAGAGGCGCTGCACGCCCTGGCCCATCATCACTTTCGCGGCAATGTCAGGGAATTGCAGAACGTCATCAATCGGGCCGTTCTGTTAGGTAGCGGCAAAAAAATCCGTAAAAAAGACCTGATGTTGGACGATGCGGCGGCGGTCGCTGGCGCCGCTTCCCCGGTTTTTTTCGAGCAGCTTCACACACTCCCCTATTCTGAAGCCAAAGAAACGATGATGCGCGAGTTCACGCGCTCGTTTTTCAGCGAGCACTTGCGTCAAAGCGGCGGCAACATCACCGCCGCCGCCCGCCGTTGTGGCATGGAGCGCCAGGCCCTGCAACGTTTGCTGCGCCGCTACCAGATTGCCTCGCCGATACAGGGATAAAGCAACATTTCTGTTGCGTCGCATTCTTTTTGTGGCGCCGCCGCATCCGCCGCCCACGCCCTGGCGAACCCAGCGCGATTGTCCTGTTTTGTTTGTTATTTCGCACAAATAGCCTTCCATCACTTGCTGCGTTCCCGCCCCGTCCCGCCTTTCATCAGTCTGGCATTAAATCTGCATAAACAGAATTGTCGTGACGATGCCAGCGTTTGCCGCTTGGTCGCGGTGAATATCAATCGCGGTGTTGTCGAGTAAACGGCCATTGTTGCGCCACCTTCGCGATTTGTTGGATGCGCCGGTAATTGGATTGTCGCGAGATAGAGGCTTGAGAATGCCCATGCAACACCCAAGTCTAAAAAAGACCATCTCATTCTTGCCGGGTATTTTGCTTGTGGCTGGGTGGTTTTATTGGGCGTTTTTTACGACCGGCTTGCCAAGCGATGAGGAAATGATTGCGCATTTTCAGGCTCATCGCGCGGAATTTGAGAAAATAGTGCGAAGGAATCGCACTTTCGCGGAACGGGAACGCTGGCCAGAAGTGGTATGGCCAAGAGAAGAGCAAAGCACGAAGGAGCTTTGGCGGCGGGCGGAAATATACGCCGTCAATCCGCTGTCCTTGCTGGATTGGTTGCCGGAACCCTACAGCTTAGCTACAGCCCGGCGGGTGCAAGTCATGAACGATGAATGCAGTAATGCATGGAAACAATGGCACTTAGGTGGCAACTCGTGCTTGGGGGTAGGCCGGGGGGCGAAAACCGGAGAGGAGAAGCGGCGGCTAGCCATGGACTGCCAAAAAAAACACCTGCCCCCACCCAAATGCCGGTTACATGGGTATCAATATGGAGTGTTACAGTTGCAAAAAAAGTTACCCAATAATAATGCGTCTCACGTTCATTCATGGCGCTATTTCGCTGTATGGAAAGATTATCAGCATTTCCCAGAACCGCCCAGAATTGAGAATGGCTATCTGCTCGGCCCCATAAAAACAGATGGAACATATAGCTATAAGAAACGAGTATTGTCATCCCTGAACTCTTTCCCATCTGACTGGAAGGAGTACGAATGCGTATACCGGCCCATTGATGCGCGCTGGTTTCTTTGCATGTGTAATGGTCATTAACTTTTAAGAAGATTATTATGGCAACAGTACAGTACTCAAGAGGAGCGCCCAACCAAACCTACGATAGCGAGGCATTGGCATATATCAGTGGTGATGACGTAAAAAGAGGCATTCTCAATGCGGCTGAAACCCTTAAGATTTCCGCCGGAGCCATTGCCGGAGCTATGGCTGAATAATGATGGTTCTTATGTTTACGCTATTCGGGGGACAGAACAGATAGTGACTGATTTACTGGCGACTGATGGTTTTGATATTGCCATCGATGGTTTGGCGATAAACCAAATTGTCGATACCTACAATGACTGACAGCGAATATCTGCGGCAAAAAGCCAGACATATCAAGCAGCCGAACTTGTTTGTATCGGTCATTTGATATTATTCAATGGTGAACAGGTAATAGAAGATGAAGATGGCTATATATATTCGCCCGGAAGCCGCAATAATGTGATTATCGATCACCCATCCGGCTTAGTTTATACCGTCGATTTCAAATCATCAAACGAAATATTCAGCGACGAGAGATCGACCGGTTTGGATATCAATCCCGGCGATGTTACAGTGGTGGGCCATAGTTTGGGCGGGCATCTGGCCATCGCCTTTCGCGGCACGGAAGGCATTACCGACATTGTTTCTGATATTTTAGTAGGATATTACAACTTCAATCCACAATTCAGCGTCGACAAAGAATTTGTGCAGCAAATGATGGCGGAATATTCGATAAGCTCCAGCAACCTGACTTTAACCGGCCATTCTCCGGGTGGTATTTTGAGCCAGTCAATTGGCGCTGATACGCATATTTAATGTGTATGAAGATGTTATGATATGAAACGAAAAACCGAAATATTACTGGTGGCTATTCCGCTGATTTTTGTGATGCTGTTTCTCACTCATGATATAATTATCACCCACGCTCTGGCCTGGTGGTTTTGCCGGTCCGAGCCAAATCCAAAGACATTTGTAATCAGAAAAGTGGAAAAACCTGGAAGTATCTATTTTGAGGACAATGTTTATCCTGGATATGATGAACGAGATCGATTGAATACGATAACAAATTATTTGGATGGAAATGACTTGACAACTCTGGCACTCAACGATCCGGAGGGGAATGTGCATGTTTATACCGCAACCATTAATAGCTGGAAAAAAAGCAATGCAATTCAACAGGATATAAGGAATGGCAAATATACAATACCACCATATAAACCTAAAGCATACTCAAAAACACTTCATAACGAAGCGGCTATTATTGCCCAGAGTGAGAAATTGTACACCAAAGCAACAATGCCAAAAATGAACTATTCGGTAATATTTAATCCTGTGTCTTTGCCAAATTTCTGGCGGCGCTACGTGTGGGCTGATGAGATAACGATTTATGATAATTCAACTGGTGAAATACTCGCCTATAATCGGCGCCTGCTTCAGAGATGGTGTATGTTGCAACAACGAATCGTGAATATTGTCGGGTATACTTCAAGCCCATTTTCACAGGGAACTTCGTGTGGGTATCCTTATTATAATAGTTTCGATTTGAAAGTTTTTCCGAGAAACACACGGATAAATGCACCAAAACATCTAGATCTTTCCATGCCGGAACCTGGGACGCAAAAATCAACAAATGAGGTGAAGAATGTCAATCGACAAAAGTAAAGAAGCAATAACAGATATGGGATTACTGGCATATTTCGCTTACGAGAATCCGACATTGCCTAGTTATCAGGACGATTTCGACACATTCGAAGCAGGTGGGCTAATCTACACACTCAATTCAGAATATACTGTTATCGACTTTCTTGACACGCCGATAACTGATACCCAGGCTGTACTACTCAATAAAACCGGTACAAGTGATTACATCATCGCTTTTCGTGGAACCGAGAAAAGCGCGGGAGATATCATCAGCGATATCTTGATTGGATATTGCAACTTCAACCCACAATTCAGCGTCGCCAAAGAATTTGTGCAGAAAATGATGGCGGAATATTCGATAAGCGCCAGCAACCTGACTTTAACCGGCCATTCGCTGGGCGGCATTCTCAGCCAGTCAATTGGCGCTGATATGCACATTCAGGCATATGCCTATAATGGATACGGAACCAATTCCTTGTCGTCTTTGCCAGAAGTACCAATCCCTTTCGTTTTCTACACTAAGATATGTAATGTCCTCGATATTCTCGGCATAGACGCGAAGAATGATCCCTGGCTGAAGGACAACCTGCTGAATATATCATATCAGGACGAAGGCGCATTGAATGGAGATATTCTCTCCAATCTGGCAACCAATTTTTCATCATGGGTGGCCAGTAATGAACATCTTGGTGGTTTGTTGCCGATATTTGGCGGAAATACTGGATTGGATGGACATTCAATTGCCAGATTAAATGACGCTCTTGCCCACTACAATGATTTGCTTAGTCATTTTGTGGAAGGAACGACATATAAAAATCTGTCGGATGCTTATCTCTTTGGTGGGCAATATGGATATACGAGAGCGCAGAATTCCTTTGATGAACTGGGTGTAAACAAGGCTGAAGCGGGAAGCTTGCATCTCAATTTGCTCAATGACCTTTCCACCGAGCAATTGATTTCTCTCGCCCATCAAGACAACGCTGACGGCCTGGCGACGCGCTACGCCCTGGCGCGCCTGAACCCATTCATGCTGACTGGGGAGAATTTTTCTTATGACCAATTCAATCAAAACGGCGAATTGGATATGTATAATCCAGAGACCGGGCAAGGATTACTGACAGAAAATTATATCAATGATCGGGCCTTGTTTTTGTCTGGGTTGATGAATCTCGAAGCGGTGGAAAATTCGACTTCCGGCGATTGGGACTTTAGCGATTTCGCAATCAAAAGCCCTGACGGTCAGCCGCTACAATTAAAAATCGATGGCAATGGGATTGAATTGACCAACCACCAAATCATGTTTGGTGATGAGAATGCCAACGAAATCACCGGCGACACCCGTGAAGATCATCTTTATGGTGGCAACGGCAACGACACCTTAACCGGCGGCAAAGGCAACGATATTTTAGAAGGCGGCGCCGGAATTGATACCTACAAGATCAATACCGGAGATGGTCACGATACGATCATTGATCAGGGTATGAATATTCTATTCATCAACGGGCAGGTTTTTTCCGGGACATTTGTCGATACCGGCGATCAAACCTATCACACGCTGAATGGTGACGTCACCATAGCATTCCATTCGCCCGGCATTCTCACCATTAACGAACAAACCAGCATCACATTCGCCAATCAGGATGATTCAGGCGATTTTTCCGGCCTTGTTTTCGGTATCAATTTCGCC